>NZ_WTPY01000013.1 GCF_011378905.1 Paraglaciecola sp. 20A4 | reverse complement strand
GCATCGACCACCTGTTACCATGGGAATTTGCTAAACGCTAGGTGGGATCACCAGACGCTTACTGAGATGGAGGCCTCACAGGAGATATAATCAAACAAGAACGCATCAGAAGTATAATGAACGATATGAACAAATGCATACTGATTATTGGCGTCGCTGCTTTAGCCTATTAATGAAAATCGCGGGAACGGGTCTCGAGCTCCGAGAAAAGGTGACTGAGATCATGCAGCTTACCGGCTATGATATGGATAACACCGCCGTCACCACGCTCTAAGATACCGCTGACCTTCAATATCTTGGCTTTTAAATAAGCTTGTTTTTGTGCCCTAGCCGTTGCTTGCCAAACGATTACATTGCTATTGCCTGTCTCATCCTCAAGTGTCATAAAGGTCACTCCAGCAGCTGTTCCAGGGCTTTGCCTTCCTTTGACAAGGCCTACCACAGATACTACCGATTTATTTTGGATATTCTCCAGATGACTCGCAGATGTGTACCGCCCCAGTAAGTTTGCATCACTTAATATGCGAATAGGATGTAAAGTTAAGCTAAGTCCTGTCGTACGATAATCTTCAAGAACAGTATTTAGAGTTGTGGGTTGATCTGGTGTGTACTCGCCGACTAAAGATAGCTGCTTAAATAGCGGTAAATCGGGCTCTGCGTTCATTAGTAACCATTTCGTGGTATATCTATTATCACTGATTGCCTCAAATGCATTAGCGCTGGCTAGCGCTTCTAAATGTCCTCTATTCAAGCCGCTGTCTTTTAGTTCGTTTAATTGTTTGAATCCGTCTAAGGGGCGATTTTTGATAACATGCTCAATTTCATTACGAGATACTCCTTTGACCAGTCTTATGCCTAATCGAATAGCCAGCTTACCGTGGCTATTTTCTAGTATATGATCATAGCTAGACGAGTTGATGCACAGCGGTAGTATCTTTACATGATGACGCTTTGCATCTTGTATCAGTTGATCGGGTGTATAAAAGCCCATAGGCCAGCTATTCAATACACCACAGTAAAAGCTTTCTGGGTAATAATATTTTAACCAAGAGGATACATAAGCAAGAACTGAGAAAGAAGCAGAATGCGATTCAGGGAAGCCATACTCACCGAACCCACATATTTGTTTGTACAGTTGCTCGGCAAACTGAGACGTGTAACCTCTCGCAAGCATGCCGTCGATAAGTTTATCCTTGAATTTAATCAGTTCGCCGGTTTTTTTCCAACTCGCCATGGCCCTGCGTAACTGATCTGCTTCGCCGCCAGTAAAACCAGCAGCAACCATTGCAATCTTAATTACCTGTTCTTGAAATATTGGCACGCCCATCGTGCGTGATAAAACTGTTTCGACTTCTTTAGAGGGATACTCAACAGGTTCTAATCCATCACGGCGGCGTAAAAAAGGGTGGACCATGTCACCTTGAATAGGCCCTGGCCTGACAATTGCGATCTGAATAACTAGGTCGTAAAAACATTTCGGTCGCAGTCTTGGCAGCATTGACATTTGAGCACGAGATTCTATTTGAAAAACACCCACCGTATCTGCTCGTTGGATCATGTCGTAAACATCAGCGTCACTTGGCAACCTAGTTATATCTGCAATGGATATAACCTTCTTTTGGTGGTTGCTTATAAGATCGAAACTTTTACGTATCGCCGTTAGCATGCCTAATGCAAGAACGTCGACCTTAAGTAATCCCAATGTTTCCAAATCGTCTTTATCCCACTGAATGACACTCCGATTTACCATAGAGGCGTTTTCAACGGGTACTAATTGGTACAATGGGTTGGCAGAAATAACAAAACCACCGACATGTTGTGATAGATGCCTGGGAAAGCCCTTTATTTCATTAACTAACTGAATAAAGTGTTGCCCTTTGCCTGAACTTGGGTCGAGTCCAAGCTCTGTTATTTGTGCTTGCCAATTCAATGATTTATCGCGTCGGTTAATGTTTTTAATAAAAAAATCTATTTGAGATTCGTGTATACCTAATGCTTTACCCACATCACGAATAGCACTTTTTTGTCGATAGGTGATCACGGTTGCCGCTATGGCTGTTCGTTCACGGCCATATTTTTTATAGATATATTGGATAATTTCTTCACGACGTTCATGTTCAAAATCAACGTCAATATCTGGCGGCTCGTTTCGTTCTTTTGAAATAAATCGTTCAAATAAAACCGATATTTGTCTAGGGTCTACGGCGGTAATTTCCAAGCAATAGCAGACCACTGAATTGGCCGCCGATCCTCGTCCTTGATAGAGTATATTTTTTGATTTTGCGAACTGTACAATGTCTGAAATAGTCAAAAAAAAGAACTCATACTTAAGCAAAGTTATGAGTTTTAACTCTTTGGCGATGATCCGCTTGATAGCAAGTGTGACGCCATCTGGAAAACGAATTGCCATTCCTGCCTTAACGAGTTTACGTAAATGTTCTGTAGGAGTTGAACCTTGAGGTATCAACTCAGCGGGGTATTGATAACTTAACTCACTCATATCGAAAGTGCATAATTGAGCAATATTGACGCTCTGTGCTAACCAATCGGTTGAGTATAATCGTTTCAATTTAACTAACGGACGAAGTGAACGTTCGGTATTTTGTGGTATATAATTAACCACATGTTCTATATTTTTAACCTTGTGTATCGCATTTAGTACACATAGTAACTCGTATCGTTCGGGTTCATGCATTAATACGCCACCACATGCAGTGATGGGAATGTGGAAACGACGTTGTAAGAACTCGCATTGTGTTAAATAGTCTTGTTCATTAGAGGTGAGGTGCCGTTGGTAACCTATCCATAGGCGATTGGCATAATGCTTAGTTAACCACTTTGCCCAGTAATCGTCTTGGGTTTTATCTCCTTTGGGGATCCAAATGACGAGGCAATGTTTAGCGGTTTTCAAATCCCATAACTCAAGGTGATAACTGCCCTTTTCAGCCCGTCTGCGTGCGTTGGTAATAATCCGACATAACTCGGAATAAGCTTTGTGATTAGGGCACAATAATATGATCTCTAACTCTTCATTAAAATGGAACAAACTACCAACGATTAGTCGAATGTTGAGTTGCTTTTTTTTGATTTCGGAGTGAGCGCGTACTATTCCTGCAACGCTACACTCATCAGTAATAGCAAGTGCTTGATAACCTAAAAAATTCGCTTGAGAAATGAGCTCTTCAGGATGAGAGGCAGCCTGTAAAAAACTAAAATTACTTTGGCAAAATAATTCGGCATATTGCGTAGTATTTTTTTGAGGCATTAGCTAAATATACCATGCAAAAACCACTGCTTTTCTGGTGTTCTAAATATCCAGAACCACTGGCCATTTTGACTCATTGCAATGAAGTAGTCTCTCACGACCGAATGATGATCCCACCAACCTGTGCTTATCCGTTCAGGGCCTTGCATGATCGACACCACTTCGGACAGAATGATTGGTACAGGTAGCAGTAAACTTGGCCGCAAGGATGAATGGTAAAGAGCAGCTGATTCATTTACTTCTAATGGAGGGGTGTATTTCGATGCGCATTCGGGTCGATAGTCATTCATCGTACCAGGGCTAAATAACACATTCTCCCCCAGTTTTGCACTGAGTAACGAAACCAGTTGTAAGCGTGAGACCGCCCCTTGCCTACCTAGGAATAAGTCCTGTTTGTCAGGACTGCGGACAAACGTTTTACCGGTAGTTAGTTGCAAAGCGACAATCGGTGCGTTCAATACAAGGCTTTCGAATCTTAAGGTAAGTAAGGCTGACCAAGTTCGGGCCCTGTATTCACCTTGTTGTGATCCAATTTTAACGTTTAAAGGGGGCATATCTCGTTGGTAAAGGGTCAGGTGTAGCTGTTGAGTGAGTTCGTCTCTTTGCAGTAAAAAATTCTCCAAACTCGTCAGCAGATGTTGAATCGGCTTGATTAATACATCACTACGTTCTATCTCATACAGCAATTCAATGTATTGTTGGAAGTGCTCTTTGGGATGAAAAAAATCAACGGGATGTTTAAAATCTCCCCTGAGTTGACCGAGATAGGTAATTACTTGAGTATCAAAACGTTTAGCGAGATCACCAAACGGTACAGAGAATAATTCCTCAACCGTTTTTATCCCAACACTGTTGAGCTTCCCAATCTCTTTTGAAGTGAGATCGGTAAAAACCAGGTTGATATGTTTGAGTGCCCTTCTTATTTCTTCATGCTCACAAGTGACTTTATTCCACCCTCTCACTGCAAGTAGTTTGGCTGCTAAAGGAGAGTGACCCGATGCATATGAAAAGTGAACATGATGGGAAGTAAGTTGCTTTCTTATCATGCCCCAAAGTGTGTTTAAGTCACCATATAATCCCAACATATTATGTACTTTGAGTAGCAATCCCTGCGGGCTAAAAAAACTAATATCAGAGACGATTAAATATAGATTTTGGGCGATTAGGCTTAGGCGTTGTTCTTCAATTTTGGGGTTAAAGGGCACTACCTGCAGATCATGATGTAACGCTGCAGCTGTGCCTAAAGTCATTTGTATATTAATGCCTAAATCTCGTGCGGCTTGGTTTAACTGCACGATGCTGTTAGTTGAATCCAGTATTACCAAAGGAGACGTTATAGCGCGTTCTTCAAGAGCGTAGGAATCCAACTGCAGATTAGGAAAATGTAAATATAACCATAAAGAGTGCATGCTACAGACTAATCAGTCAGGCTATGGATGGTGGCAAGTGGTATATTTTTTCTTATGGGCAATCGACGTGTGAGAGCAGGCCATGCCTTAACCATGTTAACGACAAACGGCTCACTGTGACTGCCACCTTTGCGTTTCGTAATCGTCACGTCAATACCTTCCGGAGCAGCTGCAAGATCCATCGTTAATGAAACCGGGAGTGAGAAGTGTTCATGGGTTTTCTGGCGAATGATGATACTCAGTGCACCACCCGTTTCTGCGGCGAATTGAAGTCGCTTCGCTTGATGAATTTCTACAGATTGATGCCAAAGAAATACGCCTTCACAACAGCCACTTTTTAAACATTGCTCTGCTGACCATAATGCATCTTTAGCATTTTTCGGTTCAATAATGAGGATGCGGGTTAAGTCAAAACCTAGCTGCAATAACATAGGACCATTTAAGCGAACGGGCGGTGCAATAAACACGAGTAACTTCTCGCTACTTTGCTGACGCAGTACAAAACTGGGCAGTAATAAACGTAACTCACCAATACCGATTGCCGTACTGATATCCACAACGCCTCGTTCGGGCAGACCACCTTGTAAATGTGCATCTAATGCTTCGAAACCACTAGGAAGAGTATTTTGTGCACCACTGACCTGATTTGCTTGCCAGATGAGTCGTTTGTTTTTAAGTTCATCAATTGTGAGGTTCATAGATCACCATATACTGTATATAAATACAGTATATGGACTTGTCTTTATATGCAAGTTTTACGCTGGGAGAAAGTAATTAAAATGGAGGATGTATTTGATTAAAAAGACGATTATTTTTATATGGATGAATAACCTCGTAGAGGGGTAATCCACAGTCATTATGCATACGCTTGGTGGTATCTTTAAAATGCGCAGATTATGCGTGATAATCTATTCATCGATGATACGAAGTGAACACATATGAAATATTGGTTATTTAAAACAGAGCCTGATGCCTTTAGCATTGACGATTTGGCTTCCCGAGCAAATCAAACAGAGCACTGGGACGGTATACGTAATTACCAAGCGCGTAACTTTTTACGAGACCAAGTGAAACTCGGCGATAAGGTCTTTATTTACCATTCGAGCTGTAAAGACGTTGGCATTGTTGGACTTGCTGAAGTGGTAAAAGAAGCTTACCCAGATCACACTCAGTTCGACCCAGAAAGTCGTTACTACGATCCTAAATCAACACCTGAAAACCCGCGTTGGGTGATGGTCGATGTAAAGTTTGTCGAGAAATTCCCTGCTATATTGCCCTTGAAAAAAATTAAAACCATGCCTGAGATAAGCGAAGTAGGTTTAGTCAAAAAAGGCCATAGATTGTCGATAATGCCGGTGAATGAGCAAGAGTTCTCAGCTTTGTTGAGCGCAGCTAAAGCCTAGTGCATTGAGCCTATGAGGTTTTTCATCTTCAGAGTTGATAGTATATGGTTGAGGCACTTTTTTGATGTTTATGAGTGCGCTTTTACATCGCAACTCCTACCTCAATACCTGTGTTGCATGCAAGTTCTCCCCAATAACTCTATGTATAACAATTCAGGGATATTTCCACTCTGTACTTTTTAAAAGGAATTAAATTTGACTGCCCTTCATAAGTTAATAGGTAGAGATACTATCGAAACAAGAATTGAAACAGCGATTAAAAACATTTAATTATCAAAACGTAGCGACTTCAATTATTCATATTTTATCAATAGCCTTTCTTTTAGCTGGGAGAATTTCTGGTTTAATAAGTCAGTGGTATAAAACGAAGATGGTTTCTGCAGCTGATAATGCGAATATTAAGTTGGCTCAAATTTCATCTGACCTCGTAAACACTACTTACGAACATTTATCTAACAAACTAGAGTTGGCGTGGGGCAATAAAGAAAGGTTTGATAGAAAGTTCAAAGCCAAGCAAGCGATTCAGTATTGGACTATCGGATTAGGTACAAGCCTTCTAATTCTTGAGCATTTATTGCCCGATTTTTCAATTGTCGGTATAGCTTTGACCAACGCTGTTTGTCATTGATTGCTAACAATCCGCAGTAATCGATAGCAAAAGCCCCTTGAGACAATAATATCTAGGCTCAGTCGCTTTGCACCAAATTTTAACTCTAACGATTTTCCTCAATAAAGGTATCAATATTCTGTTCTAGAATAGATAAGGGCACTGAGCCGTAGGCAAGCACGGCATCGTGAAAGGCGCGCACATCAAACTTATCCTTTAAGGTTTTTTCGGCTTTTACGCGTAAGCGTTTAATGGTTAATTCCCCAATCTTGTATGACAAAGCTTGAGCTGGCCATGAAATGTAACGGTCTACTTCTGTGGTCACGTTATGTTCTGATAAAGCGGTATTTTCTAGCATGTAATCTATGGCTTGCTGACGTGACCAGCCTTGCATATGCATGCCTGTGTCGACCACTAAACGGCACGCACGCCACATCTCGTAGCTCAAACGGCCAAATTCTTCATACGGTGTGGTGTATATACCCACTTCTTTACCCAAATATTCTGAGTACAACCCCCAGCCTTCGCCAAAAGCAGATATATAGGTGTAACGACGAACGGGGGGTAAGTCTTGCATTTCACTTGCCAGAGATATCTGTAAGTGATGACCCGGTACCGCTTCATGTAACGTCAAAGCGGGTAGGGCATACAAAGGGCGTTTATCTAACGCATAAGTGTTAACCCAATAATAACCTGGCTGGTCGTCTCTTGTTGGGGCGATATAACGGCCCGTCGTGTACTTAGGCGCGATATTATCGGGTACCGGCGCCACGCCGTAGGGAATGCGTGGCAGGGTATAAAACAACTGCGGCAGTGTGGCATCAATTCGCTTGGCTATATATGAGGCGCGCATTAATAATTCGTCAGCACTGGTGGCGTAAAATTCAGGCGAGGTACGCAAATGCTGAATAAATTGGTTAATATCACCATCGAAATTTAGGGTATCGAGTACGATTTGCATTTCATTGCGAATACGCTTTACCTCTGACAAACCAGTTTGATGGATATCGGCTACATTTAAGATGGTGCTGGTGTAATAGTTGCTGCGATTTTGATAAAACTCAGCTCCGTTTTGCCAAGTACTCGCTGCAATATTTTGTTTTGCACTGGGGATATATTCGTCGACTAAAAAATCATAAAATTCTTGATAGGCAGGCAGTACACTTAGATTAACCGTAGTTTCACCTTGAGTATAAAGACTGGCTTGAGTCGCTGGACTAAAGCCTGAATCAGCAAGGCGTTTAAAGGGGGCAAAAAACTGACTGTCATGTACCTTTGCAGTAACAAATTTTTGAATACTTTCTGCAAATCCGTTTAGCACAGCTTTGGGCTGTACTCGTCCTGTTGCTATGCCTTTTTTCATCCATGCGATTTGTTGCTCAAAATAGCGAGGGAATTGCGCTAAGCGGGCTAAATAGTGATGGTAATCTTGTTCCGTTTTGAACGGTGCAGATGCAGGCAAAAAAGCCAGTGCACTGTAAAAGCCCGACTCTGATGTAATGGGCATGTAGTGTGCGTTAAAGCGGTACAAATCAATATCATTTTGCAGTTCACGCAATTGCATCAATTTACTGATTTTCTGCTGGTGGTTTAGGGCGTTATCGTCTATCGCTTGTAGGCGCTTTAAAAACTGTTGATTACGCTGATAATTTGCTTCTAATGCCTCAGGGGAAAAATCTTTGAGTTTATCGTTATAACGATTGTCCTGATAGCGAGTGGCTTTTATGGGATCGACTGATAATTCGTACTGCCAAATTTGCTCAAGTAAAGCGCTTAATTTACGAGACTGTGACGGCTCACTCGCGCCTAGCGCTTGAAAACATAGGCTAAAAAGTATCGTACCTAGTAATAAACCGCGTTTGAACATAGGGATTCCTTATTATGGATTTGGCTAACTTACTCAGTCGTTACATTCGTTATCTATTTAGTGCCAAGTTGGTTATTTTTTCGGGGTATAAATTGGGCTTGGGAAAGCTGTTACCTTATCAGATAACTCGCTGATTTTAGCTATGCCTTGTTTTTTTACTTCATCAATACGCAGTACATTGTGCATAGGAATGTAAGTAGTGGTGACGTCGGCAAACTCAGTTTTGAGCTTTTCGTGGCTTGGGTCAACGACGACGCTGGTGTGGTTGTCCCACACAAAATCACCAATCTCGATAAAACCAAATAGGCTGCCCTGGCAAAGTTCGCGCACGTACAACTCGTAGCGTACGCCATTGGAAATAAATTGAATTCTAAATAATGAAGTGTTGTTCGACATAATACGGTAACTAATGCGGCAAAATAAATGTGCTGCAGTCTACCCAGTCCTACTCGCTTCGCCAAGCCTTATCCGTCAGATTGAATAAGCATAATATTATTTCTACCTGAGGTGAGCGATCACTTAGCGAGTGAGCTGATAAAATTCAACGTTGACCGTGCTTAATTTTGTTTGCCATTCCCTTTGCCGTACAATTTAGCTAACAACAGCACTATGGCTAATTTACCCCAATGCTTGCGAATAGCCGCTTGGCTGGTCAATCTGTTGATAAAATAATATAAACGCACCGATAGAAAGGAATAATAATGCGCCGAATTATGTATTTAGGCATGCTTACAGCTGGGCTTATGCTTGCTGGTTGCCAATCCGCTAATCAATCCACAGTACCAGACAAACAGGAAACACAAAGTGTTCACGCTGATGCCGAGCGAATCAAATCTCACTTACGTTTTTTATCTGATGACTTATTGGAAGGTCGTGACACCGGCTCCCGTGGTCATGAAATTGCCTCTTTGTATATCGCTACAGAACTAGAAGGTTACGGCCTTAAGCCAGGGGGAGACAACGGCAGCTTTTTGCAACGCGCCCCGTTTCGCCAAGCATCACTCGAGCAATCCTCACCGTCTCTGGTGCTTGAAACAGCTAAAGGCAAAGTGGACCTAGCTTACCCTAAGCAATATATCACCAGTGCCAGCCCCGTTAGTGAACTTGCGAGCGTCAAAGGGCAACTGGTGTTTGTTGGTTACGGTATTGTTGCACCTGAGCTAGAACATGATGATTACGTTGGTTTAGACGTTAAAGGCAAAGTCGTGGTTGTTTTATCTGGTAAGCCTGCTTCTTTCCCCAGTGAAGAAGGTGCGCATTTCGGCTCTACCAATGAAAAGAAACGCCATGCCGCTGAGCATGGTGCTATTGGTTATGTGACTATTACTACGCCAACAGCGGAGAAAGTGCGCCCTTACCAAAATCTATTAAATTATATTCATACTCCCACTGTGCGTTGGTTAGACAAAAATGGGCAGCCAGCCAATGTTTATCCAGCTCTTAAAAACAGTGCTTATTTGAGTAAAGAGGCCGCTGAAATACTGTTTGTTAACGCTGATATGAATTTAGAGCAAATTTATCAATTATTAGAAGAAGATAAATCCCCTAAAGGATTTTCTTTACCTGTAAGTATCGATTTTAGCAAACGTAGCGAACACAAAACTATCAGTAGCCCTAATGTAGCCGCTATTTTAGAAGGCTCTGACCCGAGCTTAAAGAATGAATATATTGTTTACTCAGCGCACTCTGATCACATCGGCATTGCCAAAACCGTCAAGAAAGACAAAATCAACAATGGCGCGATGGATAACGCAACCGGTACCTCGGTGTTACTTGAAACGGCGCGTTTATTTAGTCAAATGCCCGTTCGCCCTAAACGTTCTATTTTATTTGTAGCAGTAACAGCCGAAGAAAAGGGCTTGTTAGGCTCTGATTACTTTGCGCAAAATCCTACCGTAGCAAAAGATGCCTTGGTCGCCAACGTCAATCTAGATATGCCGATTTTGACTTACGAATTTAATGATGTGATTGCCTTTGGCGCAGACCACAGTGATTTAAAAGAGTCAGTTAGTCTAGCGGCGCAAAAGATAGGCTTAACCTTAAGCCCTGATCCTTGGCCAGAGCAAGCCTTGTTCACTCGCTCTGATCACTACAGCTTTGTAAAGCAAGGTGTGCCATCAGTATTTTTAGTACCGGGTTTACAGTCTGCTGATCCAGCGGTTGATGGCAGTAAAAAATTCGGAGAGTTCTTAGCCACTAACTACCACAAACCAGGAGATGACTTTAATCAGCCATTTAACTGGAAGGCAGCCACTAAGTTTGCCGAAGTAAATTATTACATTGGTTTAACGTTAGCTAATCAAGCCAAGCGTTCAAGTTGGAATGAAGGCGACTTTTTTGGTGAGACATTTTCTAAATAAATAGCTAAATGGCGATCTATCGCCTCATCAATTATTAGATGAGTGGGCACCAAGGCCAATCTTGTGCTCATTTATTTTGTGTCGGGATTCATGTGCCTTCTGACAGGCCAGGAGCCGATTTCATCGAGTGCGCAAATATAATAAAACATCAGGGAGCCAATATGAAACTATCAATAATTGCCCTTTCACTTGCTGCTGCAACAGTGACTTTTTCGTCATTGAATGTGCAAGCCCAAGTTAATCAAAATAAAACAGCAGACATGCAATCGGCGAAACCCACGCAAACAGAATCAGAACGTCTGAGTGCATTTTTTGCCGATAACTTTGAACAGCGTCTACACCGTTCCCCATTATTTCAAAGCTACTTAGGATATAAATGGGATTACGATAAGTGGGATAACATCAGTGAAAGCTTTGCTCAGCAGAGCCTAGCGCTGGCCGAGACGCAATTAAGTGCGTTGAACGGTTTTGATGCAAGCAAACTAAGCCAAGCAGAGAAGGTTAGTTTAGCGCTAAATAAAGTGTCGTTGGAGCGTCAGTTAGCCAATGATAAATTTCGTCATCACACTTACATAATGGATCAGTTCAGTGCTTATCATACTATGGTGCCTAGCTTTTTAATTAACGTACATCGCGTTGACAACATAGAAGATGCGCAGGCATACATTAGTCGTTTACAAGGCGTAGATAAGTTATTTTCTCAAGTGATTGAGCAGCTACGTATCAGGCAAGATATGGGGGTATTTCCACCTAAATGGTCATACGATCAAATGTTACAAGCATCAAAAAATGTGATTTCAGGTGCGCCATTTGAGCAAAGTGATGATACATCCAGTATTTGGCAAGATTTTCAAGATAAGGTAGCTAAATTAGATATATCTGACAGTGAGCGGAAAGTCTTACTTACTGACGCCAAAACAGCGTTAATGAAGTCTGTAAAGCCCGCTTACCAAGCGTTAATCAGTGAGCTTGCCGTTCAACGTGATTTGACTCCAAAAGGGGATGGTGTGTGGCGTCTGCCCGATGGTGATAAGTGGTACGAGAATCGTCTTGCATGGTTTACCACTACCGACTTAACAGCTGATCAGGTACATAATATTGGTTTAGAAAATGTTGAACGTATTCATCAAGCTATGCGCGGCATCATGAAGAAAGTGGAATTTGAGGGCAGTCTGCAAGACTTCTTTGAATTTATGCGCACTGACAAACAGTTTTATTACGCCAATACTGACGAAGGCCGGGAAGCGTATTTAGTTGAAGCTAAGGCGCTTATTGATACTATGCGTGAGGAGCTACCTGATTATTTTAGTTTGATCCCCCAGGCAGAAATGATGGTGAAACGCGTTGAACCATTTCGTGAAAAGTCTGCAGGTAAGGCGTTCTATCAAAGCCCTGCCAAAGATGGTTCTCGTCCAGGAGTTTACTACGCTAATTTATATGACATGAATGATATGCCGACCTATCAAATGGAAGCCTTAGCCTACCATGAAGGTATTCCAGGCCATCATATGCAACGCGCCATCGCGCAAGAATTAGAGGGCATTCCGGAGTTTCAGAAATACAGTTCATTCACTGCTTATACTGAAGGTTGGGGCCTGTACACAGAAGAGTTAGCGAAAGACATGGGGTTTTATCAAGACCCTTATTCTGATTTTGGCCGCTTGGCAATGGAGTTGTGGCGAGCTTGTCGATTGGTGGTTGATACCGGTATCCATAGTAAAAAGTGGAGTCGTGAACAAGCCATTACTTATTTAATTGAGAATACACCCAACCCCAAAAATGATTCGGTGAAAGCGATTGAACGTTATATTGCGATGCCGGGACAGGCGACAGCTTATATGATCGGTAAACTTAAAATCATGGAGTTACGTGAATGGGCACGTGATGAGCTAGGCGAGAAATTTGATATTCGTGGCTTTCATGCTCAAGTATTAAAAGATGGGCCTGTGCCACTGAATATTCTTGAGCAAAAAGTAAAAGCTTGGGTGGCCAGTGAGAAAAAGGTGCTTTAGTAAGCCGTATTAATTCTCAATTATTCGCTAATAAAGAGCCAGTTTAGGTTAACTAAACTGGCTTTTTTGATTGTGATACCAACTATTCAATTAATTCAAAAAGAACTGAGTGCTAATAAACTGCCACTGCTCGTTAAAGCCCTCAGTAGGACGACGAGTAAACTTACTGCGAATAAACTGGTTAATGCGACCATCTGCGTAGCAGATAAGGAAGTTGGCGATAATCGCTTCTTCTGCTGGTAAGGTTTTACCTTCTCGTAACTTTCTCTCTCTAAGAACTTGTTTTAACTGGGTTTCTAAGCGTTCAAATAGTTGAGTAATGCGGTCACGGAGTCTGTCTTGTTCGCCCATTAATGCGTCACCGTTTAAGATGCGCGTTATGCCTGGGTTTTTCTCGGCAAATCCTAATATTAAACGCAGAATTAACTGGCAACGGGTCTCAGAGTCTTTTTCTTCGTTTATGATTTTGTTGATACGCGAAAAGAGCGTTTCTTCGATAAACTCGATTAATCCTTCGAACATCCGTGCTTTACTGGGAAAGTGGCGATACAGCGCAGCCTCTGATACACCCACATGTGCAGCCAGCTTAGCCGTAGTGATACGTTGGCCTGGATTGGTTTGTAACATACTGGCGAGTGCTTGTAATATTTGTGCGCGGCGATTTATTTTTTTAGCTATTGCCATTTTCTATCCTAAAGTGACCTCTGTGTTCTTCGTTAACTAAAGAGCATGTCCTTGGTTTGTTTACGTCGTTTTCTGTGCATAACGCTGTGCAACAAGTGTCATCAGCGTTAACGCTAACTGACTCTTATCGGCCACACCGAGATTTTTTCCACCATTATTCCAATAAACATTTAGCGCGTTTTGTTCACTGTTAAAACCTAAACCTGCTTGGGACACATCGTTTGCGGCGATCATATCAAGCTTCTTACGTTTGAGTTTATCTTGAGCGTAATGGGCGACGTCTTGGGTTTCAGCGGCAAAACCGACCGTGAAAGGGGGCTGAGCTAAATGTGCAACATCACTAAGAATATCAGGGTTTCTAGTAAAAGTAAGTGTTAACTCCGAATCGGACTTCTTAATTTTTTGTTGTGTTTTCTGTTGAGGCTTGTAGTCAGCAACAGCAGCGCAACCTATAAAAATTTCGCAATCCGGTACCACTTTCATCACAGCTTGATGCATTTGTTCGGCACTGACCACATTAATCACTTTAACACCTATTGGGGGAGATAAATTAACCGGGCCAGATATTAAAGTAACGTTGGCTCCAAGGGCTAATGCCGCTTGCGCTAGTGCGTAGCCCATCTTCCCTGAACTGTGATTACTAATAAAACGCACCGGATCGATTTCTTCCCGAGTGGGCCCTGCTGTAATCACAATATGCCTGTTGGCTAAAATGGGATCTATTGGACTTTGGGCTAACATGTTAGCAATGTCTACAGGCTCTAACATACGACCTAAACCTACATCACCACAGGCTTGCTCACCGGGAGCAGGGCCTAAAACCTTAACACCTCTTTGTATCAGTAGGCTTAAGTTAGATTGCGTAGCTGGAGCGTGCCACATCTGTTGATTCATTGCGGGAGCAATATATATCGGCGCGCTGGTGGCCAGGCAAAGCGTAGAGAGTAAATCGTCTGCTAGGCCGTGTGTAAGCTTTGCCATAAAATTGGCCGTAGTCGGCGCTATAAGCACTTTGTCAGCCCACTTAGCCAACTCAATATGGCCCATGGCTGCTTCTGCATTACGATCGAGCAGATCATCTCCAACTGGATTCCCTGAGACCGCTTGTAGCGCTAAGGGGCTTACAAACTCGGTTGCTGATGCGCTCATTACACAACGTACTTGTGCCCCAAGAGCCGTTAATTTTCTGACTAAATCTGGGGTTTTATAAGCCGCTATGCCGCCAGTTATACCGAGAAGAATCTTTTGCTTAGTTAATTGCATAGGGATCATTTTGCTGTCTTAGGTATTTTATGCGGTCATTATTGGCTGGAATAGACCACTTTTGCTAGGCTTAATTTTCAATTGTTTTCTATTTTGAGTCTGTGGTCGACGCAAAAAAGAAACACCAGAATAGTCAGGGACGTATGAAAATAACCGATTGGCCAAGCCATGAAAGACCAAGAGAAAAGCTATTAACACAAGGGCCTACTGCTTTATCTGATGCGGAATTATTAGCTATATTTTTACGTACGGGTATCAAAGGGCTTAGCGCTGTAGATCTCGCTCGTAACTTACTGAATACCTTTGGTTCGCTGCGCGGATTGATTGCTGCAAGTCAGCAAGACTTTTGTCTGGCTAAAGGCTTAGGACAAGCAAAATTTGTTCAATTACAAGCGTCAATAGAGCTAAGCCAGCGTTTTTTTACTGAGCAATTGCAGCGCGAAACCGTATTTAATAGCGCCCAACAAACAAAACAATTTTTAATCGCCCAACTACGTGATGAACCGAACGAAGTGTTTGGCATGTTACTACTTGATAGCCAGCATCAATTAATCAAATTCCGCAAGATGTTCTTCGGTACTATCGATAGCGCTTCTGTTTATCCCAGAGTTTTAGTTAAGCAGGCGCTAGAGGATAACGCTGCTGCGGTAATTTTAACGCATAATCATCCTTCAGGTATCGCGGAACCTAGCCAAGCAGATGAGCACATAACTGCACGTATTGTCAGCGCTATGAGTTTGCTGGATATCAAGGTGCTCGATCATTTAGTCATCGGCGATGGCGTAGCGGTATCGTTTGCCGAGCGTGGTCTTATTTAACGATATAGTTGATTCATTAGACTGTATTTCGAAGAAGACATGTTGGTCAGTAGCGTTAAGGCTTGCAAAAGTCGCACATAATAAATCAAACGTTGCTAGCACTCACAGATATGTATGGATCACTGATGGCGATTGCATTTTGGAGTAACACTTTACCCTGGTACATAAATGGCATATGCAGCCTGCAACATTCTTTTACGCGCAAAATATTAAGTAGTTTGGGCATAATATTTTCGATGGCGTGAAGATATCTTTGCGCCTAACCGTTTTGATGAGAGAATGTATTATCATGGACAAGATAGATAGCTTGGCGAATGACTGACCAGTCTTTGGGGCGCCTCTTCAGGTGCACTACTGCGCAACTTTACTGGTTGTAGAGCATTATCAAAGCTATGTAATGACCAAGATATTAGCAATAAATAACGTTATTCGAGCCGCGACAAAAAAGCAAAAATTAGCCCGTACTGCTTTGGTTATAATAAAAGACTAGGCTTTTTATCAGTTAATCGTTGAATTAATTAGCTGTTTGCTGTATAAAATGCGCCCTCTTGTTGATAGCTAAAGCTGGCACGTGTATTTACATGCTTGTCAGAGCTAAATATTTTTAGAATTGTTTGGAGACAAATACGATGTCCAAAGTATGTATAGTGACAGGCAAGCGTCCAGCGGTAGGTAACAACCGTTCACACGCTAAAAACTCGACTCGTCGTCGTTTTTTGCCAAACCTACAAACCCACCGTTTTTGGGTTGAAAGCGAAAACCGTTTCGTGAAATTACGTTTAACCGCTAAAGGTATGCGTATTATTGATAAAAAAGGTATTGATTCAGTATTAACTGATATCCGTGCCAATGGCGTAAAAATTTAAGGAACACAGATTATGCGTGATAAAATCAAGTTAGTGTCTTCTGCTGGTACCGGTTTTTACTACACCACAGATAAAAACAAACGTAACATGCCTGGCAAAATGGAGATCAAAAAGTTTGATCCTAAAGTACGTCAGCACGTTTTGTTTAAAGAAGCCAAAATTAAGTAATTAATACTTGTTTTGTCTCCCGAAAAACCCGGCTTATGTCGGGTTTTTTGCGTTATGTGAATCTTGCTAAACTCACCAAATAGACTGTTTTTTCACGCATTCAACGTGTCATAATCCCCAGATGAATCTTTTATTTTCGCCAGCAAAATTATGATTAGACTTACCTCCCGAGGGTGGAATAATGTACTTATTATTTCCATGCTGTTGCTCATTATTATGTTCAACTTAACAGGGAATATTTTTTCAAATAGTAGCCCCAGTGATAAGGCCTTAAAGGCTTTAGTACCTAATGGCGATATGATTACGAGTATTGACATGGGGTCGACCACCCTTGAACGAGTAGGGCGCGGTTGGCGACTGCTGCCTGCGCAGCAGGGTATGGATAATCAGAGGCTCAGTGAAACTATCGGTAACTGGCATAACGCCAAACTTGAGTCCATTGACCAAACTTCACTCACCGGTGCTATGGCAGTTGATGTCTGGTTGGCGGGTGAAGGTGTACCGCGCAGTTATTTTTTTTACCAAATGGCTGGCGGTGTGTTTGTACAATACCCCGCGCAAGGCGGGCAATTATATAAAGTCACTAACATGACGTGGCCGCAACTTTTTTTAATGGATATTCCCCATGCCTGAGTTACCAGAAGTCGAAGTTAGCCGTTTAGGTATCAGCCCACATTTGATAGGTCAGCAAATAAAGCAGGTTATTGTGAGGCACAGACAGTTACGTTGGTTAGTACCTGAAGAAGTGCATTTAGCCGAAGGGCTTACCGTTAAAAATGTACGTCGCCGAGCTAAATATCTATTTATTGATACCACCAAAGGCAGCATCATTTTGCATTTAGGTATGTCGGGCAAGCTCAAAGTGGTGAATGTCGATACCCCAGTGATTAAACACGATCATGTGGATATCGTATTAACTAATGGTGTGTGTTTACGCTTTAATGATGCAAGACGTTTTGGAGCTTGTTTGTGGCAAAACGCTAACGAGCCGGAAATGAGTATGATAGCAGCTCTTGGGCCTGAGCCCTTGACTGATGAATTTGATGGTCTGCGCCTGTACGAGCTGTCGCGTAGTAAGACTGTTGCCGTGAAAAACTTTATTATGGACAATAAAGTGGTGGTGGGTGTCGGTAATATTTACGCTAACGAGTCATTATTTATTGCCGGGATTGATCCACGAAAGGCTGCAAAAAAGGTCAGTAAAAAAAGTTACTTGGCCTTAGGTGTGATCATCAAGCAAGTATTGACCAAGGCAATAGAGCAGGGCGGTACGACGTTAAAGGACTTTACCCAGGCCGATGGCAGCCCAGGTTACTTTGCGCAGCACTTACGCGTGTATGGGCGCAAAGGCGAGGCCTGTGAAGTGTGCGATAGTGAAATACAGTCTGTCACGCTGGGTCAGCGCAATACGTTTTTCTGCGAACAGTGCCAAAAATAAGCAATTTCAGAATGTTGAGCTGGAGGTAACCCCGCATCTATTTAGGCTTAACAACAGGTTACCATTTCCAGTAACCGAGCTTTTTACGCATTTTCAAGCTGCGGATCACATTACGTGGCTTTTTCTTTAAGTTAGGCGGATTAGCTAGCATGTCTTCGGTAGCATCGAGTATACGTGCGCTCGATAGGCCATCGGTATAAGGGTGTGTTTGGGCTGCATAGTCTTCTATTTTAGACATTAGCTCTGTTGGGCGAGTCAACGCGTACGCTATGCTGCTTTCGATTTCAATTGGATCCGTTACATTAATTAGGTGCGCCTTAGGGTGCTCGTTTTTAACGGTGACCACAGGTTTATTCAACATCAAAAACTCAACCAACATGGACGAGTTATCGCCTAACATTAAATCTGCCTCAAGCATCAATGGCATCGCATTATCTGTTTCAATGAAGGTTAAGTTGTCATGTTGAGCCGCTTTATAAGCGTCTACTGTACTTTGTGCCATTTTGGGATGAAAGGTGACCAACCAGCGCCATTTTTTATCTTGTGATAATCGTTTAATCGTTGGCAACAACGCTTCTGCCTGAGACATTCTGGGAGAAAAGGTAGATGAAAATAACACTACTGGCCGATCGTCCACTTTTTGAGCCAACGGCATATTTTTAAAAAACGGATCCATCTTACAAAAACCGGTTTCAACTACTTTAAAGTGTTGGTGTTTCGCTTCCAGTTTTTTAAATGTATCTGTCATTGACGGGCCGTGAGTGCAATATAAATCAAAACAATCCCGGATAATAAATGAATAGTTTAATCCGTCTTTTACGCGGGTTTTAAAGCCAATAAAGCCGTGGCGTACGCAGACTTTCAGGCCAGGTATAAACGACGGGATCATATTGCCGGGAATAAATACCGCACAAGCTTGGTAATCTATAACGGCCTGTACGTTAGCTAGCTGTTGTTCTTCGGGTGTAAAGTACGCTCGGTTAACGTTATTTCCTTCTACAAACCATGCGACAGTATCGCCACGTTTATGTATTTCATCCTGCATTGGTCGCAGTATTTGAAAAGCATAGTTTTCTGAAATATAAAATAAATAACGTTTGGCCATGGGTCCTCTTATGTTCGTAGGGTATTGCGCGCTTTTTAAAGCGCGCAAAGTAGGATACGTGATTATGATTTAATGCGGCGTAAATGAATGCCGCCTTTGAATTATTTTTGCAGCTTTAATTTTAATGCAGCTTGTACCGCTGGGTGACAAAACTGGTCAACCTTACCGCGATGCAGTGCGACTTCTTTAACTAACGTGGAAGAGATAAATGAGTTCTCTTCTGCCGGGGTTAAAAAGATGCTTTCTAAATTAGGATTTAGACGACGGTTCATATTAGCTAATTGAAATTCGTACTCAAAATCAGATACGGCACGCAGACCTCGAATCAGGACTGTTGCGCCCTGACTGTCAGCAAAATCGGCCAGTAAACCCTCAAAACCTATGACTTCAACATTCGATAAATGAGCGGTGACTTCTTTAATTAATGCAACCCTTTCTTGTAAACTGAACAAAGGCTTTTTACTGGGATTCGCTGCAATCCCTACTATTACGTGAGCAAACATGTTGGCTGCTCGGTCGATTAAATCTGCGTGACCATTTGTAATCGGATCAAATGTGCCCGGATAAACAGCTTTTGTGTGCATACTTTTATACCTTATCAATATGGCCGCTTCTGCCGCATTCCATTTAGCTAATGGCTCTACAGCAATTGTGGCATCGTTACATGCTTACCAACGGTAAAATGCACTTAGCCGTTTAAATTGTTCCCCAAGACGATCTTCACCTACATCAAGATCTACGCCCCAAAAACCAAAGCGCGTGGCGAAGCTATAGCGCAAATTTAATTCTTTATACGCTTGTTGGGCGCTAGAATTAGTGTCGCTATCTGCCGCTGTGAATGTCACATCAATAACTTGATCCTGAGCGATTTTCCAGTTCATGTTTAGCGCATGGCTGGTTTTTTGTACCTGTTCTTGTCCAAGGAACAGATCATTGACCCAATGCCCAACTGATTGACCTTCATTGGTATAGCCCGCAGTATAAAAGTCCGACTGATAAAATAGTTCGTCCAAGCGAGTGAATTCATAACGCAGCGACAGGTTGTTGGTTACCATAGGGAAATACACCCCGAAAGCAAGCGCTTTGTCATTAGGCTCTTGTTCATCTAATTCAGGAGCATGTTCGAAGGCGAGTTCACCGTAAAGTGAAACGGGCAAAGCGAAAGGTAAATTAATTTTAGTAGAAATGGCTGTTTTTTGATCGCTGGCCAAGGCTTGAGGCGATAACACTGGCGACGAATCTTTACTGGTTGAACTGAACAAATCCTGTAAGGCATTCCCTATGCTGAGATTATTATTTGCACCAGCAAATTTAATTGTGCGGCTTAGGCCAATGGTCCATGCCTCGACTGGCGATACGCTCAAGTGAAGTCCAGCTAAATTAGGTTTACCGCTGAACAGTTCCCCCCGTTGGCTAATACCAATGGTGTCATCGAGTTTTGAATAAAACAGTTCGTAGCGTATATCCCAGTCTGATATTGGGGTGGCATTACTAACGGTAATCGAGATGCTAGGTTTGGCATTGGTACTGGTGAGTAGCGCGGAATTTTGCATCGGTGAAAACCAATGCTCGCGGTAGCCAGCCTCAATTTGTGCGTATTCATACCCAAATGCAACGTGGGTATTGTAGAATATAATGTCTTCGCCGTTTGCATAAATAGCCCCCGCAGCCACATAAGCAAAGGGTGAAATGTAAGCTACCCCTGATGCTGAAACTTGATAACTAGAGTCACGCTTAATGCCCCGCTGATTGGGTAGAGGGGCACTCGCGTCGTCACTTGCTGATACTGACGCACTGACATGAGTCAGACTAAACGTATCTTTATATCTTGCAAGATAAGCATCTACAGACCGGTGAAGCTCAGGAAACCGCGTTTGAATAAGCTTATTACGACGCATCACGTCAATGGCTTTATATGGTCTGGTTAAGGGGGCGCCTGGCGTTAACGCCATGACCTTTTCGATTTGAGATTCAATTTCAGGGGAAATTTGTAATGGTAAATAAGGTGATAAGCCTTTTGCCCATCCATGTGAGGCGAAAATTAAACAGCCGAGTATCCAAAAACGAGACATGTATTATTTTATTCCAAAAGCACAAGTAACAAAAAATCGAGTGTAGCAATTCGCTCGTAAATTGTATTGTGCTTTGTATTGGGTATTCATCATGTGAATCAAGACTCTCGACTGACTGTTGCCATGGCTAAGGGGTAACGCCATAGCTTGCCATGAGCGTTTGCCAATTTTGCTCATTAAAATGGAATATTGGCTGTTTATTTTGTTCTTTATGTAATGACCGTAACAGCCGTTTTACATTTGCTTGCTTCCAATTATTACTGGCATGAATGGCACACTTATCAAAATCAATTAACCAAATTTTATTACTTTCATCGAGCATGACATTGTGAATGTTCAGATCATGATGATATACGTTATGATCGTGAAATTGGCGAATGCAGGCGCCGATTGCATGCCATACCTCATTGGACAAGGGTCCTTCACACAGTCGGCTAAATACGTCTTTACTATTGGCAATTCGCTTGATAATAATATCGCCGCGATACGTCAAACCTTGACGGGTGACTAGGGCAGCCACTGGCTCAGGCACGGGTAAACCGAGGTTGAACATGTCTCCTAGTAATTTGAACTCACGCCAAGGACGGGTTCGCAAAATTCCGCGAAACAGATATTGGTCAGTGATCAGTTTACCTATCAGGCCACCGCGGCGATAATGTCGCAATACATATTCGTTGTCGGCGTGTTCAAAGAAATAGGTGGTGCCACGTCCGGTAGCACTGCCTGTTAGTTGTTGTTGAGATCGCCAATACTGACTGTCAAAAATAGTTAAATCTGGGGCTGCGAATATTTCATCATTAAATATAATGGTGCTACTGTCATTCGTTATTTGCTGGATGTTGGGCATGAAACACAAGGTGCGTTGCAAAATTTGGCTTAGTGTATACCCGTACCGCGTATAAATGCGAGTTTCTACGCAAGGTGGCAAGTGATGGCTGTCATCAATCAATCATAAATTAATGAGTATGTAATAACTATGGATCACGGTGAAGCAAATGTCTCGGAAAATGAAGAAGTCGAGCTGATTTTAGGAAACTCAAATTCGAATTTCTCTGGTGTGACCTCAACAATGTTGCAGGTTATGTCTTATCAGCGAAAGTTGATGAACCTACGAGTGATGGGCACGCATTTTTTGCCAGATGAGAATCAGGCGATGACATTTTGGCAAGTAGCAAAAATGTGTCGTAAGCCATTGAAAAATGGTAAGTATCGAATTTTTCATGCGCGTCGTGTAGATGAAATGATCCAAGCTGTTATTCTTAAATATATATTTGGCGCGAAAATTAAAATGGTGTTTAGTTCCGCTGCCCAGCGGTTTCGATCTGGCTCTACGCTCTGGCTGACCCGAAAAATGGATGCTGTTGTGGCGATAAGTAAAGCGTCTGCCAAGTATTTAGCTGAACCGCCAAGTGCCATTATTCCTCATGGGATACAAATTGAAAATTTCGTACCTGCAAAGAATAAAGAGCAGGCTTGGCAGGCATTAGGATACGGCGGTAAATACGGCATTGGTATTCTAGGCCGAGTACGCAAGCAAAAGGGCGTACACTTATTTGTGGATGCTTGTATCGAAGTATTACCTAAGTACCCAGATTACACCGCTGTGGTGGTAGGGGCCATTTCATCCAATCACCAAGAATTTGTCGATGAGCTTAAAGCCAAAATTGCTAAAGCAGGCTTGAGTGAGCGTATCCTATTTACTGGGGAGTTGCCGTTTGCGCGAATACCGCCTATTTTTAGCGCCTTGTCCATGGTGTCAGCGTTAAGTGATAATGAAGGTTTTGGATTAACAGTACTTGAGGCGATGAGTTGCAGTGCCGCGGTATTGGCGACTCAGGCCGGCGCTTGGGAAGAAATCATTCGTGAAGATATAGATGGTCATGTTGTGCCTGTTAACGACTTGCCGGCGGTCACGGCAAAAATGGATTCATTACTTTCAAATCCCAAAGTGTTACATGAAAAAGGCTTAGCTGGTCGTGCCAGAGTGTTAGAGCATTATACCGTTGAACGTGAAGCAAAAGCCCTAGTCGATTTATTTAGACGTTTACAATAATGATAAAAAGCATTGCTTTAGATAAACCCTAAGGCGCTTAAAGTGGCGTTGACCGCGCCGCTGTTTTCTTGTAATACGTGTTTTCCTGCTTGGCCTGCATGTTTACGTGCACTTTCATCGTTTAGCCACGCTGTTATCAGCTGATCAATTTGCTCAGCATTATTGACCTCGAACAATGCGCCTTTTTCCGCTAGAACTTTGCATATAGCTGGATTGTTGTAGCGATGGGGCCCCATCAAAATCGGTACTTCAAAGGCTGCTGGCTCTAACGCATTGTGCCCACCACGATCGGCGATACTGCCGCCAACAAAAGCGATACAAGCTAATGCATATAAAGCTTGCAGCTTGCCCATTTCATCGACTAACAACACCTGTACTTTGTCTGTGTTTTCGTAGTTCTGGTTGCCATCAGAAGAGCGCATACAGTTCAGTCCACTTGCCTGACAAATCTGATACACATCATTAAAGCGCTGTGGATGGCGGGGGACAATAACTAATAATGCATTAGGATGCTGGTCGATCACCCGTTGATGGGCATCGAGTAGCACTTTTTCTTCAGGATCATGAGTACTGCCTGCAACAATAATGGTGCGCTTGGAAATCCCAAAGGCCTCGGCAAAATCTTTTGCTTGATCAAGGGCCTCAGGTCGAGCAGGTTGCTCAAACTTAATATTATTGGTTAATACCAAGGTATTGCTCGGCGCACCTAGTATTTGATAATTATTAAAATCTCGTTCGCCTTGGGCGCAGATTTTACTTAATTTATGCAGCATAGGCACAAAGAGTGCGGATATTTTTTTATAGGTACGTGCTGAGCTATCCGTCATGCGCGCATTAATTACCGATACAGGAATATCTTGGCGCCAACACTGGTGAATCATATTAGGCCAAAGTTCAACTTCGGTGATCATAACCTGCGATGGTGCGGCGCGTTTAAGCAGGCGACGCATCATCCAGCCTGTATCGATAGGCAAATAACAATGGGTGACAGTGTCTTTGAATAAATCATCAGCTTGCTTGGCGCCGGTAACTGTCGTGGTCGTCAATGTTATCGGTATGCCTAGGTGTATTTTGCGAATTGCGCGGATCACATTTGCTGCTGCGACGACTTCTCCTACCGAGACACAATGGATTAATAGGCCACCGGGGGCTGCCGTGCTTAAATTGAATCCAAACCGTTGTGTGCGCGCTTTTGGATTAGCGAGTTTTTTAGTCAGAAATTGATAGCAAAAATGCAAAAACACAAACGGTATCAAAATCCATAGTACTAGAGTATAACCCCATAGACTGAAGCACTCTTTTCGTTTTGGGGTAAAGGTAATGATCATTATTCCGCCAGCAAATGGGTTCAATTGGCATTTTAACAGTATTCTAATAGTTTTAGACTAAGCTTGTGACCATTAGTTACCTGTTAAATCTGTTAAACTGGATAAAAAATTTCCTGTAATAAATGACAATAACAAGTAATACTCACCCTATAACTTACTCACAATAAAAGGAGTTATACTCCCTGTTGCTTTTTATCGCACGGAAACGGTATTTGATTAGGAGTCATTTTTGCAAAATATCCATCACATAGGGTTTCGACTAGCACTCGCTTTATTGATGTTGTTTTGCGCTAATATTACTCACGCGAAACAACCGGAATTACAAGTGATTGCCAATAGCAGTGTCAATGTAACTACATTGAGTGAAAGCCGCGTGCGCTGGATTTTTTCAATGCGCCAAACTACTTGGGAAGATGGTTCTGCAATCAAAGTGTATGTGTTGAATAAACAAGATCCTGCCCATCAATTTTTTTGTAAAAACGTACTGAGTCTATTCCCTTACCAACTTGAACGTACATGGAATAAATTAGCGTATTCTGGTTTGGGAGAAAAACCTATTTTGGTCAATGATAGCCAAGAAATGATCGAGATGATTAGTCAACAACCCGGCGCCATCGGTTATATTTTATCGAACACATTACCACCAAATACGCACGTTATACGCATTCTGAAGGAGGGGTAAGGTGATCAAATCAAGCATAATTTTTTCGTTTCTCATTTTCTCGTTTACTCACTCTAATGTGAGTTCGGCTGGTGACGTTGTATGGCACGGTTTTGGCGCGCAAGGCATCATCCAGTCTAGCGACAGTAATTTTATCAATGACAGCGGCGACGTATCGTTGCGTTTAACAGAAGTTGGCCTAAATGCATCTTATCGTATTAATCAAAAACTTAGAGTGTCAGCTCAGGGTATTTATATCAACGGTGGTAATCGGTTCGACGAAGGGGTGCGAATAGATTATTTGTTTTTGGATTATCAACTATTTAACTCTAATAGTTGGAACGTTAACGCGCATCTCGGCCGCTATAAAAACTATCACTGGTTATATTCGGCAACACGCGACGTACCACACACCATGCCTTCTATCGTTCTGCCCCAGTCATCGTATTTTGATGCATTTCGTGATGTGTCTTTAGGCAGTGATGGCCTATCTTTAACTGCACAGCACTTGAATTCGCTTGGCGAATGGGATGTGCGATTGAGCCACGGTAGTTCGCGCGTTAAGGATAAACAAACCGAAAATTTAATGTCAAAACTGGCTACAGGTGATCTTGAACATGATTTTGATACGCAATTTAGCGTGTCTTTTAGTCCCCTGAACAGTGGCTTGTCATTGGGCACGAGTTTGCTTAAAACTAAATTTAGTTATCATGCGAGCGATAATGATGTTTTCAATGATGGTAATGCTCGCTTAACCAGGATCATGCTGAGTCTTTCTTACGGCGCCGAGTATTGGGATATCAATGCAGAAGCGATGCATGAAAAAACTGAATTTACAGGTCTGTTTCCCCAAGGAAGAGATGAAAATGGTATATCTCAAGGACTATATATTCAGGGACGGTATTTTATTCACCCTGATGTAACGTTATTAGCAAGATTCGATACATTTGATGCCAATAAGGATGACCGAAATGGAATCCAATATCAGCAGAACAGCGGCGGCACAATTCCGAATTACTTTGCTTATCGAGATCAGTTAACGTTTGGTGCGTCATGGGATTTTTCGACAAATTGGCGAGTGCGGGCTGAATATCACAAAATTGATGGGCGTGCTCGATTAGCGCCGGTGTTTCTTCCTAATACTGTGACCAATGATTCCCAGTATTGGGATATTTGGGCGCTGCAAATTATTTATTGGTTCTAGGCATGCAAATTTTTATCAGCCTTCCTTGGAAAATCATGAGCCTGTTGATCGGTTTTTTACTGATCGCCAGTAGCTTACTGACTATCGTTTGGATTGATAAAAATGATCAAGATTATCTCCGTCAACATCAAGCACTACATGACAGAGATTTAAATCAAATGCATTTGATCAGAGAAATGCTTAGCAATCGCTTGGAGCTCTGGTTTGAGTCATTTATTCATTTACAACAACGGATAACAGATAACTCAGAAGCAACAAGAGACTTCATCAGTGAAGAGTTTGATTATTTGCAATTAAATTGGCAGATTAACAATTTATGGTTGTTTGATAGCCAACAGCAGGTGATTTACGCCAATCATCAATACATACCTGATTATGTAAAAGATGGTGCAGCACAAACCCTTAAAAACCAGTCATCAGTGTCACAGATTCGTTGTGTTCAATCTTGCTTTCAGTTGATTAGCATGCCGATTTTATCGACCAATGGCGATTTAATGGTATTGACCGCCAGTGCGTCTTTACTGGAAATGATGGCGGCCTTAAATCGCTCTACGTCGGCTGAGCTAGCATTAGTTGTCTCGCCTTTGGGTATAAAAGGGGCGTCACTTCGTGATGCACAAATTCAAGCTCCTATTTCTTATATAAAACGTCAAAATCTCGATGCGCTACTCAAGCTTATCCCACAAAGCATTACGCTAAACATGGTGTTAGATAAGGGCTACCGGCTGGTAATAAATGAGCAAGCCTACCTAATCAATTTATTACCTGTTGATGACGATATTACTGATACGGCTTATTTACTTGCGGTGCATGACATTAGTGAAGAATGGGCAAGTCACGAAAGTTACCAGTTTGGTGTTATTACCATCTCAGCTATTGTCGTTGCCTTATGTGCGTTGACATTTTTTTTGATGGCCGAGCGCCTACGCAGACGTTTGTTGATTTTAGCAAAGCGACTACCACTGTTAGCACAGAAGAAGTATGACGAATTCAACGACATGAAATTCAAGCATAGCCTCATGTTTTTAGATGAAATTGATGAAGTTCAGCGTTCAACGAATCTCCTCGGGGAACAGTTGGAGGCCATGGACGGTAAGATTGAACAAAACACCAGAGAGCTGGAAAACATTGCCATGTATGACCGGCTCACAGGGTTACCTAATCGTAATATGTTGAATTTTATACTGCGTAAAAAAATAGCGGCCTTAGCGCGCACACCTAAGCCGTTAGTAGTGATATTGCTGGATTTTGACAACTTTAGAAAAATTAATGACAGTTATGGACATGGTGTAGGCGACGAATTTCTAATGGTTGCCGCACAGCGTCTGCGGAGCAGTTTGCGAGAATCTGATGTTATTAGCCGCTTTGGCGGGGACGAGTTCGTGATTGTGCTGCAAGAGGTGGATGACGTCAGTAACGCAATCACGCTTGCAGAGAAATTGGTTATTAAATTTCGTGAACCAGTTGAGATAGGTGCTCAGCGCTTTTATACCTCGGTCAGCTTAGGGATCACTACCTGTGAAGGACAAAACTTGACGGTAGATGATTTAGTGCGTCAAGCGGACATAGCCATGTACGCAGCAAAAGACGCTGGTGGTGACCGATATAGTATGTTTAACGAAGGCATGAGCACCAAAGTCATGCGCCGCATTGAAATAGAACACGACGTAAGAGACGCTCTATTAGATGAACAGTTCAAGTTTGCTCTTCAAGCGCAAATAGAGATAAGTACGGGTAAGTTAATTGGTTTTGAAGCGCTTATCCGTTGGTTGCATCCGAAGAATGGCTATATTATGCCAGATGAATTTATTCCTATTATGGAAAACTCGGAAAGCATGATAACCCTTGGTTATTGGGGTATAAAACGGGCATTTAAAATATTAGCGCATCTCGAAAGTCTTGGATTTAGCGGGTATCGCGTTGCGGTAAATCTATCTGCAAGTCAGTTTTTAGATCCCAACCTAATTAACTTTATGCGTGAGCAATTAGCGCAGAGCGAACAGGGGGCAGAACAAGTGGAGTTAGAGTTAACTGAACGCACCGTAGTGGCAGACATAGAGCAAACGTTGCGCAAAATGCATGAATTAAAAGAATTAGGTTTTACTTTTTCTATTGATGATTTCGGTACTGGATACTCATCGCTAGCGTATTTGTCACAGTTACCGGTGGATATAATCAAAATTGATCGCAGTTTCATTGCGGGTATGAGCGGTAATAGTGCAGATAAGCAAATCGTCAAGTCTACTGTGGCTATGGTGCGTAAGTTAGGTATGAAAGTGGTTGCTGAAGGTGTTGAAACCGCTGAGCAACTCAGTATGCTCAAGGAAATGCGCTGTGATGTGGCCCAAGGCTATTATATTTCTAAGCCGATATTTGAAGACGATCTTTATCAAGCCTTGCCTACCAAACTCGACGATGGTGTGTGGAATAAACTCGACCTGCAGTTTTAGTTACCCACGGTTGTAAAAAATCTCTGACGTTCTCTTTGTTGATTGAACAGAAGAATTACGCCAATTATTCGCATGCACAGGGGGTAATCCTTTATCATCCCGCCATATTAATTTTCCAAGAGGTCAGCTCATGAAACAAGCGTTCTATGATCGTTTAGCACAGCAAATTAGCGAAACCAAAGCTCAAGGGCTTTATAAAACCGAACGCGTCATTCAGTCGCAGCAAAGTGCCAATATACAGGTATCTGGCGGGCAACAGGTGCTTAATTTCTGCGCCAATAACTATCTGGGTTTAGCTAACAATCCAGAGCTGATCGCCGCCGCTAAAGAAGGATTAGATAGTCATGGTTTTGGTATGGCATCCGTCCGTTTTATTTGCGGTACTCAAGATATTCACAAATCACTAGAAAACAAAATTAGTGACTTTCTCGGCATGCAAGAGACTATTTTATATCCGTCCTGCTTTGATGCCAATGGTGGATTATTTGAGACGATATTAGGGCCTGATGATGCCATTGTGTCTGACGCGCTCAACCATGCCAGTATCATCGATGGTGTGCGTTTATGTAAGGCTAAGCGTTATCGTTATGCCAATAATAATATGCAGGAATTAGCCGCTCAGTTAGAAAAAGCTAAAAATGAGGGTGCTGAAACCATACTAATAGCTACTGACGGAGTGTTTTCAATGGACGGGGTCATCGCCGACCTTGCCAGTATTTGTGATCTCGCAGACCAGTATGGCGCGTTAGTGATGGTCGACGATTGTCATGCTACCGGGTTTGTCGGTGAGCAAGGACGTGGTAGCCATGAATACTGCAATGTTATGGGCCGTGTTGATATTATTACCGGTACCTTAGGCAAGGCGCTTGGTGGTGCCTCAGGTGGTTATACGTCAGGTAAAAAGGAAGTTGTTGAATGGTTACGCCAACGGTCTCGTCCTTATTTATTTTCAAATTCGGTAGCTCCACCGATTGTGTCGGCTTCTCTAAAAGTGTTTGATATGCTTGCTCAGGGGCATGAGCTACGGGCTCAATTGACACGTAATAGCGCGCATTTTCGTGATCGAATGCAGCAAGCAGGCTTCACGCTGTCTGGTAAAGACCATGCGATTATTCCCGTTATGCTTGGGGATGCCAAACTAGCCAGTGAAATGGCTGAAAAAATGCTAGAGCGGGGCATCTATGTGGTGGGATTTTCATTCCCTGTTGTGCCCAAGGGACAAGCGCGTATTCGTACGCAGATGTCTGCAGCCCATAGTATTGCGCAAGTTGATTATGCTATTGACGCATTTATCGAAGTAGGCAAAGAGCTTAAGGTGATTCAATGAAATCGTTAGCCAAACTTCAATCCGAAAAAGGTATTTGGCTGCATGACAGCGACTTACCTACGGTAGGTCATAATGATTTGCTGATTAAAATTCGCAAAACTGCTATTTGTGGCACCGATATGCATATTTACAACTGGGATGAGTGGGCACAAAATACAATTCCCGTTCCTATGGTTGTTGGCCATGAGTATGTAGGCGAAGTGGTCGAAATAGGTCAAGAAGTACGCGGATTTTCTGTTGGTGATCGGGTGTCAGGCGAAGGGCATATTACGTGTGGACACTGTCGTAATTGCCGCGCAGGGCGTCGTCACTTATGCCGTAATACCTCGGGCGTCGGAGTCAATCGGCCAGGTGCTTTTGCGGAGTATTTATCTATTCCAGCGTTTAACGCATTTAAAATTCCCGATAATATTTCAGATGATTTGGCGTCAATTTTCGACCCGTTTGGCAATGCCGTACACACAGCCCTGTCATTTGATTTGGTTGGCGAAGATGTCTTGATTACGGGTGCTGGGCCTATCGGTATTATGGCTGCGGCAGTGGCTCAACACGTTGGCGCACGCCATGTGGTGATTACCGATATCAATGAATACCGTTTAGAGTTAGCGCGTAAAATGGGCGCAACTCGTGCTGTTAACGTTGCTAAAGAGAGTCTTAAAGACGTGATGAACGATTTGGGCATGACTGAAGGTTTCGATGTGGGACTTGAAATGTCAGGTGTACCCGCGGCTTTTCGCGATATGTTGGATAAAATGAATCACGGTGGCAAGATCGCGATGCTGGGTATACCGGCAGGGGACGTTGCCATTGATTGGAATAAAGTGATCTTTAAAGGATTAGTGATTAAAGGTATCTATGGACGCGAAATGTTTGAAACATGGTACAAAATGGCCAGTCTTATTCAAGGTGGCTTAAATCTCGACCCGATTATCACCCACCAATTTAATATCGATGAGTTTCAGCAAGGATTTGATACCATGGGCTCAGGCCAATCTGGCAAAGTGATATTAAATTGGTAATCAAAGGGTAGGATCATGGAGCAATTCGCACATATTTCCGTGCAGGATACACAGCAAAAACTTAAGGCAAACCAAGCGCGTCTTGTTGATATTCGCGACGAGCAGTCATTTGTAGCGGGTCATATCGAAGGTGCGGTGCACTTAACGAATGGCACTTTAATGAATTTTACTCAAGAAACTGATTTTGATACGCCTGTTATTGTATGTTGTTATCACGGCGTGAGTAGCCAGCAGGCCGCTCAGTTTTTAATACATCAGGGATTTGATGAGGTATACAGCATGGATGGTGGTTTTGAAGCGTGGCGTCAGAGCCTTCCCTTTATAAGTGGTGAGTAAACGATGTCAGTGCCTTTTTTATTGGTCGCCTTTAGTCAGGAACGTGCTGCGTTACTATTAATTAATTATTTGAATAGTAAAGGGATTTCAGCCAAGTATGCTTTACAAAGCGATGGCCATGAGCACGGCGTCGAGCTGTTAAATGAAGCAGACAAAGATCAAGCTAGTCTTATAGCGGGGGAATTTATTCAAGCCCCCAAAGACATTAAGTACCAGCAGGCGGCTTGGGACAACGGTGAAACCGTAAGTTTGCGTCATGGGCAATCAGGTATTTCGTTCAGCGGGATCTGGCAGCAACTTCGGGATACGCCAGTTACTACCTGCGTATTATTAGTGTGTTTGGGGATCTACTTGTTAGCCATGGTTGGTTTCATTTGGCCCTACGAAGTCTTAGTTATTCAACCCTTTGATGAGTTGATGCATAATCATCAATGGTGGCGTTTAATCGGTCCTGCGCTGATCCACTTCTCAATGCTGCACATCGTATTTAATGTACTTTGGTGGTGGACATTGGGCGGTCAAATCGAACGTCGTTTAGGTAAAACGACGTTAACGGTATTATTTTTGGTTTCTGCATTGTTGTCTAATATTGGGCAGTTACTGATTAGTGGGCCGAATTTTGGTGGTTTGTCTGGAGTAGTTTATGCTCTTGTTGGCTGCGTTTGGTGGTTAGGTTGGTTACGTCCAGCTTGGGGCTTGATGATACCTAAACCCATGGTGGGCTTTTTGTTAGTGTGGCTAGTGATTGGTTATGCAGATATTCTTTGGGTCAGTATGGCGAACACTGCTCACACCGTCGGCTTGTTTACCGGTTGCGCTTTTGCGTTTGTGCTCAGCAAATTATCAGTGAAAAAAGGCTAGCGCCTAAATAGCGCTTGGGGTTTTGGTATGCTGGGAATTAGTGGTATCTATAAATACTATCGCGACTGCTCTTTATGACTTTGCATAGCCCGTCAAAAGGGAGCATAAAACAGTCGCCTTATTCAATAAAGCTAGGTTTAACCGTAATAAATGTACTTGGTAAATATGACATCTTTTATCATATTTGAACCCGTTTCTTTCTTCATTAACTTGCGCATGTTTTCTATTAAACTACGACGGATATCTTCTCGTCCCGTGAGTGATCTAACCCGCTCTTCTGGTTGACGACCCAGAATTTCAATGGCTGTTGCACGTAATAAGGGGGCGTGATGGGCGGCTAATTCCAAATCATCTGCATCTTCAAGCATTAATTCGATCGTGATGCGAACATAACCCAACTTGCGATTATTAGAACCTAAGTAGTTGGTCACTATGTCTGGCTCTAAACCAAAATAGGCAAATTGTTTACCTGCAGGCTCTTGAGCAAAAATAGACGCATTTAGTGTACTTAACAATATTAAACAAATGCAAAACGATCGAAAAATAGCCATTTTTGCCTCTTCGCTGGCGGTGTTTTAATTTCTATTGTGTCAATAGCTTACCAATATTTAGTCAGATCGTTAAAACTATTTATTCGCTCTTTAGTCTAGCAGCGGCAATTGTTATTATGCGTGGCTATGCAAAATACTCACAACAGTGCCTTCCCATTAGATGACGATGTGACTTGGAATAACCAAGGGCGCATGACTATTCCTAATTCCAACTTAGAAAGTTGGTTACTCAATACCGGTTCATTAACTCAGCGTTTAAAAACCCATTGCGCAGAATTTAATGTTCAAGTGGTCGGTCAGTACCAAGCCTTGGCAACTGTAGATGAATATCGGCAGCTTGGAGTGGAACCTGAGCAGTGCCGCAAGCAAGATTGGCAAATACGCGAGGTGATATTGCATGGCGATACCCAGCCTTGGGTGCTCGCACGTTCAGTGATCCCACAAACCCTTTGTGAAAGAGATTTTCTAGATTTAGGCAATAAACCTTTAGGACATCTGATATTTAACGATAACAGGTTTAAGCGCCAGCCATTTCAGTTGATGTGCATGCAGCCTAGTGATGAGTTTCTACAGCATTATGGCTTACCTGCCATTGCAACAATGTGGGGGCGACGATCGGTTTTCCATTATCAAGATTATACCATGATGGTTGCAGAGCTGTTTTTGCCCCAGGCGCCGGTATATAGAGGGGAAAACCTTGAACAGTAAGTTGTTTAATCGCACTACGTTCTACGGAATGTGGTTGTTAATGCGCGCTGATAAGCCGGTGGGCTCCTATTTGTTGCTGTGGCCTACACTGTGGGCATTGGTGTTAGCCGCACAAGGCTTACCTCCTTGGTCGATCACCGCTGTTTTTGTTACTGGGGTTTTTGTTATGCGCTCAGCGGGTTGTGTCATCAATGATTATGCTGACCGTAAGGTTGACGGCAAGGTAGCTAGAACCAATGCGCGTCCGTTGGTCAGTGGCATTGTGACTGAAAAGCAAGCTCTTGGGTTATTTGCGACCTTAGTAGGGGTGGCTTTTTTACTCGTACTGACCTTAAATTGGCAGACCATTGTTTTATCAATAGGTGCATTGATATTAGCCAGTGTTTACCCGTTTATGAAACGCTATACTCATTTACCTCAGGTAGTACTGGGCGCCGCGTTTGGTTGGGCTATACCCATGGCGTTTATGGCTATTAATGCGACAGTTCCGGGTTGGGCGTGGGGTGTCTTTGCTATTAAAGTCGTGTGGACGGTTGCCTATGATACGCAATATGCCATGGTTGATAAAACTGATGACTTAAAAATTGGTGTGAAATCTACCGCTATTTTGTTCGGTCAATACGACAGGCTTATAGTGGGTTTACTGCAACTGAGTGTTATTTTGATGCTTTCGGTGTTAGGGCGATACTTGCAATTAAGCCTGCCATTTTATCTTGGTGTCTTGGTAGCTGCAGGTTTATTTTTACATCAACAGCGCTTAATTTTTTACCGTGATAGGCAAGCCTGTTTTAAGGCTTTTTTAAATAATAATTATGTGGGCATGGCTATCGCGTTGGGTATAGCTGGACATTACTTTATGTGACGCGCTAATTAGCATCACATCTACCGGAGATGATATGAATAACCTGATTGGGGCCTTCTGTAACCCAGCTAAAACATTAATGTCGCAGTTTCGTTACTCGGTTAAATTCACTATCATCAGCATTATTTTCTTGGTTCCATTGATTCTCAGCCTAGCTTTACTGCAGTACGAATACAGTGATGATATTAATTTTATTGATCAAGAGCGCAAGGGTGTCGCTTTTATTCAAGCTCTACAAGACGAGCAGCTCAATTTAGCAAGCAACATTATTGATGCTAAATCAGTATTTACCTCTACATTATCGGAGCAGCAAACCGCGTTCAATGAGCTTGCTTCAACGCGAGTTAATGGAAGTGTTGAACGATTTCAGCAGGCCCTCGATAACGATGATAAAGAAGGTGCATTCAAGGCTTTAGCAACCTTGTCGCAGGCGATTTCTGATGTTACTAATCTGGAACTTGATTTAGCCCTCGACACGAGTTATCTCATTACTACCTTGGTGCGTAGTTTGCCACAAATGCAAGAGCAACTGGCCATGACAAGTTCATTAGCCTTGCAGGTTACCCAATCCGGTGGTTTTACCCCAGACACATACATCGGGTTATCAAATGCCAATCAAAAGCTTCCGGTTATGCTTGAGGGCGTGGAGCAAAGCATACAAGTTAGCTTGCAGGCAAACCCTGAGATAGAAAAAGCAGCGGGTTTACAATGGCTGGCTCTTGAAAGTAGTTTAGTTGCCCATCAAAGCATTATTCAGCAACAAATTCTCGACCCTGATAGTATTAATATCACCAGTAGCAAACTGTTACTAACGAGCAACGCGGTAAATCAACAGTTAAGTGACTTCGCTTCGTCTTTAATACCGATTCTAGATGGATTGTTACATGAACGAGTGGCCCAAGCTAAATTTAAAAATAATGTTATTTTGAGTGTGTCATTGATCGCTGTTTTGTTAGCTTTTTATCTGTTTATTGGAATGTATTTGTCAGTTGCCGAGAATATCAATCAAGTCGTAACAGCTGTACACAGTATTGCTGATGGCGATTTAAGCTCGCGTGTTGCTGTGTCCGGCAAAGACGAAATGCGCGATATTGCCGATGATATGAATCATATGACTGAGAATCTTCAGACCTTAGTTGCGCGTATCAGTGACGCGATAGAGACCTTGAGTCAGTCGGCGTTAAGTCTCAAAGGAATAACCGCTAAGACGAAGCAAGATGTGACAGAGCAAAAATCTGGTACTGAGTTAATTGCTCAATCTATGCAGCAATTAACGCAGGTAGCACATGCTGTTGATAAGAACTCAGGAACCGCCACTGAATCCGCAGAAGTCGCGCAAAGTGAAGCACAACAAGGCAAGCAGCTAGTAGGACGTTTACAATCTGTGATGCGTGATATGCAAACGGAGTCTAGCCGTTCCCAAGAAGCAATAAACCGGCTGGTGGAAGACAGCAAAAATATTGGTCAAGTGTCCAATGCAATTAACGGTATTGCTGATCAAACGAACTTACTCGCGCTCAACGCAGCGATTGAAGCCGCTAGAGCAGGCGAACACGGTAGAGGATTTGCGGTAGTCGCTGATGAAGTACGTACATTGGCTCAACGTACTCAAGACCAAACTAATCAAATTCATGACATTATCAGTAAGCTGCAACAAGCAACGAAAGACACAGAATTGAGCATGGAACAAAGCCGTGTTCAGATGGACGTGAGTGTTCAAGAGAGTACGGTGGTTGAAGCATCCCTACAACGTATTACCGAAGTGATCAGCACTATCAATAATATGAGTGGAGAGATATCCGGTTTGGCAACGCAGCAATCGCATGTTACCAACTCAGTTGCATCTCAAGTCGAAGAAATAGCAGCCATATCTGAGTCGACTATGAAAGGGGCTCAGGAAACCGAGAACGCTGCTGAAGATTTACTGTTCGTGGTAAATAGTCTTAAAAATGAGTTAGCTCAGTTACAAAAAGGCCGTTAAAAAGGCCTTACTTTTATTGTAAACTCTTTTCTAATGCGTTGAATTTTGCTTCTAAAACGGCGAGCTTTTCTCGGGTGCGTATAAGCACATTACTTTGAATTTCGAATTCTTCACGACTCACAAAATCCAATTTATTGAGCTGGCTTTGTAGTACTTGTTTAACCTTTGACTCTGCTCCTTCAGCCATTGTTTTCACGCCAGGAGGAATGGCATCTGTGATTTGTTTAGCAATATCCTCTAATTTTTTTGGGTCAAGCATCTGCGGCTCCGTCATAAGATTAAAACGCCATTGTAGCGAATACTACGGCGCTTGGCAGCATAAAAACTATCTGTATAGTTAATCTACAAGTCGCACTCATAAAAGCATAATTTCAAGCGGATTGTTCGCCTTTTAGGGTGGATTGATATTACAATTCGCTGCCCAATAAAAAAGTGAAATTCATGAAACTCAACCCAGGCCAAAATGAAGCGGTAAATTATATATCTGGCCCTTGCTTGGTATTGGCGGGGGCCGGTAGTGGTAAAACCCGCGTAATCACCAACAAAATAGCTTACCTTGTGCGCGAATGTGACATTCCGGCGCGTTATATTGCTGCGGTAACATTTACCAATAAAGCTTCTCGAGAAATGAAAGAACGGGTCGCGCAAACATTGGGTAAAAAGGAAGCCAGGGGGTTAAAGGTTTCTACGTTTCATACCTTAGGGCTGAGAATTATTAAAGCTGAGGTGAAAACACTAGGACTAAAGGCCGGGTTTTCACTGTTCGACGACAAAGATAGTTTGGCGCTGCTTAAGGATTTGACGGATATTGAATTGGGCGGTGATAAAGATCAATTGAAACTGCTGCAAAGCTGTATATCAAACTGGAAGAATGATCTTTTGCTACCAGAGCAATTGCTTAAGCGCACCACGACGGCAGGGGAAACTGAATTTGCTGAATTCTATCAGCGCTATCAGAATCATTTGCGAGCATATAACGCCCTCGATTTTGATGATTTAATTCTGCTGCCCACCTTGTTGATTAAGCACAATGAAACTGTGCGTCAGAAATGGCAAAATCGTATTCGTTATTTATTGGTAGATGAGTACCAAGATACCAACACCAGTCAATATGAGTTGGTGCGTTTATTGGTAGGCCAACGAGCCCGCTTTACCGTGGTAGGGGATGACGACCAATCTATATATTCTTGGCGCGGTGCAAGGCCACAAAACCTAGTTCTGTTGAGTAAAGATTTCCCCGATTTGCGGGTGATTAAATTAGAACAGAATTATCGTTCGTCAGGACGCATTTTGCACTGTGCTAATATTCTGATCCAAAACAACCCACACGTATTCGAAAAACGGCTTTTTTCTGAACTCGGCTACGGCAATGAGTTGCGTATTATTACGGCTAAAAACGAAGAGCATGAAGCAGAGCGTGTGGTCGCAGAGTTAATAGCCCATAAGTTTATGCAAGGCACTAGTTTTAAAGATTATGCCATATTATATCGAGGCAACTTTCAATCGCGTCTGTTTGAAAAAGTCCTAATGGCAAACCGTATACCTTACAAAATCAACGGTGGTACTTCGTTTTTTGGTCGAGCAGAAGTCAAAGACATCATGGCCTATTTACGATTATTGGTGAATCAAGATGATGATAATGCCTTGCTGCGGGTCATCAATACACCCACTCGTGGTATTGGCCGTGTCACCCTAGAAAAGCTGGGTAATTTTGCCAACGAAAACCGTACTGGTATGTTTGAAGCGGCATGTTCTCCCATGCTATCTAATGTATTAACGGGCAAGTCGCTAGAAGCGGTAGAGCGCTTTTCTCGATGGGTTGTAGAGCTAGCTGACGAAATTAAACGTAGCGACAGCATCGCGGCCATTCGTCAAATGATTAAAGACATTGGCTATGAAGAATGGCTTTACGAAACAAGCACCAGTCCTAAAGCGGCTGAAATGGGTATGGCTAATATCAGCACCTTGTTTGGCTGGGTGAGTGACATGCTGGAAGGCGGAGAGTTAGACCCACCAATGAGCTTGCAAGAGGTGGTTAACCGCTTAATTTTGCGCGATATGATGGAGCGCGGTGAAGACACCGAAGAAACAGATCAAGTGCAATTAATGACGTTGCATTCTTCAAAAGGTTTGGAGTTTCCGTATGTATTTATGGTGGGGATGGAAGAAGGCTTGTTACCCCATCAAAGTAGTATCGACGAAGACAATATAGAAGAGGAGCGAAGATTGGCTTACGTGGGGATCACCCGAGCGCAGAAAGAGCTCTTTTTCACCTTAGCCAAGGAGCGTCGACAATATGGCGAAGTTATTCAGCCCGAGCCGAGCAGGTTTTTACATGAACTCCCTGCTGATGATGTTATTTGGGAAGTAAAAAAGGTTAAAGTTAGCTCAGAAGCCCGCCAGCAAAAAGGCCACACCGGCATTGCTCATCTGCGGGATATGATGAATAAAAAATGACCTTTTAGCGCTCGATTGAGACGGCTGTTGGGTCCTCTAAGTAAGAGCCTTGGCCGAGTTCACAGCCGATAGAACGCAATAAATCTGCTTGTTCTTCGTCACTAATACCGGAAACGATAAGCTTAAAGTTAAGGTGCTGAGACATCGCTAACACTGATTGAATGAGCTTCAAATTCCGTTCTGAGCGAGTAATGGTTTTGACAAACCGATGATCTACTTTGACAAAATCAAACGGATAAGAATATAAATAACTTAACGAAGCAAGACCACTACCAAAGTTATCGAGCACAAGCTTTATGCCAGAGCGCTTTAAATGCTTAATCGCTGGTAGGCTAAATTCGGCGCGGCGATTCAAATCGTTTTCATCAAATTCAAAGACTAAGCGTTTGGGATCAATCTGCTTAGCCTTAATATCTTGTATCAGTTGCACGGCTGCTTCCGATTGCGTTAGGTAATGAATCGAGAGATTAACCGCTACCCGATAGTTCTCTTGTTCAGCATAAGGCGTAAGTTTTTCGCTCAGCATCGCAAAAGCTGAATTCAGCATGTAGTTGTCCATTTCAACAAGGAGGCCACTGTGCTCGGCAATTTGCCAGAAACTATCGCGATCCATGGCGCCTAATCTAGGATGCATCCAACGAATACGACATTCATCATACAAATGACTCGCGTCTCGCATATCGAAAACAGGATGGGAATATGCCTCAAAAGCGCCTATTTTTAATGCATGACGAAACTCACTTTCAACTTCCAGTTCTTCAAGTAGTTTTTTGCGCATAGTTAAATCGAAGACCACGAACTGGCCGCGACCTTGGAATTTAGCCTGGTACATTGCAGCATCTGCATCACGTACTATTTCACTGGCTGATTGATAACCGCTTTCAATATAAGCGATACCGATACTGGCGCCAGAAAAAATCTCTCGCCCGTCGAGTACAAATGGTGCAGCGATAGAATTAATAATACGAGCAGAAATTACTTCCACGTCATCTGGGGAGTCGAAATTGTCTAATAATATAACGAACTCATCGCCTCCAAGTCGGGCCAGTAAATCATGACTACGGATACAAAGGCCGATACGCCTGGCTACCTCAATCAAAAATGAGTCGCCGGCGTGGTGACCTATTGAATCATTAATTTGTTTAAAACGATCTAAATCGATAAATACCACAGCAAAATTATTATGTGGGTAGCGTTTCTTATTGGCTAACGCTTGGCTTAAACGAGCGTTGAACATAGTGCGATTGGGTAAATTTGTTAGCGCATCATGATGAGCGTCATGCACCAGTTTTTGCTGAATGGCTTTGCGCTCTTCAATTTGCTTTTGTAAGTCTTGATTGGTTTTATTGAGCTCATCTGTGCGTTCTTTAACTTTCTCGGTTAGCTGCTGATTATAAGCATGTATCGCATCTGAAGAACGCTTGCGTTCCAATGCCACCGCAATATGATGAGAAACAAAACGCAGTAGCTCTAAGTCGCGCAATGAATAGTGCTCGTCTTGGCTGTAGCTTTGTATGGCAATGACGCCAGATATTTCGCCGTCAACGACCAAAGGCGAGCCTAGCCAAGAATTATTCTGTTCCAGCATATTTTTTGCTGTAACAGCATCAAGCTCATTTTTTTCGGTTAACTCTTTCACTCTTGAAGGGTTGATTAGCTCTGCTGTTCCTGAGCGCAATACAAATTCCGTTAAGCCAAGTCCCACCTCGCGTGATTCGATTTGAGAGTTGATTTCATCGGAGTAATAAGGAAATTCGAGTCGTTTTTTATCTGCGCTGATAGTGGATATATAACAGTTCGGTGCACTAATTAATCTGGCGATAACCTCGTGTAAAGAAGCGTAAAAGTCTGCCATGTTGCCGTCAACAGACGCTGATAACTCTGATATCTCAAATAATGCGTTTTGTAGCGACTCAACTTTTTGTCGTTCGTTTATTTCTTCTTGTAGTTCTTCGTTGATATTTTGCAGTTGCTTGGTACGTTCGCGGATCGTTAATTCGTTCATTTCCCGGCTTTTAACACGATCGACTGTATTGACGATATGTTGCGAGACGAACAAGAGGATGTCTAAATCTTCTTGGATATAGCGTATCGATTTATCGTAGCTCTGCACCACCATAGCGCCAATTACTTGATTGCCTCTTTTTAATGGCACCCCAATCCAATCTACCGGGCCTGAACCTATTTGCTGAACGTTAATTTCTTTGAGTTGTTGTTCGCGATTTTCTTCAGTTAAAAAAAGGTGATTACCGCTACGTAGAATATAACCAGTGAAGCCTTTCATTAATTGGCTCGCGGGTATTTGACGTAACGCAACCTCGTCGAATTGATCGACAAAATAAACGAAATCAATTACTTCGTTTACTTGGTCATAAAATGCCACATAGAAATTTTGGGCATTCATAAAGCGCCCGATGATGTCGTGAATAGCAGGGTATAAGCGGGATAATTCATTGACTGAACTAGCAAGTTCAGAGATATCAAAAAGTGATTTTTGAATAGCTTCTGAGTGCTTATATTTTTCGGTGAGTTGTTGTAACTGAGGGATCAGTTCGCGTAACTCGTCGATAGATAAGTTGTCAGAGATATTACTAGTTTCAGCATGAGACGATATTGCGTACACAGAAATTCTATTTTTTTATTGTTTTTATAATGTGGAAAATAAACTATTTGTTACAAAAAGGCCACCTTGAGGTGGCCTTTTTACGAACAATTTTTTGCTTTAAAACAATTAATTATATGCCTTCGATCATATGTTCAATAGCTGCTTTAATTTCATCGTCAGAACAATCACCACATGTACCCCGAGGAGGCATTGCGTTTAAGCCGTTGATTGCATGTTGCCATACTGTGTCAAAGCCTTGCTCTAAGCGGGGGGCCCAGTCAGCAGCATTCTGAAACTTAGGCGCACCTAACACGCCTGAGCTATGACATGCGACGCAGGCTGTTGAGTAGATGTCCGCACCTGAACGTGGGCCGCCTGCTGAAGCTGTTTCTGCTTTAGCGCCGGCAACATGTACTTTGCCTACAGGTGCGATACGTGATTTTATATCGTCATCGGAGTTAATCGCAGCTTGCGCCGTGAAAATCGAGGCTAAACCAACAAACATGCACAACAAAATTTTACGTTTCACTATTTTCTCCACGTCAGGGGGTAGTCCTGTCATTCTTTACGGATAATATTATGAATTGGATTATAACGACTAATTTAGTGTGAACAACCATTTATACTGCACAAATTATCCTACTTTGGTGTTATTTGCCGCATGTAACTGGCGAACTTGGGGATACCATTCACGGTAAAATCATAATATTTGTAGGTGATTACAGACCCTATGGCGGGGGGATTAAGCCGCTCATCATCTGAAAAGCCGCTGCCAATTTTAAATTTTTGACCATTGCTCATTTGTACAATAAGCGCTCCCATCATGCCAAGGTATTTACCTTTGCCCGGCAAATATGCCAACACAATGGCTTCTGCATCCATATGCTTTTTAAGCTTTAATACGTTGTTACCACGACCTGATACATACAAAGCGTCTTGATAATGCAGCATCAACCCTTCACCGCCTTTTGCAATGACAGTATCAAGTGCTTCCATAAGGGCTGACGTATTGGCAAATCTTAGCTGAGGAATGATCTTAAGTTGAGGTAAATTCGCTTGGCGTATTAGGGTCTCTAACTTACTGAACCGTTCACTAAACGGCCCAGGATGCTCAGGCAAATCAAATATCATAAACTTTACGTCACGCCATCTCTCATCAGGTTGTTGCGTCAGAACCACCGACGCCGTTTTCTCAAATTTTTTACGGGCTATCCATAGCTCGCCGTCTAAAAATTGTGCGGGAAAGCCGCGAATAAACCAATCAGGTGCAGATATAGGGTTGCCTGAGCGGGTAATAAGTTGTTCGTTATTCCAGCGGGCGCGCACTCCGTCTAGTTTTTCACTGACCAAGTAATCTGTTATTACTATGTCTTCGTTATATCGATTAGCCAGTTCGATGGGGGGCCCTACTTGGGCTAAAAGGGGGTTATGATTTAGTACACACGAATACAGTATAAAAGTGAGTAAAAGCCGAAACATATTCAAATCCTCCATGGATGCTAGTCAGTTTAGAATAGTTCATCTTAATTTTTCTAGCTTGTACAAAATTACATATTCTCTGCAGTTTTATAATTAGTGAGAGTTGGCATTCACTTTCAAGCAGTAGTAGAGGTGCCAGCGCGTCTCCCTTTTATTACCTTTAATTTATTTTAAGGCTGTGATTCTGTTAATCTACATTGGAGCATTTAAGGTGCGCTGTTTATCTCTGCCCAAATAAGGTCAAAAGATCAAACAACAGAATACGCATTAGGGATAATGATGACGAATTCCTTAAACACGATACTTCGAATTTAAAGTACCTTTGATGATCTTTTCCGTTAGCTTTACTTTTTCAGTTAGAGGAAATGTTTCGATTCAGTCAAGGCTTAAAGGATTAAACAAAAATAGCTCGTTAAGTGTCAGTTTATTTTACAGATTAACAAGGAATTAAATTGCGGTAAGAATATTTCGCATTAATTTCAATTGGTTAACGGATTGGCGTAATACCTGCTAGTCCGCGGAGCCTCCTTATTGTAGGAAAAAATAATTTAATCTGGAGTATAAAGTACTCAGTGGTCAGAGCGAATTAATCGGATTTATTAATTTAAAAGTAGAGGGACACTATAAAATGACCAGAAAAACATTGATCGCAGCATCTATACTACTAACTGTTACTGCGATGCCTAGCCATGCAAGTCTAATGTTCAATTTTGATTACTCTGATAACGTTGCTAACGTCGGTTTTTTAGATAACACCGAAGGTGCAGCGCGTCAATCAGCGCTAGAAACAGCAGGTAACTTATTTTCCAATATGTTCGGTAGTTATTTCAGCAACTCGGGCACAATCGATCTTTCTGTTACTTCCACTGACGATAGTAATAGTGGGACGTTAGCCTCTGCTGGATCGAATTTTGTTAGCTCATGTTCAGGACCTTCAGGTTCGGGCGGTTGTGTCGTTAACGAGGTCGTTAAAACCAAGCTACAGACGGGTGTTGATGCCAACGGTGCTGATACTGATGGCAGCGTTGATGTGAACTGGGGTTGGAATTGGCAACTGGATGCTGATACACCAGCCGATCCCTCATTAGATGAGTTTGATTTTTATGCCGCAATCTTCCATGAACTGACTCATGCATTAGGCTTTAGTTCAGCTATATTTGAAGATGGATCAGGGCTTTTCAACGACGAATGGGCCGCATTTGATATCTTTTTACAGAATTCAAACGGTACAAATATTATTGATGACGAATTTTACTTAAGTCAAGGCGTGTGGGACGCGGCGAGTGTTGGTGGAACAGGAAATGGACTGTTCTTTGGCGGAGCTAATGCTGTGGCCGCAAATGGTGGTAATTTGGTAGGAATATATAGTCCAACCACTTGGGCTGTTGGGAGTAGCGGTAGTCACCTTGACGGAGCTCCGTTCCCAACCGACATGATGAAATATGATAGAGACTTTGGCCCAGAAACACGCGGTTACAGTGCTGTTGATGTTGGCGTACTGACGGATCTTGGTTACTCTAGAGTGACTGATGTGCCAGAGCCAAGCACATTTGGTATCGGCATTGTTGGCTTACTCAGTCTAATGTTTGCTCGTCGTCGTAAAAATTAGTGTTAATACGCATATCTCTCAAGGGAGTCCTGCAAAGGGCTCTTTTTTTTCAACCTACTTCTCTCCTTTGAAGTGGGTGAGACAAATGTTAATCCTCTTTTTAACCAATCTGTTACTTTCAATGAGTGTAACTAGCATGGCGTCAGAAACTAACCACGAGATTGGTGGACTTCCTCTAACTTATCAATTAAGCGAAGTCAGTATTAGTCTGACTCGGCATGCAACGGCCAGAGCAGGCTCGACGATTAATCGCGTCAGCATTTTAGGATCAGGAAATGCAACATTAGAGCACGGTGGAAAGGCTATACCTTTTGCCTATCCGTCTGAAGAAAAGGTCAAGCTATTAAACGCGCTATACAAGATTCGATATTTTAACCTTCCAGCACGTCTTAACATTAAATACTCTGTCTTCCTAAAAGAAGACGGTTCTATTGGAACAAATGTTTTGCGTATGTCTGATGCTGCCAGCACGACTATTTGTTTCAACATACCTGACTATGAGAAGTGTGTAACCTATGGTTCAGACGGTCCAGTTGAATTAGAAATACTTACGCAAGCTCAGTTCGATAAAGCTGAACTATTGGTTAGTCAGAGCATAACTGGTAAATAGCACTATGGTTGTTGTTGCCACTGTCATAAAACATATGCCTGTGCCGTCTCAAATGACACTCGAACTGGCATTTGATTGCTTTGTGTCGATAGTTAGGTTCCATAATGGAGATATTCACAAGCAGTCACCGAAGTCCAGCATCAAGTAGGCCGTGATGTCGCTAACAGCTAACAGCGTATTAACACAGAGATTTACCGTCAAGTATTCTTCTTACTGCGTTATTTACTGTAATACTTGCACTAAAGAAAATATCGACCATCATAAAATTATTTGTGTATGACACAAATTTTCCCGTCATTAAATGTCGCGTAATAGAGGGGGGCGCATAAAAATATTCTTATTTGTGACCACTCTACAAAGTCTATATCATTTATCATATACCGCTAAATAACCAAGGAATACGACCTTGAATCTCACGCCACCCTAAGTATTTTTTTCATTATAGGCGCTGCCCGTTGGATATATAAATTAGCGGACGAGAAGCAAATACCCCCGATTTTTCTATATAAAAAACCACTTTTCTCGACTTCGAGGAAACGGCTAACATTAGGTTATTGACATGCTCGAACATATGAAAAGAGACTGGTTCTCTAATATTCGTGGTGATGTGCTTGCCGGTATTGTTGTGGCATTAGCCCTGATACCTGAAGCCATTGCTTTTTCAATTATTGCCGGAGTTGACCCCAAGGTCGGTCTTTACGCCTCATTCTGCATTGCGGTCATCATCGCGTTTGTGGGCGGAAGGCCGGGAATGATTTCTGCGGCAACGGGTGCAATGGCCTTACTTATGGTCACGCTTGTTAAGGAGCACGGGCTAGAATATTTGCTTGCGGCAACGTTGCTTACAGGGGCTCTGCAAATATTGGCTGGCTATCTGAAACTAGGCAACCTGATGCGCTTTGTTTCACGCTCTGTGGTGACAGGATTTGTTAATGCATTGGCTATTCTAATTTTTATGGCGCAATTACCTGAGCTAACGGACGTGACGTGGCACGTGTACGCGATGACCGCTGCAGGTCTTGGGATCATTTATCTTTTGCCATACATTCCCACCATAGGAAAAATGATCCCATCCCCACTGGTGTGTATTGTTGTGCTTACTATTGCATCCATAGCGCTTGGCTTAGACATTCGTACTGTGGGCGATATGGGAGAATTACCAGACACCTTACCGATATTCTTGTGGCCTGATGTACCATTGAACATGGAAACGCTGTTCATCATTTTACCTTATTCATTGGGACTTGCTGTGGTTGGTTTGCTTGAATCAATGATGACCGCGACTATTGTTGACGATCTTACCGACACGACCAGTGACGGTAATAAAGAATGCAGGGGCCAAGGTATTGCTAATATCGGAGCGGGACTTTTTGGCGGTATGGCGGGCTGTGCGATGATAGGCCAATCAATTATCAACGTAAAATCTGGCGGTAGGGGAAGATTATCAACTTTTGTGGCCGGTTTAGTGCTGATTATTATGGTGGTCTTCCTAGATGACTGGGTGCGTAAAATCCCGATGGCTGCGCTCGTCGCTGTTATGATCATGGTCTCTATTGGAACGTTCTCTTGGTCATCCATAAAAGATCTACGTACCCATCCACTATCATCCAGTATTGTTATGTTAAGCACAGTTATCGTTGTCGTGGCCACACATAACCTAGCCATTGGGGTCTTAGTAGGCGTACTTTTAGCTACTTTGTTCTTCTCCAACAAAATCGGTCGTTTTATGGTAGTGAAATCACATTATAGTGAAGGGGAAAATATTCGAACATACGACGTCGTCGGCCAGGTCTTTTTTGCTTCTGCGGAACAATTTGTTAGCGCATTTGATTTCAAAGAAGCCGCTGAAAAGGTAGTGATAGACCTTACCCACGCGCATTTTTGGGATATTACCGCTGTATCTTCCTTGGATAAGGTGGTTATTAAATTTCGCCGTGAAGGTGCCACCGTAAATATCGTTGGTATGAATCAAGCAACAGAAACTGTCGTCGATAAGTTTGGCGTACACAATGATCCCAAAGAAGTGGAAAAACTGTTTGGCGGACATTAAGGAGACAATGATGAAAAACATAATTACCTGTTTAGACGGCTCCGCTATGACTTCAGCAGTGACAAGTGCTGCCGTTTGGGCATCTAAAAAGCTCGATAAACCTATTCTATTTTTACATACATTGACGAAAGAGCCGCAGCATGGCGCTGATGACTACACTGGTGCTATTGGGCTGGGTGCCCGCTCCGCATTGCTCGAGGAAATGACAAAGTTAGATGAGCAGCGCGGTAAAGTTGCCCTGCAATTAGGCAAGCATCTACTTGATAACGCAATAGAACAGGCACGAGTAGCAGGTATTCAAAATGCCTCTGCATTGCAAAGACATGGAGAGTTGGTGGATTCAATTGCTGATATGCAAGAGGATACCCGACTAATTATTATCGGCCGTCGCGGTGCAGGCCATCATAATAACGCTAGTGCATTAGGATCGAATATTGAAACTCTGCTACGTAAAGCGGCAAGTCCAGTATTACTTATTCCTGAAGCATTCAAGGCGCCAGTTTCATTTATGATTGCTTATGATGGCCGGGAGGCCGCAGATAAAGCTCTGCAACGAATTATCGATGGTGGACTGTTGCATGGTCTTAAATGTCATCTTGTTTCTGTGAAAAACAATGAAGCAAACTTAAAAGAAAAATTTACCTCCGCACAGCAAAAATTGGAAGCGAAAGGATTTGATGTTATTGCGTCTTATATCGAAGGTAATATTTATGACTCATTAATGGCATACCAGAGGACCAATCAAATTGAACTCACGGTAATGGGGGCATTCGGACATTCCAGGCTTCGACAGTTTTTTGTCGGGAGCAATACGATGAAAATGCTTGAGCACAGCAAAATACCATTGGTAGTGTTGCGCTAAGGACTAAATAGCTAACTAAAACGGCCTGCGCTACCCGTTAAGTTGAATGAGGATTGCTTAAGTTAAACTTCAGTGGGGTAAATCTCTATATCCCTAATTACATAATCGCGCCTACGAGTGGATTTAAGCAGCGAATTTAATGGGGTTAAGCTTTTCCTCTTATGTGATGTTTGACGAGAATACGGACATCGTCAAGGGCGTAGAACTTATGAATGTGTAGCTGCTGAATAGGTGGCTCGCAGCAACTTAATTCTGAGCTCTATTTACATGGTGGGACATTAGAAACAAAAAAGCCTCAACGGGTTACGTTGAGGCTTTCTTTTATAATGGTGCCCGGAGGCGGAATCGAACCACCGACACGAGGATTTTCAATCCTCTGCTCTACCGACTGAGCTATCCGGGCAAATCTGTTAACTCGACTGGCTTACGCCTGCTTCGTTGTGGGTGCGTATTAAACGGATTCTCGGCATTCAAGTCAACTACTTTATGCAATTTATTTACGCTTTTCGGTCTGTTTGCGTGAAAAATATACTGCGTTGCTTATGTTATGTGCAATTGCTGAAAATATGGGCCTAATTTCCTAAGCTTTAGGAGGAACGTAACCTTCAATATCAGGTTCTTTTCCTTCAAATAAATAAGCTTGCATCTGTGTTTCGAGAAAAGAACGTGCGCTTGGCTCCATCATATTCAATTTTTTTTCATTTATCAGCATGGTTTGCTTCTTCTGCCAACCTGCCCAAGCTTCTTTTGAAATATTATCGAATATTCTTTTACCTAGTTCACCTGGATAAAGTTGAAAGTCTAAGCCGTCTGCTTCTTTCTTTAAGTGCTGGCAAAATACCGTTCTGCTCATGCTAATCCTCGTATTGTTTGTGAAAGGTCGGTGTTCACCGACCCTGTTTTGTACATTCTAGCAAATTCATCGCTCTGAGGAAGAGATTGTACTCTACCTGTTAAGGCGCTGAGCTGCTTTCTTTTACCCGGAAAAACTGACCGACGATTATCGCACCTATAAAATAAAACAATACAGGTGCCATTGTGACGCACATTAAAGGTAAAAATAGGGGATCGATCACGGGTTTTCCTTATGGGAGCGATCTCCCGCTAGTTTGTATACCACAACAAAAAATAAAGGGACAAAGAACACGGCCAACACTGTGGCCGATAGCATGCCGCCAAATACGCCCGTACCGATGGCGTTCTGGCTGCCAGAACCCGCACCTGTGGCAATCACCAAAGGCGTGACCCCAAGAATAAAAGCCATAGAAGTCATAATGATGGGGCGCAAACGCAACCTAGCTGCTTCTACCGTAGCCTCAATCAACCCTTTACCTTGTTCTCTTAAGGTTTTGGCAAATTCAACAATAAGTATGGCGTTTTTCGCTGCAAGACCGATGGTGGTCAGTAGACCAACCTGAAAATACACATCGTTAGATAGCTCTCGGGTCATGGTGAATATAACGGCTCCTAACACCCCAAGCGGAACCACCAAAATGACCGCCACAGGGATACTCCAACTTTCATAAAGAGCGGCCAAACATAGGAAAACAATCAAGATCGATAAACTATACAGTAACGGTGTTTGTGCACCGGACTCCTGCTCTTGTAACGATAGTCCAGACCATTGATAACCAAAGCCGCTGGGTAATTTGCCAACAAGTTCCACCATGGCTTGCATTGCATCACCTGAGCTTAATCCTGGCGCCGCCTGACCGAGTATTTGCACGGAAGACACACCGTTGTATCGTTCAAGTTTAGGTGAGCCAGATGTCCATTTGAAGCTACTAAACGCATTCATAGGCACCATTTCGCCTTTGCTATTACGCACGTACCAGTTGTTGATATCTTCGGGCATCATACGATAGGGGGCATCAGCCTGAACGTATACCCGTTTAACCCGGCCATTATCAACAAAGTCATTAACGTAATTTGATGCCCATGCTGTGGTGAACGTTTGATTGACGTCATCTAGTGCTAAGCCCATCGTCATGGCCTTTTGTTGGTCAATATCGACTTTAAATTGCGCCGTATCATCCTGGCCGTTGGGTCGTACACCCACTAATCTGGGATCTTGAGCCGCCATGCCCAACAGCTGATTTCGCGCGGCCATTAACGCTTCATGACCTTGTCCGGTTAGGTCTTGCAACTGGAAGTCAAAACCGGTGGCATTGCCTAATTCAGGGATAGAAGGTGGAATAAAAGCAAATACCATGGCTTCTTTTAATTGGGAAAATGCGCCCATTGCTCGACCCGCTACTTGCTGTACATGTTGTTCGGGTGCCGTACGTTGATCCCAGTCGGTCAGTTTCACAAATGCCATCCCATTATTTTGACCATTACCGCTAAAACTAAAGCCGATCACGGAGAATACAGATTCGACGTTGTCACTTTCTTGTTCTAAAAAGTAGCTTTCGACTTTATCCATTACTAAGGCTGACCGTTCTTGCGACGCACCTTGTGGCAGTTGGAGTTGAGTAAACATTATTCCTTGGTCTTCATCGGGTAAAAATGATGTAGGCAACCGAGTGAACAAAAAGATTAGGCCAAGAACTAATACTAAATAGATAAGTAAAAAGCGTCCAGAACGCCTGATCACGCGTTCAACACCTGAAGTATAGCGAGCGGTTGTGGCATCAAATTGGCGATTAAACCAAGCGAAGAAGCCTGTTTTAGGCTTCTGTTGATTATCCACAGGCTTAAGCATGGTAGCGCAAAGGGCAGGGGTTAATACTAACGCAACGACAACGGATAACACCATTGCCGATACAATTGTGATTGAGAACTGGCGGTAAATTACGCCGGTTGATCCACCGAAGAACGCCATAGGGATAAATACTGCTGATAACACCATGGCGATACCAATTAATGCGCCGGTGATTTGCTGCATGGACTTTTTAGTGGCCTCTTTTGGCGATAGATGTTCTTCATGCATCACTCGCTCGACGTTTTCTACCACCACTATGGCATCGTCTACCAATAAGCCGATAGCAAGTACCATAGCGAACATAGTCAGCGTATTGATCGAGTAACCGAAAGCCGACAAAATGGCGAATGTGCCGAGTAATACCACGGGCACTGCGATTGTCGGAATAAGCGTGGCGCGAAAATTCTGCAAAAATAACCACATCACTAAAAATACTAAGACAATCGCTTCGGCTAATGTTTCTACCACCGACATAATCGACAATTTGACAAAAGGTGTGGTGTCAAATGGATAAACGGCCTTTAACCCAGCGGGGAACTGTACTGCTAACTCTTGCATACGGGCACGAATAGCATCTGCAGTATCTAGCGCGTTGGCACCTGAAGCCAAGCTGATGGCCATACCGGCTGCGGGTTTATTGTTATATTCAGCGGAGACTTGATAGTTATCTCCCCCTAGCTCCACACGCGCCACATCACCTAATCTTACCGTTGAACCGTCTTCCTCAACTCTAAGCAAAATATCGCTGAATTCTTGCGGGGTTTCCAAGCCTGTTTGCACTATGATGCTCGCGCTGATTTGCTGGCCAAGTACGGCCGGCGCACCGCCAAGTTCCCCAGCGGCAATTTGCGCATTTTGAGTGCGAATGGCTGCAACCACGTCACTGACCGTAAAACCATATTGCGTAAGCTTGTTCGGATTAAGCCATACGCGCATGGCGTATTGTGAGCCAAAAAATTGAATTTGCCCGACGCCATTGACGCGACTCAATTGATCCTGAATATTAGCTGCAACAAAGTCCGAAACGTCGTTTCTATCTAATTGATCGCTTTCGGAATAGAAACCTACCACCATCAGAAATCCTGATGACGATTTCGTGACGTTGACCCCACTTTGTTGCACTTGCTGGGGTAACAAGGTCATGGCGGACTGCATTTTATTCTGCACTTGAACCTGAGCAATATCTGGATCGGTGCCTGCATTAAAGGTTACTGTGATTGAGGCGTTACCGCTCGAGTCACTGTTTGAATTGATATATTTGACGTTATCAATTCCCGTTAAACTCTGCTCGATCACTTGCACCACTGTGTCTTGCACAACCTGAGCCGAAGCGCCGGTATAAGATGCATTTACAGTAACCGAAGGCAATGCCACATTAGGGTATTGCGCAATGGGTAATTGAAATATCGACAGTAACCCAGCCAGCATTATCAAAATGGCGATAACCCACGCTAATATAGGGCGTTCAATAAAGATTTTTGCCATGATTTATCCCGCTTGCTTTTGGTTAATTAGCTGGGGCACAACACTCATTTGTGGCGCTATTTTCTGCAAGCCAGATACCACAACGTGTTCTTTAGCCTTTAATCCTGAAAGAATAAGCCAGTCTGGTCCCATTGCGCGGTCTAGCTTAATAAGGCGTTGGGCTACCTTATTGTTTGGCTCTACTACAAACACAAAAGCGCCACCATCATGGTTAAATTGCACGGCCTTTTGCGGTACGAGTACCGCATTTTCACGTTTGGCTTGAGTCAGTTCTACCCGAGCGAACATGCCTGGTAATAGGGCGAATTCAGGGTTGGGGAATTCCGTTCGTAACGTGACTGAATCAGTACTGATGTTGGCTTGAACTTCGTTAAATTTCAATTGCCCTTGATGTGCGTACTGTTGACTATTTTCTAAGAATAAGACTGCGGATTGCTCAACTTTTACCAGCTCACCACTGGAAATACGAGATTGAATATCACGTAATTGAGTATTAGCAATGGGCATATCAAAATAGATAGGATCAAGTTGAGTAATAGTTGCCATCGCATCCGCTTGTTGAGCGGCAACAAGTGCCCCCTCCGTTACATTCGATTTGCCAATGCGGCCAGATATAGGGGCTAATACTTTGGTGTATTCCAAATCGACTTTGGCTTTATGAACCGCGGCTTTTCGAATACCTATTTCTGCTTCAAAGGCCGAATTGTCTGCTTCGATTTGTTCTAACGATTGCTCACTCACGGCGTTGGTTTTAATCAGCGACTTATAGCGCTTCAATTGTGCCTCTGAGTTTTTCACGCTGGCTTGTGTACGCTTTAAATCTGCAAGCGCAGATTGGTAGTTCGCTTGGTAAATCGCATCATCAATTTGATAAAGGGTGTCACCAGCATTAACGACTGAACCTTCTGCAAAATGACGTTTTATAATGACGCCAGAGACTTGAGGGCGCACCAAGGCTTCGCGCGATGCGATGGCTCTGGCGGGCAAGATTTGGGTAAGCATGACATCTTGGGCGCTGACCTCTACCACATCGACCTGTTGAGGAGGTCGTTCAGCCGGACCCTGTGCTTGGTTATTATCACAGGCGGTTATGAGCGTCGCCATGGTTAAGACGATAAGTAAACTAAACGGTTGCCCAAAACGCGACATGTAAAACTCCTTTAAGCGGTAAATTTAGCCTGAAATGAACCTGACGATCCAAGCAGCTGATAGATGATAGTAAGTTTGACGAATTTGAACATACATTCGTGCATGTTTGTTATTTTACGAGTAGAATACCCTTCAGTTCAACTGTTATTTCAAAGTAAACGTATTTTGTTACGCATTTGCTACTACATCAGTTTCAAGATTACGAAGTATGAGGATTTCAATGGCCGGTAAAAGCAAAGAAGATGCACAAGCGACGCGAGATATATTGCTCGATAGTGCTGAGCAAATTTTCTATAGCAAAGGTTTCGCTCGAACTACGTTGATGGATGTTGCGACTCACGCCAATTTAACGCGGGGTGCAATTTACTGGCACTTTAAAAACAAAGTGGATTTATTTATCGCTATGGTGGATAGGGTTAAATTACCGATTGAATCGTTAGTTGACGCCTGTGGTGATGAAAACGAACCCGACCCTTTAGGTAAGCTACGTATTTTTTCAATTGATTTGCTCATCAGGTTAGCCTCAGATAAACAACTGCAGCGGGTTTTTTCAGTTATGTTACATAAGTTTGAATACAACGGCGATGTGGGACCGATCGAAGCAAGACAAAGCGCTGCCTATCAAGAGTTTTTGTCGCGAATGGAGCGCACTTATCGTCAAGCCATTAAATGTGGCCAGTTATCCGCAGACGTTGACATTAAACTAGCTGCGGCAACGGAAAATGCTTATTTTACTGGGATTATTAGTAATTGGCTGCTTTATCCAACGAGTTTTGATCTGCGTGAACGTGCGGCTATATTAGTCGACAATTTTTTATATATGTTAACCAACAGCCCGTTTTTACGCATGCCAAAAATTGACTAGACGGCCAGATCTTAAAGCTGAGTTTTACACACAGAAAGTAACTTTTTGGTCGGCGCGGCTAGACCGACGTTTGGCGGGGATAGCAAGTCGTACCACATTTGCTGCGCCTCGTTTATCTTAGTCGTTACAGGAGCCTCAAGTTGTAATATCAGCGGTTGAATATCGAGATGGAAATGACTGAATGTATGGCGAAATGGTGCGAGAGTGATGATTGAATAATCAGCCAGTGCTAGCTCTTGGGCGCGGGTGTTCACTGTGTCAATTGAATCAGCCTCAAAAAATCCCCATAAACCACCCCATAAACCACTGGGCGGGCGCTGATAAATAAGTATTTGTGATTGCCACATGGGGATCAACATCACGGTGGTTTTGACTGGTATCGTCGTTTTAGGTTTTTTCGACGGTAATTCACTTTGACGACCTTGTGCAAAAGCTAAGCAGTCTTGTTGCAAAGGGCAACTATCACATTTGGGCTTGCTGCGTGTGCATATAGTGGCACCCATATCCATCATGGCTTGAGTGTAATCACTGGTACGTAATTTAGGCGTGAGAGAATCGGCATATTGCCATAAAATTTGCTCAATATTTTTTTTGCCGGTCCAACCATCCACTGCAAAATAGCGGGCTAAGACGCGTTTTACATTACCATCTAAAATACTGTGGTGTTGTCTACAAGCTAATGATAAAACGGCGCCGGCAGTTGAGCGACCTATTCCGGGCAATGAGATCACATCCTCAATAGCAATTGGAAATAAGCCATCGAAATTATCACGGATCATTTGCGCTGCTTTTTGCAGATTTCTCGCTCGAGCGTAATACCCTAAACCAGTCCAATGATGTAACACTTCATCTTGAGGAGCGTTTGCCAGACTCAAAATATCGGGAAAACGCTGCATAAATTTCTGGTAATAAGGAATTACAGTTTTAACCTGAGTTTGCTGCAACATAATTTCGGATACCCAAACGGAATATGGGGTTTTTTCTTGCTGCCACGGTAAGTCTTTGCGACCATGGTTATCAAACCAAGCTAGAATTCGGTTTGCAAAAGTTGATGTTAGCTGAGACTGAGATTGCACGGGTTGGTATACTGCTTCTGCGCTATAAAATAATAGCCTGATCATACCTTAATTATCGATAAATGGTTTACTTGAAATGACAACGACTAGTCCCACACCCATCACACCTATTCCCCTAGAACAGCCTGTGATTTTTTACCCCGGTACATTGTGCGACGAACGTGTCTTTATGCCGTGTTGGCAAGCTATGAACATACCTAAGCGTGCGTTCGTGCCTTTGCAATGGGCTGAAACATTAGAGCAAATGCTTGCACTGAGTGGCGATCGATTGGATTATTTTGACGAACCAGCACACTTAGTTGGCTTTTCAATGGGGGGGTATGTGGCAGCGTTAACGGCTTTGCGGCAACCGGAAAAAGTAGCATCGCTAACGCTTATTGGCAGTTACCCGGGTCAATTTGATGAACAAGAACGCCAAGCTCGTAAATCAATTATTCAAACCATTCAAAGTAAAAAGTATCAAGGGATGAGCGACGCTCGCATGCAAAAGTTTGTATTCTCACTTGATAACGTTCAAGTGCTACAAACCATAAAAGCTATGGAGAGCGATTTAGGCCCTAGCGTATTGGCAACTCAGATGAGTGCGTTAAGTGATCGTGAGGACCTAACTGTACGTCTTGCTAAAGCCCCCTTTAAGGTACATTTGCTGGTGGGGGAGCGAGATCAAATAGCGTCCCCAGATAAGATATCTAGCTTGAAAGAACAGATCGGTAATAGCCAACTGCATATTTTTGATAATGCTGCTCATATGTTGCCTCTTGAACAGCCTGTTGCCCTTGCCAACTATTTTGTTGAAAATTTCAGCTAAATTACCTTTATAGCCTTGCAATACCTGTTCTGGGCGGCATAATGCGCGGCTGCTAAGTACAGCGAGATATGAGAAGAGTCATGAGCCAATTTAAAACCCAAGAAGAAGCCGCCGAATCCGGCGTCTATATCCGTAAGATCCAGAGCTTTGTTAAGCGCGAAGGTCGTTTAACCAAAGGCCAAGAGAAGGCCATTCAAAGCAATTGGGAAACCTTGGGCTTAGAGCACAAATCAGGTTTGCTGAATATGCCAGAAGTATTCGGTCGCACCGCTCCTGTGGTCTTAGAAATTGGCTTTGGTATGGGAAAATCTTTAGTCACTATGGCTAAAAATGAGCCAGACAAAGACTTTATTGGGATCGAAGTTCACCGTCCTGGGATTGGCGCGTGTTTGGCCGATGCCGAAGAGCAGGGCGTGACTAATTTACGCGTTTACGAGCATGACGCAGTCGAGGTATTAGCTAATTGTATTCCTGACGGCAGTCTAAGCCGTATGCAATTGTTTTTCCCTGACCCATGGCATAAAAAACGCCATCATAAGCGTCGTATCGTACAGCCTGAATTTGTAGAAAAATTGCGTAAAAAATTAGCGCTAGGGGGCGTTTTTCACATGGCCACCGACTGGGAAAATTATGCTGAGCATATGCTCGACATTATGTCCGTTGCGCCAGGTTATAAGAATTTGTCTTCTACCAATGATTATGTACCACGTCCAGAGCAACGCCCGCTGACTAAATTTGAACAACGTGGACATCGCTTAGGTCACGGAGTTTGGGATCTAATGTTCGAGAGAAACGTCTAATGTTAACACCAGCAAGCCAGGTTTTATTACGCAATGCCGAGTTACTCGCTCAAGGTAAATGGTTAATCGTGAATCCAACTGACGGGCACGTGTTCTCAGAATTAGACAATTCTGAGGTACATGGTTTTCATCAGTTTTTCGATGTTTACGAGCAAAGTGTTGCTCTTGCCAACGGGCGCGAAGCACAGCATCAATTTGTAGCTGCCTACAACAGTGAAGCCCAATTCGATGGTGCGGTGTTGTACTTACCTAAAGCCAAGGCCCATGGTCAAATGTTATTGGCTAACATTGCCGCGTGTTTGAAACCAGGCGCCACGTTATTGGTGGTTGGCGAAAACAAAGGCGGTATTAAAAGCGCAGGGAAGTTACTCACTCCTTACTCAGATAACGTGAATAAAATTGATACCGCCCGTCACTGCGCCATGTTCGCCGCTGTTATCGATAAACCCGTAACTTCGTTCGATATTACACAATGGCAGAGTATTTCAGAGCATAAAGTTGCCGATATCACGTTTAAGGTGTGTTCTGTGCCCGGTGTATTTAGCCATGGTGAATTGGACCTAGGCACCGAGTTATTACTGACCAGTATTGATCGCGTTGTATCTGGACGGGTATTAGATTTCGCATGTGGTGCCGGTATTATTGGTTGTTTTGTTGGGCTTAAAAATCCTAAGTGCCAAGTGGTCATGAGCGACGTAAGTGCACTGGCCATTTATTGCTCACAGCAAAGCGCCAAGCTAAACGACTTGAATGCCTATATCATACCTTCTAATGGTTTACGTTCCTTATCGGGTAAGTTCGCTCAGGTCTTCACCAACCCTCCATTTCACACGGGTATTAAAACAGATTACTCAGTTACTGAGAATTTTATGCAGCAGTTGAAAGGTAATTTACAAGATAACGGAACGCTAATCTTGGTAGCCAATAAGTTTTTACGCTACGCCGAAGAGCTTGAAAAACAGTTTAAGTCTGTGCGCGCACTGGCAGAAACAACCAAATTTAGTGTTTATTGTTGTCGTCGTTGAATAAAGTTATATTAGTCTGCTTGTAAAGATATATATGTTTTAAAGTCCGCGTTAATCAGTATCGCTATGATTTTCCAATAGGGCAATGAATCGAAAATCCAATGGGGTATAGTGTTAATGAAAATATTATTCGTTGTATCAGAGGTTGAAGATCTGGTTAAGACAGGCGGGCTAGCTGACGTAGCAAAAGCATTGCCCATCGCCTTGCAAGAAATGGGTCATGAGGTGTGCATCGTTATGCCTTATTACAAAACACTTGCCGAACAACACCCAGGAGAAAATTGGGCTGAACCACAGGTGTTATTTGCCAGCGATAAACCCTACAACTTCAGCATAAAGCGCTTACAAGTTGGCAATGTACCTGTTTTCGCCTTGGACTACCCTGAATACTTTGGCCGAGACGGATTATATTCAGATAGCTACCACGCATATTCAGACAATGCGGAACGTTTTGCTTTTTTTGCTCAAGGCGCACTTCAAGTTGCCAAAGCAGTCGATTTCCAGCCAGATATAGTGCATTGCAACGACTGGCACACTGCGTTAACACCTTATTTTATGAGTATTGATGACAGCGGTTTCTTCGAACGCAGCCGCAGCATTTTCACTATCCATAATGGCGCATATCAAGGTACACATCGATTCTCAGATATTCCGTTTTTACAACCTCATTACCTACTGCATTCACAGTTAGATGGTGATGCATTAAACTTTGTTCGCATGGGTATTCGCTATGCTCATAAAATTAATGCTGTTAGTCCTAATTACGCTCAAGAGCTGTTATCACCGTTGGGCTCCCATCATCTGTACCATGAGTTTCAACAGCGCCGAAATGATCTGAATGGAATACTCAACGGCTGCGATTACAGCCAGTGGGATCCCATTAATGACCCGCATATTATTCAGACCTATACCGCCGAAGATATGAGTGGGAAAGCTAATTGTAAAATTGACTTACAAAGAGAAGCCAACGTCCCTGAAAATTTAGCTATACCGCTAATAGGTATGGTTTGTCGGCTGACCGAGCAAAAAGGCTTTGGTTATATTTTGCCAATGCTTGAGCATCTTATGCAGCACAACGTGCAACTGGTTATTATCGGTACCGGCGATCCGCAAATAAGTCACACGTTGCGTGGTGTAGCGGAACGCTATCCGAGTAAGTTTGCATTTATCGAGGCTTTCAGTGTGCAAAAAGCACATATGTTAGAGGCGGGAAGTGATTTCTTCTTAATGCCATCATTGTTCGAGCCATGTGGCCTCAATCAAATGTACAGCTTGGCATTTGGGACCTTACCCATCGTGCGTGGTGTCGGTGGCTTAAAAGATACCGTTGTCGATTTAGCCGATGCACCTGAGCGCGCCACCGGTTTCGTGTTTGAACAGCCTGACAGCCAAGCTCTGCTTGCCTGTATTCAGCGGGCACTATTGTTTTATCACGAGTATCCCGAAAAATTCAAAGCGACCCAAACTCGCGCTATGCATAGCCGTTTTACTTGGCACCAAGCGGCCGAGCAATATTTGGCACTTTACCATGCCGCAATGGGTGGTTAGTTTTAAGATACGTGGTGCTGCCGATTTTAGTAGAGGGAACTGATGAGAGCCGTCATATTACTTGTCGCGAATTTTTTGTTTTGTGTATCTGCTCAGGCGCTACCTGAGCAATGTCTGCAATCGAAAGCCCGCAACGAGCCTTGTACACATTTAATGTACAAAAAATCCCCAATCGATATAGCTGAACTCAACGTGACTGCTGGTGATATGGTCTGTTTGTGTCTATCTGACGTGAACGGCATACGGGCGGCGCATCAAGTGCAACTGAATACTCCTGAGTTGCAAGTTACGTTGACGCGTTTCGCTCAACAATGGGGGCTAACGGAACAAGATTTACTGTTATTGATACGTAAATAACGGAAGCATGTTATAAGTTAAAGCGTAAGAAACTCACCTTAAGCACGATTAACAGTTTCATTTTTACATGGTTTAGCTCAATATGATTTATAAGCTTATCTAAGGGTAATAATTATTCTAAACATGGATGCTAAAAGTAACTTTTTGTCGATTAAAAGCCTGATTATTTGGGTTGTAATGGCGATTACTTCATTGGCGTTGCTTATGGCTACATGTATTAACCTGTATGGCCAAATAAGCAGTTATCGTCAGCAACTGATTAGCAACGTCAATATTTTTTCCGAACTGATCAGCCGTAATGCCGTATCGACCATTAATGATGAGTTGAATTTCAATGAAGAGCGTAACCTAAGTAGTCTCAGTGCCTCAGATATTTTGGAAAACGTGCATATTTATCGTTTTGTTGAAGACGGTAAATTAGAATTTTTTGCCAGCTATAATAAAGATGGTGTTGCACCAGTGAATGCCAAATTCGATCGGGTTGACTCTTTATCTACGCCGACCATTGACGGTAGCACAGTAGAAATTATTCGAGAAATTCAACAAGATAACGGGAAATTGTTAGGTTATACGTATGTACGTGCCTCAGCTGATGGCCTTGAGCGTTTAATTTCACGTTCGATTGGTATTGCTGTCGGGGTATTACTCCTGTCATTACTGTTGTGTTTTTTCCTGACGCTAAAATTACAGAGCGCGATAACCGAGCCCATTCGTAATTTATCCCATTTAGTTCAACGAATTTCTCGTCATAAGGATTATTCCGGGCGAGCTAAGCCCAGTGGTGTGAAAGAGTTGGATATTTTAGGTGAAGCCTTTAATGCCATGATGCAGCGCACACAAGAACACCTGCAGCGCCAAAACGAAGCGGAAGATGAATACCGACGTCTCAATAGCAGTCTTGAAGAAAAAGTTACCCAACGCACCCTTGCACTCAAAGAGGCAAACAGTGAGCTGATTCAGACCTTAGAGAAGCTCCATCAATTTCAACGGCAAATGGTCCAAAATGAAAAAATGGCTTCACTTGGCGATATGGTGGCAGGGGTTGCGCATGAGGTTAATACCCCAATCGGCCTTGGCGTGACAGCGTCAACCATGATGCTAGACCGGTTAGCTGCGATGGAGAAAGATTTTGAGAACAAAACCTTAAAAGCCAGTTCGTTGTCTAAGTTTATTACTGAGGGACAAGAAAACCTTAATATCATTTATCGCAACTTAAATCGTGCAGCCGAGTTGATATCTAGTTTTAAACAGGTGGCAGTAGACCAATCATCTGAGTTGGATCGTGTTTTCTCATTTTCGAAATTAATGGATGAAATTCTGTTGTCCATGCGGCCTAAATTGAAAAGCTTGAAGCATGTAATTAACGTGCAATGCCCAGAAAATCTGTATATCGAATCGAAAGCTGGACCCATTAATCAAATTATTATTAATCTTATTATGAATTCCATTATTCATGGTTTTGAGAGCAAAGACCAAGGTGTGATAAATATTACGATCAGTTTAGTGGCAAAACGAAAGATTAAAATTGTGTTTACAGATGATGGTGCTGGCATCCCTGAGTATTTGCGCAAACGTATTTTCGACCCGTTTGTGACAACCAAACGCGGACAAGGTGGCAGTGGTTTAGGGATGCATTTAGTTTATAATCTAATTACTCAAGCGTTGAATGGCTCAATATCACTTACCAGTGAAGAAGGGCAGGGTGTTGAATTTACTATATTATTTCCAGTTAAAAAAGCCACACAGAGTACATCCCATTTGAACTAAACTTGGGGTTGTATTGCTTTTTGTATTTCAATCCCCACATCAACTGCGTGACAGAAAATATCTTCAATACGTGGTAAGTAGGTGCGATATCTACAAACGTAAGTCGGGAGTTAGGTGGGTTGTTTGCATTAGTTAAAATTTAATCTAGATAAAACCCTGATTTTTAGATATTTTCTGATAGACTTTTATCCATATTTTTAAACATGGTGTGAATACGATGCTGACGCCCAATATTTTGATAGTAGAAGATGAGGTTGTTACTAGAACAACTCTCAAAAGTTTGTTTGAAGCAGAAGGCTACAATGTCTTCGAAGCTGAAAACGGCAGTGAAATGCACGATTTTTTTGAAAATCATGCAATAAACCTAGTTATTATGGACATCAACTTACCCGGTAAAAACGGTCTGATCTTAGCCCGTGAAGTTCGTGACCGCAAAAATATCGGTCTGATCTTTTTAACGGGTCGTGACAATGATGTGGACCGTATCCTAGGTCTGGAAATTGGTGCCGACGATTATATTACTAAACCGTTCAACCCTCGTGAGTTGACGATTAGAGCAAGAAACCTCTTAACGCGTACTTTGAATAACGCTGAAGATGATGACTTGCCAAGCCGCGTTAGCTTTAATGGCTGGATACTAGATAGCGACAGCCGTAGTTTGATCTCGCCAAGCAAAAAAGAGTTTAGATTGCCGCGCAGTGAATTTAGAGCGTTGCACTTGTTCTTAAGCAACCCAGGTAAAATCCTAACACGTGAACAACTGATCATGGAAATGACTGGCCGCGAATTGCGCCCGAATGACCGTACGGTAGACGTAACCATTCGTCGTATTCGTAAGCACTTCGAGTCAGAAATTAATGCCGATGAGTTAATTGTGACTATCCACGGTGAAGGTTATCGCTTCTGCGGTACCGTTGACGTATAAGTCGTAGCAGTATTTTAAAATAAAATAAGCGGCTTTTGCCGCTTTTTTTATGTCTACTTTTCTATTGAGATAAAGCTCAAATCAACCATTAGTCAGGTTTGTCTAAACGCTCTGTATCAGCCTTATGTTCGTCTTTACGCTCGAACTCACCTTCAATTATGTCACCATTAGCTGAACGGTTAGCGGAGCCCTGCTGACCACTAAAACCACCTTGAGTCTGACCCACCACTTGCATCGAAAGCTTTGCTAATAGGCCTTTCGCAATAAGTGGACGAGTCATAGGTAAGCAGAATAAAAAGCCGATAATGTCTGTTATAAAGCCGGGAGTAACTAACATTACACCCGCAATCACCAACAATAGGCCTTCTGCTACTTCTTGGCCTGGAGCCACGCCTTGCTGCATTTTCTGCTGGGCGTTAATAAGCGTGGTTAAGCCTTGTTGACGAACTATGTAGGAACCAATCAACGCCGTTGCAATAACGATTGCGACGGTGTTCCATCCGCCAATTTGCTCACCAACACTTATCAATAACGATATTTCAACGATCGGTATTAATACAAACAATAAGAATAATTTACCCAAAGCGGTCTCTTTATTTACTATATGAAGGAATGTAATGGCGTCTTAACGCCATTTACCAAGGGTAACAGTGTTACAAAGTATGGCAACCGCTCTTTGATCCCGCGCTTAATGATAAACTTTGTCTAATTATGGTCTTTTTGAAAGACAGTGATGGGTGATAAGGTCTATATTGTCGTTCCAAAAGGAAGGCTTAATGTGTGCTTAAGCATGCTGCCTTAATCTATATTACAAATGTTGTACTGATGATAAGTAGTCTTAAATGAAGTTAATCCAATCGTTCTCAGTGTTTATGCTGATGTTGCTGTGGTCATGTGTAAATACAGCCCAGACTAATTCCTTTGATTCTCTGTTTAGCGACGAGCCAGAATTTTTAAAAGTTGAACAGGCATTCGTGTTTGATTTCGTGCAAAACGACGATGAACTAGTTGTCACTTGGGACGTGGCTGATGGATATTACCTGTATCAGCAACAATTCAAAGCAGTAGCAAAAAATGCCATTTTAGCAGACCCCATTTTCCCCAAAGGTGAGATGAAAGAAGATGAATTCTTCGATGAACCCCAAGAGGTCTATCATCATCGTGTATCTATAACTTATCCGATATTACAGTCTGAAGATGATTCCGTGGTAAAAATCAGGTATCAAGGCTGTGCAGAAGCCGGGTTATGCTACCCCCCGACGACCCAAGTGGTTTATCTGAATGCCGTCGGGGGTGTGACAACTGATCAGTCAGAGGCTAAGGCTCAAAAAACTGAAGCAAGTACGTCTGTCTCACAGCAATTCGAATTAGTTGACTTACTTACCGGCGAACAAAACCTAGTATGGGTGTTATTGATTTTCTTGGCTTTAGGGATCGGTCTCGCATTCACCCCTTGCGTATTTCCCATGTACCCTATCCTATCTGGCATTGTAATCGGCCAAGGTAAAGGGATAAGCACGTCAAGAGCCTTTATTCTCTCGTTTGTTTATGTACAGGGTATGGCATTAACTTACTCATTATTGGGCTTGGTGGTCGCATCGGCTGGGGTTAAATTTCAAGCCGCATTACAACACCCTGCAATTTTAGGCGTATTAATCGTTGTTTTTGTGCTGCTAGCTCTGGTGATGTTTGGTGCCTACGAATTGCAGTTACCATCTCGATGGCAAGAAAAGCTTAACGGTATGAGCAATAAACAAAAAAGCGGCAGCTATTTTGGGGTGTTGCTTATGGGCGCTATATCGGGTCTTGTTGCATCACCTTGCACCACCGCACCGCTGACGGGGATCTTATTGTACATTGCACAAAGCGGAGACCTGCTACTGGGGTTCAGTGCGTTATATGCATTAAGTTTGGGCATGGGCATACCGTTAATTTTATTTGGTATTACCGGTGGCAAACTGCTCCCCAAAGCAGGTGCATGGATGAACATAGTCAAAGTCACCTTTGGGTTTATGATGTTGGCGGTGGCATTAATGTTCGTAGAGCGCTTAGTGAGTCACGTTGTAACAGATATTGCATGGGCAATATTAGGTTTAGTCACGTTTAGTTATTTCTTTGTGATGAATCAAGCTAGCCAAGTTAGTTTTGCCAAAGGCGCGCGCGCACTGGTGATTTTTGTGGGGTTATTCGCATCGGCCATGTACGGTTATCAGGTACTGTTCTCACAAACATCCGCTGTTCATAATCAGGTTCAACAGAGTCATCCCACTTTTGACGTGGTTAAAGATTTAAACGACTTCGAGCAAAAATTGGCTGCTGCCAATGCGCAGGGTAAAACCGTCATGGTCGATTTATACGCAGACTGGTGCGTGGCATGCAAAGAGTTCGAAAAGTATACGTTTCCAGATGCGGATGTGGTTAATGCGCTTGGTAATACAGTGTGGATGCAAATAGATTTAACAGATAACACTGCGACCAATATTGCGTTTCAAGATCATTTTGCCATTTTGGGGTTACCGACGATTTTATTCTTTGATACCCAGGGCAACGAGATAAGTGGTTCAAGGGTAACGGGCTTTATGCAGGCTCCCGCATTTGCTGGTCATGTGAATAATGTTTTATAGAAAGCAAGCTTGGCCACTACTGTAAGAATAAGGACAAAAAGTATGATTAATCACGGCATATGCATAAAGACCTCATTTAGCAGCCTATTACTTAGACGATTAAGTGCCGTTGTGTGTTTAATCTGTGTATGTTTCGGCGCCCAAGGAACGACCGAACGAGTCATTACCTTGGACAATTCACTAATGGCTACGCACACACCAGCTGTGGGCGAGACTAAAGGCAGTGTATTGTTAATACACGGCTGGGCAGGGAACATGAATGAAGTGGGTGATATGTATAAACGCTTAGCGGCGCAGTTAGCTGAGCGTCATATCGCATCTCTTAGAATCAACATACGCGGAGAGAGCGAACGTGAAAGTACTGGCTATCGGTTGACCAGCACATTTGCTTCTCGCGTTACAGACGCCGAGACAGGGCTTGCGTTTTTGCGCCAGCAGTACAGTGTTCAACCAACAGGTGTGGTTGGCTTCAGCTTAGGTGGCTCTACCACGATAAGATTGATGGGTTTACATCCCGCAGATATTAACAGTGTTGTACTCTGGTCTAGTGCTGGCGACCCGTCGCTGGTAGGACAAAGTATCTTGTCAGCAGCGCAAATGCGGCAAGTACTTGAGACAGGTGAAGTGAAAGTGCCAACATGGGAAACGCTGACGGTCACTAAAGAACATGTTTTAGGGATGATGGGCTACGATATTTATCAAAATTTAAGCGCTTATAAGGAGCCATTGCTATCAATTCGAGGCAGTGAGGACTATGTAAAACCTATTGAGAAAATCTTATTCCCATTAACCTCATCCACACTTGCTGAAGCGCGAGTGCTGCAAGGCGCAGATCATATCTTCGATGCGTACAACCCAAAAAGTCATTTTGACGAGCGAGTTATCAAACAAACACTAGAATGGCTAACCGATACATTATAAAAAAAGCTTACGAATAAACAGGTAATGACAACACGCCATTACCTTAGACTGGACATGCTTTAAGACCTGTAAACGTTAGTACTTAACGGGTACCAAATATTTTATCGCCCGCATCGCCTAAGCCCGGTAAAATATAACCTTGCTCATTAAGTTTCTCGTCCACTGCTGCGGTATAAATATCTACATCGGGATGCTTGCTCATAACCGCTCTAATACCCTCAGGGGCAGCGACTAAGAATAAACCCATTATATGCTGACAGCCTTTTTGTTTAAGCAAATCAATCGTCGCGATGAGTGTGCCACCTGTAGCGAGCATTGGGTCAACAATCAGTGCGGTGCGTTCATCTACATCTTTCACCACCTTGTCAAAGTAAGCCACTGGCTGTAGCGTTTCTTCATCACGATATAGGCCAACAACACTGACCTTAGCATTAGGAATAAGCTGCATTACGCCGTCTAACATGCCAAGGCCTGCACGTAAAATAGGCACAATAGTGATTTTTTTACCTTTGATTTTTTTTACCTTAATAGGCTCATCGTTCCAGCCGTTTATTTCGACCGTTTCCGTTTCTAGTTCTCGCGTTGCTTCATAGGTTAGTAAGTTACCGACTTCACTGGCAAGCTCTCTAAAATTTTTACTACTGATACCGGCTTCGCGCATTAAGCCTAATTTATGTTGAACCAAGGGATGATTGATTTCTTTAACTGACACAAGGTACCTCGAACGTGAAATGTGATCTATCTTTCAAGTTTACTGACAAACAGCTCGCTGTGCCCAAGTAAATCAGGATAAAAATGTAAAAAAGACTGTTTTAACTGTAACTCGTTTGCGGCGATATAGGCAATGGCTTGCTCTGCGAACTCGAGTTTGCGTGAGAAACGATTCTCTATGGCATGCATCGCACGTAAACATGCGCTTAACTCGCGATAATCCGCTAGCCATTGATAATCCAAAAGACCACTTCTGACCCGTGAAAATTGCGGACTAATATCCAAATCTAATTGCGCTAAGCCGCGATAAAATTCACTGAACAGCTTATTCTGACTAAGCTCTGGACTAGAAAACTGTTTCCAATGCTGTATCAATAAATGATCAAAATATACGTCAAGGATTATCCCTGCATAACGACGTATCGATTTAGGAAAGTCACGTTTTAATCCGAGCACAATTGGATGTGAGTCAGTAAATACATCGATATGACGGTGTAAGCGAATGCCATGTTGCAGGTTCAAAGGTAAATTATCTAACGCGCTACCCTTTATAAAATCCCCCAGAAAATTACCGACTAAGCTGGTATGCGTATGTTTGGCGAGGTGAATATGTGCAATGTAGTTCATAGTGACATTTGACCTTGATATCGCCCCGGCGTCAATGTACGTAAAAATATACCTATTACTCGGATAAAATACGCAAACTTGGGGGCAATCTTCGCTGATAAGACCAGTATTTTGCTGCTAATTTGTAAGTTAGCTCTATAATGGCCTCAATTGAGTGCCATAAGTAGAAAATTTAGGCGAAATTAGTCGCCAAACAGATACTTATTTGCTAATAATGACAGATAATTCTTATTTTAACGAAGATAGCGGCTTATTCTTGAACGTTTTATTAATTAATGGACCCAACCTAAATATGTTGGGTAAACGTGAGCCAGAAGTTTACGGTTCACGCAGCCTACAAGACATTGTGGACACGCTACAAGTACGTGCTGGCGAATTGAACATTGCTATGAGCCATGTTCAATCTAACGCTGAGCATGTGTTAATTGATGCGATCCACGGTGCTTATCAAAAAGTTGACTTCATTATTATCAACCCTGGTGCGTTTACGCATACGAGTGTTGCCTTACGTGACGCGTTGCTAAGCGTATCGATTCCGTTTATCGAAGTGCACTTATCAAATGTTCATGCCCGAGAGCCTTTTCGCCATCATTCTTATTTGTCTGATGTAGCGCTAGGCGTTATTTGTGGTATGGGTGAACAAGGCTATGCTTTTGCTTTAAGCGCCGCACAACAACATATAAATAATAAACCTAATTAGTTGCCGTGGTCGGTTTGCCGCCGGTCGCTTATGTATACAAATCAAAAAGAGATAACATCATGGATATACGTAAAATAAAGAAACTCATCGAGTTAGTTGAAGAATCAGGTATTTCTGAGCTTGAAATTACTGAAGGTGAAGAATCTGTACGCATTCATCGCAGCGGCCAACCGGCAGCTCAAGTGCAATATTCTGCTCCTGTACATCATGCTGCTCCAATAGCTGCGCCTGTAGTTGAAGCGGTTCCTGTTGTAGCTGAAACCAGTGGACATCGTGTTAAATCACCCATGGTAGGTACGTTCTACCGTTCATCTTCTCCTGGCTCGAAAGCATTTGCTGAAGTCGGTCAAAGTGTCAAAGCAGGCGACACCTTGTGTATTATTGAAGCAATGAAAATGATGAACCAGATTGAGTCAGATAAATCTGGCGTGATCAAAGAGATTTTAGTCGACAACCAAGAGCCGGTTGAATTCGATCAACCCCTATTCATCATTGAATAAGCAGGTTACTGATAATGCTTGATAAAGTACTGATTGCCAATCGCGGTGAAATAGCACTTCGCATCTTGCGTGCCTGTAAAGAATTGGGCATCAAGACAGTTGCAGTGCACTCCACCGCTGATGAAAGTTTGAAACATGTGCTTTTGGCTGATGAAACCATTTGTATTGGTAAAGCATCTGCAACCGAAAGCTATTTAAATATTCCACGTATTATTGCTGCTGCAGAAATTACTAATTCTGTTGCTATTCACCCTGGCTACGGTTTTCTTGCAGAAAGTGCAGATTTTGCCGAAGCGGTTGAACGCAGTGGTTTTATCTTTATTGGACCAAGAGCCGAAACCATTAGTTTAATGGGTGACAAAGTGTCAGCGATTAAATCAATGAAAGCCGCTGGTGTTCCTTGTGTTCCTGGGTCTGATGGGCCTTTAGATGACAACGAAGAGCGTAATAAAGAAATTGCTAAGCGTATCGGGTACCCGATAATCGTTAAAGCTGCAGGCGGCGGCGGTGGTCGTGGTATGCGTGTTGTTCGCAACGAAGAAGAATTAATCTCCTCCATTGCGGCGACAAAAGGCGAGGCTGGTGCAGCATTCAATAATGACGTTGTGTACATGGAAAAATTCCTTGAGAACCCACGCCACGTTGAAATTCAAATATTGGCTGACGGGCAAGGGAATGCGATTCACTTAGGCGAGCGCGATTGTTCTATGCAGCGCCGTCATCAAAAAGTTGTTGAAGAAGCGCCAGCACCTGGTATTACCGAAGAGATGCGTGCTCGAATTGGCGCGCGTTGTTGCCAAGCCTGCGTTGATATAAATTATCGCGGAGCGGGGACGTTTGAGTTCTTATTTGAAAACGACGAGTTCTATTTCATCGAGATGAATACGCGTATTCAAGTTGAGCACCCTGTATCAGAAATGATAACAGGCATCGATTTGATTAAAGAGCAACTGCGTATCGCCGATGGTCAAAAATTATCTATTACCCAAGATCAAGTGCACGTGCGTGGTCATGCGATTGAATGTCGTATTAATGCAGAAGATCCTGACACCTTTATTCCAAGCCCAGGTAAAATCAATATGTTTCATTCTCCTGGTGGTTTAGGTGTGCGCTGGGATTCGCATATTTATGCGGGTTATACCGTGCCGCCTAACTATGATTCCATGATCGGTAAATTGATCACTTACGGCGAAACCCGTGATGTGGCGATTGCCCGCATGCGTCATGCATTGGGTGAGTTGGTTATTGAAGGGATTAAAACGAATATCCCACTGCAGCAGCGTATTATGGCTGATGAGGCCTTCGCCGCTGGTGGTGCTAACATTCATTATCTTGAAAAGAAATTGGGCCTAGGCGGTCACTAGTTTCTTCTTTATAGAGATGATTTTTAAAGAGCGCTTCGGCGCTCTTTTTTATTTTATATTTGTGCGCTCTTCGTCGCTGTGCGCTTTAACCACCATATCGAGTAGGCCGCTATCACAACGCCAGACACCACGTTGGCTAATGCTATACCAATAAAGACGTAAGCTACCTTGGCATACATTGCTCCTATCCATGACAAAGGCACATAGAATAATGCCGAGCGAATAACATAATAGCCTAAGCCAACTTTCGCCTTACCAATCGAATTAAAAGCAGCCGCTGCGACAATGACAATACCGTAACCCCAGACACTGAGGGGTATGATACGCAGATATAAAAGCGCTTCATCGGTGACCGCTGGATCAGACGAGAATCCTGAGATGATAGCGGGGGCCCAGAACCACAGAAAAATACTTAACATCCCTGTCCAAGCGATACAAACCCAATAGCTTATTTTTAATCCGTCGATGATACGGCTTATTTTATTTGCTCCCCAATTTTGTCCTGCCAGCGGACCTATGGCTGAAGATAACGCGAGCATAGGAATGACAGCAAAAAATTCAATTCGCGTCGCTAAACCAAAAGCCGCAACGGATTTTTCTCCAAACGAAGCGATAAGGGCAGTAACAATGGCGATACACAGTGGATTGACCATATTGCCAGCGGCTGCAGGTACCGCTATTGAGAGCAGCGAACGCCATGAAGCCAAGAGCTCTTCTTTACTGGCAAGATGAAAGCTTATTAACTTCTCGCGGATTATGAGAATAGCTAATGAAGCAAATAAAGTGAGTACCTGAGCAAAGAGAGTACCTAATGCTGCGCCTTCAATATTGAAGGCTGGTATAACGCCCCAGCCGAATATTAAAATTGGCGTAGAGATAATATTAATGGCCGCTGAGCCAATCATCACTAAGCTTGGCCAAAAAGCATCTCCAACGGAACGTATTAAGGCATTGGCAATCATGGGTACCACCAAAAAGGGCACTGAAATAAACCAAATACGCATATAGCGTGCGCCTAGCTCTAGTACTTCTGATGAGGCACCTAACAAACTGAGTAGCGGTTTAACGTTAAGATAACCGACCACGGCAACCACCAAGACTACGGCTATACCCAGCAGTAGACTGTCAGTAGACAAGCGTTTTGCGTGCTCTGTATTATTCGATCCGACTGCGCGCGATACGGCGGAAGCCGCGCCAACGCCTAAGCCAATTGCCAAGCTAGATATACTCATGGTAACTGGAAAGCTAAACGACAAGGCAGCAAGATGTTCTGTACCGAGTTGGCTAACAAAGTAGGTATCAATTAATGATACAGATAACACAGCAATGATGCCAAGGATCATAGGTAAGGTGAGTTTAGCCAACACCCTGTGAACGGGCGGGCGAGTCAAGTCGCGTGATGAAGACAAAGTAGCTCCGATATTACCAAAAAGATAAGCATAAGAACGCATTTACTAGGATAAAAGTTCATGTAACTGCGCTAAGGCATTAGTTTACGCAGAATCCAATAAATAACTAATGTTATACTGGCTTCTTTGCCATTTGATAAGACCTGCTATGCCTTGGATCCAACTCATTATCGATACACAAGCCAAAGATGCTGAACAAGTCGGCGATATGCTAAGTGCCAATGGTGCCCAAGCTGTTACCTTTGTTGACGCGAAAGACACACCCATGTATGAGCCGAAACCAGGTGAGGTGATGTTGTGGCCTGAAACTCAAGTGGTTGGCTTGTATGAAGCCGATCACGATATGGATGGGGTGGTTTCCAGGCTCAGTAAATCAAAAGTGTTAGGGGCTAATTTTCCACATAAACTCGACCAGTTAGAAGATAAAGACTGGGAACGAGAATGGATGGATAACTTTCACCCGATGCGTTTTGGCGAGCGTTTATGGATTTGCCCAAGCTGGCGTGACGTACCTGACCCATCAGCGGTTAACGTTATGCTCGATCCTGGTTTAGCATTTGGGACCGGAACGCACCCCACAACCGCTTTATGCCTTCGTTGGTTAGATGCCCTAGAGCTAACGAATAAGCTAGTTGTCGATTTTGGCTGTGGTTCTGGCATCTTAGGTATCGCAGCAATTAAATTAGGCGCTGAGCGGGTAGTGGGTATCGACATAGACCCCCAAGCATTGCAATCGAGCCAGACCAATGCTGACCGTAATCATATTGGTAATAAAATTGAGCTATATTTACCGCAGCATCAACCTGAACTGCAAGCCGATGTCGTGCTAGCCAATATTCTTGCCGGACCACTTCGTGACTTACGTGAGGTGATTACAGCTTACTGTAAATCAGGTGGCAAGCTAGTATTGTCCGGTATTTTAGCTGAGCAAGCCCAAGGCATAAATGATCTATACAGCCAAGATTTCGATATGGAACCTATCGAGATTGATGGTGAATGGGCGCGAGTGTCGGGTAAGCGTAAATAAAAGAATTTAATTCATTATTGCGCTAGGCCTGCATTCTTGTTGGTAGGCCTAGCGCATTCTACGTTAAAAATTTTCTTATCCACTTTATTTAATTCTCTCCGCGCAAAGTAAATTCAAGGCTTTGCAGCGCTCTGTTCCCCTCTACTTTTGTTTGAGATAGTGACTTAAAAAACACTTCCCGCACGAATGTATCTCCGTTCAGTAATCAACATCATTACACCTTCTATTTATTATTTTTATCTATTTTCAGCCAGTTCAAGTCAATACCAAATGCGTAAACGCGCTTGCTTAATGGTCAAATAAAGATCAATGAAAGCGCTTTCATTAATGTCAAGCCTTTGCTATTGTAAATATGTTGTTTCCTAACTGTTAATTATTTACCTCTCTGAGTATTCATTTATTCACACAGGTTTATCTCTACATCACAGAATGAAAGCGCTTTCATGATAATGATGAGCGCTTAACGAATGAAGCAAGTTTAGAGATGAAAGCATGAAGTGCACAGGAGTTAACTAAAATAGAAAATTAGCGAAATGATATTTGGGCCTTGTCGTGTGTTACCAAACATCCTGTGATTGGCAGGACGCCGGATTCGACCAGCCTAGTTTAATAAGTAGTCGATATTAAAAATGCGCTTGTACAGGGCAGATCACAAGAAATAAGTCTAGGAGAAACACATGAAGAAAACCATTAAACACATCGCTCTCGCCACCAGTATTTTGCTGACCTCTAACCAAGCAATGGCTACTTTGTTAACAGGGGGCAATTTTTCTAATTCCTGTAACGTCAGTGACTGGGATCAATTTGGTAATGTCTCGGTTAGTGGCTCGCCAGGTAATTGTGCCGCAACCTTAAGTGTCAACGATACGGTTGATTTTGAAGCCGAACTATCGCAAGGGTTGTCATTAATCAGTGGCGTTGATTATCTTTTAAATATTAATTTTAGTGTCGACACCACCCTGATTGACTCGACATTCGATGACGAGTTTTCTATCAGTCTTTTTAATCAAGATTTTGACTATGTGGAGTTATTCTCCATGCCCATTATGTCTATGCAGAGCTTGACTGAATCATTAGCGATACAAGCATCTCAGCTGAGCAGTTACGTTAATCAAGACTGGTCGCTATCGTTTTATATGTTCGACGGTTTTGCTGTTGATGATAATCAATCTTCAGTATCTATTAGCTTTACTGCCCTAGAAGAAGCGGTGACAGATGTGCCTGAACCATCAACTTTAGCATTTTTACTACTGGGCTGTGCGGGTGTGTTGGGTCGTAAAAAAATCTCTCAAGCATTTTCCAGTAAATCGTTGCAAACCAGATTTCTAAACGAGCAAACCACTGTTGAGATAAGCCAATGAAAATTAGAAAAGATATGAGCGGGGTACTCGGTGCCCTTTTACTCTTTGCGTCTTGTTCGGCATCCGCTCAGTGGAGTCCGTTAGACAATACCATAAGTGTGTCCCAATCCAGCGCCCGATATGTGCGCGGTGAAGGCGCATACGTAGTGCAAGTCAAAGCTACTAACAGCAGCGCGGAAACTATTAATGGTCCTTTTAGGGTACTCATTGAAAACGCCAGCTTGAATATCAAAGACGCTGACGGACAAACAGACAATGGTGTGCCTTATTTCAACTTTCTATTAGACGAAATAGCACCCGGTGCGTCGATATCGGTAAATGTTAGATTCGAATATGAGCGGCGCACTAAACTCACATTTGATTTATCCATTCAAAGCAATGCCACGTTAGATGCTGACGATGACGGCGTCAACGATGACAGTGACTTATGTCCGGCCACGCCCGAGGGAATAGCAGTTGATGAGACGGGCTGCCCATTAGTCGACAGTAACTCGGGCTGGACGCTAGTTTGGCAAGATGAATTTAGTGGCGACGTGATTGATGACACAAAGTGGACTCACGAAGTTAACTGTGACGGCGGTGGTAACAACGAGAAGCAGTGTTACACAAACAGCAGCGATAATGCCTATCTTGAAAATGGTGTACTGAAAATTGTTGCTAAACCTGAATCGGATCAAGCACTACCTTACAGTTCAGCGCGCCTGATCAGCAAAGAAAAAGGCGACTGGACATACGGCCGTTTTGAAATACGCGCCAAAGCACCATCAGGGCAAGGTGCATGGCCAGCAATATGGATGTTACCTACCGACAACGTCTATGGCGGTTGGCCACATTCTGGTGAAATTGACATCTTTGAAGCGGTTAATTTGGGAGTTCCTCTAGATGACGGTCAAGATTCAGTTGAAAAAAATGTGCATGGCACACTACATTATGGCAAAAGTTGGCCGAATAATTCTTATACAGGGCAAAGCTATACCCTGCCGGATGGGGAAAACCCAGCGGATGATTTTCATGTGTACGCGGTTGAATGGCAAGAAGGAGAAATACGTTGGTATGTAGATGGCGTATTGTACCAAACTCAATTGAAATCAGAGGTGAGCTATAACACTGACGGTCAAGCAGATGGCTTAACGCACAAAGGCTGGTTTACCGAACAAGACGGAGAGAACCTATTGAACAACGCTCCGTTTGATGAGCGCTTTCACTTGTTGCTTAATTTCGCAGTCGGCGGAAGCTGGCCTGAAGCAGTGAATCAAGGTGGCATAGATGCCAGTGCTTTTGATGGGCAAAACAGCTTCGATGTGGATTACGTGCGTGTGTTTGAATGTTCGGTTTCGCCTAGTACGGGGGAAGGTTGTGCAACGGTAACTGACAACTACTTAGCGCCTAAATCTGAAGGGGGCACATTGGTTAATGGTGCTGCACCCGCACCGACTGTGCCATCTGACGGCGTGGCAAGAGACCTAGTGATTTTCGAGGATGAAATGACCGCTGCTTGGCCTGCGTGGGACTGTTGTGGCGGTACTAACCCAAATGTTGTATTTGATGATGATAGTCAATCACAGGTTATTGAATTTACGGTGGGCGGCGCGCCAACCGTGTTGGGATTTAATACCAATGAAGCGAGCAATCCGAGTCCATTTGATGCCTCACCTCTATACGAGACTGGCGTACTTGAGTTTGATGTAAAGCTTGTCACACCGCCAAACAATAGTGCTGCTGGGTGGAATGTGAAGGTAGAGCAGGGCAGTGCCGTAAGTGCAGCGCAAGTGAGTATCGCCACGCCAACTGAAACTTGGCAACATTATTCAATCCCGCTAAAAACCCTAAGTGACGCGGGTTTAAATTTAAATGGTATTGATATAGTGATGCTGTTTCCTGATTGGGGCCAAGGTGAAGGAGCAGTCTTCCGTGTTGATAATATCAGTATTTTGCAAACACCAAGTGATGATCCGAACAACGGTGAAGTGGAAAGTAACTTACCTGCATTTGATTTCGAACCAAATGGCTTAGGCGCCGCGCTGAACTGGAATGTGTTTGAAAATAGCGATAACCCACCACTGGAATTTGTACCTAACCCAGATACGTCAGGTATTAATAACTCGTCAACCGTGGCTAAAATTACCGCGCACGTTGCTGGTGCACCTTGGGTAGGTACAGAGATTCAGCATGGCCAAATTAGCCCGTTCACGTTAGATGAAAGCAATAGCATCGTTAAAATGATGGTCTACAAGAGTGTTGTCAGCGACGTAGGCGTGAAGTTCGCAATTGCTAGTGGCGGCGCCCAAGGCGAAATAAAAGTGGCTAATACTAAGGTCAATGAATGGGAAGAACTCACCTTTGATTTCAGTGCTTATATTGGCTTAGTGGAAACCATCGATATCGATCAAGTGATCGTTTTCCCCGACTTTGATTTTTCTACTCGTGCACAAGACAACACAGTCTACTTCGACAACATCCGTTTCTTTGGTAGCACGGGCGACGACGGAAGTGATGGCGGCGACAACGGCAGTGGTGGCGGAGATGGCGGACAAAACCCTCCACCTGAAGGTGACTTGGTCGCTAATGGTGGCTTCACTAGTGGCACTGATAACTGGATAGGCGCAGTGAATGTTATCTCTGACAATGGCAATAATGTATTTGTGGCTGATGTTGCGGTTGCAGGTAACCCTTGGGACGTAAATCTCAGTCAAGTAATGACCTTGGTACCAGATGAAACTTACGAGCTAACTTTCAAAGCGAAAGCATCGGTGGCGCGTAACATTATCGTTGGTTTAGGGCTAAATCACGATCCTTGGACGAATACCGTGCAAACCACAGCTTTAACGACCACTTGGCAAACGTTTACCTACACCTTAACCACTACGGGGTTTGGTGATGACAATAGTCGGGTGTTTTTCGACTTAGGTGCCCAAGTGGGTGCGGTTTACATCGATGATGTCAGTGTGGTGTTAAAAAATGAAAGTGGTGGGGGTGACAATGGCGGCGGTTCGAGCAACCTTACAACATTCGATTTTGAATCAACAGGATTTGGCGCTGGTTTAAGCTGGAACGTATTCGAGAATGACGATAATGCCCCCCTTGAGTTCGTTGCTAACCCTGATACCTCTGGTATTAACGATTCAAGTATCGTGGCTAAAATCACCGCAAAAGTTGCAGGTGCGCCATGGGTAGGCACAGAAATACAGCACGGGCAAATGACCCCATTCACTTTAGATGCAAGCAACAGTATCGTTAAAATGATGGTGTACAAGAGTGTTGTCAGTGATGTGGGTGTTAAGTTCGCGATTGCTAATGGCGGCGCCCAAGGCGAGATAAAAGTCGCCAATACGAAAATAAACCAATGGGAAGAGCTCACCTTTGATTTCACTGGTTATATAGGATTATTTGAAACCATAGATATCGACCAAATCATTATCTTCCCTGATTTTGATTTCGATACTCGTACCCAAAATAATACTGTGTATTTCGATAATATTCGCTTCACCAATGGTGACGATGTAAGTGTGCCTGAAGGCTGGAATTTAGTCTGGAGCGACGAGTTCAGTGGCACATCGATAGATCAAAGTAAGTGGACCCACGAAGTGAATTGCGACGGTGGCGGCAACAATGAGAAACAATGCTATACCGCAAATAGCGACAACTCTTTTGTAGAAAATGGCCTGCTAAACATAGTGGCCAAGGCCGAGTCTAATCAAGCATTGCCATACAGTTCAGCTCGTTTAATCTCTAAAAACCAAGGTGACTGGACATACGGCCGCTTTGAAATTCGCGCTAAGGCTCCATCTGGCCAAGGGGCATGGCCTGCTATTTGGATGCTACCTACCGACAATATTTACGGTGGTTGGCCGCACTCGGGTGAAATCGATATTTTTGAGGCGGTTAATTTAGGCGTACCGTTAGATGACGTTACAGATAACGTTGAATCGAATTTTCACGGTACACTTCACTATGGTCAAAGTTGGCCAAATAACGATAACTCAGGCCAAAGCTACTTGTTGCCAGATGGCGCAAACCCAGCGGATGATTTCCATATTTATGCCTTAGAATGGGAAGAGGGCGAAATGCGTTGGTACGTGGATGGCGTGCTCTACGAAACACAGCGTAAATCAACACTTAGCTATAACAGCAACGGTGATGCGAATGGTTTAGCTCATCGAGGTTGGTACACCGAGCAAAGTGGCGAAACCTTATGGAATAACGCCCCTTTTGACGAGCGTTTTCATTTATTGCTCAACTTTGCAGTCGGCGGTGCTTGGCCAGAAGTGGTTAACCAAGGCGGAGTAGATGCCTCAGCATTTGATGGTAGCAATCGCTTCGTTGTTGATTATGTGCGGGTTTACGAATGTGCTAATTCGCCTAGCAACGGCCTAGGCTGTGCCACTGTGAATAATGGTTACGATGAGTCAGTTGAAAATGGCGGAACATTAATAACCGGCGCGGCGCCCATTCCTGTACCTGAGTCTGACGGCATCGCGCGGGACTTGCTGATCTTCGCTGATGTTATTAACCCTCAGTGGCCAGCATGGGACTGTTGCGGTGGTTCAACCCCGAGTGTTGTTTTTGATGATGCAGCCCAATCACAGGTAATTGAATTTACGGTGGGTGCTACGCCAACAGTACTTGGTTTTAACACAAACTTTGCTGATGCCCCTAGCCCATTTTATGCATCGCCCATTGAAGCAAATGGCACCTTGGAGTTTGACCTCAAATTAGTCACCCCAAGTGCTAATACATCTGCCTCGTGGAACTTAAAAGTAGAGCAGGGCGGCGCGACTACTGAGGCAGTTGTGACCCTAGCAACACCCACAGCTCAGTGGCAGCACTACTCTATTGACATTGCAGCGCTAAAACAGGCTGGCCTTGGCCTGAACGGAATCGATGTAGTGATGATATTCCCTGATTGGGGGCAAGGAGAAGGAGCAGTCTTCCGTGTCGACAACATGCAATTTTTGCAAGGCGAAGACGATGGTACAGGCGGAGGTGACGACGGAGACGGTGGCGATAACGGCAACGGCGGTGGCACTGACCCAATCGTGGGTGATGAGATCGTCGCAAACGGCTCTTTTGAAAACGGCAGCGAAGGCTGGATTGGTGATGTAAGCGTGGTGGAAGATACAACTTCTGCTGATGGCAATCATGTGTTTCAAGCCGATATTGCGATGGCTGGTAACCCATGGGATGTCAACCTAAGTCAGGTAATGACCTTGACTTCAGGCGCTACTTACACGGTGACTTTCAAAGCCAAAGCGTCAAAAGTACGCGATATGTTAGTCGGACTTGGTTTAAACCACGATCCGTGGACCAACGTCACTGAAACCGTTGGGCTGACCACTGATTGGCAGAGCTATACCTACACGTTAACCACTAATGGTTTCGGTGATGACAATAGCAGAGTGTTCTTCGACCTTGGTGCTGACACTGGCGTAGTGCAAATCGATGACGTTAGTGTGGTGCAAGTCGCACCAGCAGGTGGTGGCGACGGTGAACCAGTTACTGAGCAAGCGTTCGTGTTGATTTCGTCGACTCAAGCAACCGATATCGACTTTGTGCCAAGCACAGTCGGTGAGTGGAGCACAGGTACCACGATTCAGAGCGACGTGATGTTTGATAGCTTGCTTGGCTGGGAATTAACCTCTAGCTCAAATTCACCAGAGCAAGGCAACTGGGGCACAGTGCTCGCCTTTCAAAACGGTATTAACGGCGACTTTAGCTTGTTCAATCGTATTGAGTTGAAGTTGGCTACCACAGGTAATTTTGCTGGTGGCTATAAGGTTGCTATATCGGCCAATGGCGTGAGCAAAGAAATCGCGCTACCGGTCAATGAATCAATAAGTACCTGGCAGAGTTTGGCCCTTAATACTGCTGACATTCCACTGAATATGTCGAAGGTCGATTGGATTGCCGTATATGGCATTGGTGGTCAAGCGGGTGTTTCACAGATTTATGTGACTGACTTTTCGTTGATAAAAAATGCAGCGCTTGAGTTTGATACGAGTACTGAGAACGACTTCGTGTTCATCTCATCAGATGCAGCTGTAAGCAGTGACTTGATTGTCGATGACGATAATTTTAGCGACGTAGGTAATGTCATATTTGGTGAGTGGAGCACAGGCACCGCGATATCAAATACCCAATACGCTGGTCTAAATGGACTTCGTTTGGCTGCTGGTGGGTCTTGGGGCGCGGTACTGGCTTTGCAAGGCGATATTTCTGATGGCGTGAATATCGATAACTACGACGTTGATTTCAGTCAATACACGAACCTGCGCTTTAAAGCAGCGTCACAAGGTGCGTTTGAGCGATATGCCGTGTCTATCGTGTCTAAAATCGGTGATGGTGAATCAGTCCAAGAAGTAGGGTTTGCGCTATCAAGCCAAGCTGATTGGAACGATATCGATATTGATCTTGGCATGTATGGAGTGGATTTAGCTAATATTAGCCAAATTGCGGTATTTGGTGTGTATCAAGGAGGCTCAGCGAGCCAAAGCCTGTACATTACCGACCTTGTGATGTACGACACAGGTAAAGTCGCTACCAATAGCAAAGACAGCTCGGATGACAAGTTTGTATTCTTCTCATCAACAGGTGAAACCAGCGATATGGTGTTTGATGGTGACGACTCTGCTCATAACGGTAATATGACTATTGGTGAATGGTCTACCGGGACCAGCTTCACCCCTGACGTAATGTATAACGGGCTAAACGCATTTGAGTTAGTGCGCGGCTCGAGCAGTTGGGGCGCGGTACTGGCCTTAATGGGGGATATTTACGGTGATGTGCAGCAGTACAGCATTGACGTTGCGCAGTATCAGACGCTCAACTTCAAAATTGCTGCCCAAGGTGGATTCTCTGAATACACCTTAGACTTTATCGTGGATGGGGCTGAACATAAAATCCCACTTACGGTGAGCGGCAACTGGAATGATGTGACCATTAATTTAGCGGATGTACCGCTAAACCTGTCTAAGCTTACCCAAATCGCCATCTTTGGGGTTGGCGGAGGGCAAGGTAACCGTATTTACATCACAGATATGCATCTAAGTAAGTAGCCTAAGTACCCCGTTCATTGGCTAAATGTGCTTAGCTGATAAATCGGGTGACACGTTGCAAAACGCAAAGTGAATTAAAAACCTAAACCATGCAATATGAAAGTGGTTTAGGTTTTTTTTTGGTGCAAGTTTTGATTCCTTGGTGCATAAGTCCCATGGCTTGTATTTTATGCATGGTGCAAAGCCTTTAATTTAACGGCTTGTTTTTTATGGGAATAGTGGCGTTTTTTTTGCTACATTCCCGCCCCCTCTATAAATTGTTACTGGTATTGAGATGTTCCAACGTTTTACCCGCGTATCAAACGCGTCACTTGCAGTTATTTTTGCTATTTTTTGTTCTTCCGTATCAGCCGAAAAGGTCATTTACGATACTGACATGGGGATCGACGATTGGTCGGCTATGTTAGTGGTGGCGAATCACCCAGACATTGAATTGCTTGGCGTGACATCAAACGGCGTAGGTGAAGGACACTGCGCTGAAAATATGGTGAATATTCCGGGACTGCTTGCGCTGTCAAACTCACCTGACGTGCCTTTTGCTTGCGGCGATCATTACCCGATAGATGGATACTTTGCCTTTCCCGGCCCATGGCGTCAGCAAGCTGATACGCTCTCGGGTGTACCGGTACCAAAAACAAATCGCCAACCCACTGACATGGACTCTGTAGAGCTTATTCATCACCTGCTTAGCCAACAAGATGAGCAAGTGGTATTACTCAGTGCCGGCAGCTTAACCAATATCGCACAGTGGTTGCATAAATACCCACAAGATATGCCTAAAGTATCGCGACTTGTGATGATGGGCGGCGGCTTTGATGCCCCTGGCAATATTATTGTGCCGGGTTTTACTGGAGACCATCCTAACAAAAAAGCAGAATGGAATATTTACGTGGATGCAGTAGCCGCAGAGCAGGTTTTTGCCTCCAATTTAGCCGTTGAAGTGGTTGGGTTAGACTTAACCAATCAAGTGAAAGTGACGCCTGAATACGCCAAACGGTTTAAACGTGCAGTCAGAACACCAGCCGCTAAGTTTTGGGATAAAGTGCTAGATGATAATGACTGGTTTATCGAGTCAGAAGAATATTATTTCTGGGATGTACTTGCAGCGCTAGTGGTCGTAGAACCTGAGCTATGCCAAGGAGAGTTACAATCAGTCTGGGTGGAATTTAGTGAAGTAAAATCAGGGGATAAATGGACAGACACCAGCATGCCCAAAATCACGGAAGCAGGCAAGGCGCGTGCACATTACAATCCAGCCACTTTCGGTATTACCCACATTGGTGGGAATAACCCAGCGGTAAAAATATGTCGCCATACTGAGCCCCAACGCGCGTTCGATGCGTTGATTGAGATCCTCAATGTTGAACGTCAATCAGGCATCCAGCCAATCTAAATTGTTTGGGGGCATGGTAAGTAAAAATCATGCCTCCAATAAACTTAAGCAAAATCAGGAATATCTTTGGCTAATTTTTCTGCTAGTGGCAAGGATATAGACACAGAACTTAAGGTATTTTGATGCGAGAGATCTAGCGGCTGGTTCGGTGTTAGTTTTTTGAAAAAACCTTTATCACGCAGCTTAAACACCCGAGTAACGGTGGGCAGCAAGCTGTTTTCAGCAAGCCATAGTAAGCCTGCAGTAACCGGCCCGCCGGCCACTAAACCTAAGCCCAAAAAGCCGATGCTCAATGCAACCTTTTTAATGCCACCATCTTGCTCGTCATTTTCAAAATGTATCGACAAGGCTTTAGAGTATTTTAATGAAACCTCTTCAACTAGCTTTGCGTTTACTTGCCCAGCGAAGAACTGCTCCATTACATCCTGATATTCTTTTTGTACGCCCGCTACCTCACTAAAAGGGTCGACCAATTCTTTCCATAGCTGAGGGCGGTCAAAAGTCAGTTTTTGTGGTATTTGAATTGACGGTATATCAATTAATTCAGATTCTGTGGGCTGCCCTAGCTGAATTAAATCGGCAAAAGCGTGGCTATAACGTGTTTCAACTAATATCTTACGTTGGCTAAATTGCGCGCTTAGACAGACTGCAAAATTATAGTGATACGCTTCACAGGCCAGTCCCATTAGTTCGTTGATTTTTGTGACGGCATCAGGTGAATCGCTCAGCACTTGTAAGCAAGCTTGCTCCCAACGAGTGCGAGTAGCTTCTTTGTCAGAGACATTCTTCAATGTATATAAATCAAATACTCTTTGAAAGTCATCATCACTTACTGCTGTCATTCCCAATGTGTCAACTGACAGTTCACGACTGCGGCACAACATATTGTCGAACCCGTGACTGATGTGCTTTTTCGGCCACGGGATGAAGTTTTCTATGCGTTGTAAACCAGGCTCCCACTGCTTTAGCATTGTTTGTAGTGCAGGCCACTCAGAACTTTTTTGCAGGGCTTGAAAACTCTCAACACCTTGGGCTGACATTTTCTCAGCCACATCTAACAGTGAGCCACTGCGCGACATGATCTGTACAAAATTTGCCTCTATTAGGGCTTTGAGTGGGGAAGAGGTGGGATTGAGCAAAGCGTGACGTGCAAAAGGATGATTTAACAGATATCCGTCATTAATGATGACCTTTTCGCCCAATAGCGCTTTACGGATCAACATTTGATTAAATTGCTGCTGACCCATTTCAATTTTCCATGGGTAGCGTTGCACCACGTCGTCAAGGGTGCCCAAATACGTTAATGCTTGTTGCACAGTAAACTTACTCGCCAAAAATCAAAATAGATCTTGAGTGTAACCTCATTACTCACTGATTTTTATCACTTAAATTTAATTCGGTAGATTTAGATGAATGAAATTCATTTAGGCTAACGCTGTCTAGAAGTCGGCGCCACAACCAAATCAAGCAAGTCCATTAGCTGTTTGCCCTGTGAAGGCGTGATTGATGGAAACTGACATAACACCTTGTCTGGAATATCTGTGGCTTTAAGCTTTAATGCTTGGCCTGATTCACTGAGTTTTATTACGCGCTTACGTTTGTCATGCTCATTTTTAATAATACGAAGCAGGTTTTTATCAGTCATTTTTTTCAAAATTTGCGTCATAGCGCCACCATCGATAGCGGTTTGCTCAATAAGCTCGGCAATGCTGATCCCGTCTTTTTCCCATAATGCCATCATTACCACGTATTGTGGGTAAGTTAGATTCAAAGCCATCAAAGGTTCACGATATGCCCGGGCGATATTATTAGATGCCATGTATAAGCGATGACATAGCTGATTTTTTAACTGTAACTTTTCAAACGACATAATTGACCTCTGGAAACATAATAATTTGCATGCAAAATATTTGCAATTCATATTTATAAGGTTTATTGTTTTGCATGCAAAATAAATTTCAGGCTTAAACCCGAATAATCCTACTTTGGAGAATCCTATGAATGTATTAAAGAATGTCGCCTACACAGCAAAAGCAACGGCCACAGGCGGTCGTGAAGGCTCAGCAAAATCAGACGACGGTCGCTTGGATGTGCAATTATCAACGCCCAAAGGTTTAGGGGGTGATGACGGGCAGGGGACTAACCCAGAGCAATTGTTTGCTGCTGGCTACGCTGCGTGCTTTATCGGTGCGCTTAAAGTTGTGGCGGGCCAAGCTAAAATAGCCTTGCCCAGCAACGTATATATTAACGCTGAAGTATCAATTGGCGGTATCGAAAACGGTTTTGGTATTGCCGTGAAATTAGCGGTATCAGTCGGGGATATGGACAAAGCCCAAGCCCGAGCCTTAGTCGACAAAGCACACCAAGTTTGTCCTTACTCAAACGCGACACGCGGCAATATTGAAGTGGATATTTCAGTGATTTGATTCTCGAAACAAGCAAAATAAGGGTTTTAACGGGCCATCTTTTACTATTCAAAAACGAATGTAACATAAGTAGTAGGCGTTACTTCAATAGCGCGTACTACTTGCCTTTACGAACTTTTTTTGATTAATTTTAATATTCAAAACTAAAAATATCGAAGTCTGTTTCCAAAGGCGGAATGTTATCGAGTCGTTCGTTCAAATACTCCTTAAGAATCTTTAGATTAGTGATGTCATTAACCATTGCCCGACAGTTATCAGTAATTTCTTGTCGTTCACTAATCAATGATTCAATGTTATGAGCGGTAGCTTTTTTGCTACGACCAGATAATTGTTGCCACACCATGCCCTCTGCGGTGTCGGGTGATGACAGCTGATGGTTTTCACGCTCTAAAAGGTGAATGCGTTGGCGCAGTAGTTTCTCTATTGCTTGCATAGTAGCTTCGTCAAAATTGAAGTCTGTATCGTCGCAATGTTGTTGATACATTGATAATAAGGTGAAGGCATCATTAGCTTTTCGTGCTGCTGAGAGTTGCTGCATCAGATCATGCTTTTCGGCTTTTTTAGCGTCATCCATTTCTTTATCAGGATGAAACTTGGCCGCTAAACGTTTATAAATTTTGTTCAACTCACTACGTTTAAACAACTTATCTAGCGCGAGTTGCTCACGTTTGCTTCGGCTATTTGGATCAGCGTGGTCAAATGGTTCGTCCTGCCACTCATCGTCATTACTGTCGTATTCAGTAGATTTATGCTCTTCTTGCAACTGCTTGTGCATGCGATCTATATACTGCTGTAAATCGTCAGGATTTCTAGCAACGTTACTGAGCTCCTCGTCGCTTAGCTTTAGCTCACCACTAAATAAATCTTCTAACATCATCGCTAACGCTTGCAGATTTTCAGCATTTTCTTCAAAAGGGTTTCTTTGCGCTAAGATTAATAACTGTTGTTGCAGTGCGTCTCGTAAATTATCTACCTCAATATTTTGGGCAAAGGGATTAGACTCAATAAAATATAGCTCTTGATTAATCCAACCCAATAGCGCCTCACGGTGTGTTTCGCTCAAAGATTTACGTGATACGAAAGGTATTAAGGTGGCGATTAAGGCTTGTACTTCAGTGCACATCTTCTGCTCGTGTGGCAGTACTTGAGACTGAAAACGTTGATAAAGATGCGTTATTTTGTTCTTCTTCGTGTGGTTCTTTTTGTGGTTCTTTTCGATTTTTTGCCAAAGCTTTTTAATTGAAGCAACAAGAGACGAGTCGTTCGGGTTGTCTGTTTGTTCAGTTGTTATTAAATGTATAGCCAAAATGCTCCACCTTATTCGGGGTAAAAGACGTGAAAATAGTACGCATAAAAAATGATAATGACAAAATAGCCACATCCTTAAGATGATGGTATCGAATGGTTTGATAGGCTGATTTTATCATTTGAGTCTTTTACTTGGAAGCTAACTAGCGATGACAAATTTAGCTCAATACGAATCGTTGACGCGTTATCTTACTACTTTATTGCAGATCCCAAATCTTATGGAGCACAGAAATTTTCCTGTGCTGGCAGGTTTCTAGCATGGACGTTTTGTTGATTGGCTTAATATTTAGCTTATTTACTATAGCGTATACAGACACCTTTTTAGGATACATATCAAGCGCATTGATTGTTTATCAACAGCCAGAACGATTTGCTTTTAGTCAGGCTATAGGCGAATAATGCTGAATATTCACCCTAAAATGCCGGATATTTGTGATCATAAAGCACCAAGAGAAAATCGCCTCCCCAGAGATTATTCAACGCCAATACGAAGCCTTGGGTTACATATGCAGCCCCTCAGTTGCGACTGCAATTTACCTGGCTTGTCACCTGCAGAAGCCTATCTTAATTGAAGGTCCTCCCGGTGTAGGAAAAACTGAATTGGCTAAGATCACGGCTGCTTATCTAAATGCGCCGCTGATCCGTATGCAGTGTTATGAGGGGCTTGATGAATCAAAAGCACTTTATGAATGGAAATATGGCAAACAACTGCTTTACACCCAAGTGCTTAAAGAACAACTGGGGGATGTGCTAAGAGGTGCTCGCGGGTTAGACGAATCTATCGCTCGGCTGCACGATTTTGGCGATATCTTTTATTCACAGGATTTTTTAGAGCCCAGGCCCTTATTGCAAGCCTTGCAAAGTGAAGACGGCGCGGTGTTATTGATTGATGAAATAGACAAGGCTGATCAAGAATTTGAGGCTTTCCTGCTGGAATTATTATCGGATTATCAAGTATCTATTCCAGAAATTGGTACGGTCAAAGCAAAGTCGACACCCATAGTGATGCTCACCAGTAATAATACTCGAGAGCTTGGTGATGCCTTGAAGCGTCGTTGTTTGCATCTATATATTCCTTTTCCTGATGCTGCTTTAGAAAGTCGTATTTTAGCAACGCAAGTGGAAGGATTAGAGACACAGCTAAGAGAGCAGATAGTCGCTTTGATAGGCGAATTGAGAAATATGCCTTTAAAAAAATCTCCAGCGGTAAGTGAAACCATTGACTGGGCGAGGGCATTACTTTTGCTCAATGTTGAAACCCTTGATCCCCACTGGGTAAAAGAAACCTTGAACTTATTATTGAAGTTTCAAGATGATATCGAATTAGTCGAGCCAGAAATTGTTGCTTTGTTGAAGCGAGTATCTTAAGTGCGTTTTGTTGCTGACTTTATTGGAGCATTACGTGAAGCAGGGTTGCCGGTTTCGCCTGCGGAGTCTCTGGATGCGCTCAACGCTATTAAATTGCTAGGCGTTGAAAACCGCATAACGACCAAAACTGTTTTGGCGTTAACGTTGGTCAAACGCAACACGGACCAAGTCATTTATGACGAATTGTTTGATTTATATTTCACTGGCGTTGAAAAGGTTAAGCAAGCGGATAGCGACAAGCTTGCGCCTGATGAACCAGATACCGAGAGCGAGGCGAGCATAGGTGAACATGAGCAAGCAAGTCGCGCTGACGAGTTCACTGCTAGCTCGGCGTTAGGACAATCACTTAGTCAAAAGCTAGATATGCGTCTGGCGATTACGCAGGCTGCTATGGCCGAGAACTTATCGTCTATCGTTTTCTTTACCCAAAAAAATCACTTTGCCTACAAAATAATGCAACGCCTGGGTGACGAAGCCCTAAGCACGGAAATTCGCGCAGAAGCTCATAGTCCAGCGCAGAAAAAAAGCCAGCACGAATTGATAGAGTATCGAACACGTTTGCTTGAGCAAGTGAAAGACTATGTGGAACAACAATACCTGATTTTTGCGCGACACAAGGGCACCAAGTTTCGTGAAGATCACCTGCAGCAGGCAAAATTAAGTCAAGTTGAACATGTCGATTACGCTTTAATGCAACGCTTGGTGCAACGTTCTGCTCGCAAATTAGCAGCTCAGCATAGTCGGCGACGGCTAACACGTAAGCGAGGCCTGTTAGATGTGCGTAAAACGATTGCTGCGAATGCGGCTTTTGACGGTGCACTATTTCATACCCGCTGGAAGGCAACACGTGTAGAACGACCTAAAATCATTGCTATCTGTGATGTCAGCGGTTCGGTAAGCCGTGTTGCGCGCTTTCTTTTATTGTTTCTTTACTCGCTACAAGACGTGATGCCGAAAGTCCGTTCTTTTGTGTTTGCTTCTGAAATGATTGAAGTAACAAAGCTATTAGAGCAAGAAAATATTGAGTTAGCGTTAGAAGAAATAATGCAGCGCTGGGGTGGCTTGTCCACGGATTATGGCAAGGCTTTGGCAGATTTTCAGATGCAAGCGTTAGCGAGTATTGATAAAAAAACGACGGTTATTATGTTAGGTGATGCACGCAATAACCAAGGCGACGGTCGAACAGACATTTGGCAAAAGGTTTTTCGCCAAAGTAAGCGAGTATTGTGGCTTAACCCAGAACAACGTAATAGCTGGGATTCTGGCGATTCAATTATGTCGCAGTATTCACCGTGGTGCTCCAGTGTTGAACCGTGTCGCAACCTAAAAGATATTGAAGGGATTTTTAATCGGCTTTTGAAATATTCCTAATACCCGCTGGGCGAAGCCGTGAGCGAAACTCTCGTGGTGTCACCGCCGTCAGCAACTTAAATACCTTTGAGAATGAACTGATATCGCGATATCCCACCCCCATACCAATCGTTTTAATGCTGTCTTGTGTGTTACCCAAACGGTGTTTAGCCGCCTCAACGCGTAAACGCTGTAGGTAACGAGAGGGCAACTCTCCCGTCGCCTTTTGAAATCGACGGATAAAGGTCCGTTTGCTCATACCTATTTTCTTGGCGAGATGCTGCAACTCTACACTTTGAGTGAAATGCTCATCTAGCCAATCCTGAGCCCGATGAATACCCACATCTCTGTGTTGTCGAAAACCAGCGATATTAATTAGGTTTAAATCGTAGGTTCGCCGGCTATCAAAACTAATGTCTCTGGATAAGCTAGCCGCTATCGAGGGGCCACAAAACTTCTCTAATAGATGCATGCTTAAATCCATTGAAGCATTTTGTCCGTTCGAACTGTAGATGCCAGCATGTTCAACACTCGCTTGGTTGGCCTGCCATTGAACATCAGGGTAACGTTGCTCGAACTCGCGCAAATGACGCCAGTAAGTGGTTGCTCGGCCCCCGTTTAATAAGCCAGCCTCCGCGGCCCAAAATATACCGCTATTGACTCCTGCTATACGTGCCCCGTTTGCGTGTTGTTTGGCTAACCAGGGGGGAATGCCAGGATATTGCATGGTGAGTTGTTCGAAATCGCCCCAGTAATGTGCCAGCATGATGAGGTCATAGGCTTGATCGCCGATGACCACATCACCATGGATCGACTGACCACCATAGAGCTGAACCGGATCGTTGTTTGCACTTATCAAGTCGCAGTGAAACTGCTGATCTTCTGGTTGGCGTAAGTTAGCGCTGTGAAATAACTCCAATGAGCCATATACAGTTGATGCCCAAGCTCCGTTGAAAATCAGTAAGGCCACTCGCCATTTTGCTTCAGGCATTCAATCTACTCCGCATACGCTATTTGGCACATATGCCTTATTATGTGGCATTTTACCCTAAGTACAAGAGGAAAGAAGGGGCGTACAGTAGTGACTAACTTGGGCAATATACCCGAGATGAACAATTGAAAGAGGAGACATTAAGTGGATATTACCTTTTCGGCTGAGGAATTGGCCTTTCGTGACCAAGTGCGCACATTTTTGTCTGAGAATTGGACGCAAGATTTAGCCACCAGAATTCGTGGTGAAGACCAAGAGTTTAAGGCTGCCCAAATTGAGTGGCAGAACAAACTGAATGACAAGGGGTGGTTGGCTCCAGGCTGGCCGGTTGAACACGGTGGTGTGAACTGGTCGGTAACAGAAAACTTTATCTTTGAAACAGAGCGTTCATTAGCTGGCGCCCCAGACGTAGTGCCATTTGGCCTAAAAATGGTTGCACCGGTCATCTATGGCTTTGGTAGCGAAGAACAGAAAAAACGCTTCTTACCGCGCATTCTCAAAAGCGAAGATTGGTGGTGTCAGGGTTACTCAGAACCCGGCGCTGGTTCAGATCTTGCGGCATTGAAAACCAAAGCTGAATTAGATGGTGATGACTATATAGTCAACGGTGCTAAGGTTTGGACTACCTATGCCCAATACGCCGATTGGATTTTCTGCTTAGTACGTACCGATTCTTCCGGTAAGCGACAAGACGGCATTAGCTTCTTACTAATTGATATGAAAAGCCCAGGTATTACGGTCAATAAAATTTCTTCTATCGATGATCACCATAGCCTAAACGAAGTGGTGTTCGACAACGTCCGTGTACCTGTTGCTAACCGTATTGGCGAACAAGACAAAGGCTGGACTTATGCAAAAGCCTTATTGGCTCACGAGCGTACTTCTATCGCAGCAGTAGCTGACTCAAAACGCCGATTACGTGACTTGCGTAAGCTACTCAGTGAAGAAATCAGTGGAGGACGCCCACTTATTGAAGACACCCAGTTCCAGAATCGTTTATCGAATACTGAAATTGAATTGATGGCGCTTGAGTATACCGAATTGCGCGTATTAGCATCGACCGCTGACGGCAAAGGACCGGGAGTTGAATCATCGTTACTAAAAGTTAAAGGTACTGAAATTCAACAAGCCATACAGCAAATGTATATGGACTTAGCAGGTTACTACAGCGGTATTATTCACGGTGAAGAAACAGCTGAAAGCATCGGCCATGCCTTTGGTCATGACGCAAGAAAAGCATATATGTACGGACGAGCCGCCACTATTTACGGTGGATCAAACGAAGTGCAGAAAAACATTACCGCTAAATACGTATTGGGTCTTTAATCATGAATTTTAATTTATCTGAAGAACAAAACATGCTCAAAGACAGCGTAGCGCGCTTTGTGCAAGACGAATATGACTTTGAAAGCCGCCGCAGCAATGCCGCTAACGCATTAGGCTTCAACCCTAAAAACTGGCAAACCTTTGCTGAATTAGGCTGGTTGTCTATTCCGTTTGAAGAAGCCTATGGCGGTTTCGGTGGCGGAGCAACCGATGTAATGGCGGTAATGGAAGAAATGGGCAAGGGCCTGGTGGTTGAGCCCTTCATTGCGACCGTTTTGATGTTCGGTGGCTTGCTGAGCAAAAGTGACAACGCAGCATTGAAAGATGCCTATATTGAAAAAATTATTGATGGTTCACTACAGGGCGCGTTTGCGTACGTAGAACGTCAAAGCCGCTTTGAATTAGCTGACGTAAAAACCCAAGCTAAGCGCGACGGTGACGACTTTGTACTCAACGGCGAAAAAACCGTTGTGTTCAATGGCGCAGCAGCCAACAAAGTAATTGTTTCTGCAAGAACATCTGGCGAGCAATGCGATGAAGCGGGTATCACTTTATTTTTGATTGATGCAGATGCATCAGGCGTAGAGCGTACTTCTTACCGTTTAATGGACGGCCAGTTAGTCGCTAACATCAAACTCACTGATGTGCGCGTAGCAGCTAGCCAAGTTGTCGGTGCAGTCGACGAAGGTTACAAGCTGATAGATGCCGTGGTAAGTGACGTGACCATTGCCCTATGCGCAGAAGCGATGGGTATTATGCAAAAATTAAATACCACCACTATTGAATATACTAAAACCCGTCAGCAATTCGGCGTGGCGATCAGTAGCTTTCAAGCGTTGCAACATCGTATGGTCGATATGTTTATGGCGGGCGAGCAAGCCAAGTCTATTTTATATCGCGCGGTATGCGCAGCGGAAAGTGGTGCAGATGATTTAGCTAAAAACATCGCCGCATTAAAAGTGATGATAGGCCGAAACGGAAAACTGATTGGTGATGAAGCCATCCAATTACACGGTGGCATGGGCCTAACTGATGAGCTAGATGTGGGCCATTACGTGAAGCGCCTGATGATAATCAACACCACTTTCGGTGATGCCGATTACCAGCAGCAAAAATTCAATCGCTTAGCGTATTCGGATTGATAAACAATTCAGTCGTCATCTAACAAAGGTGATCATCAAAAAACACCTACCAATACGGTAGGTGTTTTTTTGCCTATATATCACGGTATTAATACGTTCAAATCCGACAATTCACTGTCACAATAATTTTGCACCTCTCAAATAGATAGTCAGTTATCAAGAGGGTTTTAGCATGACTGTCCCGTTAATTTCTGTCTTACAAACAAATACCCGTACTTTTGATGGTAAATGTGAGCGACTTTGATAGACCAACCATGCGGCGGTATCAAAATCAGTTGCTGCGCATTCATAATCAGGAAACAAATCGACAAGCAACCCGCTATGTATTTCATCTTGGCAAAGCCAGTCGGGTAGAAGAGCAGGACCAAGGCCGGCCACAGTACAAGCTGTCATGGTGAGCCCATGGGAAATCAGTAAATGACCGCTGACAGGCACATCCAACGTATTATTGTGTTTTTTGCGAAACTTCCATGTGCTGCAATACCCAGGCATCGAAAACAAAAGACAATCAAGCTCACTCAAAGCAGTAGGATCTTTTGGCTGACAGTGCGTTTTAATATACATAGGACTCGCACAGACATGAAATCGCCTTGAAACCAATTTATGTGAAATGAAATCTCCCACAGGTCGTTGCCCGAACCGGATAGCAACATCAATTTGCTCCTTAACGAGATCCACATGGCTGTCCATTAATAATAGTTCGAGCGTGAGGTCGGGGTACAAAGCGCGAAATTCTGGCAAAATCGGCGCCAAGACTCTTTGCCCGCTTCGGAAGGCGAAAGCTTTCGGGTGGTCCTTTGGAAAAGCCGAAAGCCCAGCTGAGATTCTAAGCTCGCAACAGAGCGGGAAATAGACGACGGGTCTACGTTTCGTTGACGTGAAACCCCAGCAAAACTACCACGCTACATAACATCTACAAATACTCGTACAGATTCAAAATCGATTCATGCACTCTGTACACTAAAGTCATGAGTATAGATGGGTTTATCAAACGAGCAACAATGGTTAATCTCAATTAAATGCAATGGCTTGGTTGTCTGTCATATACGTTTCAACTTTTAGGGAAAATACGATGAGCTTGCGATTTTATACTGACTTTTTCAACTCCACAGCGGATGTACTTAACGACGTAATACAAAACAATACATGGCCGACAACATTTGTGTCTGGGCCGTCTGAAGGGCTTCATGAGCATTGGCATGCAGAAGAAGTACACGCTTATATCATGGAAGGTGAAACCGACTTCTTGGATGCCAAAAGCGGTATTCGAACGCACGTTAAAGCAGGAGATAAAATTGTGATCCCTGCCAAGGTGCTGCATGCTGAGGGCGCAGTGAAAGAGCGGGTCGTATATATTCTTGCCCTTGCCAAACCACTGCCGCCAGAAGAATTCCTCGCCATGCACAACCCAATGGAACTCAGTCATTAAGTAGACCGAGTTAGCATCATGCAAGCTCTTGGCAGCCAGCTAAATCAAGCGCATTTCTTTTCGACTCATGATTAGTGGAACATCAAAGGCTAAGCGGGAGTTGTCTATAGGGATAGCATCAGCATCGCACATGAGTTTACGCAGTAAATCAATGACTGAAAGTCATGAAGTTCGCCACACGATTAGCAGAAGAGAGCCCGTACGGCATAAAAAAGGGAAGTTAACACAAAGAAGGGAAATGGTGCCGACTACCGGAGTCGAACTGGTGACCTACTGATTACAAGTCAGTTGCTCTACCAACTGAGCTAAGTCGGCACACTAGATTCCCGCTCTAGGCAGCTGTGTGCTAGAGCGAGGCGACATTCTATTGATTCCACTTTTGTTGTCAACAAAAAGTTATTATTTTATCTGTAAAAGACGCTCTGCTTCGCTATTTAGTGTCGGGAAATAACTTTCCGGCAGCCACTTTTGCAGTTTCTGCATTGCTTCGCCTAGTTCAGCGTAGTCATTTCCGGTGATATTGATATGACCCATTTTGCGCTTGGCGCGTGGAGTCTTCATATAACCGTGTAAATGCGTTCTAGGCACGCTGAGCATTTCTTTAGACGGTAAGTCGCAGCCAATCACGTTAAGCATCACACTGGGAGCAAGTACCTGTGTCGAGCCTAACGGTAATTCACAAATTGCCCGTAAGTGATTCTCAAATTGACAGGTATCCGCGCCTTGTATGCTCCAGTGCCCAGAGTTATGCACCCGTGGGGCAATTTCATTGACTAGCAAGGTGTCGCCCATCTGAAAGAACTCTACCGCTAATACGCCAATATAATTTAGCTCGTTGGCAAGTGCGCTGAATATCTCAGTGGCTTGAGCGGCTAATGCCGGCGTGATGGCTGGGGCAGGGGCCACACACGTGTGTAATTGTCCCTGATGATGGAGGTTTTCAACTAAAGGATAAAAGGCAAGTTGGCCATTTTTACCGCGGACACCCACTAACGACACTTCACGTTCAAAGTTGAGCATCTTTTCAACGACTAATGGGACTTTTTTAAGATCCAGTTCAGCCAATGCCTGTTTGATTTCAGGTAACTGGTCTTTACTGGATAAACGCCACTGACCGTAACCGTCGTAACCGTCTCGGCTTGACTTAATAATCAGCTTTTCGCCGAGAGTTTCAACGGCTTGATCTAGTTGGGCGACGTTATCAACAATCACGTAGGGACAATTGGCAATATTTAGTTTATCTAATAAGGCTTTTTCTTTAACTCGATCAGCACCCGCGGCGATGGCTTCGATACTGGGCATCAGCTTACCACTGCGGTTTACTTGCTCAAGAAGGGCTTCGGGAATATGTTCGAATTCCGCTGAAATAGCATCGGCGGCTTCAATCGCGGTTTCAAGGTGTATGTTTAGCACCTGTTTATCTATCGGGTTGACCACTTTGAGATTGCTCACGTCGACCGCACGTACCTCAATACCAAGGGGCACGCCCGCTAACGCCATCATTCTGGCTAATTGGCCTGAGCCTAAGATCAGAACATTCATTCAGGCAATTCCAATGGGGGCTGGGCAAGCACGTCAGCAGTTTGCTTTTGTCTAAACTGAATGATGGCATCGCGTACGGTCGTATCTTGCAGGGCAATGACTTGTGCGGCCAACAAGCCTGCATTAGCTGCGCCTGCTTCTCCAATGGCTAATGTACCAACCGCCACGCCCTTAGGCATTTGTACGATTGAATATAAGGAATCAACACCACTCAACTGGCTTGAGCGCACGGGTACACCAAACACAGGTAGGTGAGTGTGTGCGGCTATCATACCGGGTAAGTGTGCTGCGCCACCTGCGCCACCAATAATCACTTGATAGCCTTTGTCGGCAGCGCTTTCTGAGAATTCAGTTAACAGAGCGGGGGTGCGATGAGCGGATACTACTTGTGCATGATAACTCACACCTAACGCATCTAACATTTTTGCCGCTTGGGCCATAGTGGGCCAATCAGACTTGGATCCCATAACAATCGCAACTTGAGGCATTTTCACTCTCACTTAACATCGGCTTAAAAGGTATCAACACACTTGAATCAGCACTTAAAATATCGCCCTAACAATCAAGATATTGTTGACCATAAAATTTTGGAAACGAATTGTAGCCCAAATCACGGAGCGAGTCCCGTTTGTGCGTTAATCCAGCAATGATTGAGCATAAAATAGCTCATGCTCAAGTGCTTTGCCCTTGGTGATTTGAAATAGACCAAGCGCAAAACAAAAAATCCGCTGTGGGCAAGCCAACAGCGGATTTTGTAATGCAATTTTTGCTAGATGCTTAGCTTCTTTGCTTACGCATCGCAGTGAAGAATTCGTCATTGGTTTTAGTCATAGACAGCTTGCCAATAAGGAATTCCATCGCGTCGATTTCCGACATCTCATGGACGATTTTACGCAAGATCCACATCTTTTGTAATTCATCTTGAGTAGTCAATAATTCTTCTCGACGTGTACCAGAGCGGTTGTAATCGATAGCTGGGAAGACACGTTTCTCCGCGATTTTGCGGTTTAGGTGTAATTCCATGTTACCAGTACCTTTAAACTCTTCGTAGATAACTTCATCCATTTTAGAGCCGGTATCGATAAGCGCTGTAGCGATAATCGTTAAACTGCCGCCTTCTTCGATGTTACGTGCAGCACCAAAGAAACGTTTTGGTTTGTGCAATGCGTTTGCATCCACACCACCGGTTAATACTTTACCTGATGACGGGATAACGGTGTTGTAAGCACGGGCTAAACGGGTAATTGAATCAAGTAAGATAACCACATCTTTCTTGTGCTCAACCAAGCGTTTGGCTTTTTCGATAACCATTTCGGCCACTTGTACGTGACGACTAGCTGGCTCATCGAATGTAGAGGCAATAACTTCACCTTGCACAAGGCGTTGCATCTCGGTGACTTCTTCTGGGCGTTCATCAATCAGTAACACCATCAACAAACATTCTGGATGATTGGCAGCGATAGACTGAGCAATGTTTTGCAGTAATAAGGTTTTACCGGCTTTCGGTGGAGCGACGATAAGACCACGCTGACCACGTCCGATAGGTGCTGCTAAATCAAGTACACGCGCAGTAATGTCTTCTGTACTGCCATTTCCGCGTTCCATGATTAAACGCTCATTGGCATGCAGTGGCGTTAAGTTTTCGAATAATATTTTATTACGCGCATTTTCTGGGCGGTCAAAATTAACTTCGCTTATCTTTAACAGAGCGAAGTAACGCTCGCTGTCTTTAGGTGGGCGAATTTTGCCTGAAATAGTATCGCCAGTGCGTAAGTTAAAGCGACGAATTTGGCTAGGTGATACATAAATATCATCAGGACCCGCTAAATACGATGCGTCATTAGAACGCAAGAATCCAAAGCCGTCTTGAAGGATTTCTAATACGCCGTCGCCGAAAATATCTTCCCCGCCTTTAGCGTGGGTTTTTAATATCGAAAATATGATGTCTTGCTTACGCGCGCGGGCCATATTCTCTAGGCCCATTTTCTCGGCCAGTGCAACCAGCTCGCTGATTGGTTTATTCTTGAGTTCCGTTAGGTTCATATTGGTGGGTCTTTTTATGCTTGAAAAATTTGCTGTAACAGCAAAAATTGATTGAATGGTTCAAAGTTAATTACTTTTAAAATCTTTGATTGGTACGAAAATACAGGTCTGTTCAGGTGAGAACAGTGAAAATTTAGCACCAAAATTACAGTACGTCTAGTGAAAATAGTGCTTTTAATCGTCGTACATTGAACATGGTTTGCGCAAAGTATAAAAAAGCCCGACGTAATCGGGCTTAATTTCAGTACCTATTATTAGATATTTTCGTTAAGAAATTCTTCTAATTGGCCCTTAGATAGCGCGCCTACTTTAGTCGCAGCTACATTACCGCCTTTGAATAAAAGTAAAGTCGGGATACCACGAATACCGTACTTAGGCGGTGTTTCGTTATTTTCATCGACATTTAGCTTGCCAACTGTTAACTTGCCATCGAATTCGTCAGCAATTTCATGCAAAATTGGCGCAATCATCTTACACGGACCGCACCATTCCGCCCAGAAGTCAACCAGTACAGGACCAGTCGCATTGATAACATCTGCCTCGAAACTATCGTCCGATAATTGGATAATTTTGTCGCTCATTCTTTTCTCCGTCATTAATTCTAGCGCCGATGTAATTCAGCGTGATCGTGATTGTTATATAGAAACTGTTTTTTAATGCAAGCACTGATAAGCTATAAGCTATGCAAACAACTCATTTAACCGAAACACATTTCGCGGACTTGCCAATTAATGAGCAAGTCGTTAAGGCGTTATCCGCCGCAAACTTTAGTCACTGCACGCCCATACAAGCGTTAAGCTTGCCCCCTTTATTAGAAGGGCATGACATAGCAGGTCAAGCGCAAACCGGAACCGGTAAAACTATCGCGTTCTTGGTGGCAACTTTTCATTACTTGCTAAGTAACCCGCAGCCCACTAAAAAACAACCAAGAGCCATTATTATGGCGCCAACCAGAGAGTTGGCAGTTCAGATCTTTAACGATGCAGAATTGCTAAGTCAACACACTGGTTTGTCTCTCGGATTGATTTATGGGGGCGAGGGTTATCAAAGTCAACGGGAAAAACTGCAAGAAGGTGTAGATATTATTATCGGCACTACTGGCAGGATCATTGACTACTACAAACAGAACATCTTTTCATTGGCTGGTATTCAAGTAGCAGTACTTGATGAAGCTGATCGCATGTTTGATTTAGGCTTTATTAAAGATATTCGTTATCTTTTCAATCGTATGCCTCAGCCAACAGAGCGTTTAAGCATGTTGTTCTCGGCGACATTGTCGTATCGAGTACAAGAGCTCGCTTATGAACATATGAATAATCCTACGCACGTGCAAGTTGAGCCTGAGCGCAAAACCGGTACACGTATCAAAGAAGAGCTATTTTATCCTTCTGATGAAGATAAAATTGCTTTATTGCTAAGCTTGATGGAAGAAGAGTGGCCAGATAAAGCCATTGTTTTCGCCAATACCAAGCACAGCTGCGAGAAAGTATCTGATTGGTTACAAGCTGACGGACATCGCGTGGGTTTATTAAGCGGTGATGTTCCGCAGAATAAGCGTTTAAAAATTCTTGAGGATTTCACCTCAGGCAAATTAGACGTGCTAGTGGCTACCGACGTGGCTGCTCGTGGATTACACATTCCTATGGTGAGCCACGTATTTAACTTTGACTTACCTGACGATGCAGAAGATTACGTACATCGTATCGGCCGTACCGGTCGCGCGGGTCAAAGTGGTAGTTCAATTAGCTTCGCGTGTGAACGCTATGCGCTGAATTTACCTGCGATTGAAACTTACATCGAACATGCTATTCCAGTAACAGAATACAAACCGGATGCACTTCTTCGTGATGTTGAGGCACCTAAGCCGCGCCATAAAAAGCGTATGCAAAATGGCCGCAGCCCACAGAAGCGTCAATCGAGTTCGCGTAACCGTAGGAAGCCATGATTACATCTACCCGCTTGCCCCAGAGCCATCCTGAGGAGTTATATGCAGCCGTTGATTTAGGCTCAAACAGCTTCCATTTGGTTATCGTTCGGGTCGTAGCGGGTAATGTACAAATCATCGGTAAAGTTAAGCAAAAAGTCCGTCTAGCCTCAGGGTTAGGCGATGACATGATACTCGACGCTGAAAGTTTAGAGCGCGGCTGGAGCTGCCTCGAAACCTTCGCCGAGCGTCTGCAAGATATCCCTAAAGATAATATTCGTGTGGTGGCAACGGCCACACTGCGATTAGCAAAAAATGCTCACGTCTTTACCAGCAAAGCTGAAAAAATCCTCAAGCACAAACTAACTGTTATTAGTGGCGAAGAAGAAGCACGTCAAATTTATTTGGGAGTGGCTTACACCTCTGCTAATCAAGGCAATTCTCTTGTTATTGATATAGGCGGGGCGAGTACTGAAATCATAATCGGTAATGATATGGATCCCATTAACCTCGTTAGTTTGAACATGGGTTGTGTAACGTTTAAAGAACGTTACTTTGTGGATGACATACTCAGCGAAACCAACTTTGATAATGCGATTCAGGCCGCTAAAGTGCTAGTAGATGGCGTAGCAGATAAATTTATTAACTTTGACTGGCAGCAATGTTTGGGGGCTTCAGGCACACCACAGGCGATTACCGAAATATTAGTCGCCCTAGGTATAAGTGACGCGATTAGACTCGATTATTTATATAATTTGCGTCAACAATGTATCGATTGTGCAACCTTAGATAACCTTATTATCGATGGGCTTGAAGAGTCCCGGCGGATTATTTTCCCCAGTGGTTTAGCGATTCTTATTGCCTTGTTCGAATCTCTTAACATTAAAGATATGCAAATATCTGGCGGGGCACTGCGTGAAGGACTGATCTACGGCATGCTTGAAAACATGCAGCAAAACGATCGCCGCATGCAAACTATTCATCAGCATATGCAGCATTTCCATATTGACAGTGAGCAAGCTCAAAGAGTCAAAGACGTGGCGTTACTGTTATTTCATCAGCTTAGTGAGCAAGTGGATGTGAGTGGCGTTGATGGTGAAGCAATGTTGACGGCAGCTGCTATGCTGCACGAAACAGGCTTGCATATAGAGTACAAGCTACATCATAAACACGGTGCGTATATTTTAGGTTATGTGCCAATGGTGGGGTTTACCAATTTACAGCGTGACGGGATAAAAACCTTAGTGTTGAATCACCGTCAGCAGATATGTCCTGACCTATTTAAACAAAATCACAGTGAAGTACGCGACGTTATGCGCAGTCTTGTGCGGGTATTACGCCTAGCGTGTATTTTATCCATTCGTCGCAAAGATAACTTGTTACCCGTTTTTCGGTTAGACGTTGATGGCGATGACTGGCATCTTGTCTTTCCTGCAAAATGGCTTAAAGCGCATCCTTTGATTGATGCTGAGTTGGCCAACGAAAAGTTTCAACAGCATAAAATGGGCTGGCATTTAACCTGCGAGTAACGGGAGTAAGGTTAAGACCATAAGAAGGTAAACGCCGGCAAATTTGCCAGCGCACAGTACATCCTGCCATTAATCTTTCAGCTAACTACAAGTCAAATCTAGCTCACTTATCTCGCGCCAAAATCTGCGCAGCCTGTTTGGCGAAATAGGTCAGAATACCGTCTGCGCCTGCGCGCTTAAAGGCCAATAATGATTCCATAATCACTGCTTCTTCGTCTAGCCAACCTTGCAAAAATGCCGCCTTGTGCATGGCATATTCACCACTGACTTGGTAAGCAAAAGTCGGTACCGCAAATTCGTCTTTGCAGCGACGCACAATATCTAAGTAAGGCATACCAGGTTTAACCATTACCATATCGGCACCTTCCGCTATGTCTAACGCAATTTCCCGTATCGCTTCATTAGAATTAGCGGGATCCATTTGGTAACTTTTTTTATTGCCGCCTTTGATATTGCCTGCAGAGCCGACTGCATCACGAAACGGTCCGTAATAGTGGGAAGCATACTTAGCGGAATAAGCCATGATGCATGTATTGATAAAACCATGACTCTCAAGTGCCTGACGAATAGCACCTATGCGTCCGTCCATCATATCGGATGGCGCAACAATATCGGCACCTGCCTGGGCATGAGACAATGCTTGTTTAATTAATACTTCGATGGTTTCATCGTTTAAGACATAACCATCATCATTTAGTAACCCGTCTTGGCCGTGTGATGTGAACGGGTCAAGTGCTACGTCAGTGATAACACCCATATCTGGTAGTGCGTTTTTAAGAGCTCTTACGGCTCGTTGAGCCAAACCGTCAGGGTTAAAAGCTTCACTCGCACATTCAGTTTTCTGCTCAAGGGGAGTAACGGGAAATAACGCCAGTGCTGGAATGCCAAGGGCATATAACCCTTTCGCTTCCTCTACCAGTAGATCAATCGACAAGCGCTCCACGCCGGGCATTGATGCAATGCTCTCACGTTGATTTTGACCTTCTAAAACGAAAACAGGATAAATAAGATCTTTAGCATTTAGCTGGTGTTCCGCCATCAAATCACGGGTAAAGGTATGACGGCGCATGCGACGCATACGAATATTTGGAAAAGTTTCGGCCATGGTTACAGTCCTATTGAGATGGGTCGGTATTGGATAAGGGTTTGGCGATAACGCAGTTTCGTCCATTATTTTTGGCTTGATAAAGCAATTGATCAGCAAAGCCAATCAAGGTGTCCTCATTTTGCTGGGGATCCATTATGGCGCTAGTTAAACCAATGCTAACTGTTAGGCTAATAGACGCTCCAGCGCTGTACACGAGACTATCGTGTATATCCGTTCGTACATGGTCTAATAAAATTTTAGCGCCAGCCAAGTCGGTGCTAGGCATAATAATAGCAAACTCTTCGCCGCCGTAACGACATACGTCATCAGTGGGGCGTTTCAAGGCTTTTTTCAAGCGTTCAGCCACAAACTTAATGCAGTCATCACCGACTAAATGCCCGTGTTCGTCATTTACTCGTTTAAAATGGTCAATGTCTATCATAGCAACCACCAGTTCGGTGCGTTCACGGCGACTACGGCGTACTTCAGCAAGATATTTTTTATCAAAATAGCGTCTGTTTCGAATACCGGTCAAGGCATCCAGAGTATTCTTTTCTTCTAATTCGCGGTTAATTTCGGATAATTCGCGCAGGGCAATTTCTAGTTCTAACGTGCGCTCTTGAACACTATATTCCAGTGCTTCTTGGGCATTATTTTGCTGCTCTAACACTTTTTCTTGTACCACGCGCATATATCGTTCTTTGTGCAGAGCTTCTTTTTGAATGCTGAACAATTGTCTGCGCTGGCGATTTACGCTTAGGGCTAACATTAAGGCGAGCAAGAATGTTTCAATGATAACGCCCAACATCAACAAATAATTTGATGAAATAGCGAGCGAGATAATGTTTAGATGATCCAAGCACGCAATCAAACAACTGATTAATAGTGAGGTCCAGGCCAAAGTGTAGAAGCGGGCTAAATGCACTTTTTTGTACCAACACCAAATACCCAAGCCATACATCAGCACACAAATAGTGCCCAGAGCGAATAAAAATGGTGTCATAAACCAAGCTTTAGGTATCAATAAGGAAAGCACTAAACTAATAGCAAAAAATATCGCTATTCCATTCAGTATTTTATGTAGTCGTTGACTGATATTTTTTATATCGAGCAATATATTGGTGAATATGATGGTACAAAAAACCGTGGCATTAGCCCAGATTGCCACGCTGTGTCTCTGCATCCATGGGTTGTCTGACCATACATATTTATACCCCAAGCCTTGCATTGAGGCTAAAAGTAAAGCGAAGCTAAAAACATAACCGGCGTAAAACAAAAATACGGGCTGACGGCTGATAACAAAAAAGAAAAGACTGCTCAGTCCCATCGTGATCAACACACCAAAAAATAGCCCTATCAAAATACTGTGTTCACCATTAAAAACTAAAAATCGTGATTCAGGCCATAGGTTTATAGGCAATTGCAGTGTTCCTTCACTACTAATACGCATAATAATTCGTAACTGTTGTTCGTATTTAGGAAGTGGAAATAAAAACGTTTCGTATGGCAAAGGCCTAGCTGAAAACGGCAACTCATCACCGGCTTGGTAAAGATTAAGTAATTCACCGTTTTCTAAAAACCACACAGATATGTGATCGATTAGAGGGTTATTTAACTCCAATAACCAGTGCTCGGCATTAGCAAGTGCGGGAACAGTAAAGCTTAACCAATAGGGCGTGTCTGAGATAGGTAAGCCAAGCTGAAAACCTTTCGCCGCAAGCCATTGATTACTTGTGGGGTCTGGTAAGGTGTGCAGTTGGTATTGTTGTTCAGTGTCTTGCAGGTATAACAAGGTGCTGTGTGATAATTGCGCGGGTGTCTGTAGTTTTATCGAAAACACGATGCTCAAAAATAATAAAATGCAGGTAACAGACAGCAACTGAACCGCTGCAGGTGGGGTGAGTACATTGCGAAATAGCATATTGATAGTCAATGCAATTAACCCAGCGCTAATAGCTGTTGAGTATTGTGTTTACTGTGCTTGGCTAATGATTCGATTGAAGTATCCATAAGGAATGCCAGCGTTTTGGCGATAACGGGCAAATAACAAGGTTCGTTTTGCTTTACGCCGATAATTTTGTCGCTGGCTAATTTTTTCGGTTTTAGATAAGGGGCATCCGTTTCTAAAATTAAACGCTCGAGGGGTAAATAAGGCATAGCATCTCTGAGGTCGATACCACGTTTCTCATCGGTCACCCATCCCGTAATCCCGATATAAAAACCCAATGCCAGATAAGCCTGCATCTGTTCGTTATTGCCAGTAAAACAATGCACAACGGCGCCATTCAACTGCTTACTGTATTTTTTTAGTAACGCATATTGAGCATCAAATGCGTCGCGCTCGTGTAGAAATATTGGCAAACCCAACTCACAGGCAAGAATAAGTTGTTGTTCGAAAACGGCTAGTTGTATATCTCTAGGCGAAAAGTCACGATTAAAATCTAGACCACACTCGCCAATCGCGAGCACGTGGGGTTGCTCTGCCAATGTGCTAATCTTTTGAATATAATCAGTGGGGGCAAGCTCAGCATAATGAGGGTGAATACCCGCAGTACTGAAAACTTTCATCGGATGCAGTTGCGCTAAGTCGGCTGCTTGCTGGCTAGTAGTGATATTCGTACCCGTGAGCATGATTTGCGTGACGCCTACATCTGCAGCGCGCCCAAGCATGGGGGCTAATGCATTCGGGTCATTAGGAATATTTACGCCAATATCAAACCATTGCACGCTATTTAGACCGCTTCACGCGAATTCGTTTGTTGCTCGATTCCTTGCTTAAAAAATACGAACCTAGTATGCCTTCTTCAACGTACACCTGATCGCCAATTTTGATTCTTAAGGTAGAGTTACCGGTTTGACGCCATACCTGCCCATTTTCTAAGCTAACGATCAGTTTACCGTAGGGATCTTTTTTAGTATCAATGACATCAGCAGTAATTTTTGCAATTTTTTGTTCTGGTTCAATGACTTTTGCCAACCCGAAGTTTTTGACTTGATTATCTCGACTCGCGAAGCTTTGTGAAGCTAAAGGTTTAGCCATTTCTTTTTTAACAATGGGTTGTGGAGTCGAAACGACTACGGCCGGTTTGTTGCTAACACTCGCCTGGGTATGACGTTCACTATCTTGGTAATTTATCGATGACAGCTTGTCATAACAAGCCAAACGCAGCGTATCGTTATTCTCAGCTCGGCAATCGTGTAGTTCGCTTATAATATCTTGCGCATTGACGCCGGATATCGCACTAAAAAATAATCCTAGTGTGATAGCAAAAATTTTCATAATGGCTCCTGTTCGTTATCTTTTTGTTCTTCTTCTTCAGGCTCGACTTTGCGTTTTGCGTAAAAACCCCCGACCAAAATACCGATTTCAAACAGTATCCACATCGGAATCGCCAACAAGGTTTGCGAAATAATATCCGGTGGGGTTAACAACATCCCCAATGTAAACACACCCACGATCACATAAGGGCGCTTTGCCCGCAACGCGTCAGGTGTACTTACGCCCGTCCAACACATCAGTACAATAGCCACCGGTATTTCAAACGATAAACCAAAGGCAAAAAAGATTTTTAGTACAAAATCGAGATAACTACTGATATCGGTATTAATGGTGACACCCTCGGGGGCAACGCCAGTAAAAAACGCAAAAGCCAAAGGAAATACCACGTAATAGGCAAAGGCCATACCGGAGTAAAACAGCAGGGTACTGGAAAATAACAATGGTGCGACTAAACGCTTTTCATTGCGATACAGGCCTGGCGCAATAAATGCCCAAATCTGGTACAACACCACAGGTATGGCGATAAAAAACGACAGTACGAGGGTTAATTTAAAAGGGGCAAAAAATGGTGATGCTACATCTGTGGCAATCATTTCTGCGTGTTCTGGCAAAGTCTCTAATAAAGGGGTGGCAAGCCAGTGATATAAGTCTTGGGCAAAATACACTAGACATAAAAACACCACAAACACACTCAATACCGCTTTTAAGACTCTGCCCCGTAATTCAACTAAGTGGGCAATTAAGCTATTTGGATCTGACATCCGTGACTACTTTTTTTCGTAAGGTTTTTGAACAGACTTCGCTGCATCACGCAGTTCATCAACGGATTTTTGCAGCTCTGGCGATAGGTTTTCAAGTCCTTGCTGCTCTGCTTTCTTCAGATTCTCATGCAATTCATGGATTTTAAATTGTTGCTCAACTTCCTGACGAAAACCTGTGGCCATGCTTTTGACACTGCGCACAGTGCGCATGGTTGAACGAATTGCACCGGGCAAACGTTCAGGACCAAGCACTAACAAGGCAACAACACCAATGACTAATAATTCTAAAAAGCCTATATCAAACATGGATAATGCTCGCGTTACTCACTTTTAGCCTTTGTATCTGATTCACTTTTGACATTATGTTGAACCGTTTTTTCTTTGTCAGTAGTGGTATCTTCGACTTTTCCATCTGCTTTAAAATCAGCGTCTTTTTCTTTGTCTTCATCTGAAATTGCTTTCTTAAATCCTTTTACTGCAGACCCCAAGTCTCCGCCCATATTACGAAGTTTTTTAGTGCCAAAAAGTAAAACTACAATCACTAAAATGATGATCAACTGCATTGGGCTAATACCGAACATAACATACTCCTCTTAAATATTTAGGCCCATTATACGTAGCAAATTAAAAAGGTCACTGGATTTGATTAAGCAAACATTTCAATGCACAGTAATAGCTAAAACACAGGGAGTGCGGTATTGAAAATAAAACATGTTGTTTTGCTGTTTATGTTTAGCGCATTTTACTGCAACGGGGAAGAGAACGAGCCACAGCCAGATTATCCTTGGCTCGATGATATGCATGAAAATATTGCTCAGTCAGTACAAGACTCAGCGATATGGTTTGATGATTTCTTTTTTCTCGACGGGGTAATGCATCAAGAAACTGCTCAGGCTGAAGCCCGTATTCGGCTTGGCTGGGAGCCGCGTACACGTTCACTCAATCAATTCCAAAATCGCTTCAAAGTACGGGTGCGTTTACCTAACCTTAAAAACCGTTTAGATGTGGTGTTGTCAGACTATGATGACGAAACTGAGTTAGGTAATGAGCGTCTAGGACAAAACGATAGCTTTGGCGATACAGACAGATTAAATCTAGCACTACAGTGGCGATCTAGGCCAAATAGTGGGTTTTCCCATCGAATTGGTATAGGCCGAGGATTTCAAACTTTCGTCAAAAGTCGTTATCGTAATCATTATTCTCTGGCCGCTGATACGCTAATGCGTGTCGAAGGCTCAATTTATTATTACAGTGACGATGGTTTTGGAAGCCACTTTTCAACTAAATTCGATTACAGCGCGACCGCAGCAACGTTATACCGCTTCGACAATAATTTTTACTACCGCGACAGAACTGAAGACTGGCTATGGCGGCATAGTTGGCAAAGTCTACATCAGTTTGATGAAAAAACAGCCATTATTAGTGGTTACTATATTGAGGGATTGAGTCGGCCAAACTACCAATTAAACGAACACTATGTCAGTGTGCGTTGGCGTCAAAATGCCTTAAGAAAATGGTTGTTTTATGAATTGGAGCCCTTTATTTTATGGCGACGAGATGAGCACTTTGCTCCCTCTTATGGTTTAGCTTTAAGAGTGGAAGGCTTTTTCGGCCATAGCTAAACGCTGGGGTATTCAATAGGCCGCAGGTCGCTATGGCATCCAGGTTTTGCTTTTGGGGTTATTCAGCAACTCGGCATCGCCAAGCGATCAACCAACTTACTATGCCTATCGTTGCCACCCCTGCAGGTACCCACCAATGTTGACTATAGATAGGCATAACGCTGGATACGATTAATAAGGTGGCACCGATAATGGTAAACACTAAGCGTCGTTGTTGTTGTTTAACCTGCCATTGTTGCTTTTCAAATTGCAATTTCTGTTGTTCAGGGTAGCGCTTTATTTGGCGTAGCGAGTCGTACACCAAATCAGGAATTTCAGGTAGTTTTTCCGACCAAAATGGCAGATTTGCCGACACTTTGTTATACATAGCCTTCACGCCAATCTGCTCACGCATCCAATTTTCAAGGAATGGTTTTGCGGTCTGCCACAAGTCCAGTTGTGGATATAATTGACGGCCTAGGCCCTCGATATATAACAATGTTTTCTGTAATAACACCAACTGTGGCTGAATAATCATATTAAAGCGCCGAGCGGTATTAAACAGTTGTAATAGCACATTACTGAACTCAATTTCAGCTAACGGCTTTTGAAAAATAGGCTCACATACACGGCGAATAGAGGCTTCGAACTCGTCAATACTGGTGTTACTAGGCACCCAGCCAGAATCCACGTGTAATTCAGCGACTTTGCGATAGTTACGGTTGAAAAACGCAATAAAATTCTCAGCAAGATAGCGTTTATCTTCACTGTTTAAGGTGCCTACAATGCCATAATCAATAGTGATATATTGCGGATCTTCGGGGTTGTCCAACGCGACAAAAATATTTCCAGGATGCATGTCTGCATGGAAAAAGCTGTCTCTGAACACTTGGGTAAAAAACACCTCAACACCACGCTCAGCAAGCTTTTTCATGTTTGTGCCGCGCGCTTCTAGGGTGGCGATATCGGATATTGGGGTACCATAAATTCGTTCCATTACCATCACATTTGCATGACAATAATCACTGTAAATATGCGGAACATATAAAGCCGTAGAGTTTTCAAAATTACGTTTAAATTGAATACCATTGGCAGCTTCATTGAGTAAATCGAGTTCGCCGACGATGGTTTTTTCGTACTCAGCGACCACTTCAACTGGGCGAAGACGCTTGCCATCAGGTAAAAGTTTTTGCAAGGCGTTGGCAAATGTGCGCATTAATTGGATGTCAGCATGAATAGCCGAGCCAATATTTGGACGAATAACCTTCACAACAACTTCTTCGCTGTGACCAATTAGTTTAGCGGCGTGCACCTGGGCAATGGACGCTGATGCCAAGGGTGTGCTATCGAATTCACTGAACAACTCGCTTAAATTTTTTAGGCCAAGGGCGTGACGGATGGTTTGCTGGGCCACCTCGCTATCAAATGGGGCAACTTGGTCTTGCAATATGGCTAGTTCGTTGGCTACATCAAGGCTTAATAAGTCTTTACGAGTAGACAGCATCTGGCCGAATTTGATAAATACCGGACCTAATGACTGCAGAGCAAGCCTAATGCGAGCGCCCTGGGATTTATCTTTATGTTTATTTCGCAGCCAAAAAAAACCGAAGCGGCCGAGCTTGGCATACCAAGGTAGCCATTTTTCTGGAATAAGCTCATCTAAGCCGTATTGTAAAAAAACTTTATTGATTTGGTATAAACGAAGGATCCGCACGGGTTACTTGTCGTCCTGTTGTGAGGCTATTAAATTATCGATACGGGCTTCAAGCCTATCGCAGTCACTGCGTAAAGTATTCACATGCTCACAGAAGTCTTCTACTTCTGCTGGCGTCACGGCAACTGCGTCGGGCTGAGTTAGACGTGTACTAAACTGATCAGCTAATTTTTCAATTTCTTGTTGGGCGGTATTAAAAAATGATTTAACGCTGCTAAATGTTTGATGTGCAACGACATCGCCGGTGTAATTAGATAGCTGTTCTTCCCAATCAATATCGAGTTCTTTCATTAGGTTGCTAAACCCTTGAGCGACATTTATATCACCGGCTAAATCCAATTTCCCCTGTTGAATAAGCTGACTGATTTTACTGCTATCTTTAAGTTCGGCCAACGTACTAAGATCTAACGTGATATGGCAATCAGCTGTTGATTCGGTTGAAGTCTCCTGGTCGCTAGGCGTAAGCGTGCTAACGTCAATTTGCTGGGAAAAACTAAACAGCAGTGACCAAGGTAATTCTCTTACGGTGACTTGCAGTTGCTTATTAGACAGCTTTTTCAGTCGTCCTTGGCAGTCAGGATCGAGTTGCACAAGCTGGTTAAGGGTGAACTCAATGCCTGCGCTTAGCAGTTGCCCGACTAACATTTAAAATTTAAACCCACGATGTAAGGCAACAATACCACCGGTTAAATTGTGATAAGTCACTTGCTCAAAGCCAGCATCTTGCATCATGTCTTTAAGCACGTCTTGTTCTGGGTGCATGCGAATCGATTCCGCAAGGTATTTATAACTATCGCCGTCTTTTGCCACTAACTCACCAATTTTAGGCAGCAAATGAAAAGAATAGGCATCGTAGACTTTATTTAATATTTCACTCGTTGGTTTTGAAAACTCCAATACCAATAAACGGCCGCCAGGCTTAAGTACCCGATACATGGAGGCTAGGGCCTTGTCTTTATCGGTTACATTACGCAATCCAAAGGCAATAGTAATAATATCGAAACTGTTGTCAGGAAAAGGTAAAGCTTCAGCGTTGGCTTGCACGTACTGCACATTACCAACTATGCCTTTGTCGCGTAATTTGTCACGACCCACCCGTAACATAGCATCATTAATATCCGCTAAAACCACTTCGCCGCTATCACCGACTATGCGTGAGAACTTTGCGGTTAAGTCACCTGTGCCGCCTGCTAAATCAAGCACTTTATGGCCAGCTCTAGCTCCACTGCAATCTATGGTAAAACGCTTCCATAAACGATGAATACCCATGGACATCACATCGTTCATAATATCGTATTTGGCCGCAACTGACTGAAAAACCTCGGCAACCATAGATGCCTTGGCATTTTTATCTACTTGCTGAAAACCAAAATGGGTTTTTTCAGAAGATTCTTGGGTTTGCTCTTGGCTAGCACTTGGATTGGCCGCTATAGTGGCATTGTTTTCACTGACGCTCATGTCAATTCCTTAATAAACTCTTGGCGCTAGTGTAACGAAATAAACAGTGCCAATCTAAAAAAGTTACATTGTTATACGTGCAGTTCGTTGCAAAAGATTATTTACCTAAAAAAGGTAACTAACGTCAATAATATTAATCTGAGACATGACGCTCAGAGGTTATCACCCACACTGATGGCTATCAGAACGCTTAGAGCCTGCATCGAACGCCCGCTTTGCTGTTGCAATTGGTTAAATGCTTGTTGAATGGCGTTAAGGCTGCGCTTTGAGTTGACGCCGCCGGAGATTATACCACGCTGAGTAAAATAGCTGGTGACATCGCGACTGAGAATAAAGGTGTCTTTGCCTAAGGCACGTAAAGCGTAAGGGCCAGTATTACCGCCCAATCGTGCTCCGTGTTTCTTAAGATAAGCCCACAAACCAATGATATCGGTAGCAGGCCAATTTGCTACAAATTGCGCGAAGCTGCCATGCTCCCGACGTACCGAGTCAATCATCATGGCGTTGTCTTGAATAGTTCTGACCTTTTTATAGTTACGAATAATCGCCGGATCTTGAGCACGTTGTTCCAACATCTCTTCTGGCATAAGCAATACTTTGTCCAGATTAAACTCAAAAAACAACCGTTCAAACTCCGGCCACTTGTTACGTACTACACGCCATACAAAGCCGGATTGAAAAACTTTTTTACTAAATTCAGCTAAAAAGCGATCATCGCCCAATTGGGCGACGTCTCGATCGGATAATGGATCACTAAGTAAGCTTTCAACGGCGTCAGGGCCACACTTGCGCTCACAGGCACGCTGATAGAGGGCCTGATAATCTTCTAAATTGGCTAAAATGTTCTCGCTCACCCCGACTCCTGCTTAATTAGACTCTCTTTTGCTTAATCTTCAATGCCACTGTGGCGTAACAAAGCATCCACTTTTGGCTCCCGCCCTCTGAATGCAACGAACAGCTCCATAGGCTCTTTACTGCCACCTTTTTCAAGAATGTTATTCAAGAAATCTTGGCCAACTTGTTGGTTAAAAATTCCTTCCTCTTCGAAACGACTGAACGCATCTGAAGAAAGCACTTCTGCCCATTTATAACTGTAATAACCTGCTGCATAACCACCGGCGAAAATATGCCCAAAACTATTCTGGAAGCGGTTAAATTCAGGAGGCATAACCACCGAAACTTCACTGCGCACATCATCGAGTAAGGCCTGAACAGATGTTTTTTCCTCACTGCTGTATTTCTCATGCAAGGTAAAATCGAACAGACTGAACTCCAGCTGTCGAACCATTTGCATGGCCGATTGGAAGTTACGAGCCGCAAGCATTTTATCCAGTAAATCTTGAGGTAAAGGTTCGCCGGTCTCATAGTGGCTAGAGATAAATGCTAAGGCTTCAGGCTGCCAACACCAGTTTTCAAGGAACTGACTCGGTAATTCAACTGCGTCCCAAGCCACCCCGTTAATACCCGATACGCCAGCAACGTCGATTTGGGTCAACATATGGTGAATTCCGTGGCCGAATTCGTGGAATAAGGTAATGACTTCGTCGTGGGTAAACAACGCTGGCTTGTTACCAACTGGACCACTGAAATTACAGGTTAAGTAAGCAACCGGTAACTGCACTGTACCGTCTGGTTTAGCTCGGCGGGTTTGGCATTCGTCCATCCAGGCACCGCCACGCTTATGTTCGCGAGCGTATAAATCGAGATAAAAACTGCCCCGAAGCTCACCACTGGCATCTTTGATATCGAAAAAGCGAACATCGTTATGCCAAGTGTCAACGCCATCACGTTCAGCGATTTGTAGCCCATATAAACGAGAGACAACCTCGAACAACCCATCCACCGCTTTATGAGCGGGGAAATAAGGACGTAATGCCTCGTCAGAAATTGCATATTTTTGCTCTTTGAGCTTTTCACTGTAATAGGCAAAATCCCACGCTTGAAGTTCAGGTTTGTTAAATTGTTTTTTTGCAAAGTCGGCTAGTTCAGCGAGATCTTGCTGAGCTTGGGGTTTAGACCGGGCCGCTAAGTCATGTAAAAAGCCCTTAACCTGACTGGTTGATTCAGCCATTTTGGTCGCCAGTGAACGCTCTGCATAGTTAGCAAAGTCTAACAACTGAGCCAGTTCTTGGCGCAAAGCCATGGTTTCATCAATAAGGGGGCCGTTGTCCCATTTACCAGCATTTGGGCCTTGATCTGAGGCGCGGGTGGTGAATGCACGATACATTTCTTCACGCAGTAGATGATTATCAGCATGCATCATTACAGGCAGGTAGCTGGGTATGTCTAGGGTAAATAACCAGCCTTCTAATTCTTTACTTTGTGCTAATTGCTTAGCTGCGCCAAGAGCTGATTCAGGTAAACCTGCGAGCTGTGATTCATCAGTAATATGTTTTTGCCAACCTAAAGTGGCGTCCATTACATTATTGCTAAAGGTAGACGACAAATCAGACAGACGGCTTTTAATTTCGCCATAACGCTGCTTTTTCTCATCGTCTAAGCCCACACCAGATAATTCAAAGTCACGCACTGTAATTTCAATGACCTTACGTTTTGCTTCATCTAGTTCAGCAAATTCGTCACTGTTTTGAATTTGCAGATAGGCTTGGTACAAGCCCTTATGTTGACCTATCCATGTGCCGTAATCCGATAACAAAGGCAGGCACGCATCGTGTGCTTCCCGCAAGTCGTCGTTACTGACAACCGAATTCATATGTGAAACGGGCGACCACATACGACCGAGTTCGTCATCTTTATCTTCAAGCTTGGCGGCAAAATTGTCCCAGGTGTAAGATGGTTGGTCGAGCAATGTTTCTATCGTTTGCTTTGCATCGTTAATGGCTTGCTCAACGGCAGGCTGAATTTGCTCTGGGGTAATATCTGAAAAACGCGGTAATCCAGATAAATCTTGCAGCGGGCTTAAGGACATAGTGAACTCTTTAGTCAACAAAATGATGAGTACTAAGTAAGGGGCGAGGAGCACAAATTCAAGTGTTTAGATAAATCTAGGCTAAAATCATTAGGGTTTGACTAGCCTCACTTAAGTGAGTTTCCGTGTAAGTTAATTCGCTAACGCAAGGTCTACTGGGCACACGTTTATTTTTATCGATTAACCTGATTAGAAAATTCATTTGTCTTTATAGAGACTAACCTTATATCGTGTAGTTACAGCTTAATAATTTAGGATAAGTAGAAATGGCAGATTTTGATTATATTTGTATTGGCGGCGGCAGTGGTGGCATTGCGTCGGCGAACCGCGCATCGAAGCATGGTAAGAAAGTGGCGTTAATTGAAGCGCGCCATATTGGTGGTACTTGCGTCAATGTAGGTTGTGTACCTAAGAAAGCGATGTGGTTCGGTGCACAAGTCGCTGAAGCTATTAACCATTATGCTGCGGACTATGGGTTTGACGTAACAGTCAATAAATTCGATTGGAAAAAGCTAGTCGATAGTCGCGAAGCATACATTAAAAGAATTCATGCCTCATACGATCGAGTCTTAGGCAACAACGACATTACTGTTATTAACGGCTTTGCCCGTTTCGTCGATAAAAACACGGTAGAAGTTGATGGCAAACAATACACAGCAGAGCACATTCTTATTGCAACGGGTGGTCGTCCCGTTACGCCAAGCATCCCTGGTGCTGATTTAGGCATAGATTCAGACGGTTTTTTCGAGTTAACCGAGCAGCCTAAAGAAGTTGTGGTCGTCGGTGCGGGTTATATCGCGGTTGAACTAGCCGGAGTATTGCACTCATTGGGCAGTAAAACACATTTAGTAGTGCGTAAGCATGCGCCTTTGCGTTCATTCGATACCATGCTGAGCGAAACATTAGTTGAAACGATGGCGCAAGACGGCCCGACGTTGCATACGCATCGCATTCCAGAAAAACTGGAAAAAAATGCAGATGGCAGACTGACGCTTACGTTTGAATGTGGTGAGAAATTAGAAGCTGATTGCGTTATTTGGGCAATTGGACGTGCGCCTGCAAACGACAATATGGGCCTTGAAAACGCCGGCGTAACAGTTAATCAACGCGGTTATATCGCGGTTGATAAGTACCAAAACACCAGTGTTGAAGGCATTTATGCCGTTGGCGATAACATCGGTAAAGTTGAACTGACGCCTGTTGCGGTAAAAGCAGGACGCTTATTATCAGAACGCTTATTCAACGGTCAAACAGATGCCCATATGGATTACAATTTAATCCCTACAGTGGTGTTCAGTCACCCTGCAATAGGCACCATGGGTTTAACGGAACTTGAAGCTGATGCTGAATTTGGTAAAGATAATGTCAAAGTGTATAACTCAAGCTTTGCCGCCATGTACACAGCGCTGACTAGCCATAGGCAGATGACACGTATGAAATTGATTTGTGTTGGCGAAGAGGAAAAAGTAGTCGGTATTCACGGTATTGGTTATGGAATGGATGAAATACTACAAGGCTTCGGCGTCGCTATGAAAATGGGGGCAACAAAAGCGGATTTCGATGCTTGTGTCGCTATTCACCCTACCAGCGCAGAAGAATTTGTCACGTTAAACTAACCACCACTGCTGCACACCTGAACTGTTTTTCGAAACGCCACAGTTATTTAGTTATGTAGCTCGGCAGCTTGATATAGAAACAGGATAATAATTAATGAGCCTCAGCTAATTCTAGCTGAGGCTTTTTTATAATCTAACCTAGCTTAAAAATTTCACTTCCAGTCAAATATGCAATGCTTATCAAACTGGTTTTGAGTAAATAAATACATGCTGAGTACAGGAAAAAACACGGCAACTAAGAGCGACGGTTATTCCACCAATTTGAACGTTAATGAGAATAATAAAGCGCGAATAAATTATCTATCGACAAAGATTGCGCTTTACAAAGCGGCATTTAGACGTACTGATATTTTAAAAGAGTCTTAAATAAATTACTTATTATCGAAACGGTAAACGATTTTCAAAGAATCATCTACTTCCGATTCTAAAACATAACCAATTGTCTGGTGAGAGCGTTTTAATTCACTAAGCATTTCGTCATTTGAATCAAAGCGCCCCGGCGGACTTGCGCGTCCAGAGAAGAGCAAACGTGCCCAATAGGCATTAATTTTTGCCTCACTTTTATTGACTAAGGCATGGTAGAACTGCTGCTTTTCAGAGCTGTTAGCTGTGCGATCCAGTGGTTTAGCCAAAATCCCATCAGGGAAGGTGTTATACCTGCCCATATAAATATCAATAATCTGATTTTTACTCAAAGAATCAATAGGATTCTGTTTGCTGACCACCACAACTACAGCTTGAGCAGAGAAGGCCAAGCATAAGGATAATAAAAAGCCTAATATTTGGATATTAGCTAAGCGCATATCAAAATATCCAATTCACGTTAAGGCTCGTTACGTTAACAGTTTGCCCTGAATCGAGATTATTGTTCACTTGCCATAATGCGAAACCGTTATCTGCAATCACGCTGCGATCGACTTGGAATTTAGCCACCACAGCGGGTGAAATGTGCCATTTTGCCCCAATACTAAAGGTGTGTTGTTTAATCCTACTTTGATCTAACGCCGCCCTAATCAATGGGCTAAAGGATTGTATTAAGGCTACCACCGCGTCAGGTGCGTAAGGTGAAATCTCTCCAACACTATCACTTAGCGTGCCTCGTGTAGGCTCAATGGCCGACAGTGTAGCGAAGTAGGTTATATTTTCTGGCTCATAGCCTACGCTGATATAACCCGAAACGTTGTCTTGTATTATATCCCATAAAGAGTGCGTGAAACCGATCTCTGATTGTACGAGCCACAGACCATCATCGTATTGATAGCCCAAACCATAAAACTGCTGCTTTTTACCACGGTATTCAAACCGGTCTCTAAGGATCGGTCCGCCAGGCCAAATAGTGGGAGGAAAAAACGCAATAGCGTCATCAATGATATCTAAATCTTCGCTGAAATTTTTTATTTTTGAATCGAGAAACGACGCACGTATTTGCCACTTATCTTGTTGGTAAGCTACAGATGCCATCAACATATCACCAAATTTTATATCTACGTTTGAGTCTGTAGTTACAATGTTCGTATCGTTTTCTGAACCTGTTGTTCCGATAGTGGCATCGGACCCACCGTAACCTAATTTAACTTGCAAAAAACCTTTACCCACAGAGCGCTTATATAATACATCGGCACCTTCAAACTGAGATACTGAAGATACATTGGTATAAAATTCGGACGGTGGCCGAGCCCACAAATAAGCGTAACCGACTGATTTATATTCCGATAGAAAATAAATATCGGTATTCATCCGCCCAACGCGAAACTCCCAATTACTGCCTAGATGATAACGAAGAAATCCGACGTCGATATAATTAAGCGCTTTATTATCAAGCTTATCGCGAAAGACGGCTTGAATAACAGCGTCCCAGTGGGGGGTAAATTCGATATTCGCTTGAGCACCAATTAATGAATCCGGTGCCAGTGAGAAACCTGTTCTAGCGGGCACTTTAAAGTTTGAATGAAACCCTAGATCCGCACTATCGTTATAAATTGCACCTAGCGTAGCGTAACCACTAAATTTGACCATATCATCGGATGCCAGAGCGTTGCTCACATTCAGTATGTTTATGAGTACAAGGCAAAATAGAATACGAAGTTTGTTACTTAAAATTTTTGACATGGTTAACAATCAACTCGATGAACGAACATTATTTTATAAGTTATTAGCGTTAATCATTTGAAGTAAAATGACATGCCAAACCATACTAAACTTGATAACTGCAAGGCTTGTCTATTAGTAATTGTGCTTTGGCTACTGTTGACCAGTATAAGATTATTATAAACTGCTTTGTCATTGCATTCGTATGAATTTACATACTTAATGATATCGTTTAATACCCTTAACATGCTAATGCTACATAAATGGACATTCAATCAGCTTCTTTGAGAAAGAACTTTAGGCATATATTAGATACACCTTTGTCTTCAGCTCTGGTGGTAAAGCGTGCGCTGTAGCCGTTAAATTAGATGTAAAAATTAAACGGGTAACCCCGTTGTTGTCGCAATGTAAGGCTCTGAAGTGAAATAGACAGAGCATTAAGGGTGGTGAGGGTCGTGAATATGACTAGCAACTTACCTTTCATTAAAAATCCGCTGCGGATATCTCTTTTGACCCCCAGTTCGAGTAAGCTATTTAACCGCTTAACATGACAACCCTATTAATTCGCCATCTTAAATTATCGTTATTTTTATCGTAAAAATTCGAATTACCACGAAGTCGCTGAGCTCGCAGGCCAAAGGCCAAAAAAACAAAGCGTTCAGCTTACCAGCCCAATAGTGTTAGCTATTTTACATTCTGCACACGGGCAATTTGCTTATTTACAAAAGGTAAATGCTCGGTTTTTATCCATAACCTTGCGCCTTTATTTCCAGCTTTACCCTGTAACTTACTGCCGAGGGGTAAGCGCAGCCAACTGTGCTTTTCTAGCGTGTCGCTGCCCTCGCTAAATTGACCATTGAGAATGAGTATTTCAAGCCCTTTTACCGCATCTAGATTGAGCTGGGTTTCAGGCGCTACCTCGTACACACTGACCACCTCAAACCCATCGCGATATAGTTCTTTGCTCACTATGCCAGTCTTCGGCGCAGTAAATGCTAATGATGCAACATCGCTATCGACCCGGGCAGGCGCATTCACGTGTTGCCTGTCTTCTGGGTTGAATTGCCATAGTTTTACAAAAATTACGCAGCCTTGTTCAGAGCCCGGTTTATGTGACGACTGAGGCGGGTTGCGAACATAGGAGCCCGCAGGAAAATCACCATGTTGGTCCTGAAACACCCCTTCAAGCACAATAAATTCTTCGCCGCCGGTATGCACATGAGGTGAGAACTCGCTACCTGGCGCATAGCGCACTATAGTCGTTGCCCGGGCAACTTCATCGCCGACGCGATCAAGTGGTCTACGGTCAACCCCTGGCATAGGTGAAGCGACCCACGGTTGTTGATGACTGTGAACCACAACACGTTGGCTGAAATCGGCGTTAATATTCATCTTCTGACTCCCCAGAGTGAATCAATTGGTAGTATAAGCCTTATTTGTACGCTGAAAATAAGGCCAAGTCTCAAATTAAGGCTAAGGTTAGGCCGCAATGCTCGGGCGTTTAGCAACTCGGTCGTGCCATGCTTGTAAGTGCGTTAAGTTAGCAGGAATACTCACATTACAAAAACCACCGAATACTAATCCACACCATAGTGTAATGTCGGCCACGGTAAATGCTTCACCAGCCACGTAGGTCTGCGTTGCCAGCACACCATCAAAATACGCTAGGCCGGCTAATGCACGTGCATGTTGTTTTTGACCCCAATCACTATTTTGATACGTTTCTAACTCAGGGCCTAAACCGTCGGTCGCATGATGAAAGTAAGTGGCGATAGCGTCAAGCACTTGGGTTTCGGCGCGGCGCTGCATCATGCTGATGACTGCACGCTCTTTAGCGGTTTCACCTGTCAATGAAGGGCCTGCAAAGTGATGGTCGATGTACTCTGTTATTGCTGGGCATTCCGCGATGTACGTACCATCATCCAACTCGAGTACTGGTACACCTGCAAACGGGTTTTTGCCTAAGAATGCATCACTTCTATGCTCACCATTCATTAAGTCTACAGGTTTGAAAGTAACGGCATCAAGGGCGTTTTTTTCCGCTAATGCGATGCGTACACGAAGTGGATTTGGGAAATTTTCTACGTCATAAATTATCATGGCTGTCTCTCTATAGTTCGCTATCGTTCTTTTTGGTTCATTGTTTTTCAAAAGGGTCTCTAAGCGTTTTCAGGATTAGATTGGCTAAAGAGGTTTATTTGTTAATCAAACTACCTACTGGTAGGTAGTTATAGTGATCAACGGTTAATCTGTCAACTTTTATAAGCTGCTTAGCGCGCGCTTAGTGAATTGACTTTATGCTGATTTTTAGTTTTAGGTATGAAATTCAGATGCTTAATTAACTTTCTTGACGAATAATTATTTTCAATTTTGATAACTAGATTAGTTCAGTGAAGGGGGGGTGTGACCACGGCAAGAGCGTGAATGCCTAATTATCACTCAACTAACTCGGATCCCGCTAAAAATATAGCCTCAAGGTAATCA
>NZ_WTPY01000012.1 GCF_011378905.1 Paraglaciecola sp. 20A4 | reverse complement strand
CTCGATTATTATCAAAGACATTATTGTGCGGTGCAGAATTGATATCTAAAAGACGGCCTTTACGAGACGCTTACCATGTAACAACTACAATCGAAGTAACACTTACGTTTGGGGTTATGCACCACCTCGACGTCGTTAGCGTAGTTAACTCAGCAATATCGTTACTTCGGCTTAACGCCCAAAGCGGACTAAACGAATTACCGAATCGAACGTTAAACTTGGTGACAAATGGTACGTTTCAGGGAACCTGACCCTGCCGGTCTCGTTCAGCAGAATTGAAGTGAGCAAATCTCCACTAGTAATATGAAACATCTATATTGAAATCAGTACCTATCTGCTTGATGGCTATTCTGCCAATGGACTTTCTATCTGTATAGTAATTTCCCGACAATTCTAAATACTCACCATGAGCAGTTTTAACTAATCTGATATCAAACAAAGTTGAACCATTGTATGACGGGTAACCTGGATTTTTTGGAGTAGAGCGATATACATAATAGAGTTTTCGTTGTCCTTGCTCTAAAGTTGGCGTAGTTTCTAGTGTAATGGACTTAGTCGTCTCACCATGCATATCAATTTGCGTGTTTAAAAGTGACTGTCTAATGACAGCCTTCACTGGTAAGGTCCCTCCATTTTCAAGTGTTACTACCCCTTCCCAAGTGCCATTTAAATCAGGGAATGATGATTTATCTATTAGGTATTTTAAAGCCCATAGCTTTCGAGATATGGATGGTGAGAGAAGTGTTACAATTATGAAGGTGCTAACAATTGACGAAATAGTAACAATTTTGAATAACGAAAAATTTGGCAACAAAAATTCTTGAATTAAAGAATAAACGCCAAGACTTATGGCTATGGTTAATAGGGCGACATATCTTACTAAAAGATCAAACCGAACGATTCTGAACAAATTTTATCCTAATCTCTTAAGTCACTGTAGAAACGAAGACAACTCTTTCCATCACTCTTAGCCATCATTAGAGCCATATAGGATTCCCTCAAAGTCCCTCCAACACCGGCTGAATAAGTGAATTCTGGTGGAGAAAGCTCAGATACTGAATCAAAAACAGATAAAAAGTCGACGTCTTTTTTAATGTAACCTGCTATGCCATCAGCTGCACAAAAAATCACTTCAAAACCAAGCCCTTTAAGCATACTCGAAACGTCAAAAGTTGATTTATCTAATGAAGCGCTCAATTTACCAAGTTCAGATGGAGAGTTGTTCAGATAGTGGGAAGTGATTTTTCGACCAATATCATCAGCATCAATAGTTAGATACTTCACTTTATTCCTTAAATCGTTAGTTACTACACATCCAGAGTATCAATGGTATGACTTATAAAGCAATGCAGTATACTGCTCTTTTATCAATGATTTGAAAAGCTAGATTATCACTCTACTCTCGACTATTTTTTATATCTGACTATTTCAATATCTCCAGCAGTTTGTCGACTTTGTTGATAAGCACGATTAGTCCAATAACAACCTATAAACCTATCTTCTTTACTGTCGTATTTTACCCTTGCTGACCCGTAAAATTTACCAACATCAGTTTGTGAAGGTCTCGCCACTGTTGCTTCAAAGGAGTATGTAATAATGAATTTACCCGATTTTTCGTCTTTCCAAATTTCAGATGATATGAGGTGACTAGAAAGGTCTTTATTATCCGATTTTGATATCATTGAAAATGAAAATAGAGTTAGCTTAAAATCAACAGTAAGCACAACCCCCTTCTGAGGAGCGTCCTTATCTTTTGAGTAAACAATCGCATTCCATGTTCCATTGATATTTGGAGCAAAATTTTCAGAAATCTTCCTACCGAAAAATGGAAGTCGATAAACAAAATGCCATAAATAATTCCCAACAACTAAAACAATGAAAATATAACCATTAAACAACCACATTAGTTCTTTAAGCAGTTGCCATAAATCTCCTAAGTAAACCTCTGATCTCCATGCAACCAATGTCATGATGAGGAAAGCCAGTAACAGACTTAGAATTTTCACCAACCCTTTGCTTATTATTACTTTGAACATTGTTATTTACCTACAAAGTAGACTTGGAAGTTAGATGGTGACTGAATGATAGTTACGATAGGTTTTCTGAAAGACTTGTACAACTCTATCCACTCACGTCTATCAATATATGAAGGTTCTGCATTACCCCTTGGATGCGTATGCCACTCACCTATGTAATCACATTTGTAATCACTTTCACTCCATAAAGAATTAGCTTTATTAATATGTTGTTGGTCTGTACGCATGAAAGAATGAGGGCGGCGGACATCAGATGGCATTGGAGTTGTAAACTCGGTTATTTCAATGCCATCTTTGTAGCGATATCCAAATAGTACCCCGCCAGCTTCAGATTTGTTTTCATCTGCAATACTAAATTTTTTTAGATTATTGACTAGGTCTTTTCCAATCGCGATAGAGATAAGTTCATTTCCAAAAAACTGAAAATCATCATCTTCTTTTTGTTTTCTCAAGGAAATTACTGCCGAAAAAAATCGCACTGGGGGCAATCTATTTGTTTAACTAATTCTTGGTTTTTGTGATCCTTTACTCTCTTTGAGTAAGCTTCAAAAAACAACATTGATTGTGCTTTGGGCGTATCCAACTCATCTAATAATACAGATAACATTAAACCTGCTGCTCTCATGCTAGCTGATATAGGAAAAGGCAAATAACTCTCACCACACCTTTTTTTGATAGCAACTTTGTCTTCTTCCCTTTTAAAGTCAGGAAACCGTCGTTTAAATGATTTGTCATCCATACATCGATAACATCCAGTATTTCCCATTTTAAATATACGAGAAGATTCTCCCCCCGCAAACAATGCAATATGATAAAGAAGAGGCTTGTTATCCGACTGAAGGGCTAAATATTCGTAATTTAACTTAATTGAAAATGCATAGTCACCTGTAGTATCAATTACAATATCAAAATCACACAAGTCATTGATGTTAGGGCAAGATTCCGCTTTTCCATCCAACTTTCTATCTATACCCTGCTCATATAAATACGTTTCTAGCGCACTTGCTTTGTTCCGACCGAAATAGTTAGCTCCAAGGATATGTCTTGATGTGTTTTTTATCGAAAATTTATCGTCGTCGTAAAATGTTAGTTTTCCACGACACCCAGCACCAGCCTTAAACAGGCTTGATATTACATACCCTCCAAGAGTACCGCATCCTATTACAGCAATATTTTTTCCTATGAGATTTGACTCTAAAAAATTACGTTTTACACCTTGCTCATCTCCAACATCTTCGAATAGTATTCTATCAACACTTGAAACTAATGGATTGTGTAAAGCTTTAAAATTTCGCGATCCAGAATTGATAAATCTACCAGCGAAGTCACTTTTCAAACTACAGAGCAACCCAAAATATTCCCCCCTAACTTCAAGTAAGATTAAAAACGAGCCATTATTTTTTTCAATGTTCCGTCTGAAGACAGAGGAGGTCATTTGTTTTCGCAATTGTGCGTAGCAGGAGCCACCTAAAGTCTTTAGCCAATTCAAGTACGGTGCAATAGAAGAATGGTTAAACTCTGGTGTGGAAGGAAGACAATCTATACTGTTTAATTTAATCAAAGCAGTTGCGTAAGGTTCTGAAACAGATGGGTCTTTAAGGCCGAGCTTTTTAAGCCAAAAGTTTAATTGTTTTTTGTTATGATTATCTGATAGAAAAAATTGTGCTGGTAAAGTGGAAGTAGAGTGAATACGAAAGCATTTTAGTAAGCCACTTTCTAGGTTCGTTATCTTACTTATCCCAAAAGTGTTGGGGCCAAAATACCCCGCAAATTCCATTTCAAATTCCTCAAGAGCAATTTGTTCCTGAGACCTTTTCAAAATATCGGAAGCTATATTTAATAAAGCTTCAAGCGTTCCTGCAGGCTGATAAGGATCGATTTGTATAGCTTCACTATCAAGAATACACATAGGATAAATATCTGTTGAATGATACTTGGAAGCACTTTCAATGTGAACACATAAACGATCAAGAGGAGCGGGTCTTTCAGTTAAGAACAAGCTAGGCTTTTCAAACATAGGTAACGCATTAAACCCTATCATCACCCCTAACCTCTTTACATCTCGCTTTAGAAATGTACATTCTATTTCCCCGAGAAAAACGAACTTGTGTTCCCCCCATGGCGCGACACGCTTAAACCCCTTTGTAAGCAGGTACTCATTTAAAGAGTTAAACATTTATCCTGCCTGTGTGTTATTTCTCATACTCAATGCGGGATTAGTTACAACAGCGGGTGAGCCTTTAAAGGCTTTTGTTCTAGGCTCAAAGTGACTTGATTCAACCGCATCAGGGTTACTAGGTATCCTATCACCTAAGCACTCTATGAACTTGTAAACACATTCTTCTCTTGAAGACGAATAACAAAGTGCTGCTTCTAATTTATTAGCAAATACTTTTGCTTCATACCCCCACTCCAAAATTTCATCTTCCGAAGGGCTAGACAAAGCTAAATCTGGTAATACTGGATGCATAATATTGGAAGATAGAATGTTAGGTAAGGCTTTTGAAATTTGCAGCAGCCCTTCGTCTAAACGCTTTTTGACGATATTTGAACAGTAAACTTGATAGATTGCTGCCATTAATCCAATTGAGCTTGGCCCCCCTTTCTTCCAAGTGTAATCCCGCCAAGCTTTGATTATCCTTGAAAGATGGATGAATTGATTTCCATATGTATCTTTTGTGTCATTAACCCAATTTTTAAGACTTTGTGGATCAGATATAATCCAACCTTTTTTTCGATGAGCGAGATTGACAGAGGCACTGTCTAAATTGTCAATGATTTCTTTATCTGTAGCTGCAGGCTCTCCTTTCAAAGAGTAATTTCTTGCCTCCACCATAGATTTTAATGCTGCTATTTTTGAATCAGGGATAGCATATGCGTTTACATCAATGTGAACTCCTAGATTAGTGATTAATCTCCCACAAGTATGTTTGTTTGTATCAACTGTCCAGCCATTGTTATGGCTCGCTATATATTCTAAGACTTCGTCAATTATTTTGAACATTGTTGAGTGAAGCAACTTAGGGTTTGACTCAACCACAGCCATCGGAAGATACATTCCATCGTCAATATCTAACTCCTGCGGTGGAGCATGGGCTGGAAGGTTCAAAGTTCCGTAAACATAACTACCTTGAGACCTAAATATTGGGACTATTTTTAACAGTGCTTGTCGTTCATGTTCAAATAAACTAAGCCAAAGAACTGGGTTGACAACCCGATCCAAATTCCTCCATGCAAACCTTATTTGTTCACGAACAGAATCCCTAAGTTTCTTAAGAAACAACATCTTTGTATCGTCAGGACTAATTTGCTTAAGGAATGGAATGTTGTCGTTATTAAAATTGCCAGAATTCAACAATAATTTCTCAGCGTTATACTTAGTAGTCATATTTGGAAGCTCTGAATAACCATATATTGTGCCTATAAATCAAACTTAACACAATATATAGCATCGTCAACTTTTTATGTATAAATAAACAGCTATTTTCTTACACAGTTAAATCAAGTTAACGATTCGATGAATAAAAGTAAGGACTAACTCAAAGATAAACGACCTAAAATGACTTTTATTACGACTTAACCTTTACCCTCATTGTTTTTGTTATTTTAAATAGCTCTATTTCAAAAGAGAGCCTTTAGGCTAACCATAATTGGTGAAATTAAACCCACGGGGTAAGAGCAGATGCAATGTCCGCTTTGAGTCAACAATCGGCCTCAAGATATCAGCAGCCATAAGTATTTACCTTACACTGTGCGCAGAAAGATACATAGTCGAGATATAGGTGATGCGACAGCGATAAGGTATTGCTTTATATTGCAGCTTGGTATCCGTTAGATAGTAATATTCCAAATAGCACTCATAAAATACCAACCTGAGGTGAAGATCGCATTTCTAGGAACGAAGTTCCGTCGAGCTGAACGACTAGACATAGATGTCTGGGCTGGGGGGAAACTTCATCAGGAGCGTGTTAACTCTGTACCCACGACATCCAAGAATTCAAACCCCTGGCACAAAAAAACCGACTTGAAGTCGGCTTGTGTATCTCTTCGTGTAGACAACAAAGAGATGGTACCAGTGGGCGGACTCGAACCGCCACGCTTATTCAGCAACGGATTTTGAATCCGTCATGTCTACCAATTCCATCACACTGGCATTGATTAAAGAGTTTACTTAGTTCAAAAAACTTTGCAAATCTTTGCAAGCAATTTTTAGCTTGTTAAAGTCAAAAGGTACTTACCTTTCAATGACTTGCCGGATAGCAGTTGCTAGACACGTTGACTTTTGAATCCGTCATGTCTACCAATTCCATCACACTGGCAAAGGTGCTTAAAGGTTGCGTGCAACCTTTAAGAGCGCCGCATTATAGCGATTTACCGGAAGCACGCAAGTGATTTTTCGAGCTTACGTGTTTAAATGCTCAACTTATCACCAGCTAGGCTGTTTTGTGTATCGCCACTACCCTTAGTGGCTGCATTTATGCGAAACTAAGCCCATGGTCTTCGTGCCTTTTGTGCACGTTATTATTTATTGTTATATGTAACGAGAACGCTCTTTTGACTACTGAACATTACCACCGTGCAGGTTTTTTTCGCCGCCTAGCTGCGATTATATACGATATTTTAGTTGCCGTTGCAGTAGGCATGTGTGCCGCTATGCTGATGTTGATTACGATGTTGCTATTAGTAGAAAATGGCGTGCTAAATAATCACGGTTATGAGCACTTTAGCGACCTAATACAGCACGCGCCAATTTATCAGTATATTTTGCAAGTATGGGTTGGCGCCTGGGTTATGGCCTTCTTTTTGTGGTTCTGGCGCAACGGAGGGCAGACGATTGGTATGCGTGCTTGGCGTCTGCGCATTGTCAGTACAAATGGCCAACCAATTACCTACACCCGTGCTTTTGTGCGCATGGTGTTTTCTCTATTTGGCTTAGGGACGCTATTGGTACTGCTGGATATTAAATATAAACAGTCGCTGCAGGATCGCATCGCCAGTACGGAAGTGATTTGCTTAAGCAAAGAAGCTAATCACCACCGTACTTGGCGTAATTTGAATTAGCCGTTACTGGCGAAATTGTACGTTTTTAGCGGCGCAATAAGTGTACTGATATACCGGTAAATATCACGCTGGGCAAAACAGCGCCGATAAAAGGTGGAATGTGGTACACCGTACTCAACGAGCCAAAGACTTCATTACTGACAAAAAAGCCAAACCCCGTTAGTACGCCCATGATCACTCTCGCGCCCATGGTGACACTGCGAAGCGGACCAAAGATAAATGACAGCGCCATAAGCAGCATCACGGCCACAGATACCGGCTGTAGGATCTTTCGCCACAGGGCTAAACGATAGCGTTCTGAATTTTGACTGTTGTTTTCCAAATAATTGACATAACCCACTAGCCCCCGTATCGATAAGGCTTCTGGTTTGACTGTTACTACGCCTAATTTATCTGGCGTAAGGGAAGAAGCCCAAGCTCCGTCGGCGGCATCTTGAACCTGAATGCTGTCGTCTGAAAAGTTGGTGGATTGCACATGACTTAAACGCCATGACTTATCTGTATAACGGGCACTTTCAGCCGTAGTGATTTTGCGCAGATATAAATCACCATCAAACTCATAAATGTTCACATCTCGCAGATTATTTTTATCGACCACTTCACCGATACTGACAAAATTGTCACCATCTTTAGCCCAAACAAGGCGATCTGACGAAAACAAGCTGCCACCCGATATCGCTTGAGTACGAATTTCTTTCGCTTTAGCTTCCGTTACCGGTGCCACCCACTCGCCTATCACCATCACAAATAAAACCATCAATATAGCGGACTTCATAGCAGAAATAATGATATTCCAGCGACTTTGCCCTGCAGATTGCATAACAACTAGCTCGCTATTGCTGGCTAAAATTCCCATACCGATTAGGCCACCGATTAAAGTTGCCATAGGGAAAAACTGCTCTAATTCCCGAGGTAGACTTAAAACGACATAAACGGCTGCGACCGTCATATCGTAACTGCCTTTACCGACACTTTTCATTTGTTCGATAAATTTAATTAAAGCGCTTAAACCAACTAGTACGGCCAGACTCACTGCGGTGGTACCTAACAATGTACGAGCGATATACCAATCAAGGATTTTAATCATGACTTTTTACCTCGCAACCGGGCTCTTAATCGCACACCAAAAGGACGCCCTTTAAAAATAAGCGCCATTCCTATTAACCCGATAACAAAATGCACCCACCACAAGCCTAGAATGGGCGGAACTTTGCCATCTTCTAACACTTTGCGCCCGGCGAGCAGTAACAAGAAATACCCTAGATATAACATTAGCGCTGGAAACATCTTGCCAAACCGCCCTTGACGAGGGTCTGCCGCACTTAGTGGCACGGCTATAATCACTAAGAAAAATAACGAAAGTGGGATGGCAAAGCGCCACTGCAACTCAGCTATTGCATCAATAGAAGAGTCTTCAAACAATTGCATGGTGGTATAGGCAGATAACTTTCTACGCTTTTGTTCAGCTTCTTGTTCCGCAATTTGAATCTGATACTCACCGAATTCCACTACTCGGTAGTCTCGCTCACCTAAGGTGCCTTCGTATTGAATGCCATCCCCAAGTACTAACGTTTCTGAGCCGTCAGGTGCTTCACGTAAGCCGCCTTTTTTAGCGTAGACCAAGTGCACATTCTGGCTATCGGTCGTGGTATCGTGCTGGGCCATAAAGACCCGTTTTAACGGCTCACTGTCGTTGCCAATTTCATGTACAAAAATCACTGCTTTTTCATTGGCCGTTTGTTGAAAGCGGCCAGGGATCAAGGTTGTCAAACCAGTATCGGCCCCTGCTTGTTCCTCAAGTTGATATTCTCGCTCGACTGACATCGGCGCAATCCAGAGGGTCATGGCACCGGTAATTACCGCCATGACAACAGCTAACACCAACATTACCCGTGTCACGTACCATTCACTGATGCCACAGGCCCGCATCACTGTCATTTCACTGTCTACGTACAATCGTCCATGGGCTAACATGATGCCTAAAAACAAACTCAAGGGTAAAATGAGGGAGGCCAATACAGGCATACTTAAGGCTAAAAAACCCAGCACTAAACTGGCAGGAATATCGCCATTGGACGCTTCGGAGAGCACCCTGACAAATTTATTGGTAATAAATATGGCCATCAAAACCAGAAAAACGGCGGTTTGGGATTTGACGGTTTCTTTGACTAAATAACGAAATATCAGCACGCAATGTCCAACACAAAAGTGGTAATTTTAGTGGCAAGCTACAAAATTTTCAGTAAACTTAACGTTTTCACATGTTTCATTTGCAATGTGTGCCATTTTAAAGCGCTTGCCGACACGTAATTTATAGATTATGTCTGGCTTGGGCGCGTCTTGCAATTGGAATGGAACACCGTATACAAAGATAACGCCGTAACACTCAGCACGACAACATAATAACAAAATAAAATAGCGCAGTGTTACAACCAGTATGTAATGACAGATTAACAGTTTCGTGACGAGGATGCCCCGTGGAATTTAGTGTAAAAAGTGGAAGCCCAGAAAAACAACGCAGTGCCTGTATCGTAGTAGGCGTATTTGAACCACGCCGTTTAACCTCAGTGGCTGAACAGTTAGACGAAATAAGTGGTGGCTACCTAAGCAACCTACTTCGCCGTGGTGATTTAGAAGGCAAACCTGGACAGATGCTTTTACTACATCATGTACCTAACGTGCTAAGCGAGCGAGTATTGTTAGTTGGCTGTGGTAAAGAGCGTGAATTAGACGAGCGCCAGTACAAGCAAATTATCTCTAAGACCATTAAAACCCTAAACGAAACCGGTTCCATGGAAGCGGTCTGTTTCTTGTCTGAGCTGCATGTGAAGGGTCGAGATACATACTGGCGTGTACGTCAGGCCGTTGAAGCCACTCAAGACTCGTTGTACACCTTTTTACAATTGAAAACTAAGAAAGGCGAGCCACGCAGACCTCTGCGTAAGATGGTCTTTAATGTTCCAACCCGCCGTGAACTGGCCATAGGTGAGCGCGCGTTAGAGCACGGCTTAGCAGTATCATTAGGCAGTAAGACCACTCGTGATGTGGCCAACATGCCACCTAACATTTGTAATCCCGTGTACTTATTTGACCAAGCTAAAGCGCTTGAAACCCAATACCCTAACCTACATGTTGATTCTGTTAATGAAAAACAAATGGAACAATTAGGTATGCATTCATACCTAGCAGTAGGTCGCGGCTCCGCTAATGAATCGATTATGACCATAATGGAACATAAAGGTGGACCTGCAGATCAAGCACCGATTGTTTTAGTTGGTAAAGGGTTAACCTTCGACTCAGGTGGTATTTCAATTAAACCTGGCGAAGCTATGGACGAAATGAAATATGACATGGGCGGCGCAGCAGGCGTGTTAGGCGCGATGCATACAATCAGCGCATTGAATTTGCCATTGAACGTGGTCGGTATACTTGCCGGATGCGAAAACATGCCTGACGCTAACGCGTATCGCCCAGGCGACATATTGACTACCATGTCAGGTCAAACTGTTGAAGTGCTTAACACCGATGCCGAAGGCCGCTTAGTGTTATGTGACGCATTGACTTACGTGGAACGTTTCGATCCCGAATTAGTCATCGATGTGGCTACATTAACAGGGGCTTGTGTGATTGCGCTTGGCCGTCATGCCACAGGCGTTTTCAGTAACCATAATCCTTTGGCACATGAACTGGTTAACGCATCAGAGCAAAGTGGTGACAAAGCGTGGCGCATGCCATTGTGGGATGAATACCAAGACCAGCTTGAAAGCCCATTTGCTGATATGACCAATCTAGGGGGGCGCCCTGCAGGTGCCATTACTGCGGCGTGTTTCTTGTCGCGCTTTACCCGTAAATACAACTGGGCTCATATGGATATCGCAGGTACTGCTTGGGTTGGCGGTAAAGATAAGGGCTCTACTGGCCGTCCCGTGCCAATGCTATCTCAGTTTTTAATGAACCGAGCCGGCATTGAGTCGGAAGATTAGTCTGCAAAGAGAATTAAAAACCTGATGTCAAAGGTCACGTTTTACTTGCTTGAGCAAGAAGCAGAAACAACCAGCCAACAGCCAGCGCACCTCGCGCTGGCTTGTCAATTAGCAGCCCAGTGTTTTAGCAATAAGCAGCGCTGTGTGGTGATGTGCCAAACTCAGGCTCAAGCCGAAGAATTCGACGAATTGCTTTGGCAGTTGCCAAACGATCGTTTCGTGCCACATAACTTAACTGGCGAGGGCCCACCAGCGGGCACACCAGTAGAAATCTGTTGGCAGCAACCCTCCCAGTTTAATAAGCCCGTGCTTATTAACTTGGCAGATGACATGCCTGATTTTCATAGTAAATTTGGCCGCATATTCGACTTCGTTCCCGCTGCTGACACACTTAAACAACAAGCTCGGGAACGCTACAAACATTACCGCGCCGCCGGCCATCAATTAGATACGTTACCCAGTAAAGCGTTACTCGACTCGCTCGCTGGTAATTAGTCATCGCAATAACGAGACCAAATACAATGGATAAAACATTTAGCCCACAAAATATCGAACAGCAATGCTATCAGTCGTGGGAAGATAAAGGCTACTTTAAAGCCAGTGGCACAGGCCAACCTTATTGCATCTTGTTGCCACCCCCAAATGTGACAGGCAGCTTACATATGGGCCATGGTTTTCAGCAAACCATTATGGATACCCTAACTCGATATCACCGTATGAAAGGTGACAATACATTATGGCAATGTGGTACTGACCACGCTGGCATCGCGACTCAAATGGTAGTTGAGCGCCAATTAAACGCGCAAGGTAAGACTCGCCATGATCTAGGTCGCGAGGCATTCGTTGACAAAATCTGGGACTGGAAGAAAGAATCCGGCGGTAATATCACCCAACAAATGCGGCGCTTAGGTACCTCGCCAGATTGGGATCGTGAAGTTTTCACCATGGATGACGACCTATCTGAAGCAGTAAATGAAGTGTTTGTACGTTTGCACGAAGAAGGATTAATTTATCGTGGTAAACGCTTGGTTAACTGGGATCCCGTGCTTCATACCGCCGTATCGGATCTAGAAGTCCTTAGCGAAGAAGAAAACGGCTTTATGTGGCATATGCGCTATCCGTTAGCAGATGGCAGCGGTGAGCTCATCGTGGCCACCACGCGTCCTGAAACGATGCTGGGGGACACAGCTGTTGCCGTGCACCCAGATGATGAGCGCTATCAAAGTTTTATCGGTAAATCGATTAAGCTACCTATTACCGGTCGCTTAATTCCCATTATTGCCGATGATTACGTTGAACAAGACTTTGGTACTGGCTGCGTTAAAATCACTCCAGCACATGACTTTAACGATTACGATATGGGTAAACGTCATAACCTTGAGGTGATTAACATTCTCACCGATGACGCAAAAATTAATGATATAGCCCCTGAAAAATATCGCGGTCTGGATCGTTTCGACGCACGCAAGCAGATAGTCGCCGACCTAGATGCCGCTGGTGTATTGGTTAAAATCGAAGATCATAAATTAAAAGTCCCCCGTGGTGACCGCTCAGGTTCCGTTATTGAACCTTACTTAACGGATCAGTGGTACGTAGCAGTCAAAGACCTCGCTCAACCGGCCATTGATGCAGTGAAAAGCGGCGAAATAAAATTCGTCCCTGAAAATTGGGATAAAACCTATTACCAATGGATGAATAACATTCAGGATTGGTGTATTTCACGCCAGCTTTGGTGGGGACACCGCATTCCCGCATGGTATGACGACAACGGCAAAATATACGTAGGCCGCACCGAGGCCGAAGTACGAGAAAAAAACACCCTAGATGCTAGCGTAAACTTACGTCAGGACGAAGATGTACTTGATACTTGGTTCTCTTCTGCACTTTGGCCATTTGCCACTATGGGCTGGCCGAAGAAAACACCTGAACTAGACACCTTTGTCCCCAGCGCCGTGTTGGTAACCGGTTTCGATATCATCTTTTTCTGGGTAGCCAGAATGATTATGATGACTAAAAAGTTCACTGGGCAAATTCCGTTTAAAGAAATTTACATTACTGGCCTTATTCGCGACGAGCAAGGCGATAAGATGTCTAAGTCAAAAGGTAATGTCATCGACCCAATCGATCTGATTGATGGAATTAGCATTGACGAATTAGTTGCTAAGCGAACCTCAGGTATGATGCAGCCTAAGCTCGCAGCTAAAATTGAAAAAAACACACGTAAAAGTTATCCAGAAGGCTTTGCTGCCTATGGTACCGACGCGTTGCGTTTTACTTTTGCTGCTATGGCGTCCACCAGCAGAGACATTAGCTTCGACGTGAAGCGAGTTGAAGGCTACCGCAATTTCTGTAATAAATTATGGAATGCCTCACGTTTTGTCTTAATGAATGCTGAAGATCAAGACACTGGCGCAAATGGCGGCGACATGGAGCTTAGTCTAGCTGATAAATGGATTTTGGCGCGCTTTGAACAAACCCTGAAAGACTTTGAAGATGCCTTAACCGCCTATCGTTTTGATATTGCAGCTAATCTTATTTACGAATTCACATGGAACCAATTCTGTGACTGGTATTTAGAATTATCTAAGCCGGTATTGAACTCAGAAATCAGCACCGAGGCACAAAAACGCGGTACACGGCACACGCTAGTCAATGTGCTTGAAAGCATTCTTCGTTTAGCACACCCCATTATGCCCTTTATCACCGAAGAAATTTGGCAACGGGTCGCGCCTTTATGTGGCATCTATGCAGATAGCATAATGACCCAACCCTTCCCAGTGCAAGATGCATCATTGCGTGACCAAGACACGCTCGCTGAAATGGAATGGATAAAAAGCGTGATCGTGGGTATTCGTAATATCCGCGGTGAAATGGACATCTCACCAAATAAGCCACTGAGCATATTACTGCGTAACGCTAGCGCACAAGATTGGCAGCGTCTTCAAACTAGCCGCGAGTTTTTAGGGGCACTAGCCAAGTTAGAAAGCGTTGAGTTGTTACAAGCTGAAGAGGAAGCACCAGCGAGCGCCACCGCGTTAGTCGGGGAAATGGAAATTTTAATTCCCATGGCTGGCTTAATTGATAAGGATGCAGAACTTGCTCGCATCAATAAAGCATTAGCGAAAATTGAAGCTGACTTCGGGCGTACTCAAGGCAAACTGAGTAACCAGAAATTTGTTAGCAACGCACCGGCTGCTGTCATTGACAAAGAGAAAGCCAAACTTGATGATTTCAGTATGCAAATGAAGAAGTTAAAAGAACAAAAGCAAACAATCGAAAACTTGTAATCGAATGTGCAGTGACTGCGTTATCTCAAGCGATAACGCAGTCGTTTGTTCCTCATTGGAATTGCCTACCGAAACCGTTCCCCCTAGCTAGAAAACGTTAGTTAAAGTCAAATAAAATGCCCGTACATCACTAAAAATCTGATTATGGATTATGGCTAATCTGTGATATTTATATTTAAGATTTCAGATAGTTATATTCATTAATAGTAAGGGAGATGGCAAATCAACTGGATACATTTATTACTGTTATGCATTCTACTTTTCAGTAGTACAAGCAAACCAGTGTCAGCCGCCGTTCCCGCAAAGCCGCGAATCTCGATCATATACGCCTCAGATATGCCCGTTATCGACTTACCAAAAGTAGGCGGCTATCCTGAGCTTGCGAGTGCATTGCACGCTTATCGTAACCGAAACAATGCCAGCACATTTTTCCTGTTTGGTGGAAATAGCCTCGCTCCGAGTCCGCTGTCATCACTTGACCGTGGCACGCATATTATCGATATACTCAACAGCTTAGAACCCGATGCGATGGCCGTAACTAAACGCGAATTTAGTTACTTTGAAGATGAATTATCTCTGCGCTCATATGAAGCCGCTTTTCCCATGGTTGCCAGTAATATCTATGATAAACGCAGTGAAGCTAACGTAGATGGCTTGTTAGATACCGCGATTGTTGAACAACGAGGCGTGAAGATAGGCGTTATCTCAGTTCTCGATAATAGCGTCATCAGTGATTACTTACTCAAGCATGTCATTATTCGCGCCCCCCGGGTCGCAATAGAACAATCTGCAAAACGACTTCGTGAACAGAATGCCGATATAGTGGTTCTGATGTATTCAGCTTATTTTCCCTTCATAGATGAGTTATTAGATAACAAAATAGTCGATATCACGTTAACCACCAGCCCCGAATTGACTAAATTATCAGACGAAATCATGCCTACACACACGCACGCGGTGACACTTGGTACCCTTAACCAATTGGCTGAAGTACACATTGATTTTACTGACGAAACCTCAGCTGAACCGTTGATAACGTGGAGCATTAAAGAACTGTCTAGTTTCCCGACGGATCCTATCGTCGAGGGGCAGGTGAAAGGCTATATTTCGCGTTTAAATCGTTTGTTAAATCGACCTATTGCAATGGTGGCTAACGATTTTCAAACATACAGCAGCAGCGTACGTACACAGGAAAATGCTTTTGCCAATACCTTAGCTGACACAATACGTACATTCGCTAATGCCGATATCGCATTAATAAATGGCGGTAATATTCGTGGCAATCGCGCTTATGTTAAAGGTCAGCAACTTACTCGACGTGATATAGCTGAAGAGTTACCGTTTCGAAGCAAGGTAACAGTATTAAATATTAGCGGTCAGCAACTAAAGCAAGCGCTCGAGAATGGTGTTAGCGCAGTTAAACAAATGAAAGGCCGTTTTCCTCATGTTTCTGGGATGAAAGTGACCTATGACTTAGCAAAAGCAAGCGGCGAACGAGTGATCTCAATTAAAGTAGCAGATAAACCCGTCCAGCTTTCCAATATATATAAGCTTGCTACAACAGATTATTTAGCAGATGGGGGCGATGGTTATACAGTACTAGAGGGATGCCCTAGAATTTCTTTGGGGTATTTAGACCCTCCCATGATTGCGGATATATTCATTGATAGTATTCAACAGCAGAAGACCTTGGGTCCTTCGTTGGACGAACGATTGGTCAATACTTATGAATGAAGATAGCCACTTACCCGTCGCGTCACAAGACAAGGTGATGGCTCGAATTTCACTGAGTACCGTATTTGCAGTCGCCTTTATTAGTATTTTTGTGATCTTTATCAGTGTGACCATCCTAGCGTATTCTCGATTAAGCGATTTTCGCGAAATTCTAGACGGTATAGCCAATGAATCCTTACCTCATGTGGTATTTTCAGAGCAAGTGAATAGCCATATAACGACGCTTACTACGATTAGTGATGGCTTAAGTTTTGCCAATTCAGAACCCGCTTTACGCATTGCAAAAGGAAGCGTAAATAAAAAAATAAGTGATATTCGCTCTCTTGCTCAGCGCCAAGGTAATACTCAGTATTTAGACTTTCATTTAAATGCTATTGAAAGCGAAATATTTGAACTTGAAACTCTCGCCTTGCATCGCATTAAATTAGCCAAGAAACTAGCGGCTCAAGAAAAAGCCTTATATGCATTAAATAATCGTGTGGTGAAAATGACAACGGCCACATCGCTTGCTGAACGAGACATTCAAATACTGCAACGTTGGAGGGCGGCGATTTTTGAAGCAATCGCTTTGGCCAGTAATGCTGCAAATTTATCAAGGCTGCAAGCTATACGCCAATCTTCATTTAAGATAACTGAGATCACCCAAGCATTTTACGAAAAGGCGCCAGAACTTTCCGACAAGCAACGCACTAATATGCTAACCGTAGAGGACGAACTTAATCGAATCGTACTAAGTGAAGAGGGAATTTTTTCATTAAAAATCAGTCTACTGCGTTTATCTGGACGCGTGATTGGTCGAGGAAACTTCATACGCAGTTTGATCAGCGATTACTCACGTTTGCTTAACTTTAAGTCTTATCAGATGAGTGATTCACTTATTACTCAAACCCGTTACACGTCGATGCGGATCAAAGAGCAAATCGAAAACGTTGGTGTATACGTTGTCGGCGCTTTAATACTATTGTTGCTCATCGTATTTTTTATTCAAAACCGCGTAGTACGTCGTCTCGTCAAACTAAATATGGTGGTTCAGGACCGAGCAAACGGTTTCAGTAATTCAACGCGCATTTCTGGCAATGACGAAATATCGGATATTGCCGATACGATCGATTACTTTGCAACAACAATTGAGCAGCAAAAAAAGGCCTTGCAACAATTGTCTCTGCTTGATGGCCTAACAGCGATACCCAATCGTAGAGCCTTAGATGAGCGTCTAGAGCATGAATTGAAGCTAGCCACTCGCGAAAAATGGCCGTTGTCGATGTTGATGGTTGATGTTGATTTCTTCAAACCTTACAACGACAACTATGGTCATATCACGGGTGATGCCGCTTTAATCTCAATAGCAAAAATTTTAGCGCACGTGGCAAATCGTAGCGGAGATTTTGTTGCTCGTTATGGCGGCGAAGAATTTGTATTTATCTTACCCAATACAGACAAGACTGGCGCAATGAAAGTTGCAGATGTACTTTTACATTCCGTTCGTGAGGCACAGCTTGAGCATCGCTATAGCCCTAAAGCAGAATATATTACGGTAAGTATTGGGGTGGCAACCTGTCAAAATAGCAGTGAAAAAGATGCTGATTATATTCAGCGCTTAGCCGATCGTGCGTTATACACCGCCAAAAAAAATGGCCGGGATCAAGCCATCCATTATGCAGATACCATTAACGATTGACCCTGTATTGTTGGTTCTCTAGCGTCCTACACTGTGGCGCTAGTTGCCCAGATTAGTCTTTCGTTGAAGCCAATTTGCTGTCTTCGTTTTCTTGACAAAATTGCTCTTCAAACCACATACGCAACATGTTTTTTTCATAGCGCAAATTTTCTGATGAAAAAAACGGATTATGACGGTCTTGAAATGACATATCTTTTAGGTTTCGCTCACCCTGTTGTAATACTTCACCATTACTGTTGAGCAGCTTATAATTGAACGCAATCCGTGGAATATCGATGCTTTTAATTAAACGAACATCACTTGCGCTTTGCCCTAACCCGACAAAAGACGCAGGCCAAACCTGCCCCGCTAAATCAAGGTTAGTCACAGTAATTTTTAGTGTTTGGCCATCAGGTAATACTTCAGCTAGCTCCACTAAATATTCCTCTAAATGGCTGAATGTTCGCTCTTTAAACCGAGTACGAGATTCGTTTGAGGGGCGAACATCGGTGTATTTATCGGAATTTTGCCAAGTAACATTCACTTTTGCTTGGCTATACACCTGGGTAGACATCATTAACGCGACGCCTGTTAACATAACAACAGCTAATTTTTTCATCTCTGTGTACCTCTAAATATTCGGTAAACGTTTTCGCAGAATAACGATTGACTCATCTTATAGCAAAGCGCTGAATCCTACCTGAATCCAAGTTCAGGTAGGATTCTCATTGTTCCTGTAAAATAGCGGTCTTTTACTAGTATAGGACCGCCGTACTGCAAATTAATTCGCATAGGCATTAATACAAAAGAGATACATTGTAACCACTAGGCGAGGAACGCAACTATTCAACATTGGCACGGTGGCGATTGTTGGGCACAAAACGCTGCTTTGTGCGGCGTAAAATTTGTATTGCGTTATCCCCTTCACACTATTTAATATACCCTACCACGAAATAATCTATTATTAGATACAGCAATACCACAAGACATAACATGCTAAAAGATCAGCTCATGATCTTCATCAATCTTTAATGTGATCAACAGTGTTCGATGACGTATTTACGTTAACAAACTGGTACTATACGCCGCGTTTATATGCCGAAAGTATTTAGGTTTAGTAAAGGAGCAGTAATGAGTGACCGCATTCCCGTAAAAGATATCTCTCCTGTTCAGGTCCATCGTCCTGACAAAAGCAAGCAAAATGACAGCTATACGCCTCGTAATCGAATTTACGTGCGTGCTGTTAAGGGCGTATTAGAGAACTTCAGGCGTTTTTTCGGTTTGGTTTTTCTATCTATATTTGCCGCACTTCCATGGTTAAAATATGAAGGGAGCCAAGCAATTTTATTAGATATTGGCGCCCAACGCTTTCAGATTTTTGGGCTGACTTTATGGCCTCAAGATTTAACCCTTCTAGCCTGGATTTTTATTGTTGCAGCATTCGCGTTGTTCTTTGTGACTACGTTTGCTGGACGTGTTTGGTGCGGGTTTATGTGTCCGCAAACCACATGGACTTTTATCTATATTTGGTTTGAAGAAAAGATAGAAGGCAGTCGCAATAAACGTATCAAGCTTGATGAGCGTAAGATGGACGCTGACAAATTTATCCGTAAAACCTTGAAACATATTGCATGGGTCAGTGTCGCGCTACTTACCTCACTTTCATTTGTAGGTTATTTCACTCCCATCGGTGATCTATTTGTTGATTTTTTTACTTTCTCATCGGGCTTCTGGGCCACCATGTGCGTGCTATTTTTTGCTGTATGTACCTATGGTAATGCCGCATATATGCGTGAAATCATGTGTACCCATATCTGCCCTTATGCACGTTTTCAATCAGCCATGTTCGATAAAGACACCTTTACTGTAGCCTATGATGCAAATCGTGGTGAACAGCGAGGACCTCGTCCACGTAAAAATGATCGTGAACAAAATGCGGCAAAAGGGCTAGGTGATTGTATTGACTGCAACCTTTGCGTACAGGTTTGTCCCACGGGCATAGATATCCGTAACGGTCTGCAATACGAATGCATTAATTGCGGCGCCTGTGTGGATGCATGTAATGGCGTAATGGAAAAAATGAACTATCCCAAAGGTCTTATTAGCTTTACGTCTGAAACTCAGTTAGCAGGCGGAAAAACTAATATAATGCGGCCTAAATTATTGGGTTACGCTGTTGTTCTGGTGTTAATGAGCGCGCTACTTGTATTTGAATTATTAAGTCGGGTACCTCTAGAGGTGGATATTATTCGCGATCGAAATGCTTTATATCGCGAAACTAATGACGGCTTAATCGAAAATGTTTACACCCTGAAAATTTTAAATAAGTCACAGCACACGCAACATTTTGATATCTCTGTTAATGGCTTAGAAGGCTATAAATATATCGGCGATAAAAGCGTGACGGTAATGGGCGGTGAAGTGTATAACTTGCCTATTAGTATCGCTATAGACCCTTATAAATTAGAAAAACCAGTGACCGCATTTACCTTTACGATACAGTCACAAGAAGACAAGGAAGCGGTTATTGAGCAAACCTCTAAGTTCTTGTATCGCTAGTGAGCACTTTTAACTTTAGCGAACTTACGCCCGACCTGATTCTAGATGCTATCGAATCGGTCGGTGTAATGGTTGAGTCAGGCTTGCTTGCGTTAAATAGCTATGAAAATCGCGTTTACCAGTTTATTGGTCAAGATAATAAACGCTATGTAGCTAAATTTTATCGCCCGCAACGTTGGAGCGAAGACCAGCTAAATGAAGAGCATAGTTTTTCGCTGGAATTAGCGGAACACGAAGTCCCTGTTGTCGCCCCTATGGTAATTAACGGTGAAAGTTTACATTTATACAAAGGCTATCATTTTGCGATTTTCCCATCTGTGGGTGGTCGACAATTTGAAGTAGATAATTTGGAGCAGCTAGAATGGATGGGCCGTTTTATTGGGCGTATTCATCAAGTGGCGAAGACGCGTTTATTTATCCATAGACCGACCATTAGCACCCAAGATTATTTGGAGAAGTCGGTAGCGGAGCTCCAGGGCAGTCGATTGATTCCATCGGGTCTGCATGAGCCATTCTTTACAATATTAGAGCAAGTTGTAGCGCTGACGACTAAACGCTACCACACTAACGACATCATGCGTTTACATGGCGACTGCCACCCTGGGAATATCCTTTGGCGTGATGGGCCTACGTTTGTGGATTTAGATGATTGTCGTAATGGCCCAGCAATCCAAGATTTGTGGATGATGTTATCGGGCGATCACCAATCGCAGTCATTGCAAATGAGCACGATAGTAGAAGCCTACGAAGAATTTTGCGATTTTAATCCATCACAGTTGAGCCTGATAGAACCCTTAAGAGCAATGCGCATGGTGCATTACATGGCATGGCTCAGTCGGCGTTGGCAAGATCCGGCTTTTCCACAGGCTTTTGCATGGTTCGCTGAGCCAAGATACTGGGAGCAGCAAATATTGGCCCTTAAAGAACAATTTGCTGCATTACAAGAAGCTGAACTGCGTATTTAACGCCAATTTAATGAATCAACGTTGTTCATAATCGGTTAATGAGAAGCGGCGTATGCTACTTTTTCTTATAACTGGTTACAAAGTGCGGTCGGCATTTTATTTTAGCTATGCTAATCTGCCGCGAGATATTTTACTAAAGAGATGAATTACCTATGAAAAAAATCATACTTGCTTTGTTTATTGCGGTTTTAGTTCCGCTTCAAGCCTGTGCCCAAGAACAATGGAAAGAAGGTGAGCATTACACCATTATCAATGATACCGCCACGGATAAACCCGTTATCAATGAGTTCTTTTCTTACTGGTGCCCTCATTGTTTTCAATTTGAACCCATTGTAAAAGACATTAAAAGCAAAATTTCTGATGATGTTAAGTTTGAAAAAGTACACGTTAACTTCATGGGCTTCACCAGCACTGAAACTCAGGATGATGCTAGCCGTGCCCTAATGGTTGCGCGCGCATTGAAAAAAGAAGATGCGTTAAGCACTGCAATATTCCGCTACATTCACGTGCAAAAGTCATCGGTTACCAGTATCAAAGATCTTAAAAATATCTTTATGGTAAATGGGGTTGATGAAGCGGATTTCGATAAGCTAGTTGGCAGCTTTGGCGTTAATAGCATGCTTAAAAAGAATAATAAAATGGTAGAAAAATATCGTCAATATTTACGTGGAGTGCCTAATTTTATCGTTAATGGTAAATTCCAAGCTACATTTACCCGCGACATGAACACTAAAGATATGGTCGATCTTATCGTTTGGTTATCAAAACAAAAATAACCTAACCCTTAGTCGCCAAAATAAGCCCTGCATGTTTTGCCTCATGTAGGGCTTTTTTTTGTCCATAAATAGACCAACCCAATTAAGATTAACAGGTAAATAAACCTCTCGAGTCCTTATATCACATAGCTTTCTTGGAATTATTAATTTACTGTTAAGCCGTGACAAGCGGAACCTTTGTGCCAATATATTACTACTGATAAGCGTCTTCCACGTTAACGACTACAGCGGAACATTTTAATAGGCAACAGACCTTAACCACAAACAGCGCCCATCCCATAGCTTTGGTAGTGTTTTTATTTTTTAACCTTGGAGTAAGGAAATTTTGCCAGAAGAGTGGGCACCACAAACTCTGCCTCAGCGGTTTTCGCAAGCCATTGTATTTATGCTCCTTTGGCTAGGCGTTTGGGCCAGTGCCCAATTACTGGAATATACCGCTCACGCCAGTGTATGGTTTCCTGCATCAGGATTGACATACGCCGCTTTGCTCGTTATCGGTTCATCCGCGGTTTTACCATTGCTTTTAAGTGCGATCATTGTCACCATTATCACTTGTTTTCAATACAACCTTACACTGGATTTATCGCAGATGATTCAGGCCGGCCTGCTGTTTGGCTGCGCGCATATTATTCCGTATTGGCTAAGTGCCCAACTATTTATATGGATAGTCCGATTAGATCGATTAAGCACACCAGGTTTAATCATTGTGTATATTATTAATACGGGTATAGCTGCACTGGCTACGACTTCTTTGGTCATATATAGCTTAATTATTAGCAATATGATGCAGCCAGATGAGTTCCGTCAAACGTGGTTAGCTTTTTGGATAGGCGACTATGCAGGCGTATTAATATTATCTCCTTTATTTGCTGCACTTATCGCACGAAAGTCTGCTTACAATCGATTTGATTTGACCAAATATCTTAGCCCCAATCAAACCCATTCTAGTGAGCTTTATCCCACTAAGCTCATGCTTGTTACGTTATTAGTTGTCTTTACGATGGTGTTGAACAAATACACCGAGCAACAAGAAAGCGCCTTTGTTATTTTTCTACTGGTACTGCCTCATATGTGGATCGCCTGCACTGAGAGTGCCCTATTCAATATGCTAAGCCTCACCTATAGTTGTCTGCTAATTGCGCTATTTAGCAACATCTTGGCGCTCAACGAATTTGTACTAATCTATCAATTCGCGATTATTATAGTCACAGCGAATGCCTTATTTGGGATAGCCGTCCCAGCATTAATGGCAGATAACGCAAAACTGCAGGAAATTATTACCATAGACGCACTAACTCAGGCTGCATCCCGTCAACACTTTATGCAGCAGGCCGAACGCGCTGTTAACCGCAGTCTACGTGACCGTAACCCTCTCGCGCTAATTATGTTCGACATGGATAACTTTAAGAAAATCAACGATACTTATGGTCACAGTGCAGGTGATAAAGCGCTGCAAAATGTATGTCGCTTGGCTAATCTGTCTTTACGACCAACAGATTTATTAGGGCGCTTCGGAGGGGACGAATTTGTCGCATTGCTGCCTGAGTCAACGATAGATGATGCCCACCGTATCGCTAAACGAATATTGTCCAACGTCAACCTAGCTGAAGTCGCGCCAGGTCAGTCCATTCAATGTAGTTTTGGTATCGCCGAGCTTACATCTGGACAGAACTTTACCGAATTGTTTAATTTAGCAGATACCGCACTCTATAGAGCTAAGCAGCAAGGTCGCAATACAATTGCATGCGCAGAGCAATAAAGTTTGGCTTAAACTTGCCAATTAATCGGCGTACGCCCGCTTTTTAGCAAAATTGTATTCGTTTTTTCAAAATGCGCGCATTCAAAAAAACCACGATAAGCAGATAGTGGTGACGGATGTACGGCATTAAGAACATAATGCTTTTTTTGATCAATTAAGGCTGATTTTCGTTGAGCATGACTGCCCCATAATAAAAATATCACACCATCGCTATATTCATTGATGGATCCTATGACCTTATCAGTGAACGTTTCCCACCCAATTTTAGCATGAGAATGGGCTTTGCCCTGTTCTACCGTTAGTACCGTATTTAGTAAAAATACCCCTTGGTCTGCCCACCCTTGTAAGCAACCGTGCTGAGGTATCACAAAATCCGTAAAGTCGTGAGCTAAAGCCTTATAGATATTCCGCAATGACGGAGGAATTTTTACTCCTATAGGCACTGAAAAACTTAGGCCGTGAGACTGATGAGGTCCGTGGTAGGGATCTTGACCTAGAATAACCACCTTTACTTGATCAAACTCAGTACAAGTGAAGGCGTTGAATACCTGACTCTCAGGCGGATAAATAATTTTAGCTTGTGAGCGCTGCTCTTTGATAAACGCCATCATCTCGGTGAAGTATGGCTTTCGCTTTTCTTCACCAAGCAAAGCATGCCAAGTAAGTTTAGTATCCATTTAGCGAAGACCTTTTTTGATTATCGCACCAACACTCACAAACCAATTTGTATTAGCCTAAAAGACTAAATAAGTGTTTTTTAAGTGTCTCGTAGTCACTAGGTAAATCAACCGCAAAACTCTCTTTGGTAGAACAATCGACAAGCGGTTGAGGCAAGCTAATGGGTTGCCCCAAAACGTTCTCTACAGTTTCACGGAATTTAGCAGGATGGGCAGTGCCTAAGAAAATACCTGTTTGGCCTTCTTCCATGTAACGCGCTAACGCTTTATATGCAATCGCTGCATGAGGCTCACTAATATAACCTAAATGAGCTAAATGACGCATTGCTACTTGGGTGTAGTCTTCATCAACCATATCACCAGATAACACGTCAGACGGTAAATAACCTAACTCAATAATCGCTTCAATACGTGGCCAGTTATTCGGTTGACTAACGTCCATGGCATTTGAAATAGTGGCCACTGTCGCTTTGGGATCCCACTCACCCGTTTTCAAATAGCGCGGGACGGTATCATTTAGATTAGTTGCTGCAACAAAGTGTTTAACAGGCAAGCCCATGGTTTTAGCAATCATACCTGCGGTTAAATTACCGAAGTTGCCACTCGGTACAGAGATAACTAAGTCTTCGCGTTGCGCTTTGCTTAGCTGAGATACCGCTTCAAAATAATAACAAACCTGTGCAACCAAACGGCTAATATTAATCGAGTTGGCTGAGTTTAGATGCAAACCTTCTCGTACATCTACATCATCAAAGGCGCTCTTAACCATCTGCTGACACGCATCAAAGTCGTCATCAATAGACACGGTATGAATATTGTCACCCAACGTCGTAAAGAGCTTTTCTTGCAGCGGGCTAATTTTACCTTTAGGAAACAAGATAACCACGTCAATATTAGGTAGCCCGTGGAATGCATGGGCAACAGCTGCGCCTGTATCACCAGAAGTGGCCGTTAAAATGGTGATTTTTTCACCTGCCGCCAACTCCGTTAAACACTGTGCCATAAAGCGGCCACCGAAATCTTTAAACGCTAACGTAGGTCCGTGAAATAACTCTAAGCAGTAAACATTATCAGTCACTTTTACAAGCGGTGCTTCAAATGCAAATGCACGCTCAACAATACCTTGTAACCGGTCGCGAGGAATTTCATCGCCTATTAGTTGACTGAGTATTTCAACTGAACGTTCAACGAATGGCATATCGAGAATAGCGTCGATGTCATCAAATGTTGGCAAAGTTGTAGGGAAATACAATCCTTGGTTTTTACCTAGGCCTTTTTTTACCGCTTCAGCAAAACTAACTTTGTCAGAGGGGTCTTTTAAATTAACAAGTTCCACGTTTCTTACCTTATGTGCTTATTCAACTAAGCGTAATTTAATATTATGCTAAGCGTTGGCGTTTGTAACCACCGCTCCTTGTTCGTCCAGCTGACACACGTGGCTAAAGCCGGTGTCATTTTGAATGTAATTTTCTGTTAACCAGGTACTGATCGTTTGTGCTTGCGTTAGGTCGTCGCATACGGCGAAAACCGTTGGGCCGGAGCCAGAAATACCAAAGGCCAGTGCACCATTTTGCATAGCAAATTGACGAGACTCATCAAAATATGGCAATAGTGATTTACGGTAAGGTTCAGCGATAACATCGGTCATCATGCTCACCGCTAGTTTTTCATCTTGGCGATATAGCGCATCAACAAATACCGCTAACTGACGACCAAACTTTAAGGTATTAGCCATTGGTACTTGTTTCGGCAATATATCCCGCGCAGCAGCAGTCGATACGCTGATACCTGAATAACAGGCAACCCAATACCAATGTTTGAATGTTGGTAATTGCAGCGCTAACGTATCGCCTTGCTCAGCCATTAACGTCAAACCGCCTAAGTAACAAGGGGCTACATTATCATAATGTACGCTGCCGCTGATCTGACCTTCTAACTCGCCCATAATCAATAGTAACTGATGTTGATTAAAAGGTACTTCGCCCAATACCCGGCCATAAAACTCATTTAAGCCATGTAGCGCTGCTACAACAGATGCGGCACTTGACCCTAAACCGCTGCCGATAGGCAAATGCTTATGTAAGGTCATTTTTACCGCAGGCAGATTTACGCCTTTGTCACTTAACACGCTCACGAAGTGTCGATAACAGCAAGTGACGATATTAGTATCGTGATCTGCGGGCAGTTTATGCGCAAATGCGCCTTTGACTTCAAGGCTAAATTCGCTGGCTAATTCAAGATCAACTTCATCGCCTAACACTGTGCCGTCAATCGGTTTTAAAGCGGCGCCGAGTATGTCGAAACCTAAGCTAACGTTGCCTGTTGATGCAGGAGCAAAAGCACGCAAGACTTTGCCTTTCATGTCGTCTAAATCACTCATCACACGTCTTGCTTCCATGGCATTGTTCGTAATACATCGGCAAACACACCGGCAGCGGTAACTGCCGCGCCAGCACCATAGCCACGTATTACATATGGAATTGGCTGATAATAGTTACTGTGAATTGCTAAAGCGTTTTCACCTTCTTTAATTACATATAACGGATGATCTGCCCCAACAGCCTGAATAGACACCACGCACTTACCTTTGCTAATAGAGCCTACATAACGCAGAACTTTACCCTCTTCTTTAGCCGCATTGACCTTATCGGCGTACAACGCATCAAGTTCAGGTAGTCGATTCATAAACTCGTCTACGCTGCCGCTAGAATCAAAATGTGGCGGTAACACAGGCTCAATCTGTATATCGTCTAACTCAAGCTTTAAATCCGCTTCACGCGCCATAATTAATAATTTGCGAGCGACATCGGTTCCGCTTAAATCATCTCTAGGGTCTGGTTCAGTGAATCCGTTCTTTTTAGCAATCTCAGTGGCTTGAGATAAGGTTAACCCTTCGTCCAACTTACCGAATACAAACGATAATGATCCAGACAAAATTCCTTCGAAACGCTGGAGTTCATCGCCTGCATAAATGAGCTTTTGTAAATTATCGATAACGGGCAGACCAGCACCAACGGTCGTTTCATACAAGAATTGGCGATTCGTTGATTGGGCGGTTTCGCGTAACTGCTGGTAATAAGCGTAAGAAGCCGTATTGGCCTTTTTGTTTGGTGTAACCACATGGAAACCACCATTCATAAGCTCGACATACAACTTAGCGATAACTGAACTGCTAGTACAATCAATCACAACAGGATTAACCAAGCTATTACGCATGACAAAATCTTGTAACTTATCAACCGACAACGACGATTCACTCGCGTTAAGCTGTGCTGACCAATCGCCGTCTAAATCAATACCACCAGCGTTTAACAATAATTTTCGGCTATTGGCGATACCGTAAATTTTTAAGCTAATACCACGTTCAAGTAATACCGCTTGTTGACGTGATATTTGACCAAGCAATTCTTTGCCTACTGTGCCACAACCCACCAAAAAAACATCAATAGCATGCAAGTTTGAAAAGAAATTCTGATGAACGACTTTGACTGCTTTTTTCGCTTTGCTACTTTCGATCACGGTTGAAATGGAACGCTCTGATGACCCCTGGGCAATCGCAACGTTATTAACACGCGCTTGTGCTAGCGAACTAAAAAACTTAGCGGCTAATCCCTGTGAATGACGCATACCATCGCCTACTAAGGTAACTATAGCTAGATCATGACGCACTTCAATTGGGTCAAGTAAGTTGTTGGCTAACTCAAGCGTAAAGGAGTCTTCCAACAAATCTTGAGCTCGAGTCGCATCTTTACTGTGAATACAAAAGCTAATGCTGTACTCAGAAGACGACTGCGTGATTAAGCTAATTGAGATATTGGCGTTAGACATCACCTCAAAGATACGACTGGCCATGCCGACCATGCCCTTCATACCTGGACCGGCCACATTAAACATGGTCATATCATCCAAATGCGAAATGCCTTTTACAGATGTCCACTTGGTGCTCGCTTCATTACTGATAAGCGTACCCGGTGCAGCCGGATTAAGGGTATTACGAATAAGACAAGGAATATGATGTTGAGCAATCGGGCCAATCGTTTTCGGATGCAATACTTTCGCGCCGAAGTAAGATAACTCCATGGCTTCTTGATATGTCAGCTTGTCGAGCAGAACCGCACCATCGACTTGGTTTGGATCCGCGTTATAAACGCCGTCAACATCGGTCCAAATTTCACAACACTCTGCATCAATACAAGCTGCTAAGATGGCAGCTGAATAATCAGAGCCGTTACGACCTAAGGTGACTTTTTCCCCGTCAGCATTTACCGCCACAAAACCGGGCATAATCAATACTACGTCGCCAGAATTGTCTACTTCACTAAAGCGCGCTTTGCTAACCGCCACATCGGCGATACTGTCAAGATAATCCCCTTCAGCTAAAATTAATTCAGCAGGATCAATAATTTGATTTTTTGTACCAAGAGTCGTCAAAATTTGACTGAAGATGTTAACGCTTAGGTATTCCCCAATGCTTAAGATCCTAGCGACCACTGAATCTGGTGCACAACGTAACAAGGCGAAACCTTCGAGGTGTTGATTCAATTCATTCAATACACTTTGAATATATTTTGCGAGACCAGCATCTTCGAAATCAGGCAAGGTAGTTTTTAAATCATCTAAAATACCGAAGAGCACCATGTTCAGTTTTGCGAATAACTCGCCGTAATCCTTACCGCTGCTTGCTTCTTCGCATAACAAAGATAATGCATTGGTTACACCTTTAGGGGCTGATAACACAACAGCTGCACCGCTGGTTGCATGGGTATCTAAACAAATGTCTTTAACCCGTAAGTAACGCTCTGCATCTGCTAATGACGAACCGCCAAACTTCAACACCTTCATGTATTTTGCTCCTAGTGTGGTTATTCACACTCCGTTTTTATGCGACGGAATAACCAGTAATTAACTTTGTTGCTGCGCTAATAACAAAAAAGCCCGCTTTAATTTGCGGGCTTTATGTCTGTTCGATATGCACAAGCCAGCGATCACCTCAAAGAGGTGATAATCATAATCATGCCGGTGGTGCTTGTTATTATATTTGAATCTACGTTCATGGGCTCAATTTGCCGTATAGACGTCTATATGTCAACCATCTAGACGTCTTGTTGTGAGATTTATTATGCATTTCCATTCTACTTGGAAATTATTTTACCGTTAACGGCCTTAGCAACGCCCACCCGTGTCGTCCAAATAGGCTGTTTTCACCATATCACTAACGTATGCACAATATAAAAAGGCCGAGCTGTAAGAATAAAATAACGTTAATCAGCTGCTAAAACATTATGCTAGTCAATATACGTTCGTGCCAATTATTAAAGATAAATTGAATCTGTTACCTACTGGAATAAAGGCTACTACCTGCTTTAAAATTGCTTCAAAACACTTTCGTGGTAGTCATTAGGGTCTAAGGTTAAATTATATTTTGCAGCAAGCACGTCAAGCTTGGCTTGTTCAATTGCCAAATCATCCATAATGATAGTGTTGTCGTCCAACTGCCATAATAAACGTGAGCCAGCATAACTGTACTGCAGAGCAATTAACGCATTAGCGTTACCTTGTTCAGCGGCGGCTTTAAGTTTACGCATTTTGCGGTTTATTTTATTAAGTGCTTGCTTCAGATCCCAAACGTAGACGACTTCGCTCATAAAATCGTGAGTTCGATATTTATGGAGTAACCAGCCAATCGTTAGACTTGTGACTACCACGCCGAGCAAATTCCAATGAAAATGGCTACCACTGTCATCGGGAAATAATGCAATCAATCCTTGTGAAATCCCTAAACTCCCGACTGCTAAGCCTACTATACAGCCTACTATTACAAAGTTTAGGTGGCGTCTATAACGGGTTTTATTAATTTCAATAAGCTGCATAATAACCAAAAGTAAATTTACGAATTTCCGTACCCGAAGTGCAACGACACTGAGCATATATCAGTAATATAATGCTCAATCGCTTGAATCACTTCCCCTTAAAATAGCTAACTATTTTATTTGCTAGCAGCTTCAGCAACGCGCTGGGCTAACAACGATGCTTGAATACCCAAGCCCTCGCAGACAGAATTAAACGCATCGCCCTGCATCACTGGTAAGTGAGGTAACATAACGTCTTCTAGTTCTTTTTTAACAATTGGCGACAAACTCATACCGCCTGTAATAAATAACATTTCAGGTGGTTCAATACTGTTGCGTAAGCATTCGGTCACCAACGCTTTTACTTTTTTCATCCACGATTGCATCGAGCTACTAAGCTCTTCAATGGTGATATCTACATCGTAATCCGGCTCTATATAATGCAAAGGCAAGGTGATGGTATCTTTCGAGGAAAGCATTTCTTTTGCCAGACGCGCCGAGTTAACTAATCTGGCAGATAATTTCTCTTCTTGAACGGTTAACAATCGCGCCAGTAACTTAGGCTCTTTTACATCAGACTTGGTTTGAACAATATCTAACCAGTACTCTTCTGAGAAAAATTGATTGAGTTTTGGTATATCATCAACCGCACACATGTCAGAAAAAAATGTTGGCGGTACCGGCAACCCGTTACGCATTAACATACCGCGTCCCATAGTGGGTGCGATGCTTTTAATAATAAGGTTCTTATCACATTCCATACCGCCTAGACGGGCACCCGTCACCGACAGTACATCTTGCTGACGATTATGGTTGGCTTGCTTTTCTGGCGATAGTTTAATACAACAAATATCTGTGGTGCCACCACCAATATCGGCGACTAAAACATTGGTATGTTGATCAAGGGTACGTTCAATTTTGTAAGCCGCAGCTATTGGCTCTTCTAGAAACTCAACATGGGTAAACCCGGCTAGCTTCGCCGCTTGGGTCATAATATCAATCGCTTGATTATTACCTTCTTGCCCTCTTGTACCATGAAATTTTACTGGGCGGCCAATCACAGCGGTATCGACCGGCTTGTTGAGTTGTTGTTCGGCGCTTAAACGAAAGAATTCCAATTGCTTGGCTATTAGCCCCACAAATGCTTGTTGCTGACCCGCTACTAAACTGGCTCCTAAAAAGTTCTTTGGCGAATAAATAAGCCGACCTTTATCAGGGGTAGTTAAATATCGTTTAAAACCCTCTTCACCAAACGCGAATTGCCCTGTTTCCACCAACTGCTTTAACGGCAAATCTTGTACGGTCATGTCTTTTAACAAAAGCTCAATCGCACGACGTTGTAAATCAGGAAGGTTATGAAATTCCGCACGTAAATCGTCAATTTGATTACTGTAACGTTGCTGTTCTCTAGCATCTTGAGCTTCATAATAGCCTTCTTTGGCTTTATCTATCTGCTCTGAAATTGCACGTTTTATTTGCGCAACTTTCGCTTCAATCATCGAGACAGGAGGCGTAGGCAACTCATGTTCATAATAAATAAAAACGGATGAGCGGATCTTATTCGCCCCGTCAACATTAGGATCGAGTTTGATAAAGTGGTGCTGCTGACCATCAAAGTAGGAAACCTCCGAGTTTGACGTCCCGTAATCTATACCTATTGCTGCCATATACGCCGTTCATTAAGCAAAAATAAAGCCGCGAAGTGTAATGTAAAAATATGCTCACTTCATTAATTGTTTTGCCAAGCGTACATTATTCCAATTTCGGTTAAGCGCAGGAGCCACCCTTTTCATCGGTATTGAAGATGTAATCGATATTCTGTTATGCCTAAACGTTAGCAATATCGCGCTCTCTTCGCCAAGTGTTAAACAAGAGCGGGTATTAATTAACGGGAATAAACTTCGCCTTAGTAGGTAGCTTATAAACACCTAATACATCTGGTGATGGCAACTTATAAAATTTTTTGTTATTGGTAGTCAATTGATGGTTAGCGCATAAGTGAGTTTTAAGTGAACAACACACACGCTTCGGTGTTGAATAAGGTGGCATATTTGATTCTGCATGGGTTTGACAAAAGCTATCGATGGCATTCGCGTATTACTCGTGATGCACAACGACGCTTCGAGCAAGCCCAGTGGCAAGAGACACAAAAGGCGGTGAAAGAGCGTATCGCCGTTTACGAGCGCACCTTGTCGGATGCTGTAGGGGAAATTTATCAACAAGTTTTTCCTCATCAAGAAAACAACCAATTTTGGCTAACATTGAAAAGTCGTTTTCAAAAACTGCTGAGCGATCATCCACAATACGAGTTGGCTGAAACCTTTTATAACTCAGTTATTGGGCGTATTTTCAAGCATCAGAAAATTAACGATAGCATCATGTTTATTCTGCCCACTCGCTGCTATTTGGCGGGGCTGCAGCGCCATTTGGTGGTACATAGCTTTGATACATCTGGCACTGTGGGTCAGATGCTAATCGATATTTTTTCACAATATAAATTTGAGATTAATTTTCAGGATATGCAACGAGATCTCGATCATTTAGAGGACGCCTTGCGTAGCCGTTTAAATACCGACCAGTTAGCAAGCGTACACACAGTGGAGATGCTTAAATCAGTATTTTATCGCAGTAAATCCGCATATTTAATTGGTCGCATCTGTATGCCAGATGAAACGCTGCCTTTTGTTATCCCTCTGTCTAATGATGAATCTGCTGACAGCCAGGACTCCCACAAAATAGTGGTTGAGGCTTTATTAACAGACCGCCAAGACTTAAGTGTTATCTTCAGCTTTGCTCGCTCATATTTTATGGCTGATACTCAGCATCCAGCGGAGGTAGTGGCTTTTTTACACGAACTATTACCCCATAAGAAAAAATTCGAGTTATACATAGCATTAGGACTCTACAAGCACGGAAAAACTGTATTTTATCGTAATTTTTTACAACATTTAGATGATTCAGAAGATCAATTTACTATTGCGCCAGGTATACGCGGGCTCGTTATGGCTGTGTTCCATTTGCCCTCTTACGGCGTGGTATTTAAAATTATTAAAGATGAGTTTCCTGAAAGTAAAAAAATCACTCGTCAACATGTAAAAGACTGTTATCGGATGGTTAAAATGACCGACCGCGTGGGACGTATGGCCGACACCCATGAATACGTTAGTTTTCGACTGCCGCGACACCGAGTAGAACAAGCGCTTGTTGATGAATTGCTCGAAACATGCGCTAGTAGTATCGAGTTAACTGAAAATGAAGTAATCATTAAGCACTTATATATTGAGCGTAAAATGACACCGCTGAATATCTACCTAGAACAGCAAACCGACCCTAAACTTATTACCAATGCGCTCAATGACTTAGGCTTGTGCATTAAGCAAATCGCCGCCGCGCATATCTTTGCTGGCGACATGCTGCACAAAAACTTCGGGATTACCCGAGGTGGGCGAGTGATATTTTATGATTACGATGAAATCTGTTATTTAAAGGATCGGGAGTTTAGACGTTTACCCAAATCTGATGACCCTTACGCAATCGATACATTATCGGTTGGACCAACTGACGTATTTCCAGAGCAATTTGAGCATTTCATCGTTGGCAAGAAGCGCTTAAAACAAGAACTCAAAGCCCTGCATGGAGAAATAATGACCGCCGAATTTTGGAAGGATATGCAGGCACAATCCCTAAAAGGCGATGTACCTGAATTTATCCCTTACGATCAAAGCAAACGTTTTGTGAATTAACTAGCGCTGTTTTGCTGCCTCATCGACAACATGGGTAGCATTGCCGTCAGTTGTCTTTGCCACTGTGTACTGCTCGGCGTTAAGCACTCTGACTTCACGCTGAGGGAATGGAATCGAAATATTATGTTCTCGTAAGGTTTCGAATATCATCAGCATTAAGTCACCACCTACGCGGTTTTTACCATCGTCGATACCTTCCATCCAGAATTCTACGAACACATTGACCCCTGAATCCCCAAAGCTATCAATTTCACAATCTGGACGCTCCTCAATGGGATAGTCTTCACCACTGAGTATTTGTGGATGGGTGCCAACGACCTCTTTAATGATCTCAACCATAGCGCGAATATCCGTTTGATAAGCGACTGAAAAATCGACTCGATAACGCTGTTTTGTGTTTTTATGAGACCAATTAACAAAGGTGCTTGAAATGAATTTTTCATTGGGCACCATAATGTCTTTACCATCGTAGGTTTCAAGAGTGGTGTAGCGCATTTTAAAATGCCGCACGAAGCCCTTTTGACCTTCTTCCATCTCGATGTAATCGCCTATCGTAACCGAGCGATCGAGTAAGATAATAATCCCTGATATAAAGTTCGATGCTATCGACTGTAAGCCAAAACCTAAGCCAACTCCCACAGCTCCACCAAATACCGCTAGCGCGGTTAGGTTTATGCCCATTACATTTAGTAATAACAGCGCAATAACACAGACTAAGGCCACTTCAAAAAGCTTAGCAAATACTTCTCGCGTGCGGATGTCTAAGGATTCTTGTTTACGAATAATATCTTGGCCTACCGTATTCGAAGCTCGACCGATCCAAAAGAGTAACGTACCAAAAATCAATACTCGCGCCAGCCCGTAAGCAGAGATTTCAATATTCCCCAGACTCACACTCACACCTTGCAAAACTTCAATAATCCCGCGCAACCAACCCACCATATGAAGAAACAACAGTGGCAACATCATCCATTTCAACAAGCCAGCAAGTATGGGGTGCGAAACACAAGCGTTAATCACAGAATTTACAAACAGCAGTACCGCAATTGTCAGGGCTAAATCTAAGATCCAATTAGCCCCAATCACACTCAAACTAAATTCAGTGACAATTTTAAGCAAAACAATAGCAATTAACGGAAATATCATCTTATCAATGCGGTAGGTAATTCGCCGTATGGGGTGATCTTTTATGTTCGGTTGGTTATCAACCAGTTTGGATGCCCGTCGTAACTTCGTGCCTAACCAAAACGCCAATAAATATATACACCCTATTAAGCCAAGCTGTATGTACGTGTCGGTCATAAAGATATGTTGCTGCGCCACATCAGCATAATGCTGTAGTGTTTGCATCAGGGTTTGACTGGTATTTTCTAACACGACTTTGTTGCTTTTAAGCACAGTATCAGCTGTTTCTATAATGGTGCTACTGGCCGAGTCTGTCAGATCACTGTTGTTTGTTGTATCCACGTTTATTCTCTAAGCGGTTAAGGTATGGCTAACCAAATAAGGGTCAATGAGGCAATATAGCCAATTGCCCATAAAATGCTACGCACCAGGTGCACATTTAACCAGTACGCAAATAAATAGCCAATTCGCGCGGCAATAAACACGATTGCGCTATATTCGGCTAGATGCCCAACAGATTGCATAGCGATTACCGCCAACGCACCCGGCACAAATAGAATCAGAGCCTCAAAACAGTTAGCGTGGGCCGCAGCTGCTCTTGCTCCAAATCCGGTTAAGTTTTTTTGCTGCTCTCTAGGGTGGCGATTGTTGTAGCCGCCTTGCTCTTTATTCATGGTAATGCTAAGCGGTACTTTTGCCAAAATGGGCATCAGGGTTGCAATCAGTAAACACACTAATATTGTCGTCATTATATTATTGCCGCAAATACACTATCGATATGCCGACTTTAGCACGACTTTTAAACTATTCCCTAAACCTTGCTGCTAGTGCTAATTCATTTGGAACACCAGCAAATGAACCTGAGTTGTTAATACACTGTCCCGCCAATTAGCATCATAAAAGTAATTTAATACATTGATTTTTATAGAATAACACTTAACCTAAACGAGCATGTTAATGTCTCTAAATGCTTCACGGGAATTTATGGATAACGTATGGTTAGTGATCATTTTTGCCCTGCTCGCTGGTTTGGCGATGCCAATGGGGGCGTTTATTGCCCGTATTGAACATTTTCAGTCGGATTGGTTCGAAGCCGAATTCCGTCATCTTGTTATCGCTTTTGGCGGCGGTGCTTTATTATCTGCAGTCGCGCTGGTATTAGTACCCGAGGGAATGGCTAACCTATCTCTTACGGCAGGTCTTCTCTTTTTTATTGGCGGTAGCCTTAGTTTTATGGCTATTGATATTTTACTGGTTAAAATTAATACACCTGCAAGCCAGTTAGCCGCCATGCTAGCGGACTTTATTCCTGAATCGGTGGCACTGGGAGCGGCATTTGCCACTGGTAAAAGTAATGCTTATTTTCTCGCAATCTTAATCGCGCTGCAGAATTTCCCGGAAGGATTTAATGCATATCGTGAAATGCGTTCAGGAAAAAAATTTAGCGCTAATCGTCTGCTTACCATTTTTTGCTTATTATCACTGTTTGGCCCGGCTGCGGGGTTAAGTGGCTATTTTTGGTTAGCCGAGTCGCCTGATTATGTATCTGCAATTATGCTGTTTGCCTCAGGGGGAATTTTATATTCTATTTTTCAAGACATCGCTCCACAAGCGAAACTAGATAAACATTGGTTTCCACCCATGGGTGGTGTTTTTGGCTTTGCTCTGGGTTTAATTGGTTTTATGTTGACCAAACATTAGTCGCGCAGAATTACCGAAAAGGAGTAGAAAATCATTCAAGCTTCAAGTATAGAAAAACGTATCGATATGGATTTACTCCGTCGCTCACTGGCGGGGATAGCTGTTTATAGCTTCGTTTTACCGGTAATTTTTTGGCCGCTACATTTCCATACCATGCAGCCTGAACTAGCCTACTTTCTTGCCGGTAGCATGTTTCTTATCAGTTTGCTGCGGGTTGTTCATTACCTTTACTCACCCACTATTTATGCGTACTCCAGCCGATTATGGTTTGCAATATTTTCGACTCTTTCCCTCACTCAAGCAGCCATCTTAGGTTCCGTGTTTATGTTGGCGATATTTGATGCACGCTTCCAGCCCCTGATACATGTCTCAATGCTTGCCCTTGCAGGAATAGCCAGTAGTGCACTGTTCGCTTTGAGTCCCAGAATAAAACTAGGTCTTATCAACTTAGCAATACTTATGCTGCCGGCGATGGTGACAGGTTTTTTCACCGACGGTTATATACCGTTTGCAACCATGATGCTGGTATTTACCTTGTATATTTCAGGCATGGGTATACGAGCAAACAGAGAGTATATGCGTGCTTTTCAAATTGAAATAGAGTTAGAAGCACAACGAAGAACGCTCGAAACGCTGAGCCAGACGGACGCCTTAACCGGTATATATAATCGAGGCTATTTCAATCAATACTTTGAAAATCAATGGCAGTATGCGATACGTCACAAAGTCGAAGTAGCACTGCTGCTTATCGATGTAGATCACTTTAAAGCAGTAAATGATACATACGGTCACTTAGCGGGGGATGCTTGCTTGGTTAATCTCGCCCATGCCATAAGTACTTCAGTTAATCGTGCAACAGATATTACGGCGCGATACGGTGGCGAAGAGTTCGCGGTGCTTATTTCTGGTTGCAGCGCAGCCCAAAGCCAACTTATGGCTAGCCATATTATGCACTCAGTAGATCAGCATAAGTTCGTTCACAACAACGTTGAAATACCGGTAACTGTTAGCATTGGTATTTCAACAGTCGTACCTGAGCCGAAGCAAAAATCCAATGATTTAATTGAACAAGCCGACAAAGCCTTATATCAAGCTAAAGCGCAGGGACGAAACCGAGCTATTCTATTCAGTCCAAAGCAATAAGGTTACACTGCTATTTTTGCATGGGCATTTCTACCACGTGACAGACGATCCCCGAGTACAGTCTATTTCGCAAAATTTTACTCTTCCTTCCCCCGAACAGCAGATAGCGCCTGCATGGCTGAATGCCGAGCAATACCAGATATGGGTTAAACGAGACGATCTGATCCACCCGATTGTTTCAGGTAACAAGTTGCGCAAACTACGCTACTCAATTAAACATATGTTAGATAATAATATTCGACACGTTGTAAGCTTCGGTGGTGGTTACTCTAATCACCTTCACGCCCTAGCTTACATCTGTAAGCATTTAAATATAATACTTACCACGATAGTACGTGGTCACTATCAGTTAAACCCAACACCGATGCTACAAGATTTAGCAAACTGGCAAGTGAATATCGAATATGTCGATCGTAAAATATACCAGCAACGGGACCAAGCTGATTATTTAGCATCCTTATTACGCCGCTTTCCTAAGGCATTGGTTGTTCCGGAGGGAGGGTCGTCACAGTTTGCGTTAGAGGGCGTAGCGGACATTATTAATGAACTGACGCAAAACTATGATTATATTCTGGCTCCAGTAGGCAGTGGCGGGACCTTGGCAGGTTTGGTACATGGTACCTTTATGCAACCAACCGCTAAGCAAGCCAATATTATCGGAATAGGCGTCTTGAAAGGTCAAGGCTACTTAGAAGAACTCGTCAATAATTTACTCCAAACTCACCACCATTCAGTAAAATTACTGCCAACGTGGGATATAGATCATCGATTTCATTTTAATGGTTACGCTAAATCTACTCCAGAGCTTAAGGCTTTTTGTCATAGCGTTAATCGAGAGTTATCAATTCCTATAGAACCTGTTTATAGCGGCAAGCTATTCTGGGCTGCAAAAGAGTTAATCGCTCAAGGTACATTGCCAAAAGGCAGCAAAATTTTGCTGCTACATACAGGAGGATTGCAAGGCGCTCGCCAATAAATATGCGGGCATATGTAACAAAATCTACTTTATTGCTGCGCGATTTTGCGTGACAAGTAGAGATTACATTTCCCAATGGTGATGGTATATTCCCGCCCCTTACCATTCACTCATCCCAATTGGCTAATATGTTGTTTAACACTCGATATGCGTTGTTATTAAGTTTGGCTATTATTTTAGGTGGTTGTGCATCAGCTTTACCCGCCACTTCATCTGCAAGTGATGCGATTAAATACACACCTGAAACGACGTCTAATACATCGCCAGATGATGCTAATGACTCTTATCAAGTCAGTGCCGTTGATGACGCTGCGCTAGAAAATATTAATACTCAAGTAGAGAACCAGATAATTCAGCCAGCACTTAGTTTGAGAACAGCGCGTTTTGCCCACTCATCTGCCACCGATAATAAGTTACTTTATGTATTTTCTGGGTACGGTAAACAAGGTTACCTCACTGACGTAGAGATTATCGATCCGTTAACAGCTCAAGTTACCGTTTTAGCCAATAAAGTATTACCCAGAGGCTACTTTTCAGCCGTATTTGACCAACAGCATTCTATTTACCTTATTGGCGGTATTGGCCATGAAACTGACGACGTGCGAGTCGAGCCACGCATTGAGGTGTTTAATACATTAACTCACGAAGTCACTATTTTAGGTGATATACCTGAACCGTTGAGAAACAACAAAGCGGTATACATTAATGGTTATATTTATCTAGTTGGCGGTGCATCTTATGAAGCCAGCAATGGCTATAAGTTCATACCCAGTGCATCCCTGTGGCGTTATGATATAACACGCCATATTTGGCAAAAACTAGCCAATATGCCCAGCGCAAAATCTACCGTTGTCGTAGCAACTGACCAAGTCATTTATGCTATTGGTGGTGAACGAAATCTAAATGATTTGGCGAGTGTCGAACGCTATGACATTGCCACTAATCAATGGCACAGCATGCCTAATTTGCCCCATCCCATTAGCGCCCACAGCGCTGTTATTACCAATAATAACGTATGGCTATTCGCCAATGAAGACCAGTTACAACGTGCATACACGCTAACATTACCATCAGATACATGGCATGGGGCTGATATTGATTATCAGCCTGCGCTCTATACTAGTGCCAATGCAATAGGCAAGACCTTGTTCGTAATCGGTGGAAACGGTGGTAAAGGCAATTCATTTATGAATCAAATACAGGTACTTCACCCATGAACTGGATAGAATGGCTAGCAGGCTTCGCCGGTGCATCAGCTGTAGAATGGGTGGCCACTACTGCAGGTTTTCTATGTGTATTTTTGTTAATTAGACGCAGCCGTTGGAGCTTCTTCTTTGGGCTGATCCAAGTCAGTATTTACAGTTGGATTTTCTTCGATGTAAAACTTTATTCCGATATGGGTTTGCATATCGTGTATATCGGTTTTCAAATTTATGGCTGGTATATGTGGAGCAAAAGTCAGAACCAGCAAGGTCGCATATCTCCCGTATCAGGCAGTGCATTTGAGTATGCAGGCTACGGTGTACTCATTATTGTCAGTGCGAGCGTATTAGGTAATCTGATGTCAAGTCAAACTGATGCCAGTTTCCCCTATGCAGATGCCTTTACCACATGCGCTAGTCTGGTTGCTCAGTGGTTACTTACCCACCGCAAACTCTATAATTGGAGTCTGTGGATTATCGTCGATGTGGTCGCCATTGGTATTTACTGGCAAAAAGGGCTGTATCCCACATCGGCCTTATACTTCAGCTTTTTGATTATGGCACTAGTTGGGCAGTACACTTGGATTAAAGAATTTCGCCGCAATAATAATACCCATGCATTATCACATTCAGATAATGCAGTCAGTTAACACGTACCGTAACCCCACGCCATGACTCGAAATAACGAGCAGAGTAACAGCATGATCCAAAAAATAGTGTTTTTAGGGGCGCCGTCCACCGGAAAATCAACCTTAAGCGAAGCCCTCGCTCATCGCTTGAATACGTTATCAGTTGCCGAATATGGTCGAGAATATTGGATTGAACATCAAGTAGATCGTCGCCTCAGTCCAGAGCAGTTACTACATATCGCTCAAATCCAAAATCAATGGGAAGACGAAGCGGAGCAAAAAGCTCAGCGCTACTTATTCTGTGATACCAATGCCTTTACAACATGGCATTTCGCTTGTCATTATCACACCACCCCCTTACCCGAACTAACAAAATTAGCACACGCTAGCTGGCAACGTTATGACCTTGTCGTGCTTTGCGATAATGATATTCCTTATGACGATACTTGGGAGCGCTCTGGCGATGCTAATCGCAGTGAGTTTCAACACTTTCTTGAGCAGTACTTGGTCACCCATGGCATCCACTTCATAAAGGTAAGTGGCACAGTTGAATCCCGAGTAACTGAAGTAATGCGCGCACTCAAATATCTTAAGCCAAGCCCAAGAAAAATGACTTCAGCGGTCTGTTAAAATATTGTAAACGGTTGAATTTCTTCACTTATTTGGTGCTTATTGCACTAATTTAAACATTTTATCCGTAGCCCCAACACTGACTGTTTGGGTTAAAGAAAGCTAACCCATTGAAATAACTATATTTTAATAGTTGGCCTATGTGTTGCATATAGTCAATTGTGTTAGGTGTCCAGATCACCTAACGCGGGAACAAAAATAATAACTATAATAAAAATAGCAGTATCGAGCGATTTAAAGCTCTTCAAACGAAAGCGTCTTATTCTTGTCCGGGTAAGGCGCTTTTTTGATCCCACGTTTCAATAATAAAAATATCAAATATGCGCCAGCCTGTATTAGTGACTATGCCCAAAATGAGTGACCAAACGTTTATTAATATGTCCTCCCTCTACCCCTTCTTCTCGCAGGCGCTTATTTTCCCAAATCCGTTCATGGATCATATAAGCCACTGTATTTACTGCCGGCTCGACCAAGGCTATTAAGCCCCCCACGATAAAGCTGCCCGTTAAGAGGTAAGCCACACTGAACGCCACGGTAAAATGGGTGATAGCAAACGTAATAGTTTTCATAAATGTTCCGACACAAAATAAGTTAATGGATAAAGAATATTCCTTGCTTGTTAATCGAGCCAATGAAACTAATCAATCGGGTTAATCTACAAATAAGATTGATTCTCATTTAATCTTAAATTAACATCGTAACTATCTAAATATATCGCCACCAGTTAAGTTTTTTAACGGCCATTTGTTTACATCCCATCATTAGGTGATAGCATTCGCGTTTTAATGAATCTTGTTACTAATAAGGGTTTCCCTATGTCTCGTGTTCTGATTATTGGCGCTGGCGGCGTGGCTGCTGTGACCATCAAAAAATGTGCTCGTTTACCTGAGCTGTTTGACGAAATTTATCTTGCTAGCCGCACCGTTTCTAAATGCGAGGCCTTGCAACAAGAAGTCGGCGTCGACCGCGTTAAAGGTGTATTTGCCGTAGATGCAGATCATGCAAGCGAAGTGGTTAAAGTTATTAACCAAGTCAAACCTGATCTAGTTATAAACTTGGCTTTACCCTATCAAGATTTAGCCATCATGGACGCCTGTTTAGAAACAGGTGTGCACTATATGGACACGGCTAATTACGAGCCAAAAGATGTGGCTAAATTTGAGTACTCGTGGCAATGGGCCTATCAAGAAAAATTCGAAAGAGCCGGTCTTATGGCGTTACTAGGTAGCGGATTTGATCCCGGTGTAACCAATGTTTACACGGCTTATGCAGCCAAGCATTATTTCGATGAAATTCATTATTTGGATATTGTTGATTGTAACGGCGGTGACCATGGCCAAGCCTTCGCGACTAACTTCAATCCAGAAATCAATATTCGTGAAATAACACAACGTGGACGTTTCTTTGAAGATGGCGAATGGAAAGAAACCGATCCATTAAGCGTTCGTGAAGATTTAGACTATCAAAATATTGGTGTAAGAGCGTCTTACTTGATGTTCCATGAAGAACTCGAGTCAATCGTTAAGCACTTCCCTACATTGAAGCGTGCGCGCTTCTGGATGACGTTCGGCGATGCATACTTAACGCACCTTAAAGTACTTGAAGGGATTGGCATGACAAGTATCGAGCCAATCGATTTCCAAGGTCAGCAAATTATACCTTTAGAGTTCTTAAAAGCTGTACTGCCTAATCCAGGTTCATTAGCTGATGGCTACACGGGTATGACCTGCATTGGTACTTACATCACAGGCTTAAAAGACGGTAAAGAAAAAACCATTTTTATCTACAATAACTGTGAACACGCTGCATGTTTTGCCGAAGTTGGTGCCCAAGCCGTTTCTTATACCACAGGCGTACCTGCAATGATCGGCGCATCATTGATGTTAAGCGGTAAGTGGAAAAAACCAGGTGTATGGAACATGGAGCAGTTTGACCCGGACCCATTTATGGATATGCTAAATCAACATGGCTTGCCTTGGCATGTTATCGAATGCGACGCAAGTCCATTTAGCAAGTAGGCAAATCATAGGGGCCAATTATTTGGCCCTTTATTTATCCAGCGGAGTACCCCCGTGACAGATCCAATGTTAAACCCTGCAATTCCCTCTCCCTGCTACGTCTGTGAAGAAGCCAAGCTAGAAGCAAACTTGCAGCTTATGCAACGAGTGCAGCAAGAAAGTGGTGTCGAAATTATTTTAGCCTTAAAAGCTTTTTCCATGTGGTCCACATTCGACTTAGTTAAAAAATATTTACAAGGCTCTACAGCCAGCGCCGTATGGGAAGCTCGCTTAGGTAAAGAAGAAATTGGTAAGCAGGTACATGCGTTTTCACCTGCCTATAAGCCGGAAGATATCGATCAATTAGTGAAACTAGTAGACCATATTTCCTTTAATAGTCTCGGCCAATGGCAGCGCTATAAACAACAAATCTTACGCTCCAATGTTTCGCCTGGGATACGCTTAAACGCAGAACATCGTGAAGCAGACACTGAGTTGTACGATCCCAGCGCTCCGGGATCACGGTTTGGCATATTGGCAAAAGATTTAGTGGGGGCTGATCTAAGTGATATAGAAGGTTTTCATATTCATAATTTATGTGAATGTGACTCTTATGCCACTGAACGCACTATATTGGCTGTCGAAGAAAAATTCGGTCAATACTTTTCGCAAATCAAATGGATAAACTTTGGTGGTGGTCATTTGATGACAAAAGAAGGCTACGATATAGAACACCTTATCGCTACGCTAAAAGCCTTCAAAGCCCGTTATCCGCATTTAACTGTCATACTTGAACCGGGTTCTGCCGTCGCTTGGCAGACCGGCACGTTAGTGTGTGAAGTGATCGATATTGTTGAAAATCGAGATAAAATAGCGATTGTTGATATGTCGGCGACAGCTCATATGCCAGACGTACTTGAAATGCCCTATCGGCCAGAAGTGCGAGGAGCAGGCAAAGCAGGCGAACTCGCCCATACCTATCGTTTTGGAGGCAACTCTTGTTTAACCGGCGACGCCATTGACTTGTATAGCTTCGACCATGAACTACAAATTGGTGAACGGATCATTTTCGAAGATATGATCCATTACACCATGGTTAAAACCACTTTTTTCAATGGAGTAGAACATCCTTCAATCGGCATTTTACGTAAAAATGGACAATTTGAATTGATACGGAAGTTCGAATACGAAGACTTTAAAAACAAATTATCCTAGTGCTACCACAAATAAAAAAGGCGTGACTGCCATCTGCAGTTACGCCTTTTTTGCACAACAATATGTCTATACCCCAAGTACGCAGCAAGACGTTTAATGACTGGCTTTATCACCCCATATTTCTTCTAAGCGCTGATCACGTCCGCAGTTCCATCGATATAACTTGTAACGAACTGGGCTTTTTTTATAAAAGTCTTGATGAGCAATTTCATTACCTTTAATAGGATAAAAACGCGTCGACGCTAAAATGGGGGTCACAACAGTTTGCTTAGGGAATTGAGCTTGCACTGCTTCTTTTGTTTGCTCAGCAATTACCCGCTCTTGTTCGTTAGCGACAAAAATAGCGCTTAAATAACTCTGGCCTTTGTCACAAAATTGTCCCCGATCATCGAAGGGATCAACATTAACCCAATAATGATCCAGAATTTGTTGGTAGGTCACTACGTTAGGATCATAGGTTATTTTCACTGCTTCATAATGTCCGCGATGATCACCGTTATAAGTCGGATTTCGCGTCTTACCACCCGTAAAACCAGATACCACATCACTCACACCGTCTAATTTCTCAAAATCAGATTCCATGCACCAAAAACAACCACCAGCTAAAATGGTTTCATCGGCTGACACATGGGAAGAGAAAAACAACACACTGAGTAACAGTGCTGATAAAACAGTTTTCATAAATATCCTTTCAAGCTACAACAATACGCTCACAAAAATGTGACGTTCGATGATAGAAGAACCGATAAACGCTATTCTGCTTTCATCAATGTGCGCCGCCGACATCTTCATTTTCTGCCTTGCGGATAAAAAACATTAAGGGCAACGCACAAGCATACATAGCACCTATCCATAGAAATAGATCATTAAAAGCCAATACTTGTGCCTGCTGCATGACTCTGTCAGCAATTTGCTTAATTGCAGCTGCTGCCGGATCGCTGGCTACGCCGGCGACGGCTAGTTGAGCTTTAGTCAGTTCTTCAATTACCACCGCTCGATTTGTATCAATTGCGGGTATCAGTTGCGCCCAGTGATAATCCACGCGAATATCACGAATGGTATCCATAAGGGCTAAACCTACTGCGCCACCTAAATTGCGCAGCACATTAAATAAGCCTGCGGCATTACTGATTTCGCTGTTGGGTAATGTCCCCATAGCGATACGTGAAGCAGTAAGCAAGCACATCAGTAAACCTACCCCGCGCACCATTTGCGGCCACATAAATTGTTGAAAGTCAGCTTGATCAGTAAGGTTTGCGTTCATCATCGAACCCGCCCCTACCATCACTAAACCCACTGCCAACATATAGCGAGCATCAACCTTGTCAGACAAGCGACCGATAATTGGTGCGCTAAAGAACATCGATGCGCCTGTAACAAACATCAGTTGACCTATTTGTAGACTGTTGAAGCCGCGTACCGTGCCCAAAAATAATGGCATAAGATAGACCATACCATACAACGCAATGCCGATAAGAAAACCTAACGAAGCACCTAAAGCGAAATTACGGTCAGAAAAGACCTTTAGATCAACGATAGGTAAGGCCACCCGAAACGCCCGCCAGAAAAAACCGAGAGCACCTAACGCACATACTGTACTGAGTAATAAAATAAGTGTGCTGTCGAACCACTCATCTCCTGGCCCTTCTTCAAGAATGTATTCCAAAGGACCTAGAAACAGCGCTAGATAGAGCAAACCAATAAAATCGATTTTTTTAAATAACGAGAAATCTGGTTTATCAATACGCAAATAAAACCACGCGCCAGCACTCGCTAAAATACCAGGCACTACATTCATCAAAAACAACCAATGCCAGCTAGCATGTTGGGTAATATAACCGCCTAGGGTTGGCCCTATTGAAGGCGCTGTGGTTGCAATCATACCGATTACGGCTTGTACTGCCCCCATCACTCGAAGCGGAAATAACTTAAAACTGATAGCGTAGGCAATGGGGATCATTGCCCCACCTACAAAACCTTGAATGGCACGTAGCACAATAAGTTGGTCGATAGTTTGGGCTAAAGCACAACCGACACTTGCAATAGTAAATGCGATACAGGAGATAACGAATGTTAGGTGCGTTGACAACCAACGAGTCAGCATCCCTGAAAGTGGGATCATAATGATTTCAGCAATAAGATAGGCTGTTTGCACCCAAGAAATTTCATCTTGAGTTGCCGAAACGCCCGCTTGGATTTCGTTGAGTGAACTGGCCACAATTTGAATATCAAGAATGGCCATAAACATGCCAAGCATAACCGCTACAAAACCGATTTTTTGCCTAAATGACGGCATTTCAGTTGCTTTTTCATCACTCATTTCAGGCGTCCTGCTCTTTTACACCAAATAACCATTAAATAGCTCTTCACAATGCCATAAGCTCAATATTTAGCTTGTGGATAATTGCTCACCAAATTGCCTTTAGGGCTTAATGGATATCCCGTTGTGATGTTAAGCCCTGTTCATTTGCTAAATAGGCGCTTTGTTGATTAAACCCTTGAGTGTCAACGTGCGGTATCACAGATAAGCCAGGTCGTAATATATGCATATGTTCAATAGGGCCAATAACATCAATACGTACAGGGACTCGTTGAACTATTTTATTAAAGTTGCCAGTGGCGTTATCTTTGGGTAATAAGCTAAATTCAGAGCCTGTCGCGGGGGAAATTGACGCCACCACACCAGTGAACTCCACGTCGTCTTGGGCGTCAACGGTGAGCTTAACGGGCTGGCCGATGGTCATGTGGCCAATCTGCGTTTCTTTAAAATTTGCGACAACATAAACTTCAGGTAAAGGCACCAAATACAGAAGGGTCATAGTCGGCTGTACCAAACCACCGCTACGCGCCCCTAGATTACCTACAATGCCATCGCTAGGGGCAAGGATCTCTGTTTTAGCCAACTGACTTTGCGCGTAAGCAATTTGCGATTCGGCAGCGGTAATATTGGCTTCAGCGCTTTGCTGTTGTGCGTCGAGTACGGCAAACATTTGCTGCGCTGCCGCATGGGCAGCTTGGGCTTGGGCTAGTTTCGCTTTGGCTACTGCAACATCAGCTTCAGTGTTTTGTAATTGTTGTTTGGAATCGAACGACTGTTTATCTAAAATTTGGAAACGTTCTAAATTGAGCTGCCCACGTTTCACTTCCGCTTTTGCTGCATCAATATTCGCTTTAGCTTCATCGATTTTTTTGTGTTGCAGATTAATTTGTTGCTGGGCGTTCACCAATGCAGCTAGCGCAACACCTCGTTCAGCATTAGCTTGTGCTAATTTGGCTTGATAATCACTCGCATTAATACGTACTAAAAGCTGACCTTTTCGTACGTGTTGATTTTCTTGAACCGCTAAGGTTTCGATACGTCCCGAGATTTCTGCTCGAATCGAAATACTATCTGATTTTATATAAGCATTATCCGTTTCCTCAATGAAACGCCCATGCTCATACCATTCAATGCCCTTGTTGATCCCAAAACCTACTAGTGCCAACAAGATAATTAGAAAAAACACTTTTTTTAACGACATTTTCTTGCCTAAATTTGAATGCTTAGCTCTGTATGTGTAATGTATATTACACTACACTTAGAAACGTTCAATCATAACAAAGCTAAAAAAGTGAATATTTGCTATTGTGCCTCCGTCCCATTAAAGCAGTTTAATTATGCCTTCAAATACAAATACAACGTCAAGCGCCACGCCCCAATACGCCCCGAGAGAACGGGGACTTATTAGGCGCGATAAAATTATTCAAGCCGCTACAAAAGTTTTTGCGGGCTCGGGATACGAAGCAGCGAGCTTGCAAGAAATTGTTGCATTAGCGGGAGGGTCACTTGCCACACTTTATCGGCTGTTTGGCAATAAAGAAGGTTTGTTTTACGCGGTTATAGAGCGTAAAAGCGACCAATTATTGAGTGAAATAGATTACCGCGACTTACAAAGTAAATCTCCCCGTGTCGCTCTAATAGAGATAGGAATGCGTTTTTTTAGTATGGTCATTTCACCAGAAGTGGGGGCGATTCACCGCTTAATAATAGGTGAGGCGGTGCGCACCCCTCGTCTTCGGGAAATATTCCTCACCCTTGCTACAGAACGAGCCATACGCAATTTAGCTGAATATTTGCAAACCCAAGTTGATAAGCAACAGCTCGATATTAAAAGCTGCTTTATTGCCGCTAGTCACTTTATGGGGGCACTCAAAGGCAATTATCATATTCGCTGCATGCTAGGCGAAGTCGTTAATCTCAATCTTGCAGAGCAGGAGGAGTTCGTTACCGCTGCAGTCGATATGTTCCTCAATGGTTATGCTCGTCCTTAAACAGGATTAAGCCACGCATTGTCAATTCGATACAAATGAGCTGCTTATTATCCAGTAATTATTGCAACTCCTTATGTAAGTATCTCTTAAACTTTCCCTACATATCGAAAAATTGCTCAGCCAATTAACTAGCCATCACCTGCTGCAAAGGACCTAAGCGTTTTTCTTTAAAACGGCAAAGCATTTGCATCTTATCTTAAACATTTATGTTGTTGAGTTGTGACTTTACAACCTTAGTTTAGGAAAATCATATGAGTATTGTTAAATCAGGTAGCGCCACTTATAAACCTTTAGGCAAAACAGGCAAAGGCAGTATTTCCACTGAAACAGGTGCGTTAATGAATCAACCATATGGCTTCAATACCCGTTTTGAAAATGGTAAAGGCACTAACCCGGAGGAGCTAATAGCTGCTGCCCATGCGAGTTGCTTTACAATGGCGCTTTCATTTGCGCTAGCTGATGCTGGTTATGAGAACGGTGAACTAAATACTACGGCCAAAATTAGTTTAGATAAGTCCGATGATGGTTTCAAAATTAGTCAATCAGCGTTAAATTTGACGGCCAAAGTAGACGATATAGCGGATGACGAATTTTCCCAAATAGCCCAGAAGGCTAAAGAGAACTGCCCCGTATCGAAGTTATTGGATGCACATATTACCTTGGACTACACCCTAATAAAAAGCTAAAGAGTCATAGTAACGATCAGGCATTTAAGCGTGAATGCCTGATCGATTATTTACTAAGCTTACTTAGTTATTAATGATAATGATTGTAAGTCTTGGGTTAAGCTTGTCTTAGGCCGTTCCACTACGCGCCCCAATTCTTTATCACCCTTTAGTAAAACAAAGGTAGGTGTGTACTTAAGTGCATATTTTTTAGCAAGTCCCTGTGGATCATTTTTCTTAGTGTCAACGGCAACCAAGGTTAACTTAGGAACATCTAAGCCACTAAGATCAAACGTTTTCAAGAGTCTAGGTACCTCACGTTGGCTGTCATGGCACCAAGTACCAAACAAGACTACAAGGCTATCGTCTTGCAATGAAGCCACAGCAGCAAGTTCTTTTTCGCTCGGTTGATAGGACTGATACTCATCTTGAAAAGCGGGATATTGCGCTAGTAATTGCTCTGCACTTACTTCCCCTAAAAAATCAGGTTGACGAGCGATAGAATGACTACATGCTGACAAAACTAAACTTGCAAACCCCAACAAAACAAACATTTTTATTTTATTCAATACCTTAGCCTCCCATTAAAAGTGTAGGGCTATTCAATAATGTACGGCTAAAAAATGCAAGTGTAGAGATCTAAAAATAATCATCTTAGGGTAATTTATAGACTCGGTAATTTCTTATGCTTTGGCAATTTATCAAAGACAAATAAAATCAGTTACTTGGCCTTTTTTTTTAGGCTAGACTTAAGGCGTGCTGACAGAAGATTTAATAACCAAAGGATACGGAAATGACAACATCAAGCGATAATGCGTTTACCAAATCGGTAGCTGCATTAGTGGCTAGAATAAACGATGTCACTCAGACAAAGGAATCCTTGTTTGAACAAGCGGAAGTTTATTTTCAAGGAGCGCAAAGTCAGCAACGCGTTATTCTGCAGCTAACAAAAGTGGTAGAAGAGAAATATAAAGACATTGAAGCTGCCAAAAATGTAATACAGAGAAATCATTTACGCGAGCTTTATAATGACGCAAAAAAGGATTTAAAGGTAGAAACAGCTATACAGGATCGCCTACGTTACGTTCGTTTGAAATGCTTAAATGAAGTCTGTATTGATATAGTAAAGTTATGCGAAGGTAAGAACTGGCAAGAAACCCAGTTGAAGAGCGCAAAAGTACTCACCACCTTATTGCTTATCTGCCCTACGCAGGGGAAAAATGTTGCGCAATCCCATCAACGCTGCAAACCCTTGTATAAAGCAGTGCTTAGCTTACGTTTACTCGACGAAATGCTGGCTAGTCAGTATGTAGAAAACGAATATATTGTCAGTCGGTATAACCTGTCATCACGTTTTTCCAAGCCCCCCGCTTCATTTGGAGCGCTTAATTTATTTCAAAAAGATGTAGCCGTACCTTTGATTAGTGCAGCACTGATGCAAGATATTGGTATGCAACACCCTGAAATACAACGCCTGCTTAAAGGGGCCGATGGGGCATTAGATCCTTATCGAGTACTGGAAAAAGAAGTACGTGTTCCGCTTTTAATTATGAATCATGAACAGACGATTGAATATGTTTCTCAAGGATTAGGTACAGGGCACTTTGAGGAAGAAAATGATGATTCTGACGATTACACGCTGCGCAAAGATCGTTTTGATAAAAGTGAAAGTAACCGTGCACGTTTACTTCGTAGCATGTTAGATGGCGCTATTAAGCCCAAAGAGGCTCTTGGCAGTACGATTAAGGCGGCCCAAATTTATACCTCTATCGTTTTGTCAACTAAGCCTAATTTCAATTTCGAAGATTTACCCAAAGCAACGAGAGTAGTCATTCATTCAGCACAAATAGGTGCCTTGACGTTAAATAGCGCTGAAAGTTTGCAAAAAATAGTGGGCTATTTTCCCCCAGGGTTTGGAGTCGTATTCTGCGCGGCCAATGACGATGACAATAAGCCTAATGAATTTTCCTATGGACTGGTCAATACGCTAAATCCAATCCAAGTAAATGAACCTAATTGCCTTGTGGTAAGTTCTTTAGGTGAAATTTATCCTAAAGGTGAACAGTGCACCATTCGATCACAACAAAATTTGTACTTTGAACAAGTCTACAATCAATTTTCGACTTTAACGCCAGCGATACTCGATGCTGTAGCTCAAAAAATCGCTACTGAACTCGATCAGCCTAAAAATAGAGTAGCGATTCCCCGTGGTTGGTCCCCGTATAGCTACTTTTACTTTAAAAAGCAGCAAAATTTATGGGTGAAATCTAAGGATTAGCGCAGTGCTCGCCTTTGTTATAGTTAAAATAATTATTTTATAGCGCACTGATCTATTCTTCGCGCTTGTTTATTGTATATCCATCCCCATCTCCGCAACTGATTTTTCGCTGCTCAAAGTTAATTCAGCAATTAGTTAATAAGTGAGATTTTTTTATTAGTTAATCGGTCTGTGCTTTATTGGCGTATAAGACCGAACTAGATAATTAAACGTTGCTGAACTTAGCGAACTCATGAATGCATATATACCTTCGATTAAAAGGATAATGCGCTCATATCAGCCATACTGCACTTAAACCATACTAAATAAGCGTGTGTTGCTCACGCTAAACGAGGATCTAATTTAATGCGCTTACTCAAGCCCTATTTACTGACAATGGTACTGTTAACACTTGTGACCGCTTGCTCCAAGCAACCAGAGCAAAAGGCATCAGCACCACAATCGTTGCCAGTCGAAGTCGCAGCCCCGATTTCAAGTGTTATTACCCAGTGGGATGAATACACAGGTCGTTTTGACGCCACACAACAAGTGGACATTCGTGCCCGTGTAAGTGGTTACTTAGATAAAGTGAATTTCAAAGATGGCCAGACCGTTAAAAAAGGCGATGTATTGTTTGTTATCGATCAACGTCCCTTTAAAATCGCCCTACAAAGCGCAGAATCTCGTTTTGCATTAGCGAAAAAGGAATTGGCTCGCGGTAACGATTTGCGAAAGAAGAACTCTCTTTCTCAAGAAGAAGTCGATCGTCGCCAAAACGAATACGATATGGCGCAAGCTAATGTAGACAATGCGAAACTTGATTTAGAATTTACCGAAGTGAAGTCACCTATTGATGGCGTGGTATCACGCGACTTAATCAACGAAGGCAATTTGATCAACGGCACAGCAACCAGTGCCACCTTATTGACCAATGTGGTATCTATTGACCCTATTCATTTCTATTTCGACGCCGGCGAACGTGACTTACTGCGTTATATTCGATTGAGTCAGTCTAACAAGCGTGAAAGTTCTCGAAATGCGTCGAATCCTGTAAAAATTCGTCTGCAGGACGAAAAAGACTATAGCCATATTGGCGTCATGGATTTCGTTGATAACCAAATTGATCAAAACACCGGCACCATAGTTGGTCGCGCCATTTTAGATAATCCAGGCGGATTTATTGTGCCTGGATTATTTGGTCGTATTCGTTTGTTATCAGAACAAAACGTTGAGAAAATTCTAATCCCAGACGCCATCATAGGTACAGATCAATCACGTAAATTTGTTTTCGTGGTGAATGACGAAGGTAAAGTCGATCGTAAGTTCGTTACCTTAGGAAAACTTCACACCAAGGACCTACGCGTAATTGAATCTGGCTTAAGTAAAGACGATCGCATGATTTTGAATAACTTGATGCGAGCCCGCCCTGGTACGCCAGTAGAAGCTAAAGAAGTTGACCTTTCTAGCCAATATACGCTGTAAGGGGAGACAAAAATGAATATATCGCATTTCTTTATCGACCGACCGAAGTTCGCTTCGGTACTGGCTATTATTGTTCTTATCATCGGCAGCTTGGCTTATTTTAGTTTACCTATTGAGCAGTATCCGCAAATTGCGCCGCCTACTATTCAAGTGGCAGCATCTTATCCTGGTGCAAGCGCAGAAGTCGCCGCTAAAACCGTCGCCACCCCGTTAGAGCAGCAGATTAACGGTGTAGAAAACATGCTGTATATGTCATCTCAATCGACTGCCGATGGCCGCGTAACAATTACCGTTACCTTTAAGCTCGGCACTGACTTGGACAATGCTCAAGTACAGGTCCAAAACCGCGTAGCGATTGCTGAACCAAGACTACCGGAAACAGTTCGCCGTCTCGGCATAACGACCAAGAAGAATTCCCCGGACTTAATGCTAGTCGTAAATATGTACTCACCAAACGGTACCTATGACCAGACTTACATTGCCAACTACGCGTCACTGCAAATTCGTGATCAACTATCTCGTATTGACGGTGTAGGGGATATCTTATTGTTCGGCGCCAGCCAGTATTCCATGCGTGTTTGGCTTGACCCTGACGTTATTGCGTCGTTAGATCTAACTGCAGCTGAAGTTATAACTGCATTACGTGGGCAAAACATTCAGGTGGCCAGTGGGACCTTGAACCAAGCACCTGTGGACGCTGGCCAAACAGCGTTTGAGCTAAACGTGCAAACTCGCGGCCAATTGATTGAGCCGGAAGAGTTTGAGAATGTGATCATCAAAAACCAAGATGGAAAAATTGTAAGATTACGTGATGTTGGCCGTGTTGAACTAGGAGCAGAAAGTTACACAACCCGTGGATATTTAGGTGATAAAAAAGCGGTCGCTATGCCAGTATTCCAACGCCCTGGTTCAAATGCGATTGAAACAGCTGACGCCATAAAAGCAGCCATGGTAGAGGTTGGTAAAAACTTTCCCCCTGATTTAACCTATAAGATTGCCTACAACCCGACCAACTTTATCAGTGAATCTATTACGGCAGTCGAACACACTATTTACGAAGCTATCGCCCTAGTGGTGTTGGTTATTATGGTGTTTTTGCAAAACTGGCGGGCAGCGCTTATTCCCATTATCGCCATCCCTATTTCATTGATTGGCTCGTTCGCTATTTTAAGTGCTTTGGGTTTCTCGCTAAATAACTTGACCTTGTTTGGGTTGGTTTTAGCTATCGGTATTGTAGTTGATGACGCCATCGTTGTAGTAGAAAACATGGAACGCCTTATGGCTCAAGGTATGCGACCGCTCAAAGCCGCTCGTCAAACTATGACTGAAGTCGGCGGTGCAGTATTGGCAATCGGACTAGTACTGATTGCTGTATTCCTACCTACCGCCTTTGTGGATGGCATATCAGGCCAATTCTATAGTCAATTCGGTATCACCATCGCTGTTGCGACCATTATTTCAGTATCCGTTTCGTTGATATTAAGTCCTGCGATTGCCGCGGTATTATTTAAGCCCCACAAAGACGAGTCAGAAAAAAGCGGACTATTTCATCATCTTTCGGGGAAATTCAACCGAGGAATGGACAGAACGTCAGACAAATACGCTAGATTGGTCAATAGGCTTGTCCGTCGTGGCGGATTGATGTCGCTGATATATATCGTTTTGATGGGCTTTACGGTATACATGTTTAGCATTGTTCCCAAGGGCTTTATTCCAGCACAGGATCAGGGCTACTTGATTGTCGGAGTACAGTTACCCTCTGGCGCGTCATTGTCACGTACCGACGCCGTCGTTCAAGACGCAGTAGAGAAACTTCTTAGTATTGACGGGGTTGAAAACGCCGTTGCATTTGCCGGTTTCTCAGGTGCTACCTTTACAAATGCAACCAATGCCGCGGCAATATTTACCATTATGAAATCCTTCGACGAGCGTGCTGAGCTGGGTATTACTTTCAATGATGTATTGGGTCAAGCTCGAGCGAAGATGGGGGCTATAGGTGATGCTAATGTTGTCGTTATTCCACCCCCACCGGTTCGCGGAATTGGTAACGGTGGTGGTTTCAAAATGATGTTAGAAGACAGAAGCGGTCGCGGATTACCAGCGCTAGAGCAAGCGATGTGGCAGCTCGCAGGGGCTGCTAATCAAGAACCCGCAACTACGGCTGTGTTTAGCTTCTTCGAAACCAGTACACCGCAATTATACGCCGATATTGATAGAGAGCGTGTAGAGCGCCTAGGTGTATCAGTTTCTGATGTGTTCAGTGCTTTGGAGGTCTATTTAGGCAGCGCATTCGTTAATGACTTCAGTTACTTAGGAAGAACGTTTCGGGTAACGGCCCAAGCCGACGCGCCCTATCGCATGGAGCCTGATGACATCGGTCGTATACGCGTGCGTAATTCATCGGGTGAAATGGTGCCGTTAAGTTCAGTGGCGACTTTCGAGTATCGCTCAGGTCCTTCACGCGTACCCAGATACAACCTGTATCCCGCCGCCGATTTGATTGGCAGTACGGCACCGGGCTTTAGTTCCGGAGAGGCCATCGCCACCATGGAGCGCTTAGCAGCCGAAATATTGCCTGACGGTATCACTTATGAATGGACTGAGCTTGCATACCAAGAACAGCAATCAGGTAACACAGGGTTATTAGCATTCGGTTTCGCCGTTGTGTTTGTATTCTTATTGCTGGTAGCCTTGTATGAAAGCTGGACCCTGCCCTTATCGGTTATTCTGATTGTGCCAATGTGTTTGCTTAGTGCTATCACTGGTGTGCATCTAATGGGCTTAGATAACAATATTTTGACCCAAGTGGGTTTAATTGTACTGGTAGGTTTAGCCAGTAAAAACGCTATTCTTATTGTAGAGTTTGCTCGTCATCGTGAACACGAAGGGGCAGGTCTATATGAAGCGGCTAGCGACGCAGCCAAACTACGTTTGCGTCCTATTCTGATGACCTCGTTTGCCTTTATTCTTGGGGTGTTGCCTCTTGCTGCTGCGACAGGCGCTGGAGCGGAAATGCGCCAAGCATTGGGCGTAGCCGTATTCAGTGGCATGCTGGGAGTGACCTTCTTTGGTTTGATATTCACACCGGTGTTCTATGTACTGATGCGTAAACTCTCCATGTTGGTCAAAGGTCAAAAGCTCGATGACATGGGACGTGTACCCATCATCGAACGAGAATAAAGAACTAAGCAGCAAAAAGGCCCAAGACGGGCCTTTTTTTATGGGCTATTTTACCACCATACGGTTTGAATTGGTTCATGTTCAAGTTTGAATACTTGCCCAAATATGGGCGTACTTAGGGAAACGTCATATTGCTGTGCAGCCTTACTGACCCTAATTAGTGGCTCATACCAGGGGTGAAATGCTAAATCGAAAGTACCATTATGAATTGGCACCATCGTCTTGCCTGCTAAATCGATATGGGCTTGAACTGACTCTTCCGGTGTCATATGAATATCAGCCCAATCTTTGTCGTAAGCACCTGTTTCAATGAAAGTTAAATCAAACGGCCCATACTTATCGCCGATATTTTTAAAACCAGCAAAATATCCAGAATCACCGCTAAAATAAAAACTTCGCACCGGCGTTTTAACAACCCACGATCCCCACAGGGTTTTATTGCCATCACCAATACCGCGACCTGAAAAATGCTGGCTAGGCGTAAATGCGACCAAAGCGTGCTCGGTTTGTAGTTCTTGCCACCAATCAAACTGCTTTATTTTATCTGCACTTATCCCCCACTTTTGTAAATCCCCCTCTACCCCTAAAGGCACTAAGAACTCACACGTTTTATTATTTAATGCCTTAATCGCAGCCTGATCCAAATGGTCATAATGATTGTGCGATATCAATACTTTATCAATAGGTGGTAAATCATCAATGCTGATAGGTGTCGACTGAAAGCGCTTAGGTCCTATAAAGGAAAACGGAGAAGCGCGCACTGAAAAGACCGGATCGATCAACCAATAGTCGCCATGCATTTTAATCAATAAAGATGAATGCCCTAATTTAACAACGTGAACATTTTCATCACTTAATGCATCTAACTGCTGACGTGTGACCTGCAGCATGGGAACTTGCTCTGCCGGTACCGAATCTATTTTTTTCTCAGTGATGTAACGCTTAAAAATACCAAGGGTTTTGCGCAAACTTGGAGCCTCGCTTTGCGCACTGTTATGGAACTTGCCATTATGGTGATGGATACTACTTGCCACGCTTTCATTAGTGGCGGCGGTTAATTCGTTGTTCAAAAGATATGCTCCTAACATTCCACTCACACATGAGAGCAGTATTCCGAGACTGAATGTTTTCATTCATCACTCTAAAAAGTAAACCATTCGGTGTAACTTATCACAAAAGCAATAAAAGTAAACTATGAAGTTTACTTTTATTGCGGTAACATACCGCGAGTAATAAGGGATAAATATGAAGTTATCAGATAAGAAACGTCTAAATATTTTAGATGCTGCCGAGCAACTATTTTTTGAATGTGGGGTAGAACACGCCACGATGGATCAAATCGCGAAAGCAGCACAGGCCTCTAAACGCACGGTATATAACCACTTTTCAACTAAAGATGAGCTATTCCAAGCAATACTTACTCGTATGTTTGAACAGCTTGATGACACCCAAGAGATACAATTTAACGTCAGCTTACCTATTAAGAGCCAATTACGTAAAATTGCGCAGCAAGAAGTTGAGTTGCTGACCTCCGAACGCTTCCTGCGTATTGCCAAGATAACGTTTATGCAGATGTTGCAACAACCCTCTCTAGCAAAAAGCATCGCCAATAATGAATTTGGTTGTATGCGGTATTTGGGTGCATTTTTACAATATGCCAATGAGGCTAAAAAACTGCAAATAGATGACATCGATTTTGCCGCGAAACAATTTGTCTTCGCACTAAAGGGATTTATCTTTTATCCCATTCTTTATGGATTTGAAACACATTCATCTTTGAATATCACCGATATTATCGAAAAAAACATCACGGCTTTCTTGGCTCAATATCAAGCTAGCTGAAGCGCACGGCGCTCTCAGGAAGTGTAAGACGGAAAATCGAACCCTTACCCACCGCAGGTGCAGAATAAGTGAGGGTTCCCCCTAGTATATCAGCACTTTTTTTGACCATATATAACCCTAACCCAGTACCGAATGATGCCTCAGGATGAAAGCGCTCAAACATAGTAAACAATTTACCTCGGTAGATTTCATCCACACCAAGGCCGTTATCACGCACCTCGAGCACAAAGTCATCATCTGTCCTATACGTTGAAATTCTAACAAATGAGTTAGGCTTACTTGTATCCTGATATTTGATCGCGTTGGAAATAAAGTTATCAATAATTTGTATGAATTTTTGCGGTTTAGTGTTAATTGAACCAATGTAATCAAACCGAGTTTCAATATCCAAACGACTGAAATTCTGCATATAACTCAACGCTTCTAGCGCTTTGTAAACAACGACTGGCACATCTACAGGTAGGTTTTGTTCCTCTTGTAACTTAATTTTACTCACATCGAGTACGCCCTCTACAAGCTCACTCAGTTTAGTAATACCTGCTTGCGTAACTCGCAGCGTTTTCAAGGCATTAGGCAAATCACCGTCTTCGATATACTTGGCTGCCATTTCCATCACATACTCCATTGAGCTCAAAGGAGAACAAAGGTCATGTGTTAATCGATAGGAAAACGCTTCCATTTCTTCATTCGCCAACGACAGTTCATCCGATGCTTTCTTTTGAGCAGTAATATCTTGAATTTGTGAAATAAAATACAGCGGCTGTTGGTCGTCATCACGTACTAACGATACGGTAAGTTTTGCCCAAATAAGCTGACCATTCTTATGGAAATACCGCTTATCTAGATTATAAGTCTGAATTTCACCGGCAAGAAGCTGTTTTAATAGCGCTAAATCGTCCTGTAAATCGTCTGGATGCGTAATAGTTTGAAAATCGAGGTTAACTAACTCGCTGGCGGTATAACCCACAATATCGCATATGGCTTGATTGACCTTTAACCAATTGCCATCTGGGCCGATTAAGGCCATGCCTATTCCTGAATGCTCCATTGCTAAACGAAACATATTTTTGCGGTCCAAATTCACTTTAGAAATCGAAGAAGGGTTCCAACTTAATTTACTGATTACTTTTTTGACCATTAAAAACCTACAGTATGAGACTTAGATGTAGTGGTTTCTTTATGTAAAAGTATGCGTTTGCGGTGATATACGCTAGCGATTTACGCCTTTCGAGCACAAAAGTAGACTAAAGTCTAAGTTATAGGTGCCTAATCAGCACGTAAAAACACCCATAAATAGTGCGTAGGCAAAGAGTCTAACATGAATAGAGTAGGAGAAAAATTATCACCGCCAGATATTCAGGCGATGATATTGTAGATAGGTGGAGTTGGTCGATAAGCCGGGTTCTGTCGAGGGCAACCATTCATCTAGGCCAGCAATTACTCACTGGCTCAAGCAACACACCCGATCTCAACGTGGGCCACGCCATACGAGATCCTATTTGGTCTTGCTCCGGGTGGAGTTTACCTTGCCACACACTGTTACCAGTGGTGCGGTGCGCTCTTACCGCACCCTTTCACCCTTACCGGCGCTTACGCGCTTAGGCGGTTTCCTCTCTGCTGCACTTGTCGTCGGCTTGCGCCGCCCAGGCGTTACCTGGCACCCTGCCCTATGGAGCCCGGACTTTCCTCCCCCTATTAACACATAACACTAGGTGTTATATCCAACAAGCGGCGATTGCCTGACCAACTCCGGAGCGGGATTCTACGCAGGTTAAGCCCGACTTACAATCTGCTTTCACGTTAGACAGCCGACTAAAAGCCTGCGCGTATAAAAACGCCGCAGTTAATGCGGCGTTTTGGATTCAAAGCCCAGTAGTGTTAGATACTGACACGCTTGTAAGGACGGTATTCTGCTTTCCAGAAATTCCCATCGATTCTTTCGCTGAGCATCTCATCGCTCACTTCTAGTGCTAAGCCTTGTTTCTGGGCGACTTTGCCAACATCAAATGCAATTTTCTTACTTAATTGGGCGATACCAGTTAAAGGGGGCAAAAGCGCCGTGCCTAGGCCATTGGCCAAAGGTGAAGCATTCGCTAACGCAGCACTGGTTGCCATCAACATTTCATCGCTGATTAAACTCGCTTTTGCCGCTAAAACACCCAAGCCAATACCTGGGAAGATATAACTGTTGTTACACTGAGCAATAGGGTAAATTTTCCCCTTATATTCAACTGGATTAAAAGGACTACCTGTAGCAATAATAACGTCACCGTCAGTCCATTCAATTACATGCTCAGGACGCGCCTCAACCTGACGAGACGGATTGCTTAATGGGAATATTATTGGCAAATCGCAATGGCTTTTCATTTCTTTAACGACTTGCTCAGTGAATAAGCCTGCTTGACCTGACACCCCAATAAGAATACTTGGCTTAACTTGGCTTACCGTTTCGAGTAAAGACGGATATCGACCTAATTTTTGCCAATTCGCTTGGTTGATCAATGGTTGAGCGAGTCGCAACTGGAAATCACGCAAGCCTTCCATATCGTTAGTCACCAAACCAAAGCGGTCAATCATAAATACCTGACCACGAGCTTGTGCGTCAGAAATCCCTTCACTAATCATTTGTTTGATAATTTGTTCTGCAATACCACAGCCGGCTGAACCAGCGCCAACAAATACGACTCTTTGCTCACTAAGCTTGGTGTTCTTGCTTTTACAAGCGGCTAATATCGTGCCTACAGTGACCGCAGCGGTGCCTTGAATATCATCATTAAAACAGCATACCTTGTCCCGGTATCGCTCAAGTAAAGGCATTGCGTTGGGCTGTGCAAAGTCTTCGAACTGCAACATAACTTCAGGCCAACGCTTAAGCACCGCTTTGATAAACATATCAACGAACTCGTCATACTCAGCCTGTCCAATACGTTTATGGCGAGCCCCCATATACATAGGATCGTTGAGTAATTTTTCGTTATTGGTTCCTACATCAAGCATAACAGGCAAGGTGTATGCTGGGCTAATACCACCACATGCGGTATACAACGATAACTTACCGATAGGGATCCCCATACCGCCTATGCCTTGGTCACCCAAACCGAGAATGCGTTCGCCGTCAGTGACAACTATAACCTTCACTTTACGCTTGGTAGCATTACGAATGATGTCATCCATTTGATGACGCTCTGAATAGGAAATAAATAAACCACGAGAGCTACGATAAATATCTGAAAACTGTTCGCACGCATCACCTACCGTAGGGGTATAGATGATCGGCATCATTTCGTCGATATGCTGCTGAATGAGCCGATAATATAGCGTCTCGTTGTTATCTTGGATCGCACGTAAATATATATGCTTATTAATCGGTTCGTTAAAACTTGAATATTGCATGTAGGCACGTTCGACTTGCTCTTCAATACTCTCGTAACGCGGCGGTATTAAACCGGTGAGATTAAACGCTACACGTTCTTGGGCAGTAAAAGCACTACCTTTGTTGAGTAAGGGAGTTTCAAGCAAAGATGGGCCTGAGTGAGGAATATATAACGCACTTTTAGGCGTTGAGCTACTCATAAAAAGTGTCCTGTTTGTTGCGAAAATAGGGTTTTCGCAGAAAATTTACAACCGAGATATTAAAAATGCTGCGAAGTATAATCGACAACGTTATTAAGCATCGAATCACTTAGCAGCATTTTTATGGAAAGCGCTGCGTATCAAAAATACAGTTACGAACACCGCTTTCCCAATGGTCTCTATAATGCCTTAAAAAATATCTTCAAGTGGTTTGCTCTGTTTACTATTTTCATCCGCTGGGTCGACAAATTCACTGTCGCTAACATAACTAGTGGGCGCAGTCCCCGGCACAAAATATTCGAACAATGAAGTATGATCAGTACGCTGGGTTAATTTACCACTGGCACGATCAATTCGTGTCGTTACAAGGTTATTCGGCATGGGGCGTTTTTTTTCTGGCACACCGTCTAAGGCTTTTTGCATAAAGCGTATCCAAGCGGGTTCAGCTGCCTTAGCACCATCTTCTCCACCTATCATGGCATTACCAATGTAATTAAATCGCTTCGGATTCTTATTAACCAAATTTTGGTTTCGCGATGCCCGACCTAAACTACGCCCCATATCATCAAAACCTACCCAAACAGTAGCCACTAAATCATTGGTAAAACCACTGAACCAAGTATCTTTCGAATCATTGGTGGTACCAGTTTTCCCCGCAATATCACCCCGTTTCAACAAGTTACTGGCTCGCCAACCGGTACCTTGCCAATAAGTTTTCTTATTCCAGTTACCATTAGTTTTGAGCGCTGTGCGCATCATCTCGGCGACCAGAAACGCATTATCTTCATCAATGACTCTGGGCGCAGAACGCACCGGCTCGACGGTATTAGGAGCGGTATCACGTTTAGGTAATTGAGCAGAGCCCAACTCAGCCGCTAACATGGCTTCTATATCCATATGTTCGTTAGATAGCACATCATGGGGCTCTTGCGCAGCCTCACATGGATCACACGCCTGAGGGGGGTTCGACTTCCACAACACTTTGCCGTAATCATCTTCGATACGCGCCACAAAATGTGGCTGGATCAAAAAGCCACCATTAGCAATTACCGACATCCCTGTGGCGACTTCCAGCGGAGTATGTGAGCCAGAACCGAGGGAGACCGTCTCATCTCTCGGAATTTCAGTTATATCAAAACCAAAGCGTGCTAGATGTTTGGTGACGTTATCAATGCCTACAGCACGTACCAAGCGAACAGAAACAACATTTTTCGATTTTCCTAGCGCAACCCGCAAACGTATAGGTCCATCATATTCAGGAGGGGAGTTTTCAGGTCGCCACGCATTGCCCGTTCCCCTTTCCCACTGATTAATGGGCGCATCATTAATAATGCTTGCTAGGGTAAATCCATTGGCTAACGCAGATGAATAAATGAAAGGCTTAATATTCGAGCCGACTTGACGTTTTGCTTGAGTCGCTCGGTTAAACTGACTTTGATAAAAACTATAACCGCCCACAATCGCTTGAGCCGCTCCATTATGGGGATTCAATGCAATAAATGCGCTACTGGCATCTGGGTATTGAGTCAATTGCCAATGCTTATCATCTTCACGCTGACGAATTAAAATCAATGCTCCTTCAGATAGAATATCACTGGCCTTTTCAGGTTTATTTCCCTGACGCGTGTCGGTGATATATTTTCGGGCCCAGTCTAATCCATCCCAGTCGATTGCGGTAACCCGGCCTGTGCGAGTAAAAATAGTAATATCAGTTTCGTTCACTTTCGTCACGATGGCGGGCTGCATTGACTCGAATGTTTGGTATCCATCAAGGAAAGTAAGCATGCGTTCCTTATCCCAAGGCTCGGTAGAGATAGCCGCTGTTACCGCCGCGTCTTGGTCTTTTTCTACGGCTACAGGTAATCCGCTTGGGATCCACAACTGCTGCTCTGGCCCACGGTAACCATGACGTTCGTCGTAATCATGTAAATTACGTTGTAAAGCTTGTTGTGCGGCTAATTGGGTATATGACGGCACGGTCGAGTAAACTTGATAACCACCGGTTTCTGCTTCTTCTTTACCGTATAACTCGACCATCTCATTCCATATTAAGTCTGCCAAATAGGGGGCAGAAAACTCTATTTCGGCTCCGTGTTTAGTAGCCGTAATCGGTGCAGTAGACGCTTCATCGAATTGTGCTCGAGTAATGTATTTCTCATCAAGCATACGCAGTAATACCACTCGTCTACGCACTTTAGAGCGTTCAGGACGGCTGATAGGGTTGAGAATCGACGGTGCTTGGGGTAATCCTGCTATGGTCGCCATCTGCGCCAGCGTTAATTCATTAACTGTTTTACCATAATAAACTTGCGCAGCAGCACCAAAACCAAAGGCTCTGTGCCCCAACTCGACCTTATTCAGGTATAACTCTAAAATTTCTTGTTTGGTGAGTAACTGTTCCATGTGCCAAGCAATAAAAATCTCTTTTATTTTACGAATATAGGTTTTATCTCGAGTAAGAAAGAAACCTCGAGCCAATTGCATGGTTAAGGTACTGCCTCCTTGACCTTTCTCCCCAGTAAGCACTAAGTTTACCACCGCTCTTGCCATACCAATTGGATCCACTCCATGGTGTTGGTAAAAGCGGCTGTCTTCAGTGGCAAGCACTGCATGAATCAAATCTTCAGGCACGTCTTCAATGGTCAGTGGAATACGACGTTTAACCCCAAACTGTGAGATAAGCTTACCGTCTTGGGTATACACACGCATAGGCGTTTGAAGACGCACATCCTTAAGCATATCCACACTGGGCAAGTCTGGTTTCATATAAAAATATAGGGCAAAAGTCGTTATCACACCGACGACAAAAGCAAGGATAAGAATAAAAAATGCGGGCTTTAAAAACTTCACGAAAACAATATTACCAAGACAAGTTGCAATAAATGACTCATATTTTATACCTAAGTACCGTTATAAGAACCATAAATAATTAAAAGTTGAGCAATAATACTAACATCCCGCTTTGTATAATTGCATCGGAACCTTAAGTGTTTAACAAATTATTGGCTAAAAAGACGCAACATCTCATTGGACTCGACATAGGCACCCGCTATGTTAAGGCCATTTTGCTTGAGCAACATAAACAACACATTACGTTGCTCGCTATTGCGTGCGAGTCTATTAACGGTCACGCTTTTGCAGATCGTGAAATCAAAGATTACGAAGCGCTAAGCCAAGCACTTAAGAAAGTTAAACTCAGTTTAAAAAGTAAAGCTAAGCAAGTGGCTATCGCTGTCTCTGGCCAGGCGGTGATCAACAAATTAGCTTATATGGATGATGACTTAACTGATATTGAACTTGAAAGCCAGATCGAGATTGAGGCAGACAGCTTAATTCCCTACCCACTAGAAGAAATATATTTGGATTTTGAGCGCTTAGGCCCAAGTGCGAGTTATCCAAATAAAGTCGAAGTATTGCTCAGCGCCGTGCACAAAGACATCATCGACTCGCGCTTAACGTTACTAAACGAAGTAGGGTTTGAAACGAAAATTGCCGATGTTGAGGTGTATGCCCTCGCCAACGCCGTAATGCGTTTTACTGCGACCAGTGAATCAATTAATGACAATTCTGGCCCGCTAGTTGATAAGGTTGTTCAGTGCTGTATCAATATTGGTGCGTCGCAACTGCAGTTTTGTGCGGTATCCGATGGCAAGGTGCTTTACACCAAAGAGCATAATTTTGGACTTGATGTGTTGACTCAAGATAGTTGTTCAAATTTCAATTTGACACGTATTCAATACGAGCAACAACTGACAACCAATAGCTTGCCAGAAAGTTGGCACCGTGACTGCTATATGCTTTTTCAAGCCAATTTACAGCAACACGTCACCCGCGCTATTCAAATGTATGTAAGCTCAACCCATCAGCCCTCTCCGCAGCAGCTACTAATTTGTGGCGCCGTTGGGCCATTTCAAAACTTAGCCCGTGAACTAAACCAAGAACTTAACATTGAGGTGCAAATTTTCAACCCGTTGCTTGGCATGCAAAGTGACGACAAGAACGCTGAATTAATTACATCCCAAGGAGCAAATTTTGCTATTGCCGTTGGGTTAGCATTAAGGGGCTTTGCACCTTGCCACATATAAACCTGCTCCCATGGCGAGAAGCACAGCGCCAACAACAGAAAAAGAATTATCTGACGCTGTTGGTTGGCATCGGCGTATCTATGGTCTTGCTGATGTTTGCACTAAGCAAAGGAATGGATCAATTAATTGCCACTCAAGAGAAGCGTAATCATTTTTTGACTCAAGCGTTAAATCAAATTGATATACAAATTGGCAAAATTAAAGATATCAAACAGAGTAAGCAAGCGATTGAGCAGCGCATGACACTGATCGAGCAGCTTGAAGTAAGCCGCAACGCTGCGCCTATCGTTTTGGACGAACTAGCTCGCGTAGTGCCCCCTGGCATTTCTTTTAATCGCTTCGCCCGAACAAGCAACCGGGTAGAGGTGGATGGCGTTAGCGATTCAAATAACAGACTCGCTAACTTTATGCGCAATCTGGCCAACTCAGCTGTATTTAACGACGGTGAACTCTCTTCGATCATCGCCGATACTACTGCCGCTGACGCCGTGAGTGAATTTAAACTCAAATTCAATATTAGTTCTAACGTTGCGCCTGATTTTAGTGAAATTAAGGAGCAACAAAATAAATGAAATTTGATTTCAGTAAACTCAAAGAGCTCAACGAATTAGATTTCGACCAATTAGCCACATGGCCTTTTGAAGTCAAAACGGTAGTTGCACTATTTGTCGCGGTCATCACGCTTATTGGTGGTTATTACACCTTAGTAAAAGACAAATTACCTTTACTTGAAAAAGCCCAACTAGAAGAACTAGAATTAAAGCGAAATTATCAAGGTAAGTACAATATTGCCGTTAATTTGCCCGCTTACCAAGTCCAGTTATCTCGCTTAAAAAAAGACTTCTCTTCGATGCTAAAGTCATTGCCTACTAGCAATGAAACTCCTGGCTTATTAGATGACATCACCTTTGTCGGTACTTCCGCTGGTCTTACATTTAAGCTGTTGAATTGGCAAAAAGAAATACCTAAAGAATTTTATACCGAGCTGCCGATTCAAATTGAAGTGACGGGTAATTATCATGCGTTTGGCAAGTTCGTATCCGATATTGCTGCTCTACCACGTATCGTAACAGTGCATGATTTTGAAGTAAGCCAAGAACGGTCAAATCTAAAACTTACATTAGCCGCCAAAACCTACCGAGCAGAATTTACCGATTCAGGCCAAGATAAATGAAATTACGCATTTTATTTTGCTCTATGTGGTTGCTCGGCGCCTGTTCCGAACAACAGCAAAATTTAGACGCCTACATTGCTGACGTAAAACAAAATACCTCAATGAGTATTGAGCCCTACCCTGAGTTTACGACTTCACCGGCATTCACTTATGCCGCTAACGAATTACGCAGCCCATTTAAGCGATTAAAAAATGCGCCGCAGATTGAGACTGCATCCACGACTACAAGTTGTCCTCAACCAAATGCAGCTCATGTAAAACAGCCTTTAGAAAATCATGGAATAGATGCTATGGCTTTTATTGGCACCATCAAGAAGAATAACCAGAATTGGGCTCTCATCCGAACGAATGATGGCAATTTGTATCGCGCTACAATTGGCGACTATCTAGGGCTTTTTTATGGTCGCATTAGCGAGATAAAAGATGGGCGAATCACCTACAGCGAAATGTTGCCCGATGGCACTGGCTGCTGGCAAAGAAAGCAAGCAACATTGACCATGCAAGCCAATCTAGGAGAGAACAATGGCTAGTCGCCACTCAAAATTATTACCCAAACTGCTCAGAGGCATATTAACCTTTCTGTGCATGACTTGGCATATTCACGGCGTAGCGCAACCTGATGAAATTTTGATCGATTCGGTCTCTGCCGTTGATGAACTGACCCATAATCAATTGGTAGATATTCAATTCACTCGGACCCCGCAAGGTTATGGCATTGCGACATTAATCTTTGATAACAATCGTATTAATCCGCAGTTAATTGCCTCAAAACAACGACTAACGCTCACTCTGCCAAATATTAAGCTCGCTGAGGATCAGCTATTTACTTTGAACGTCGTAGAATTTTCTACGCCAGTAAAAGAGATTGAAACATTTTTTCTAAAAGGCGCCACTGTTTTAGAATTAAATTTACTTGAAGATGTGGTGTTTGAGCACAGCAAAAATCAAAATCAATTAATCTTGACGATTAAGCCTCAGTCTTCGGTGCAAGCTAAGAATGCCACTGTGCGCAGCGGTGAGCCTATTTCATTAGATTTTCAAGATGTGCCCGTGCGCAATGTGCTGCAAATTATTGCTCAAGTAAATAACTTTAATTTAGTCACCACTGATACCGTACGTGGCAATGTAACCCTGAGCCTAAGCGGTGTACCTTGGGACCAAGCCCTAGACATGATCTTAAAAATTCGTGGATTAGATAAGCGCCTAGAAGGAAATATATTATTAATTGCTCCATCAGAAGAACTCGCATCCCGCGAAACTCAGCAGTTACAAAATCGCCAGCAGGTAGCGCAGCTTGCACCTCTTATCTCGGCAAACATACAAATCAATTATGCTAAAGCCAAGGAAATAGCCAATATATTAAAGAATACTGATAGCAGTATTCTAAGCCCTAGGGGCAGTGTTGCCGTGGATGAACGCACCAATACCGTATTGCTTCGCGATACCCAAACCTCAATAGATGAGGCCCGCCTGCTGATTGGTGACTTAGATATACCAGTGAAACAAGTTTTAATCGAATCTCGTATGGTCACAGTACGCGACAATGTCGATGAGCAATTAGGCGTGCGTTGGGGCTTTAGCAATAAATCTGGCGATAGCGCCACATCCGGCTCATTAGAAGGCGCTGACACATTAAGCAGTGGAGTGGTTCCAGCTCTTAATAACAGATTGAATGTTAACCTACCGGTCACCAACGCAGCTGGGCGCATTGGTATCCAGGTAGCCCGATTAGTTGACGGCACCATTTTGGATCTTGAACTTTCTGCACTTGAATCTGAAAACAAAGGCGAAGTGATTGCCAGCCCACGTATTACCGTAGCAAATCAGCGCGAAGCCTACATCGAACAAGGCACTGAAATTCCATACGTGCAATCTACGTCTAGCGGGGCAACGTCTGTGGAATTTAAAAAAGCCGTCCTGAGTTTGAAAGTTACGCCTCATATCACTCCGGATAATAGAATAATTTTAGATTTAGTCGTCACCCAAGACACACGAGGCGATACAGTCAATACGTCAACGGGTTTAGCCGTCGCAATTGATACCCAAGAAATCAGTACCCAGGTACTGGTAAATAATGGTGAAACTATCGTGTTAGGAGGCATTTTTCAGCAGACCAGTACCGAAAATGTGAACAAAGTTCCGTTGCTTGGAGACATCCCAGTGCTAGGTCACCTGTTTAAAAACTCCCAAACGGTCAATGAGAAGCGAGAATTATTGATTTTTGTCACGCCTAAAATACTGCTCGAAAATCTAGTTGAACAATAGCAAAGCGCGCGGTACATATGGCATAGAGGCTATTTAACCGCGTTTCAAACATTCAACATATTAGGCGCTAGCAACATTTAAATTTCACCTAGACTTAACAAAGCTTGCAAATTTCAGGGTAAAGCTGAGATAATCCCGCCCTCGAAATTTCAACGAGGTCAGGTTAATCCATTGAAGGGTAGCCGCGATAATAGATTTCTACCCCCGAAATAAACAGAATTGTGAACTAAGCAAAAATGGCTGAAAAACGTAATATTTTTTTAATAGGTCCAATGGGTGCTGGTAAAAGCACGATTGGAAGACACCTCGCAGACGAACTTCATTTAGAATTTTATGATTCAGATCAAGAGATTGAAAAGCGCACTGGCGCAGATATCGCTTGGATCTTTGATTTAGAGGGTGAAGAAGGTTTTCGCGCTCGTGAAGAAACCGTCATAAATGATTTAACCGACAAACAAGGCATTGTTTTGGCAACAGGCGGTGGTTCTGTGGTCAGCAAAGCCGTTCGCAATCGCTTATCGGCGAGAGGCATAGTCGTGTACTTACAAACGACTATCGACAAACAAGTCGCTCGTACGCAACGTGACAAACGTCGTCCATTATTGCAAAAAGACGATCCTGAAACTGTTTTGCGTAGATTAGCAGAAGAACGCAACCCAATGTACGAAGATGCTGCTGACTACATTGTTGATACTGATGAGCAAAGCGCCCGCGCAGTTGCTAATCAAATCATTGAGAAAATCAATCAGTAATAGCTAAAATATCATCTCGAAAGGGCTGCGCTTATGACAACATTAACAGTGAAGTTGGGTGAGCGTAGCTACCCCATTTTTATTCAGCCGAGTTTGCTAACCCAAGCTAATAAACTCGCAGATTACATCAAAACAAACAAAGCGGTATTGGTCACAAACACCGTCGTTGACCCACTCTATAGTCAGACGATTATCAATAGCTTACCTGATATTGAAATTCAAAAGATTGTGATAGCTGATGGTGAGCAATACAAGAATCTAGCGAGTTTTGAGCATGTGATCACCCAACTATTGAGCATGTCTGCTGCCCGTGACACGACCCTGATTGCCCTTGGCGGCGGTGTTATTGGTGATTTAACTGGCTTTGTTGCTGCTAGTTTTCAGCGTGGTATGCCGTTTATTCAAATACCTACGACCTTACTCTCTCAAGTAGACTCGTCTGTTGGAGGAAAAACCGCCGTTAACCATCCTTTGGGCAAAAACATGATTGGTGCATTTTATCAGCCCAAAGCCGTGTTTATTGATACCACTACATTACAAACTCTTCCATCGAAAGAGTTTTCAGCTGGTATGGCTGAAGTGATTAAGTACGGTATCATTTATGATAAAGCGTTCTTTGAGTGGTTAGAGCGAAATACCGCGCAATTGATTAGCCAAGACGTTGATGCTCTGCAGCATGCGATTGCCCGCTGCTGTGAAATCAAAGCTGAAATTGTTGCGATTGATGAGCGTGAATCAGGCCTTCGAGCCTTGCTTAACCTTGGGCACACCTTTGGTCACGCTATAGAAGCTGAACAAGGCTACGGTAACTGGTTGCACGGTGAAGCCGTATCAGCGGGCATGGTACTCGCCGCTCAAGCGGGTCAAATGAAAGGTTGGATGAGCGAAAAAGAAGTTCAACGTATCATCGCCTTATTGGAAGCGTTCGCTTTGCCCATTGCCCCGCCTACTGAAATGAATTACCAGACATTTATGCAACATATGGTACATGACAAAAAAGTTCAAGCTGGAAAACTAAACTATATTTTGCCCACGACCATTGGTGAAGCAGTCGTCACTTCTGACTTGGATGAAACCCTGTTATCAGCCTTGTTAAACTAACCGCCGATTAACCATTTTTGAGTAAACATCTTTGCAAAGCGAATTGCACAAACGTCTTAATCATCTCATTCAGTACTCATCAGGGCTCATTTTTGTAAAGTCTGAGCCCGAATTCAGTGTATCTAGTTGCATCGATGCGTTGTTATCTGAACAAAATGAAAATGATGAAGTGGCCGTACTCACTGCGAAGCCCAGTATGATGCTAGATGATTTTCGTCAGCAATTAACCCAGCAACTTTCCAGTAAGTTAACACCTAATTCTGGCAATCTTCCCCTCGCTAAACTACTCGCACCAAGCATAGGTCAACATGAGACGGGACAACCCCAAGCCCTGCTGATTTGTATATCAAAAGGTGAGCACCTCTCAACCAGTATGCTTGACGACCTTCAACAGTTAATTGTGGCCCTGCAAAGAGGTAGTGAACGTCAAGTAAACGTACTTGTTTTCGCCCAGAGTCAGTGGATTAATAAAACGTATCAGGCTTTGCGCAGCGATCCCAGTAACAATGTTATAGTCGTTGATTCTGGTGCGGCGGTTGAACTCGCTACGAACGTATCGGGCAGTGAATTAGAACAATTAATTGCTAATAAACGACAGGCATTTGCACAACGAATCGAACAACGTAATCATGTGCCTCCAACTGAATCCCCCAGTGTTATGCAGCGCCCTTGGTTTATTCCTATTATCGGCGCGTTATTTTTAAGCCTGTTCGGCGGAATATTGCTCTCTCAGTATCCTGAGTTAATAAGCTCGTCAACGGATAGCAATCAAACGACGGTTGAAAATCAATCAAATAAAGTGCTCAGCGACGCGGATAATCCAGCATCGCCGAATGCTAACCAGAAAGAAGAAATACAGACGTTAGCCCCGAGTATAAAAACATCAAAGGGTGAAAACTCATCAAGTGAACAGGCCCGGGACGCTGACGCAACTGACAACGTTTTATTAGCTGAAAAAAGCCCATTAGCAAAAGAAAAAATAGATTCTTCAGTCGACGCTGAAAACGCAGAGCAAAAGCCTCAAGCGCTTATTTCATCAGCAGCTAACGAAGTCATCCAATCCCGAGGTGACGCCTTAGTTACAAATTGGCAAAATGAAAGTGACCGAATAGATGCAGCTAAACAAAAACAAAACACTCAGATAGAGGCTGAGGACATAGCACAAACTAACGTCGCTCCAGCAAACAGTAACGTGCAAATAGGCGTGGTAGCAAAACCCGTCGCCGCTGATGTTCCCCCCATTAGGGAAGCACCGTCTACCACAAGCTTACCTGACCCTTACGCCTTCGATGAGGCGACCATCTTGGCCCTGCCCAATGAAGGGTATGTATTACAGATTATTGGTTTTAGCGTCAGAGATGCGATACAAAAATATCTACAAAACAACGATATTCAACAGCACGTTTGGGTATACCAGACCAAGCGTTATAATAAAGATTGGTATGTTTTATTGTATAACAAACATTATCCTTCACTGCCTGCAGCTTTACGAGCGGTCACGTCGTTACCAAAAGGGATGCGTGAAGCAACACCGTTCCCTAAAGCGTTACAAAAAGTGCATCAAGAAATTAATTCTGCCAATTAAACCCATATGCCAATTGTTGTTTTTGCCTTGGCTCGTTACAATCCCTACTTTGCACCTTCTTACCCGAAAGCAGAGCCTGACAAGAATCTTTAATGAAGAATAAGAAAAATAGAGCCTTTTTGAAATGGGCAGGCGGGAAATATCGGCTGGTCGAGCAGATAAACCAACATTTACCTTCAGCGAAAAAATTAGTCGAACCTTTTGTAGGTGCGGGCTCCGTATTTCTGAACACGGATTTTTCCAGTTATCTATTAAGTGATATCAACCCCGATCTAATTAACCTGTATAAGATATTGCAGCAACAGCCCGAGCGTTACATAGAAGACGCCCAGGCGCTCTTTACCGCACAGAACAACGATTCAGACGCTTACTATGCAATGCGCGCCTTATTTAACGCCAGTGAAGATATATATGAACGCGCGGTGCTGTTTCTTTATTTGAATCGATTTGGCTACAATGGTCTGTGTAGATATAATTTATCTGGCAAGTTCAATGTGCCATTTGGTAAATATAAAGCGCCTTATTTCCCCAAAGAAGAACTGTACTTTTTTGCTGAAAAATCTAAAAAGGCCCAATTTGTCTGTGAATCTTATGAAAAAACCTTTAGTCGTGCTCGCGCGGGTAGCGTGATCTATTGCGACCCTCCTTATGCACCAATCAGTAAAACCGCTAATTTTGCCAGTTATGCGAAAGGAGGATTTTCAATGGCCCATCAGAGTAGTTTAGCGTTGATAGCAGCAAAAACTGCTTTTGAGCGGGATATTCCTGTATTGATCAGTAATCACGACACGGCAGACACTAGAAGGTTATATGCATTGGCGCAATTATCAGAACTGCAAGTTAGTCGCTTTATTAGCCAAAAAGGCAATGGCAGGAAAAAAGTTAGTGAATTACTGGCGCTCTATGTTAAACCCAGTCTAACGGGCTAGCGTTAATAGCGTCTATATCACCAAGAAATCGGCGGAACGTATTAGTCAGGTATCACAACTGATACAATTAAGACTAACGACACGATTAATATAATAAAGAAAATAATGCCCACAACAACAAACGGTACAAATGATTGTTGTTGAAAATCTCGTTCGCGGTTAGCACTGCTTTGCACACCAAAAACACTTGCTGCAACACTTTTTACAACATCCCATAGCCCGCTTTTTGTATTGTCCATAATGATTACGCTCGTGGTTGAAGATCGTCCGATTCATCAGCATAACGCGAAAGCAGCTCAAGTAAATCAATAAAATGCATTTGATAGGAAGTTGAATTCCCAGTAACCCAACCCGACCAGCTTATAACATCGGCTTGTACTTTGGCGCAGCGGTTAATTGGATGACTCATAGGCAAACCATGATCAAACGCCATTGCTTGTGGGCAACTACAGAACAATGTCTCGTTACTCACAGACGTTTTACCAACGGCCAGCATGGCGACTAATGCAAAAGCGCCGAAGCCAATTAGTCGTTTAAAATGAGTACTCATAATTCCTCCTTGCTGAAATATTTTGTTGCATTATACCTTATACTTTCGTCGAACAGATTAAGTTCAGCTTAAATGTCAGGTCATTCATCGCTAAAATGATAAAATTCTATTCGCTAATTACGTATTTATGCCGGAAATCTCTTAACCCCAAAAAGTTTGCTGGTACTGGTGCGAGTGTTTTTTGCAAATATAACTTCTCAGCGATGGGACTAATTAGTGTTAATGCTCTACTGACAACACATTTCCTATCACTACCTTAATCTGTGCCACGGTAGTTTATTAATTAGGTTCAAGTTCTCTTTTATGAATTTAATAAATGCAAAAAAAAACCAAAGTATAAACTTTGGTTTTTTTATCTGACTTGCCGTTGAACTAACGCAGGAATTTAAAGTTCGAAATCTACCCCGTAACCTACGCTAAATTTAATTGAATCGTTATCGTAAGCATCAGCACCTGTATTATCTAAATCAGTGCCAGTAACAGCGAAACTAAAGCCGTCTTTCGCTACTGAAATACCCCAGTCTGTATAACCATCTGGTACACCGTTAAAATCTTCTGCGAAATCACCTTGGTGGTAACCCACATGAAATCCTAGCTCTGCACCATTTAGTACCGGCATCCCGTAGTCGACTGAGATATAGGAAGCTTGACCAAAACCGTAATCGCGACCTTCGCCTTCGTCAGCTTCCGTGTGCGCTAACAATGAAAGTGTTGCACTAAGACCACCATAACCTACCGAGCCATACACTTCAGCAAAGTCAAAGTTTGCTTCACTGTCATAGTTGTAATACAGGTAACCAACATCATAAGTGATGTCGCCAGATTCACCTGAAAAACCGAAATACATATCGTGCTCGTACGAATAAACATCATCAGCGCCATAATTTACGTTAGATACCCACGTACCTACATAGAAGCCGCTTTCATCAGCATAATCGATACCGCCCTGTACTGCCGCGTCGTTAGTCGTTTGTGTTAGACCACGCCAGATATAGTTACTGGTAACGCTTGCGTTAGCAGTAACTTCTGCAAAAGAAGGGGCAGATGCCAACAACGTAGCCGAAGTCAGCGCGACAGCAAGTACTGTTTTCTTCATAGATGAGTTCATGTGTGTTCTCCAATAGTGTTTAATTTGTGTATTTAGGTTTTCTGTCTAATTATTCTTATGTTTGAACACTACTACGCAAGAGGGATGCCTAAATATCAGACGTCAAAAATATTACTGATAACAATTTTATTACATTGATATAAAAGGTTTTTTTAGAAAACTTTGGAAAAGGTGTGTAAATTACTCTGTGCTCTTATCGCGCATTTGCGCACCACTTTGTTGCATGAGCATTTATTTGGTGCAACATTCACACTTTAGTCCTAAGTCTTTATTCGGTAACATAAAGTTTTTGCACAACCCGAGGCTTATATGCGTCCTTTTTTGATTGCTCCATCCATTCTTTCAGCGGATTTCGCCCGCTTAGGTGCCGAAGTAGACGCAGTGCTAGCCGCTGGGGCCGATATGATTCATTTTGATGTGATGGACAACCATTATGTACCGAACCTCACTATTGGTCCCATGATATGCAAGGCTCTACGTGATTATGGTGTAACTGCTGAAATCGATGTGCATCTTATGGTAGAACCCGTAGATGAAATGATCGTTAGTTTTGCCAAAGCAGGGGCCAGCATGATCAGCTTTCATCCTGAAGCGTCGCGGCACGTGGACCGAAGCATACAGCTGATTATCGATTCCGGCTGCAAGCCAGGTTTAGTGCTTAACCCTGCTACGTCATTAGATTGTCTTGATTACACGCTTCATAAACTGCATCATATTTTGCTTATGTCGGTAAACCCAGGATTCGGCGGGCAAGCGTTTATCCCCGAGACCTTGGATAAACTGCAAATAGTGCGGAAAATGGTGCAAGCATCTGGGCGCGATATCCGAATAGAAATTGACGGTGGCGTAAAAGTCGATAATATTCGCGCCATAGCCCAAGCAGGTGCTGATATGTTTGTTGCAGGCTCCGCCATTTTTAATCAGCCTGATTATCGTCAAGTGATTGATGAAATGCGCGCTGAATTAGCCAAAGTGAATTCCTAATTAACTCCAAAAATAGAATAATTATCTTATGAGTAAACCAATTGTATTAAGCGGCTGCCAGCCTTCTGGACAACTTACCCTAGGCAACTATATTGGCGCACTTCGTCAATGGGTAAATATGCAAGACGACAATGAATGTCTTTATATGTTGGTTGATATGCATGCAATCACTGTTCGTCAAGACCCTAAAGCTCTACATAATGCCTGTTTAGACGGTTTGGCGTTGTACGTTGCCTGCGGCATTGATCCGGCTAAGAGTACTATCTTCATGCAGTCGCATGTGCCTCAGCATGCTCAACTTGCCTGGATAATGAATTGCTACACTCAAATGGGCGAACTGAATCGTATGACTCAGTTTAAAGACAAATCTGCCAAAAATATCACCAATATTAATGCAGGGTTGTATACCTACCCAGCATTAATGGCCGCAGATATATTGTTGTATCAAGCAAATCAAGTCCCGGTGGGTGAAGATCAGAAACAGCATTTAGAACTGACTCGTGATGTGGCAACGCGCTTTAACAATATCTATGGGGAGGTGTTCACCATACCCGATCCTTATATTCCAGAGGTCGGTGCGCGTGTAATGAGTCTTCAAGACCCGCTAAAAAAAATGTCTAAATCAGATGATAACCAAAATAACTTTGTTGGTTTATTGGAAGACCCGAAAAAGATCAGCAAGAAAATAAAGCGCGCGGTAACTGATTCAGATGATCAAGCCCGCATCTATTTCGATACGACTGAAAAGCCAGGTGTGTCTAACCTACTTAGCTTATTATCTTGTGCAACGGGCCAATCTATCGCTGACCTGGTACCAGCCTATGAAGATAAGATGTACGGTCACCTCAAAACAGATGTAGCAGATGCTATCGTGGCCATGTTAGAGCCCATTCAAGCAAAATTTGCTGAGCTTCGTCAAGATCAAACAGAACTAGACCGTATAATGGCTGTTGGCGCTGAAAAGGCTCAAGGTCGCGCCCAGCAAACGATTAATAAAGTATATGAGGCTATTGGTTTCGTCACCAGCCCGTTAAAGCCTTGAGGTAAGATTTAATGATTTTCAAAGCAGCCTTGAGCTGCTTTTTTTATGCCTTAAAAACTGGCACTAAGAAATCCATAAGTACTCTTAGTGCCCGTCTAAAAGGCACAAGAAGTCAGGCTGTTAGGTTGGGATAACATGCTAACGTCTTGATGCGGTTCAAAGCAAAAATACTATGAACACAATTAGTATGTTGTAAATATATGAAAGTGCGTATGGCAGTAAAAGCCATTTTCTAAACCAAATAGGACATTCGTTAACGAATTTTAGATTTGCGATACGTGCTTGGCGCAACGCCAGTCCAGCTTTTAAATGCCCTGGCAAAAGTGGCAGGTTCAGTAAAGCCAAGTACGCGCCCTACTTGCGATATTGCCATATTAGGTTGGCTTAAATAATGAATGGCTTCGTCCCGGCGTACACTGTCTTTTAATTCTTGAAAACTAGTACCTTCTTCCAGAAGCTTGCGCCTGAGAGTACGCACAGTCGTGTGAAGTTGCTGGGCAATATCAGTCATACAGATCGAGGCCATATCATCAGTGGCTTCTAGGTAGTTCAAAACCTTGCGCGTGAAAACCGGAAAGTAAGACTGGCGCTTAAACCAATCCAGTGGGCAACGTTGTAAATAGTTATTCAGGTTTTGTTGAGTTTGTACCACTGGCGCACTTAAAATAGCATGCTCGAATTCAAAATAATTACTCTGCTGCTCGTACACTACTTCACATGGGAACATCAATCGATACTCTTCATAATGAACGGGCTTGGCATGCATAAAGCCTATCTTACGTAACGGAATACGTTGGCCAATGAGCCAGCTTGGAAAACGATGCCAAAGCAACAATAGAAAATCAATCAATACGTGCTCGGGATCTCGTTCTGGTTGCGCCAACGTTAAATAAAAGCGTGCGTACTTTTCACGTTCTTCAAATTTCAGTTGTGTGGCGCTTGCGACCAAATTGTAGAAACGAGTCCCTCGTCGATACACTTGGCGCAAACTTGCACTGTGCGAAACTTGCTTGGCCATCAAGTTGAAAACACCATGGCGAGAAGGCTCACTGCCAAAGCATAAATATTCATCATCGGCGCTGCGCCAAACTGACTGCATTAAACGGCTGAGTTGTTCTGGTGTGATACGAACTTCGTTGTTGGCTAATAAAGCCTTACTCAAGCCCGATTCATTGAACAGTTTCGTCTCATCTAGCCCTCTTTCAATTGCGCGCTTAACAATTGCTTGAGCGAAATGAACAGAAATAGAATGATGTTTATAGCGCATGAAAAGTTAACTACTCGTTATATAATGCTTATACCGTATATCCCAGTATATCGACTCAAGCCGTTCGCTGGAATATGCTTATACACAAAACAAAAAAGCACCATAGGTTTCCCTATGATGCTTTCGTTACGTTGTGCTTATCTGGCAATTAACTTAAAACGCGTCTTCCGGCAATGACATAATGCTATCGCTACCTGCTTGAATAGATGCGAAACAGGCTTGTGTGCGCACTACCATATGCTCACAGAAGAACTGGACCGATATAAGCTTCGCGTTTAAAAATGCACTATTGCCTTCACCAGCATCCAGTTGCGCTTTGGCTTGCATGGCACTCTTAGCCATCAGCCAACCACCACACAAGTAGCCAAATAACATCATAAAGTTTACGCTGGCACTGCCCGGTGCATTTTTGTCTGTGGCGGCAATATCCAACAACCATTGCCGTGCCGCTACTCCGCATTCCAATGCGGCTTTACATTGCTTAGCAGCCAAAATAAATTGGCCACCCATGGCATCAAATTTATGCAAATCTTGCGCAATTTCATCCAATAATGCACCTAATGATTCACCTTTATTAACCAAGGTTTTACGCCCGACTAAATCCAGTGCTTGAACACCGGTGGTACCCTCATATATGGTTAAAATTCTAGCATCTCGATAAAATTGCGCTGAGCCGGTTTCTTCAATAAAGCCCATACCACCATGAATTTGCGTACCCAGATAAGTCAGCTCCTGAGATAATTCAGTACACCAACCTTTTACGATAGGCGTGAATAATTCGTTACGAGCGCTATTACCTCGGTCAATTTCAGCCGCCGCTACCAAACACAAAGCACGCATTGCTTCAGTAGATGATTTCATCTGCATTAACATACGGCGCACATCAGGGAACTTTATAATTGTGAAACGGCTACCGTCTTTATTGGTACCCTGTAAACGCTCTTTAGCATAATGCAACGCGTGCTGGTAAGACGCCTCAGAAACTGCCAGTCCTTGAAGGCCAACACCTTGGCGAGCATGGTTCATCATGGTAAACATATAAGAAAGGCCTTTATGCGCCTCACCTACTAAATAACCTTTTGCACCGCCATTTTCACCAAAGCTCATAACGCATGTAGGGCTACCATGAATTCCCAGTTTATGCTCTAACGATACGCAATATGCGTCGTTACGATCCGCGGGGGTGCCACTTTCATCTAAATTAAACTTAGGCACAATAAACAGAGAAATCCCTTTCACACCTGCTGGTGCATCAGGCAAACGAGCAAGCACTAAATGCACGATATTATCGGTCATCTGATGGTCACCCCAAGTGATATAGATCTTCTGTCCGGTAATTAAGTAGTGATCACCATTTGGAATAGCTTTGGTTTTTACCGCTGCCAAATCAGTTCCTGCGTCTGGCTCAGTCAAGTTCATAGTACCTGGCCATTCACCGCTTAGCATTTTTGGCAAATATGACTGTTGTAAATGTTCGCTACCATGATGAGATATCGATTCAATCGCACCTTGGCTAAGCAAAGGACATAAGGCAAATGCCATATTTGACGTATGCCATACTTCATTGACCGCACTGCCTAACACGTTCGGTAGGTTCTGTCCGCCGAACTCTTCAGCACCGGTTAACGAGGCCCAGCCACCCTCTACATATTCTTGATACGCTTGCGCAAAGCCAGCGGTTTCTTGTACGCCCGAGCCGCCATCTTTTTCAATCATGGACGGGTGATTTAAATCCCCTACTCTATTAAGCGGTGCCAACACACCACTACCTAGCTTGCCCGCTTCCGACAAAATAACCGATGCTAACTCGCTATTAATATCTTCGTGGCCCATGTCAGCACAAAGCTTATCAAAACCAACAAGTTCATTTAGAACAAACTCAGCGTCTGCTAGTGGGTGTGTGTAATCACTCATAATTTAACTCTTATCTCAGGTTTAAACTTGGTTAGTCAATTCAGGGATGACGTCAAATAAGTCCGCTACTAAACCGTAATCGGCGATTTGGAATATTGGCGCATCTTCATCTTTGTTGATAGCTACGATCACTTTTGAGTCTTTCATGCCCGCTAAATGCTGGATAGCGCCAGAAATTCCCACTGCAATGTACAAGTCCGGAGCCACAACTTTACCTGTTTGCCCAACTTGCATGTCGTTAGGCACAAAACCAGCATCGACAGCTGCGCGTGAAGCACCCACTGCAGCACCAAGCTTATCGGCTAGGCTATAGAGAATTTCGAAGTTATCGCCATTGCCCATACCACGACCGCCTGAAACAATAATCGATGCAGCTGTGAGCTCGGGTCGGTCTGACTTAGCAAGCTCTTCACTAACGAAACGCGATTGCCCCGCATCGCATTGATCACCGGTAACTTCGATAGTGGCCGAGCCACCTTGAGCGTTAACGCTGTCAAATGCCGTTCCGCGCACCGTCATAACTTTTATGCTGTCATTTGATGTCACTGTCGCTATTGCATTGCCTGCATATATTGGACGCTGGAACGTATCGGCTGAAACCACACCTGTGACATCTGAAATTTGATTCACTTCTAATAATGCCGCCACACGAGGTAAATAATTTTTGCCGTTAGTTGTTGCTGGCGCTAACACATGGCTATGTCCATTTACACGCGCCACAATTAGCTTGGCTATATTTTCTGCTAATTGATATTCATACGCAGCGTTATCTGCCAGTAGCACTTTTGTCACGCCCGCGATACTTGCCGCGGTATCTGCAACAGCTTGGCACTGGTAACCCGCCACTAATAGTTCAATGTCACCACCAATTTGCTGCGCTGCAGCTAAGGTATTCAACGTGACAGGCTTAAGTTCTTGGTTATCATGTTCTGCAATCACCAAAATAGTCATATTCGTTCTCTCCTATTACGTACTATTTAAAGTACCTTAGCTTCGCTTTTCAATTTTTCGACTAGTTCAGCCACAGACTCAACCTTGATACCCGCTTGACGCTGGGCAGGAGCATTAACACTCTCTAGGGTAATGTTATTTCTCACTTCAACCCCTAAATCAGCAGGTGTTTTTACTTCTAGCGGCTTACGTTTTGCTTTCATAATATTGGGCAATGACGCATAACGTGGCTCATTTAAACGCAAGTCGGTAGTGATAACAGCAGGCAAATCAATTTCTATGGTTTGCAAACCGCCGTCAATCTCACGGGTAACTTGCACTTTATCGCCTTCAACTTTAACTTGTGATGCAAATGTAGCTTGGGGCTGATCAAGCAACGCCGCCAACATTTGGCCAGTCTGATTGTTGTCTGAATCGATAGACTGCTTGCCTAAAATCACTAATTTTGGTTGCTCCTGTTCGACAACTGCTTTTAGTAATTTAGCGATACTTAGCGCATCGACTGAGGTATCGAGATCAATTTGTATACCGCGGTCAGCACCTAAAGCCAGTGCTGTACGTATTTGTTCTTGGCATGCTTTGGTTCCAATAGAAACCACTACCACCTCACTTGCCACACCCGCTTCTTTAAGGCGCACGGCCTCTTCAACAGCAATTTCACAAAATGGGTTCATTGCCATTTTTACATTGGTTAAATCAACGTCACTGTTATCAGCTTTCACGCGAACTTTTACGTTGTAATCAATGACTCGTTTTACCGCTACTAATATCTTCATATTCGTCTCACTCTGTTTGTGGCACCTTAGTGATGGCTGCCCGGTTTGACTCAGCATTAGCTGAAAATAATTATACGTTTGACTATGGTACTTATTCTGAACCGTTCACCTTATTACCACAAGATCGAAAAAAGTCTAACAATTAACATAAAAGGACAAAATAAGATAATGAGCAGTGGGTAAATAATAGAGCACTAAAATGATACTTATCAAGCACTGCTAACGCTGTGGGGTAATAAATGTTTTTTGATGGTACCCCCTGCCATTTTTTAGATTAACTTTAAGGGTCTATTCACTTGGCTGTAAAATGTCTGTACAAAATACACTACACTCACCCTAGTGCGCGGGGAGTAGTAAGTCACAGCAAAGCACTGTGAAATGTTTTACAATCCGCAAAATTTTTAAATTTAAGCTGCCAACCGGCAGCACTTAACCATAGGCTGTTAAATACCTTTGCTGCTAATCATCGATAATTACGATTCATTTACGCATAACCTTGCGAGATACTTCGTGAATTTAGGGCAACAAGTAAAAATTGTACGTAACGACGAAATTACCTGTGAGCAAATCGCAGCGTTAGCGCCTGACTATTTAGTATTATCACCCGGTCCTTGTACACCGAACGAATCCGGCATCACATTAAATGCGATTGAATATTTTGCAGGTGTCATACCTATGCTTGGTGTTTGTCTTGGCCACCAAGCAATTGCTCAGGTTTTCGGTGCGCAAGTTGTTCGCGCACGCAATATTAAGCATGGTAAGACCTCTTCGGTGTCCCACAACGACAGCGCGCTGTTTAATAACATTGACAATCCATTTGTTGCCACTCGTTACCACTCACTGATTATCGCTGAACATGCGCTACCCAATACACTTAACGTAACCGCCTGGTGCGAAGAAACATCTGGAGAACGTGAGATAATGGCCATAGAACATAAATCATTGGCGATTTATGGCGTACAATTCCATCCGGAATCACTGCTTAGCGCAAGCGGAATGCAAATATTGGCTAACTTTCTAACCGTATCGGCAGATAAAATAAGATTAGCCTAGAAACTTGGCTTAAAAGTAGGGCACAATTCAACCTTATAGCAACGGTTTAGACATAAAAATCAAGGTTTTCTGAGCAGAAATGACATCATCAATTCCTAATACACCTATCGTCGAATCTCGCTTTGAGCGATTGTTTATCGATATTAAAGTCGCTAAGCAACAATTGGCTGATGAAAAAATGTCACCCGCTGCAAAAAAGCAGGTGCCCACTCGGGAGTTACTTGCTGTTGAAAAGCAGGCTAGAGAAGAAAAAAAAGCCAATCAAGAAATCGCAGAAGGCTATTTAGAGCGGATATCCACTAAGTTACACAAAGATATCGCCCAGCAATTAGCTGAGGCACTAGAAGACCAAGAGCATATTGTTTCTAAAGTATTAGGCATAGACTCTGTTATCCCACAGATTTTAGATCTACTGTCTGTGAAAGCCTGTACGGTATCTCGTTTAGAGACGTTGGCGACGGATATTCCATGGCTGTACAAAGATTTAGTGAAGATGATCAACTCACCAAAATATCAACGTCGAGACAGCAAAAACAAAGTGCTAACGGCTGACACACTGCGAGTTGCGCTTAGCTTTTTTGGTATCGAAAATTTAAAAATGATAGTGCCATTTTTAACTATACGCCGTTGCCTACCACAAATAACCGACCCTTATCCGCAGATAAAAAGGCGTGTTTGGGAGCAATCGATTGCTACGGCTATGTCGAGCAAACGTTTGGCCAGCATTAGTAAGGTCAATGAAAACCAAGCGTTTACCGCTGGCATGTTGCAAAGCCTTGGAACTATCGCGGTGGTAAAATTATATTTTAGGTTGTTTGATCAGGTACAGCTCGATGCTTTAAAAGAAGCCCAGAGCACCCATAAGCACCAACGTCATGGCGCCTTAACCAGAGTTGAGCCGTCTGGGGACGTACTTCTATCCCTAATTAATAAACATGCCGCAACAGCGACGTCAGGGATTATCGAACATATGAAATTCAGCCGTTTATTTATGCACAGTGCTTTTGAAGAGTTGGCCTTAAAAGCACCTCCAAAAGACCCATTACCTTTAACCACAGTTCTTAAACAAGGTAATGCCTACGCTAAGTACCGTATATTGAAGCTACATGATTTGGTTAGTAACGATGAAGCCAGGGATTACCTACGAGGTTTTGCATTCCCAGTGGGGTCTTTAGAAGCACTTAAAACCACAGATATGCGCTCAATTGGCCTAGAGGCTGAAAATCCTCGGTAAATTTCGAAAAATTTCTGTTAATAATCATGCAACACCGTTTTATAAATTGCTTTAGACAAAATTCAAGACCAGTGGCGCTAGGCACAGACACTCACTAACATTCCTGATTTAATAGACTAAATACTTATTCACTATTCCTGCAAGTTCACTCAACCCCTTTAAAAATAAGGGTTTAGCTGCATTATCCGTGCAGACAAGGCCTTTTAAATCTGGAATAATGGTTGTCTATTTTATGCCCTAGGCTATTAAATTTGGAGACAACCTACATGCAAGTTACCCGCGAATTATTTAACGAAGTTATGGTTCCTAACTACAACCCCGCTGACATTATTCCAGTGCGTGGTTTGGGTGCACGAGTGTGGGATCAGGCTGGAAACGAGTACATCGATTTCGCTGGCGGTATCGCAGTTAACGTTTTAGGTCACTGTCATCCTGAGTTGGTTACCGTTTTGAAAGAACAAAGCGAAAAGCTTTGGCACGTTAGTAACGTAATGACCAATGAACCCGCGCTACGTTTAGCAAAAAAGCTAACAGATGCGACGTTTGCTGAAAAAGTATATTTTGCTAATTCTGGTGCCGAAGTAAATGAAGCCGCGCTAAAACTAGCCCGTCGTTTTGCTCTTGATAATTATGGCCCTGAAAAAGACCAAATTATATCCTTCAATCAAGGTTTCCATGGCCGTACGTTCTTCACAGTGACCGTCGGTGGCCAGACCGCTTACTCAGACGGTTTTGGACCGAAGCCAGGTGGTATCGATCACGTCGATTACAATGATTTAAGTGCACTTGAAGCCATGATGTCTGATCGCACCTGTGCCGTCATGATGGAGCCTTTACAGGGTGAAGGAGGCATTATCAGCCCGAGCCAATCTTTTGTACAAGGTGTGCGTGATTTGTGTGACAAACATAATGCCCTGCTTATTTTCGATGAAGTGCAATCAGGTGTAGGCCGTACCGGTGAGTTATACGCTTATATGGGATTCGGCGTAACACCGGATATTCTTACCTCAGCGAAAGCGTTAGGTGGTGGCTTCCCAATTGGAGCCATGTTAACGACGACGGCAATTGCCGCTCATTTAAAAGTGGGCACTCATGGCAGTACTTATGGTGGTAACCCACTAGCATGTGCCGTTGCCGAACGTGTTTTAGATATCGTTAACACAGCCGAAGTGTTAAACGGTGTTAAACACAAGGAGCAACTGTTTCGCCAAGGTTTAGAGGCTATCAACGCTAAATACCATGTATTCCAAGAAGTACGTGGTAAAGGTTTATTATTAGGCTGCGCCTTGACTGAAAAATTTCAAGGTCGTGCTCGTGATTTTTTAGTTGCCAGTGCAAAGGAAAAGCTAATGTGTTTAGTCGCCGGTGCAAACGTTATTCGTTTTGCTCCATCATTGATCCTGACCGATGCCGATATTCAGGAAGGTTTGACTCGTTTTGAGCGTGCAGTTGCCGCTGTCGTAAACGCATAAACCCCCTACAGAGATTGCGAGCATGATTATTATTCGCCCTATTAAGCACAGCGATTACGCCGTATTGCATGAAATCGCTGTTGAGTCAGGCATTGGTTTTACCTCATTGCCTGTAAACGAAGATTTATTGCGCAGTAAAATCACTGATTCAGAAGCCGCCTTTACAACACATATCAAGCAACCGGGTAACGAGAGCTATCTATTTGTGATGGAAGATACCGATACAGGCCAAGTAGTAGGCACCAGCGGCATAGCCTCTAGTGTTGGGCTTGAGGATGCATTTTATCACTACCATTTAAGTAAAGTGGTACACGCCTCTCGAGAGCTTGATATTTACAACACCGCAGAAATACTCACTTTGTGTAATGACTACACTGGGGTCTCAGAAATCTGCACGTTGTTTTTACGCGAAACAGCGCGTCGTGGTAATTGTGGTCGTTTTCTATCAAAGGTGCGTTTTTTGTTTATGATGGAACACAAAGACCGTTTTGCTGAAACCGTTATCGCTGAAATGCGCGGTATCAGCGATGAAAATGGTAAATCTCCATTTTGGCAATGGTTAGAAGAGCACTTTTTCTCAATGGACTTTCCCACTGCAGATTACCTAACTGGCATAGGGCAAAAACAATTTATTGCTGAATTGATGCCTAAATATCCTATTTATGTCAGTTTGCTAAGCAAAGAAGCCCAAATGGTGATTGGCAAGGTTCACGACAAAACCAAACCTGCGCTGCGGTTACTCGAAAGCGAAGGGTTTAGCTGCCGTGGATACGTTGATATTTTTGATGCCGGCCCCACAGTAGAAGCGAATCTAACCCATATCCGAACCGCTCAGGCGAGTCGTAAGTTAGCGATTAAAATTGACGACCAAGCTGTTAAATCAAGCACAGAATATTTTGTCATCAACACCAAAATAGCTGAATTTCGTGCTATCGCCACGTCTCTTAATATTGACGAAACGAACGAACTAGCCATCATTACTCAGGCAGCGGCAGACCAGCTCGGTATACAAGATGGTGAGTTCATACGCTTCGCTCCGACTACATTTAAGGTGTAATATATGACACAACAAACTCATTTTATTTCAGGCCAATGGCAAACAGGTCAAGGCCATGCTATCGAGTCAATCGATCCAGCTAAAAAAAACCAAATATGGCACGCTAAATCGGCCTCTACCGAACAAGTAAATCAAGCGGTAACCAGCGCACGTGCTGCGACTGTTGCCTGGGCGGCGCTTTCGTTTGAAGCGCGTTTAGCATATGTGAAACGATTCGCTGAATTATTGGCTGAAAATAAGGATATGCTAGCGTTAACTATCGCCCAAGAAACCGGTAAACCCTTATGGGAAACCGCTACCGAAGTGGGTGCGATGATTGGTAAAATAGCCATTTCAGAACGCGCTTATCAAGAACGCACCGGTTTGGTTGAAAATGCTATGCCTGTAGGTAAAGCATTTATTCGCCACAAACCACATGGGGTGGTCGCCGTGTTTGGTCCGTATAACTTCCCTGGACATTTACCTAACGGCCATATAGTCCCAGCACTTTTAGCCGGTAACTGTGTGGTCTTTAAACCTAGTGATTTAACGCCACTGGTAGCTGAAAGAACCGTTCAATTATGGGAAAAAGCAGGCTTGCCTAAAGGTGTGTTAAATCTTGTTCAAGGCGAAGTAGATACAGGTAAAGCATTAGCTGCGCACCCTGACCTTGATGGTCTGTTTTTTACTGGCAGTTCACGTACTGGTAAAATATTGCACGAGCAATACGCTGGGCACCCTGGCAAAATATTGGCCCTTGAGATGGGCGGTAACAACCCACTTATCGTCAAAGATGTGAGCGACATCGACGCTGCAGTCCACGATATTATTCAGTCAGCATTTGTCACTTCTGGTCAACGCTGTACATGCGCTCGTAAATTATTTATTGAAAATAACGAGCAAGGAAATGCAATTTTAGCGCGCCTTATCGAAGTGACCAAAAATATCAAAGTCGGTGACTATGATGCAGACGAACAACCCTTTATGGGCGCAATGATTTCAAGTAATGCAGCTAACTCAATGGTCGTCGCTCAGCAACAATTACTCGATTTAGGCGCAACGTCGCTAGTTGAACTTAAACACCTAGATACCGAATCAGGTTTTGTCAGCCCAGGCATCATCGATGTGACAGCTATGGTAGAAAAAATGCCTGACGAAGAGCATTTTGGCCCATTGCTAAAAGTGATCCGTTTTGATGATTTTGACCGCGCTATAGAGCTTGGTAATAACACTAAATTTGGTTTATCTGCTGGTTTACTATCTGATAGCGAAGATTTGTACAAACATTTTTATCAACGTATACGCGCCGGAATCGTTAACTGGAATCGTCCTATAACAGGCGCCAGCGGTGCAGCCCCGTTTGGTGGCGTAGGTGAAAGTGGTAATCACAGAGCAAGCGCATATTATGCTGCTGATTACTGTGCGTATCCTGTTGCCTCAGTCGAGCTAGCAAAAGTCACACTACCTGGAAGTTTAAACCCCGGTTTGCATTTCTAAACTCCGCTGTTTGCCAGTGTAATATGGTATTTTAGCGTATTGGTCTATAGTCATTAGACTTCAAAAAGCCTGCTTAGCAGGCTTTTTTGCATATTAAAGAAACAAAATATGGATTTAAGGGATGACACACATGCATTTGCAAATTAAAATCAATTAATAATATAATAGTATAAATTAACCAATTCTTAACATGGTGTATCCAAATGGCTAAATTTGATCCGGTAGATCATTCTCATCGTCGTCGTAACCCACTCACCAACGATTGGGTGCTTGTGTCACCTCATAGGGCAAAACGTCCATGGCAAGGTCAAGTTGAAAAACCCCAACATAACGACAGCGTTGCCCACGACCCTGAGTGTTTCTTATGTTCTGGCAACACGCGTATAAATGGCGAAGTGAACCCTGAATACACAGATACCTTTGTGTTTACGAATGATTTTGCAGCATTGATGAAAGATACACCAGCATCAGAGCGCGTTAACGATGATTTGTTCACCGTAGAAGCAGCACGCGGTACTAGCCGAGTTATTTGTTTCTCACCTGCCCATAACAAGTCGCTACCAGAATTACCCCTGCCAGCCCTTGAAAAAATAGTACAGACTTGGCGCGACCAAGTAGCTGAATTATCAAAAGATTACGCTTGGGTACAGGTATTTGAAAATAAAGGCGCTGCCATGGGTTGCTCTAATCCTCACCCACATGGACAAGTTTGGGCGAATGATTTTATCCCCAATGAAGTGCGTAAAGCGGATGTGAATCAACGCGCCTATTTTGACAAACACAACAGCTCACTTTTACTAGACTATGCACAAAAAGAATCAGCGAGCGGCGAACGTACTGTGGTCGAAACTGACCACTGGATTGCCGTCGTACCTTATTGGGCAGCTTGGCCATTTGAAACCCTACTAATGCCAAAATTCAAGTGTGCCCGTTTCGACGAAATGGATAACGCTCAACAAGCAGATTTAGCCCTCGCACTAAAAAAACTAACCAGCCGCTATGACAACTTATTTCAATGCTCTTTCCCCTATTCAATGGGTTGGCACGGGGCGCCGCATAATTCGGACGTAACAGAGCATTGGCAACTGCATGCCCATTTCTATCCGCCACTTTTGCGTTCGGCAACGGTACGCAAATTTATGGTGGGTTATGAAATGATGGCTGAGCCACAACGTGATCTAACGCCAGAGCAAGCCGCCCAAAAGCTGCAAGCACTCAGTGATGTACATTACAATGAATTAAGCGGAGCCTAGAGCAATGAAAATCATTTCTCAACAAGCAATTGATGATCTAAACACGACCTATCAACAGGTATTTCAAACAGCACCAGCGCGTCACTTCCAGGCCCCTGGGCGCGTTAATTTAATTGGAGAGCATACTGACTATAACGACGGTTTTGTATTACCTTGTGCCATCAATTATCAAACGTTAGTTGCCGTCACGCCCAGAGAAGATGATTTGGTGCGCGTCGTGGCCGCCGATTATGACAACGAGCGCGATGAATTCTCTTTGAGTTCACCTATTGAGCCTCATCCTACCCAACTATGGAGCAACTATATTCGCGGCGTGATTAAACACCTCCAATTACGTGGCTTACAGTTGAAAGGAGTCGATATGGTTGTCTCTGGTAACGTGCCACAAGGTGCAGGTCTTAGCTCTTCGGCGTCACTTGAAGTGGTTATCGGCGAAACCTTCCGTCAGTTATTTGATTTGCCTTTAACATCTGCAGATGTTGCGTTAAATGGCCAAGAAGCCGAAAACCAATTTGTTGGTTGTAACTGCGGCATAATGGATCAAATGGTCAGTGCCTGCGGTGCGCAAAACAACGCTTTGTTGCTTGATTGTCGCTCTTTAGAAAGTGAACTTATCTCAATGCCTCCTGAGCTCGATGTGGTTATCATTAACTCAAACGTAAAACGTGGGTTAGTTGATAGCGAATATAATACTCGCCGTGAGCAATGTGAGGAAGCAGCTAAGATCTTAGGTATAAAAGCCTTACGTGATATTAGCTTAATCGACTTACAAGCCCAAAAAGACCAGTTACCTGAAGTCGTGTATCGCCGTGCCCACCACGTTGTGTCAGACAGCGAACGTACGCTTCAAGCCGCCGACGCTTTACGCGCAGGTGATGCTAAAACCCTGTCTTCATTAATGGCTGAATCACACGCTTCAATGCGCGATGATTTCGAAATTACCGTTAAGCCGATTGATTTCCTCGTAGCGACCTTAGCAGAATACCTAGGTGAGCACGGCGGTGTACGCATGACTGGGGGTGGTTTTGGTGGCTGTATTGTGGCCCTAATGCCCCGGGAAATGGTAGCCGGTGCACAGCAACTTATTGCCGAGCGCTATCACGCAGAAACAGGTTATCAAGAAACCTTCTATGTGTGTTGCGCTAGCGACGGTGCAGGTGAAGTGCGCTTTTAAGGCTACCAACTAGCCCGAATAACAAAAAAGGTAGCGGTTTTGACTAAATAACTCGCTACCTATTTTTTGGTTTTTTTACGGACCATTTGACTGCGGCGTTAGCCGTTTAGTCACTGAGTTTTCTTTGCCAGCGTCACTAGTAACATTCCCCCAAGGATACCTACTGATGACAACATCAAATGGTATGTAATAGGTTCATCCACCAGCAACACACCGCCAAACGCAGCAATGATTGGTACACATAGCTGGCATACCGCAGCAACGCTGTGATGCAATTCGGGCAGCACCTTATACCAAATAGCGTAACCAATCCCTGAGGCAAGCGCACCAGATGCTAAAGCATAGGCGATGCCAAGCGATGTCAGACTTGCAGTCGGCATAAATACGAGCATTAAAATCAAACCCAACGGTAAGCAACGAATAAAGTTAGCCCCCGTCGATTCAAGCGCATGGGTAGACTTAGCGCCCGCGAGACTGTACATACCCCAAGCAACGCCTGCCAACGCCATTACTATTAGTCCAATTAGGCTCGGTGATGACAATTCAGGTAGAACAAAATACACGAAGCTGAGCAAGGAAATAACCACTCCAGCACTGGCGATACTATTCATCCGTTTACCGGCAAATCTCGCCACTAATAACATCGTAAATTGCACCGCTGCGAATAGGATTAATGCCCCCGTCGCAGTAGGCAGTGTCACGTAGGCATAAGAAAAACCAGCTGCATAAGCAAATAAATAACTCGCTTGACGCCAGCTACCATAGGCATTTAACGCACTGAGGCTAGAAATGCTCTTAGAAGACTTAAGCAGCATAATCAAGCTAAGCACTAGCGCAGCTGAAGTAAGTCGAATACCAGTGAAACTCATAGGATCCATATTTTGCTCGTCTAGCGCCAAGCGGCAAAACACCGAATTAGCCGCAAATGCGACTAAGGTTAAAAACGTTAACGAGATAAGTGATAGCACAGACATAAATTACAATAACAACCAAGTTGCTGTGCCCAAGAAGGCAAAAATTCCGACTACATCGGTAATAGTGGTTAAAATGACACTACCGGCAAGCGCAGGATCAATATTCATTTTTTTCATCATAATTGGCAGCATGGCACCGGCTAGTCCTGCCGCTATCATGTTAATCATCATGGCAAAGGCAATTACTCCACCGAGCATCAAATCTTGTTTCCACATGGCGATAACAGACGCAATAAGCAATGCCCAAATAACACCGTTAAAAAAACCGATGGCGAGTTCTTTACCGATTAACCATCTCGCGTTGCTGTCGCTAACGTGCCCTAATGCCATACCACGAATAACCAACGTTAAGGTTTGATTTCCCGCCGCACCGCCCATACTGGGAACAATGGTATTTAATATAGCTAGCACAGCCAATTGACTTAGGGTTGCTTCGAACATGTCGCTCACTGCAGCGGCCATTAGCGCCGTAAACAGATTAACGCCCAACCAGACTGAGCGCTTTTTGGTACTTTTTATAACGGGGGCGAAAGTATCCTCTTCATCTGCCAAACCGGCCATGCTCATCATAGAATGCTCAGCACCTTCACGAATAATATCGACCACGTCATCAATGGTGATACGCCCCACTAAGTGATTTTGTTTGTCTACCACAGGGGCTGATAACCAATCGTAACGTTCAAACAAACTGGCTACTTCGTCCTCGTGCATATCAACTGGGATCGTCACTGAGTCCTGAGTCATTAGTTTTTCAACCATAACCGCAGGTCTAGCGGTTAGCAACGCAATAACAGGAACACTACCAATCAATTCGTCATTGCGATTAACCACATAAAAGGTATCTGTACCCTTTGGAATATTCCCTTTTAAACGCAGGTAACGCAAAATCACATCCACCGTTACTTCTGGGCGTAAAGTAATCGTATCGGTGTTCATAATAAAACCGGCCGTGTCTTCGCCGTAAGACAGCGCTTGCTCTGCGCGTTGCCGATCTTGCTCGTCCATGGAGCTCAGTGCATCTTGAGACACCGCTTCGGGTAAGCCACTTAGCGTTTCGACGAGATCGTCCGTGTCCATCTCTTCTAGTGCGTCGGCTAGAATTTCAGGCACCATTTGACGAATAATACCGTTTCGCACATCCTCAGAAAGATCTTCTAGTACGTCACTGTATTGCTCAGGTTCGATTAACTGCCAGATTTCTGAACGGGTGCGACTGCGGCTAGATTCAAGCAACAAAGCCACATCACAAGAGGGCATTGTGCTTAGCATCTCGCGCACTTGCACTATCATGCCATCGTTTAGAGCTTCGTTAATCTCTTCAATTTGATTGCTAAGTTTTTTTGCTTCTTGAGAATCAGGCATAGAATGTATTTACCTAGAAAACGTGTGCTTAACATCTTGATTTATGGCCTATATTCTAATGGATGCCAGCCACGATAGCAGTATTAAAATCACCCTTTTTTGTGATTTAATAGCTGGATATCCCAATCCACGTTATCGCAACGGTGCAATAACCCCAGCTTAACCCCGAATATTCCAGTCGCGGGCACTTAATGTTGGCTTAAGTTGCAACAGGTAAGCTAGGTCTTTGTACTATTAGGGTGAATGAAATGCGAATTCTACTTGTTGAAGATGACATATCCTTGAGCGATGCGCTGAGTCAGTCGTTACGCAGTGAAGGTTACGCTATCAACAGCGTGGCGACAGGCGCGGACGCTCTATCGGCTATTGCCACGGGGGAATTTACCCTGATGATCTTGGATCTAGGGTTGCCCGATATGGACGGCCTTGACGTATTGCGCCAAGCTCATCGAAATAAGCAAGGACTGCCAACACTGATTTTGACTGCCAGAGACAGCATGACAGACAAAATAACCGGCTTAGACGGCGGCGCTGACGATTACCTAGCCAAGCCCTTCGATATGCAGGAGTTACTGGCACGCCTTCGTGTTATGGAACGCAGACTAGGTACAGCAAGTAGCTCTATTGTGACCATTGGTTCTGTTACACTTGATTTAGCCAGCCATCAAATTCAAGCCGACGGTGAATCAAAAGAGCTATCGCGTAGGGAGTTCATGCTAATTAAAGCCCTGATGGAAAATGCCGGTCGCATTCAGTCAAAAAGCCAACTGGAAACCAAGCTTTATGAATGGGGCGACGAGTTATCTAGCAATGCCATAGAGGTGCATATTCATAACTTACGCAAGAAGTTGCCTAAAGATTTTATTAAAACCATTCGCGGAGTCGGTTATAGCGTGACCACCAGAGCGAGCGCTTAAGTTACATGCGTTCAATTCGTCGTCAGCTAACCTTAACGCTTATCGCCTTGCTAATACTTATCAGCTTTAGCGCCGCGCTGCAGGGTTATCGTTCTAGCATGCTCAAATCTTCAGAGCTGTTTGATGCCGAACTTGTCGCGTTAGCCAATAGCTTTACGCATGTGGCTTTACTGCAAACCTCGCAACAGTTTGATAGCGGCGATAATATCGCGGTTCAATTATGGAAAAACGAAAAACTGTTTATCCACTCTTCAAACACGCCACAGCGAAAAATCGGTAAATTTTCAACTGGTTTTTCTGATAAGAACTTTGCCGGTAAGCGTTGGCGTGTGTACTCGCACTTATCGCAAAAAGGTCAGATGTGGATCATGGTCGCGCAGCCGTTACAGAGTCGCTTTGAACTAGCCGATAAAATGATTCTCGCGGCAATGGCGCCGATTATTTTAACCATCCCTCTTTTAGCTTTTATTATATACTTTGCCGTAAGCCTTGGATTAAAGCCATTACGATCTCTTTCTGAAGCCTTACAGCGCCGTTCTCCGAGAAACTTTGAACCTTTGAGTTTAGATGCGCCCGCAACTGAGCTGGTGCCGATGATCACAACGCTTAATTCACTGCTTAGTCGCCTACAAGCCGCTTTTGAACGTGAGCAACAATTCGCATCCAATGCGGCACATGAGTTACGCACTCCTTTGAGCGTATTAAAAATCAACTTACATAACCTGCGCAAAGATGCCGTTAGCGACGGCAATATTCAGCGTATAGATAAACTACATCAAGACACAGATCGCATGATACATGCGATAAATCAGATATTACTATTGAGCCGCACTAACCCAGAGTACTTTGAGGCCAACAGCCGTCAAGTAGACGTATATGAAATTGCGCAAAGTGTTATTTCAGATATGTACGCGAGTATCGACAACAAACAGCAAACCATTGAGTTGATAGGCAAACCACAGGTTATTTTAAGCAGTGAATTTGCTCTTTTAACACTATTACAGAACTTAATTGGTAATGCCCATAAATACGCCCCAGTAGAGGGTCATATTCAAGTTCATGTGCATAAAGATGCTAATGACGTCGTCATCCAAGTAGATGACTCAGGTACAGGCTTAAACGACGATGAGTATGCCAAGGTTTTAGAACGCTTTTATCGTTCAAGTAAACATATAGAGCAGAAAAGCCAAGGCATCGGGCTAGGCTTAGCAATAGTAAAACAAATCGTCGATTTGCATGCAGGACAGATACGCTTGCATCGCTCAATTTTAGGCGGGCTATCAGTACAAGTTCATTTACCTTTAAGCACAAAGCGCGAGGTGAACATTGTATAAATCGCTGCTGTCTTTTTCGTTATTGATGCTTATGCATAGTGCCTCAGCGTTGGCCATGCCTGAAGTGATAATTACCATTCGTGATCATTTGTTTTATCCATCTGAAGTGATGGTACCAGCGGGTAAAAAGGTCAAACTTATCTTCGTCAATCAAGACAATACTCCAGAAGAGCTCGATAGCTTTGAGTTGAATCGCGAAAAGGTTATTTTTGGTAACGCCAAAGCTAATGTTTTTATCGGTCCTCTGGACGAGGGCGAATACCATTTTTTCGGCGAATACCATCCCTCTAGTGCTGTGGGCAAAGTCATAGTGGTATCTCCTGAGGTATTTAACGATGTTAATTAATACTGTGGTGCTTTTTTTACGCGACGCGCTACCCGTTTTTGTACTGTTGAGCATGTTGCGTGTCTATGCCGGCACAGATTGGCGTTATCTACTGCGTGGTTTAGGGATGGGATTATGTTTCTCTATCGTCGTTGTGGCCAATCAACATACTGTTAGCCAGTGGTATCAAGGGGCGGGATACGAGTTATTGAAGTGTGTCACACTGATAGCCGCATACTTGCTCGCCGCTCGAATGGTCATTAAGAAAGGCAAGGGCTTTGGTTTACTTGCTACTTTGATAGTAGCAATTTTTGTCGTCCCCAGAAGTGCCGATTTCTCAGTATTTGTGGTCGGTTTTTGGTTTCAAAAAGATGCGCTCTCGCCCATATTATTCGGTACCACATTGGGCTTAGGGATCTGTATTAGTGTTGCCATTTTAGTCGACGTTTTGTTTAGTAGCCTCAATAAGCCAGGTATTACCCGTTGTGCATTTGCCTTATTTATAGCGGGCCAAGTAGCAAATGTTGTTTTGCTGCTTCAACAAATCGACTGGTTAACTGACCCAGGGCCACTGTGGAACATAAATGATGTCATCGCGGATGAAAGTGAGTACGGTCATCTACTAAAAGTACTTCTGGGCTATGAAGCCGCACCAAGCAGCTTTTACTTATTAACCTTGTTCAGCGCCCTACTCTTACCATTAATCATCCGCAGCGTTTTGCTATCCCGACAACGCGCACCTCATTCACCATCGGAGTATCAAATATGATATCTCGCAGCCTCGTGTTATTTACTATAAGTTTAGTGCTCGCTTCAGGCTTGGTTAAAGCTGAGAAACATGAAAGCAGCAACAACGTGGTTGATAAAATCTATCACCCTTACGTACTGCCTTTAGAACAAGAATTCGAATGGCGCTTAATGTCACGCCAAAACGATGAAGGTAATTCATTGGTACAACGTGTTGCTTTTGGTCACTCAATCAATGACCGATTAACACTCGAAGCATATCTAGTGGGCGATCGAGATGAAGGCGACGACTTTGGCTTAGTGGCATACGAGTTAGAAGCTAGATGGATGATCACTGATCAAGGTAAGTATTACGCAGATTGGGGGGCCCTTTTCGAACTTGAAAAAGAACATCAAGAAGATCAATGGGAATTTACGACCGGCATACTTGTTGAAAAAGAATTTGGCCGCGCCAGTATCACTAGTAACTACCTCCTTGTTTATGAATTTGGCAGCACAATCGAAAACTCTTTCCATTCGGAGTTTAGGTTGCAATATCGCTATCGCTTTATTCCCGAGATCCAACCGGCTATCGAGCTATATACTGCAGAAGATTTTGTTGGCCTTGGTCCATCATTTATGGGGATCCATCGCTTCGAAGGACAAAAGCAAGTTAAATGGGAGTTAGGTTTTATCGCAGGGTTAAATGGCGACAGCAAGGATCACACTTTGCGTGTGGCAATAGAGTATGAGTTTTAACGTTGATGTTTGCTGCGTGTATTTTACCTAAAAACCCGTTCAAATGGCTGCATACTTATCTCGCATATAGTGATCGACAGGTAGCTTCTATTCCTCACGCGTAATAACTAAAAAAACCGCGAGGATAGATATGATCCTCGCGGTTTTTTTATGTGCTCTGTTTTATCTTGTAAACTTACTCAGTAATAAATTCGGCTCGGTCATTCTCATTATTAGCAGTGGTTAATGCGTCCTTATCACGGACGTTTTTTTGCACGGTAACCGCGGCAAATAAACTTAATACATAGGCCATGGCGTAGAAGCCTTTTTCACTCAGTGCTAATTCCGCGTTATATAAACCTACGGCTAATAATGCAATAGCGAAACCTGATGATGCCCACGATAAGGTTTGGTACATGCTTGAGGTTTTAATGCCCTCAGTTTTATCACGTATCGTTTTTTGTAACGATACCATTGAGAACAAACCGTAAAGCATAATAATCAAGTAGTAACCTTTTTCGTTGAGTGCCATTTGTGCGTTGAATAAGCCGATACCGTAAGCAATGGTACCAATTACTAATGCCGCGACCGATGCCAACATATAAGATTTAGTAGGTGCTTGAATTGTCATTTGTTTGTCCCTTTATCATTTGTTAAGTAAACCCGCGTCTTGCTGGGGTGGTGCTAATATGCCCGTTGAATTAGGATAAATAAACCTCGTTGCTTTTTGTTGAGCTTAACTACACCAAAAGTATATTTTTACGATACTTTTTATGACTAAATCGCCTTTTTAACTCTTCGTTGGAGCGCCAATAGGTTGAAACGTCATGTCTGTCATGACGTCAAGTACTTGACCGTCACCGCCTAGAATCACGCTTTGACTGGCTAAGTCGTATTTTGCTAAATACTGAGCAATTGATGTAAAGGTGGTCGTTGCCACTTTTGCGGTATGATCTTTAGTGGTGATATCATCTTGCAGCATCGCGCCAAACATCAATTTAAACCGACTGGTGTGCACAGGCTGCGGGGTAAAATACGCTTTGGTATTGGCCTTTAATTTTGCTATATCAGTCGTCTGATAGATGGCGGCGTTGAGCATATCTAACGTGTGCTCTGTACAGTTTTGCAACTCGGCATTCATTGGGTTGGCAAGAACCGAGTAGTGGTAGTTGTGTAACTGCTGATTTTTGCCAGTGGTAATAATGTCGATTAAACGTGTTTGTATTTCCTGGGTAGGAATAATTACCCCTGCAATTAACTGATCAGCCCCCCAAAAAAAATCCGCGGGATAATCTGTAATTAACTGACTTTCGTCGAGCTGCTCGGCCTTTTGGTAAAGGTTGTAAATAGCATAGCCCTTGATCAATTCACCGTCATCTAGGGTAATGTCTGAGTACAAAGCCAACGCGGTATGCGTGAAACGAATACCTTTTGGCAAATCTTTTTGCGGGCGCCCCACTCTAGCGATAATAAAGGCTCTTGCGCCTTGTGATGCAGCATACTTCTCAACATTTTTGGCAAAGCTAATTATTTTCTCAGGTTTATGGCTAGCGGTCTGGTTAGCTTGGCTACCCGCTGTTACGTTGAACGATACCGTTAAAGCAAGCACGGTTGCGCCAAACAAGTGTTTCAAAGCTATATTCATAAATATTTACCTTACTTGTTAGGATTTTGATTCTTAATCTGCGAATTTTTAATATGTGTAGTGTTTTGAATTAAGATGACTTGGTTCGGCGCTGGATCTACTGCGACAGGTATTTCGCTTATGACTAAAGGGGTTACCTTGGCTGGTTTACTTGTATGGCTATTGGCATACCTGTATTTAATGCTATCGACTGACTCGGCAATAACACTCCCTGTCACTAAGCTTACGCCACCAACGACTATCAACGGAGCGGCAACAGCAACGCTTGCCACTTTGGCAGTGGATGCAACACCTTCTGTCAAAGCTAAAACTGAATGCTTACTTGCTTGAGCGCTATGCCCAACAGAACCTTCGGCGTGTAACCCTGTCATTGTAAATGTAAGCGTGGCGGCGACTAATGTATTAATAAATTTCATCGGTAATCCTTTTGATTTTATTATGTTAGATAACGTTTACGTTCCTATAGTGCGACAGCCCAAGGAACGAGATATAGACTATGTTCTGGTATTACCTGTGTAAACATTAACCATTTATGTATACTCAAGTGCGACCAAAAGTATATTAATACGATACCAAAAGAGATTTATGAGCCAGATCAGTCAAATCAGTAACACCTTAAAGCAGCTGCTGCGTCAACATCAGATCACCTATAAATACATTGCCCAAAAACTCAATATGAGCGAAGCCAACATCAAGCGAATATTCTCAACCAATAGCTTCGCGCTCGACCGTTTAGAGCAAATTTGTGAAATTCTGCAGATGAGTTTGTCTGATCTGTTTATCATCGCCCAAAAGCAAACCCAGCAGCTTACGCAACTCACCGTAGAGCAAGAAAATGAGTTGCTCGGTAACACTAAATTATTACTGGTGGCTGTTTGTGTGCGCGATGCGTGGACATTTGATGAAATTATTCAATACTATGCTATTGATAGCTATGAATGCATTCAGCTATTAGCTAAGTTAGATCGCATAAAAATAATCGACTTACTGCCCAATAATCACTACAAATCACTGATCGCTCAAGACTTTAGATGGATCCCCGGAGGACCCCTTGAGCGGTTTATGGAACGTGAAGTGATGGTTAAATTTATGGCGCCGAAGAAAGAAGAGCCATGGACGTTTCGGTTTTATCTTAGAGGGCGGTATTCACAAACCTCAGTAGACATTATTCAACGCAAACTCAACCAATTAACCAAAGAAGCAGCGGTGTTAAACCAAGAAGATGCGAGCCTACCACTTGGTAAACGTCAGCACTTTGGCCTACTGATGGCCATGCGCCCATGGGAGCCTTCATTGTTTGAAAACTTGCGCAGAGAAACATCCTAAAGGTTGGTGTAATTAGGTAGCAATCATTAGCTTGAAAGATCGCTACCCTTAGCTTAATCATCGGGAAGTAGCGATGATGACGTTACTGCTCGTCCCTTAAAAATACTAATTTATTGCCGGAGCTTTGCTCTTCACTAAAACGGTAGCCTGCGGTGTCGAACGCTTGCAACTGTTTTACACCGCTAATTTGATTTTGAATAATATATCTGGCCATTAAGCCACGGGCTTTCTTGGCATAGAAGCTGATGATTTTATACTGACCATTTTTAGAGTCTTTAAATACCGGCTCAATAATTTTGCCGTCTAACACCTTAGGTTTCACTGCACTGAAATATTCATTCGAGGCAAGATTAACCAATATGCGGTCGCCTTGTTCAGCCAAAGCCTGATTAAGCTTTTTGGTGATAATATCGCCCCAAAACTGATACAAATTAGTACCGCGCTCAGTATCTAGCTTGGTGCCCATCTCTAAACGGTAAGCTTGCATTAAATCTAATGGCTTTAATAAGCCGTACAGTCCGGATAATATACGCATATGTTTTTGCGCATATGAAAATTCTTTTTCGCTAAAGCTCGCTGCATCCAAACCGCCATATACATCGCCGTTAAACGCTAACACGGCGTGTTTGGCATTATCATCGGTAAACGGTGTGTGCCACGCAGCGAAACGGTCCGCGTTTAAGCCAGCAAGCTTATCGCTAATTTTCATTAAAGAACCTATTTGTGCGGGGCTCAGTTTGCGACTGCGCTCAATTAGTTGCTGACTATGCTCCAGAAGCTCAGGCTGAGTGGATTGCGGTGCATTTTTCGTTTTCTCAAAATCAAGATTCTTTGCGGGTGATACTACCAATAACATCTCAGTTCCTTATTCTTAATCAATTGGGCTTATGATACCAATACGTAGCCGACGCTCAAACGATTAAAATAGATAGGTCTAATCAGTAAAGTTAATCATTATTATTGCGTTGTCCCTACACACTCGCACATACACTGAGTAACAACGCGGCGCTCCACCTTCGATACGAAAATGTGCTAACTAAAAATATAGATTAATGCAGTTGTTTGCCCTGTAAGGCTTTGACTAAGCATGCGTATTCTTCTTCGTCTTGTGCACAAATAATTATTTTTCGCAAACTGTCATATTGAATCGACGCCTCATTGACGGCGGTAATGGCTAACTGACAAAGGTACAGTATCGATAAACCGCCAATATCTGCCGATGTGCGCTGGCCAATCACAACCAACGCAATACTTCGCAGTTCAGATGCCGCTGCGCGACTCAATGCCTGGCAATATGCGGCATAAATTTGTGCTGATAGCGCATCAAGGGATTCAACCTCACTGGAAAGCTCAAGCTTAATAACCGTCTTTGCTACCCACGGATCATCAGCTGTAGTCTGAGCAATATCTAGCCATATACCATCAGTGCCTTGGTCAGCATTCTTTTGCTCTTGCGACCCCTCCAAGTAGGTGATGTTTATTATGGCATCAACCGGCAAAAGATTTATGTCTTCTTGTATTAGCGTTATTTTTGCTGTCATTGTGGGTGTTTTACTCGCGTATGCAGGACAACGGTTATATCCTATGCTACCTGTTTGTTTACACCCGATCTCAGTTATTACGGTATTGCTGTCATAAAGAATTAATTTATGAAGGCATTGATTGTGACGTGATCACCCCCCAATAATAGTTTGAGAGCATATACATTTGTTGATTAAAATGTTGTAATTTTACAACATCACGAATTCGAGGTTAGCATGTCCAATCAGTTACAAGCGTTACGCGATATCACCACAGTTGTTGCCGATACCGGCGACATTGAAGCAATCAAAAAATATCAACCAGTTGATGCCACCACCAATCCTTCGTTGTTGCTCAAAGCTGCAGAAATGGAGCAATATCGCTCGCATCTAGAAAGCGCTGTCGCTTGGGCTAAAGAGCAGTCAGATGACGCAGCCCAGCAAATAGTAGATGCTGGCGACAAATTGTCCGTCACTATAGGCACGGATATCGTTAATATCGTACCTGGTCGTATTTCTACTGAAGTGGATGCCCGTCTATCGTTCGATACTAAAAGCAGTATTGAAAAAGCACACAAACTAATTGCCTTATATAAAGATGCGGGGATCGATAAAAGTCGTATTCTGATCAAACTAGCATCTACTTGGGAAGGTATTAAAGCAGCTGAACACTTAGAAAAGGAAGGTATCAACTGTAACCTTACTTTATTGTTCAGTTTTGCCCAAGCCCAAGCCTGCGCTGAAGCCGGTGCTTACCTGATTTCACCTTTTGTCGGTCGTATTTTAGATTGGTACAAAGCGAAAACAGGTAAAACTGAATACGCTGCAAGTGAAGATCCAGGCGTGCAATCAGTTACTCAAATTTATAACTATTATAAAGAGCATGGTTATAAAACCGTAGTAATGGGTGCCAGTTTCCGTAATATTGGTGAAATCACTGAGCTTGCTGGTTGTGACCGTCTAACCATCAGCCCTGGTTTGCTAGAAGAGCTATCCAACAGTGGTGCTCCTCTTGAAACTAAGTTAAAAGATAATGGCGCAACTAAAAAACCAGGCCAACCACTTGATGAAGCAGCTTTCCGCTGGGAAATGAACCAAGATGCGATGGCCACTGAAAAACTGTCTGAAGGTATACGTAACTTTGCTGCAGACCAAGTTAAGCTTGAGACTTTGCTAAAAAGCTATCTGTAATTTAAGCATTAGGAAAAGAGCGTCTGGTTAGACGCTTTTTTTTACTTTATAAAATCGATATTTAATCCAAAAGGAGTCTTGCATGACTGCGTTGACTAACACCCCTACTTGGCAAAAACTTGCCTCTTTAGCTGAAGATGTTAAACAACAGCATATGCGCGATTGGTTCGCTAACGATAGCAACCGCGCTAATAAATATCAGCAGGTAGCCTGCGGGATAGAATTAGACTTCTCAAAAAACCTGATCACTGATGATGTAATGAAAGCCTTGTTCTCATTGGCCGATGAATGCCAAGTCGCTCAAAAGCGTGACGCTATGTTTAATGGTAACATCATTAATCACACTGAAAACCGCGCGGTATTACACACCGCTTTACGCAATTTTTCTGGCCAGTCGGTCTATGTCGATGGCCAAGATGTGATGCCTGAAGTGCTTGCTTGCCAAGAAAAAATTAAACATTTTGTAGCCAGTATTCACAGCGGTGAACGCAAAGGTTACACAGGAAAAGCACTTAAACAAATCGTAAGCATCGGTATAGGTGGTTCCTTCTTGGGGCCTAAAATCATGTCAGAAGCCCTTAAGCCTTATTGGTTTGACGGGGTTAAAGTACATTTTGTGGCAAATGTTGATGCATGCCACATTCATGATGTGTTGGCTGGCCTTGATCATGAAGAAACCTTAGTGGTTATGTCTTCTAAGTCTTTCACGACACAAGAGACATTACAGAATACCTTAACGGCCAAAGACTGGTTCTTGAAAGCCGGTGGTACTCAGCAAGATATTGCCAAGCACTTTATTGCGGTTTCATCGAACATCAAAGCCGCCACAGATTTTGGTATGGCTGAAGAAAACATATTCCCTATGTGGGATTGGGTCGGCGGACGTTATTCACTGTGGTCTGCTATTGGTTTGCCTATCGCACTCACCATGGGTTACGACAATTATCGCCAATTGCTTGAAGGTGCCTTTGAAATGGACGAGCACTTCAAAAGTGCGCCACCTGAGCAAAATTTACCTATGTTGACGGCATTACTAGGCGTTTGGTACATCAATTTTTTTGGCGCACAAAGCCATGTTTTATTGCCTTACTACCATTACTTGCGAGGCTTCCCTGCTTACGTTCAACAGTTAGATATGGAAAGTAATGGCAAGAACATCAGCGGTGATACCACAGCGGTAGATTACGCCACTGGCCCAATTATCTGGGGTAGCGAAGGCACCAATGGTCAGCATTCATTCCACCAGCTTATTCACCAAGGTACCTTGTTGATCCCCGCTGATTTTATGCTTCCGCTAAAGGTACCTAATCAAGATAACACCCATCATGCGATGCTTGCCTCAAATTGCTTTGGTCAAACTCAAGCACTAATGCAAGGTAAAACGTTTGATGAATGTTATGCCGATCTTGAAGGTAAAGGCTTAGATGAAGCCGAACGTGTTAAATTAGCTACCCATAAAACCATGCCGGGTAACAAGCCAAGCAACACCTTGTTGTTTGAACAAATGGATCCTAAAACGCTTGGCGCATTAGTGGCTATGTACGAGCACAAAGTGTTTGTTCAAGGAGCGATTTGGGGGGTGAATTCATTTGACCAATGGGGCGTTGAGCTAGGTAAAGAGTTAGGTAATCAAGTGTTAGATAAAATTGTTAATACAGACGCAGCCTTATCTTTTGACGGCTCTACCAATGCGCTTATTGCACGCTTTAGGCAAGCTAACAGTTAATGAATGTTCCGTTAGTGTAGTGCACAAAAAAGAGACCTTCGTGGTCTCTTTTTTTATGGTTAAGGCCATTTTTCAAGGTGCAGAATTAACCACCACAAAGCGTGTGGCAACAAACTGATTAAGAAAACAGTGCATTAAATACACCGCAGTTAATGTGGCTGCGACCGAGACGGTAACTGAAGTGAAGCGGTACAAGGCGTTGTAAACTAAATCCTGCTGAGGTGATAAATACTGACCGAATAAGATCCCCATCGTTGTCATGGCGCCAAAACCTGCACCCGATCCCCCGCCCTCGAGCATGTGATAGCGTGCAAATAACATCACACTTATCCACAACGCTATTGATACAAACCAAAGCAACCCCGAATGATCCAGTAACACGAATTGCCATACTAAACCCACATTGCAACCCACCAAGGTACCAATAGCCCGGTTGAACGCCGCCCGTCCCGCGCCATACCAATTGAGTGGAAACAAAATCAATATTGATGAAACCTGAGCCGATAATGAGCCTTGTAAGTCTAAAACCTGAAAAATAATAAAGGACAGGGTTGCCACAGTAGAGGCGAGTATGACCTCATGACGTTCATTATTTTTGGGCTTATCTACGGCTGGGGGCCGAGCTCTGGCTTCAACGTCGGGAAACAATAAATGCATCAGCATCGCTATTAATACAGTTAACAGACTCGCGGCAACATTAGACATCACTAAGTCACTCACCGATGCACTGCTATAGCTAGCAAAATGTAATTGCATCGATAGTCCCACCATGCCCGCAGCGCCGAACAAAAAGTTCGCTCCTTGGGACATGCAACGAAACATAAACGTGAAAATCAAAAACACTGCAACCGTCATAGGCACTGGCTGATCCCCAAACATGCCTTGCACCACAAAGACAAAAATACTGACTAATGTCATATTTGCTAGAAATTGACGAATTAAATGACTATTTAATACTGGAACCATGCCCAGTAACAACATGGGATAAACGGTAAAAAACGTCCCATAATTCCAGCCCATTAATTTACTGATAGTAAACCCTAACGCAGCCCCAAAGGCCACTCGTAAGCATTGGCGCACTTCATTAGGCGTCAGTGCTCGATGCGCTGGACGCGCGACACTGCCCCTGCGCTTAAAGGGTAAGAGTAAGGTAAGCTTTCCCATCTAAGACCCCTCAGTAAATGTAATGAATAACGCTTATAACGTGAGCTTGTGCCTTGCCTAACCAAGACGCGAGTCCACCAATAGGAAGTAACTGCACTGTCGCTCTTGCACCCGACGGCATTGACTGCAATAGGGTTGGCTGGTCAATCAAGGCTAAATGCGTTCGCATATATTGTGCATCTCTCACCCACCTATCTGAATTTTCCGGATCCGCTAATGTGCCATTCGCGCTCATTTGCCCATCTTTAATACCCGCATCAATGGACACCACTTTGGCAATAAACACCCGACCAGGGAACGCATCAAATACCACGCTGGCTTCATTGCCAATCCTTACATGGTTAAGAGATTTTTCTCGAAAGTCCGCGACAACATCCCCTTTTTCTACCACTACAGCAGCAACAGGGGAACCCGCTTGGGCGTAATTCCCTGGTGACAACTGCAAGTTAGTAATGTGCCCGCTGACCTCAGAGCGAACATCAGCATAAAAAAGCTGTAATTGGGCACTTTCTAAGGCATTTTCTGCTTGCCGTAACAACAGATTTTTATTTCCATTGTGACCTCGCTGGGCTTGATACTTAACCACGTCAGCCTTAACTGCTGCTACCTGAGCCTGAGCAGCACGATAATTTGCTTTTGTTTGATCGTATAGCTGACGAGACACAGTATTGGACTTAATTAAGTTCTCTACTCGTTCAACTTCCAATTCAAGTTCATCCACATCCGCTTGGCTGGCAGCGACTTTAGCCTGAGCCGCAGCAATTGAAGCATCTAATTCAATATTGGTTTGCGCCGCACTTTCCACCGCGAGTTTGGCTTTATCGACTGCAAGCATATAAGGGCGCTTATCTACACTGAACAGAATTTGCCCTTTTTTAACGCTCTCATTGTTTTGTACGTGAACCACTTGCACTTGCCCACTCACTTTGGCAGATATATTCACCACGGGATGTAATACCCGAGACTGCGTGCTGATGGGCATCCATAAATCTGCACATAGAAAATACACGAAAGACAAGGCGAAAATGGCTAGGGCGATATGTACCCAACGCTTAAATATTTGGTCTGGAGCCATCTCTATCTCCCACCTTCATTGTCTTTGTTAAGCATGGAGCAGGCATTGTGTTCAATTTTTTTAAGAACACTGAACACAATATCCAGTTCTTCAGCGCTCACGTCTTTAGTTAATTCACAGCGTACTAAATCAACCCCGCCAGATAACGTCTGCATGCACTCACGGCCTGTGGAAGTAAACCATAAGCAATGGCAACGACCATCATTTGGATGCACTCGTCGCTCCACTAAATTCAGCGTAACTAATTGATTAACAGTACGGCTCAAGGATGCCATCTCTATACCAAGCTCGCTTGCTAGCATATGTTGTGACGTTCCTTCCCCTAGTGTCTTTAGATTCATTAACACTGACCAACGCGCCTCAGTCATGCCCATGGGACTAACTGTCTTAGTGATAGCGCTGCGCCATAAACGAAATACTCGCCCCAATAACCATCCTAAAGCAGGATCATTCAACTTTCGGTATTCAAGTTTGTTACCTGACATCTGAACCTCATATTATTCTTTCTCCTGAATCTAAAAACAGGCAGTGCAATTTACTTAGCATGCTAAGTATTATAGGGTCGATAATTTACTTAGCAAGCTAACTAATAAATTGAAACACTTTTTAGCAGAACAGTTACATTGGGAAAAAGCGATGATTTTAACGATTGATAAAAAAGTAGGAAATAGGTGTTATTTAGCCTCTCTACTCTCAAAGCATGTTTAGAGGTAGTTTAAGGAAAGATATGCGGCGTCGTGAACTGGCCTAAAACAGTGCCACCAGAGAATAATAATAATTTTGGTTGGATAAATCTGAAATGGTATCTTATATATAGGTTTGGCGACCTAAAAATCAGGTCGCACAGCCATCTCCCTTTCTACGGTGGCTCGATAAAATAAGTCACCCGTTTTCCAAAGTGAGTCTATTTTGCAAAGCCACCTAACGGTTTCAATAAAAGCGGGCTAAGCGCAGCGTGTTTTGCTCTAAGCTCTTGCGGTAAATCCCCTAAATGCATCATTCTTGTAGGCATTGCCGCGACCGCCCAACGCTCAGCGTGATCGTCCCAGTTTTGAATGTGTATATAGGCTGATGCTATATCTTTGAAGCGCTCGTAGACTAAAATATCACCTGCATCAGACATGTAATATTGATAATTCAATGTGCCCTCTTCAGTCAACGCTCGCTCAACTTGAGATTCCATTACCTGTGTAAAGTTTGCCAATTGCCCATCATTCAGTTTCGCTTCGACGATCCAACCAATGTTTTCAAAAGTGGTATTCCCTTCAGACGTTAGGGCACTTCCTTGAGAATCTGTTCTCGCAAATCCACCAAAGGGTTTTAACCAAAGTGGGTTCAGCGCTGAATGTCGTTCTCGTACATCATCAGGAAGATCGCCTAGATGCACCATGCGTGTCGGCGCGGCCGCATCAATCCAACGTTCAGCATGCGCGTCCCAGTTTTCAATATGCTCATGTGAAGAATCAGCATCTTTAAAACGCTCAAAAACTAAAATATCCCCTTCATCGGACATATAATATTGGTAATTTTTGGTGCCATCTTCTAATAGAGCTCGATTTACTTGTGAATTCATTACGCCTTTAAAGTTTTCTAACTGACCGGCTTTAAGTTTCGCTTCCACTATCCATCCAAAATTTTCAAACATGATTTTATCCACCAAAATTAACGTCCCTAAGCTTTGCAGGACTAAGAATTAGAAGACGATATAGTGATGTCTTCTAGCAACATATCTATCGCTTAATCAATGCGTACTTAGATAATGGAGCCAAGTCTATATACATGCTTTTACAATGATAATAGGGGTTTTTATATAATCACCTTATAGAAAATATATATAACTGTTTTTTTGAAAAGCATTAAGATTAACAGATGCTCGATATAGCGTTTAGAAACACCCGTAGTTAGAATCTGAATACCATTGTGTCTCAGAGGTGTAAGAACGTTTAAATACAAATAAAATATAGGGGAAAAATTGCACCCGCAGGTGATACTGGTGCTGGTGCTGGTGCTTTAACGATAAACAACACTTAACGTTGACGAGTTGATAATACCGTAAATTCGTGCGTTTTTGCGCACCACTGACTTAGTCTAATGCTTGCTCGAGTACCACTTTAAAACGCGAGAAATCTTCTATTTGCGGTAAATGGCCTAATCCAGTCAACGGATATAATTTTCCGTCTTTAAGCTGTTTTACCACCCGCGCTCCTAGTAAATCATAGCGTCCTAGCTGATGGGTATTACCTTCTTTTTGCCAATTGCGTCCCGGCGCTGTTCTGTCTCTGGTGCCTAATATTAACCGCGTTGGTACTTGTAAATACTTGAATTCTTCGATTACCGGCTGGGTAAATATCATGTCGTAGGTTAACGCGTTCACTCGAGCAATGGTGTCTTTATCTCCTCCTTGCGCTTGACCAATTAAAAAATAAGTCAGCATAGCGTAATCTTGATTCCACTTACCGGCATAATAATTTTTCTGCTGGTAGGCTTGAATAGATTCGGCACTTTTTTTCAATTCTTGTTGATAGAAGAACTCAGGATCTCGATATTGCGTATAAATAAGATAATTCTCTAGTCCTATAGGATTAACCAAAACCAATCGCGTGACATTTTCTGGAAACATCAAGGCAAACCGAGTAGCCAACATGCCCCCCATTGAATGACCAAGAATAATACTGTTATTTAGACCGAGGGAATCAATAAGTGCCTTTGTATGCTGAGCTAACGTTGCAAACGAATACTGATAGTCCACCATCTTGGAAGACTTACCAAAGCCGATTTGATCGGGCATCAGAACGCCATAGCCCTGTTCGTGCAAATAGCTAGCGGTGGACTGCCAATAAGCGCTATTGAAATTTTTGCCATGCAGTAATACAACAACTTCTTTGTTGTCAGTAGAAGGTAAGTACATATACGCCATATCTAACGACTGACCTTGAGAATCGAGCGCAAAATGCTGTACTGGGAATGGATACGCTACGTCACTCAATGTCGCATCATAACTTAACGATTTTACGTCCAACGGTTTGGCCGCTAAAGACAAACTAAAAATCACGCCTGCCAATATATATAAAATTTTCATTTGTAGCCCCTAGTGCTAATTGCACAGAGTACAACTCGGTGCAACTCGGTAAATAAAGTGTGAAAATGAGCATCAATACCGTAAATGCTAGCATGCACACCCTATCCTCATACTATGTTTAACGTAATAGAGTATGTCGCACATCAACGTATAGAACCGCCTTTATGGCAGGGGTTTGGCCACCTCATACTCACCTTCGCCACTTAACATACGCAAGCTTTCTTCCGCTAAGCCCGCGCCCGCTTCGGTAAACATGTTAAATACATAGTCGGTACCAGTCGACATAAGCTTTTCAACTTCATCGTCATAACGAGCGATGGCAGCTATTTTACCTTGGTACTCGGCAACTCTAAGCTGTTGGGTAATATGCGCGGTATCATCGATAGACGGTAATGCCAGGAGAATCAGTCTGACATCTGTGGTATCTACATTTTCCCACATATCGGCATCTTCCCCATCACCTACTATCACTTTTAAACCTTCATCTTGAAGCTTTCGTACCCGCTGGGGGTCAGCGTCAACACCACATAATTCATCCCCTAGCGAAGGCGACAGTGCGCTAAACGCGCCTCTACCGACTCGGCCCATACCAATAAGTAATACGCTTGCCCCTTCCGGTTGCTGATATATATCTTCCTTCAATCTAACGTTACTTTCATATTGGCGTAACAAGGATTTAAGTTTTAGATACTGACTATGGGCTGATTTATAACGCAAGCTGGTAAAGATAAAAGAAAACGATACAGAAAGGGCAATAATGACTAGCCACTGAGGGCTAAACCAACCGGAGCTCACCGCCAATGCTGCGACTATTAAACCAAATTCGCTAAAGTTACTAAGCACCAAACCGGATAGGTATGCCGTACGTGCTCGTAGCTTGAATTGCACAAACGTAGTGAAAAACAGTAGAAACTTAAGGGGTACCAATACGCACAGCAATAGTGCCACCATGACCATTTCCATGTCTGGCAGAGCGATTAATCCAATGGATAAGAAGAAGCCAACCAAAAACAAATCTTTGAAACTCAGAAGAGACTTACTGAGTTCTGACGCCTTAACATGCGGGGCAATTAACATCCCCATAATTAACGCCCCTAAATCTCCTTTTACGCCGACTAAATCAAATAGATGGTAACCGCCTAATGCAAACAAAAAGCCCGTTAAGGGCAATAACTCGCCGTGACCAGCACTGTTGATCAGGCGGTAGAATATAGGACGGGCGAACCACAGCGCGAACAAGGCAAATGCCCATAAAGTAGGAGTTTTACCTGCCGCAAAAACCAGAAATAGCACAGCGAAGATATCTTGCATAACCAGTACGCCGATGGCTATTTTCCCGTGGCGCGTTTTCATCTCGCCACTTTCTTCCAATATTTTCACCACACAAACTGTGCTACTAAAACTCAAAGCAAAGGCAAGTAAGGCGGCTTGTTGCAACGACATATCAGCTAAGTAAGACAACCCCAGATAACCTATACCAAACATTATCCCTGTTACCATCAACACCCAAATCAGCAGGTGCTGAGCGCTCGTTATCCATACTTCTGGTTTGAGTAAGTCGCGGATATTCAGTTTTAAGCCTATGGTGAAGAGCATCAAAGTGATACCCAGGTCTGCTAATGATTGCAGATTTTCTGAGCTTTCAAAACCAAAGTAATTTAATAAAAAGCCGGCGCCTAAAAAACCGATCAGTGGCGGCAAGCCTAATTGCTTCATACTTAAGCCGCCAACGAAGGCGAATAAAAGCCAAACTATTTCCATTTACATTACTACTTCAGTTTATTTTGTTCGTAGCATGGCAACATTAAGTTATTAATCAAGAGGCAAGATGCTTCTACTCAAGATTATTGTGCCATGACAGCTAATTAATTTTATAAACAGCTAAAAATAGGCGTGGCCAGGAAATAATTGGCATCGGCCTAATTTAACAAAATTATGACTAAAAGTGTCTGGAACCCGCGCAGTTGCTCACATTTTGATCTTCATTGTCAAAAAAACTTCACCAAACGTTAATAAAAAGTTAAGAAAAACATTCTATTTTAGTCCTGCCTATGGTAAATATTATTTGAACTTTGCGTACTAATAGCAAATGGAAAGTTCAAAGATTTCAATGCTATACATTATATAATAATGGAGATCTCAATGGATACATCAGAATTATTAACTGTAATTGATAACGAATCCCGCCCAAGTAAAACAAAAACAACAAAAAGGAAGTGGAGAGAGATAGAAACTATTCATGACCAATATAAGCTGCGGCAAGAATTGCGCGAGCTCGGCATGTCCCAAACTGACGAACTAGAGATGTTCTAATCTCATATAAAAAAACCGCTAAGGAAGACCTCAGCGGTTTTTTTAGTTTTGCGCATGGCTAGAACTACCTTAGGTAATTAACCTAATTTGTCAGTCGCAATCTTATAGCGCGGATCTTCATTCAAATTCATTTCCACGTAACCTTGGGCTTTTGTCATAAGCGCCCGACACTCAGCTGAAATATGCCTAATATGTAGCTTTTTACCTTGTTCTTGGTATTTATCAGCAAGAGAATCAATAGCATCGATACCTGACGAATCCCAGACCCGCGAGTCATTAAAATCAATGACGACATCTTGCGGATCATTTTGCGGATCAAATAAGTCTTTAAAATAAGAGACTGAACCAAAAAATAACGGACCTTGTAGCTCGTATACCTTCCAGCCATCGTCGTCAGTATGAGTTTTTGCTGAGATATGTTTGGCGTGTTTCCAAGCAAATACCAATGCCGAAACGATAACACCAACAATAACGGCTATGGCTAAATCAGCAATAACCGTCACCGCTGTCACAAGGAATAACACAAAAGCATCTTCTTTGTTTACACCGCGAATAATTCGGAACGACGCCCATTCAAACGTACCTATCACCACAATAAACATCACGCCAACTAACGCTGCCAACGGAACCATTTCAATCAAAGGCGCGGCAAATAAGATAAAACCAAGTAACACCAATGCCGCGGTAATACCTGACAAGCGACCCCGGCCACCAGAATTAATATTAATCATACTTTGTCCGATCATGGCACAACCGCCCATTCCACCGAAGACACCATTAACTGTATTTGCGACACCTTGGCCAACACATTCACGGTTGCCGCTGCCTCGGGTATCGGTCATTTCATCGATCAATGACAAGGTTAGTAGTGACTCAATCAAGCCAACCAAGGCTAAAATCACCGAGGTAGGTAAAATTATATATAACGTTTCTAGGTTAAAGGGCACAACAGGAAAAGCAAACGTAGGTAACTCACCTGCTAAGGTTGCCCCGGCTTTTTGATCCGCGGGAAGCATATCTCTAACAAAATCGATAACCGTACGGGCTTCTAAATCTAAGCCATGCACCAATAATGTGACAGTAACAATCGCGACTAACGAAGCAGGTACTGCTTTGGTTAATTTAGGCAATAAGAAAATAATTGCCATCGTCAAAGCAACAAGACCAACCATGTAGTACATGGCACTACCTTGCATCCAAACGTGTTCGCCCAGTGGATTAATCACTTTGAATTGACCCAATTGAGCCAAGAAAATCACGATAGCTAAGCCATTTACAAACCCCAGCATCACTGGATACGGAACTAAACGAATGAACTTGCCGAGCTTAAATACTCCGGCTAAGACCTGCAGTAATCCCGCCAGTAATACCGCAGCGAACAAATATTGCACGCCGTGCTGTGCTACGAGTGCCACCATAACGACGGCCATTGCCCCTGTCGCGCCAGATATCATACCAGGGCGACCACCAATGGCGGACGTAATCAAACCCATCATAAAGGCAGCATAAAGCCCTACCATAGGTTCGACACCTGCGACAAAAGCAAACGCAACCGCTTCAGGTACCAAAGCCAACGCAACCGTGATACCAGATAGCACATCGTTTTTGACATTACTGTCACGATTGCCTGTTAGATCAATCATTCAATTTCCTCAATTTTTACACAACAGCATTAATATCCGGTTATTTTACCAGCAAAATGCAACAAGGTGTTTTAACAGTTTGTTAAACCCAGAACTTTTTATGCGCTTTGTGACGGCTTAGCGATAATTAGGCACAAAAAAAACCGGCGAACCGGCTTTTCAAATACGTAAAACTGATTACGCGATGATATCGAGCAACTCAACATCAAATACCAATGTGCTAAAAGGAGCAATTGCACCGCCTGCACCTTGTTCGCCGTATGCTAGGTCATGTGGAACGAATAAACGCAACTTAGTGCCTACAGGCATCAGCTGAAGCGCTTCAGTCCAACCTTTTATAACGCCGGCTACTGGGAATTCGGCGGGCTCACCACGATCATAAGAACTGTCAAATACAGAGCCGTCTAATAAGGTCCCATGATAATGAACACGTACAGTAGAAGCAGCTGTAGGAATTTCACCAGTACCGGTATTAACCGTTTCGTACTGTAAACCACTCTCAGTTACCGTGACGTCATCACGCTTTGCGTTCTCAGCCAAGAAAGCAACGCCTTCTTCTTGAGCTTCTGCAAATTGCTCATTTTTAGCAGCTTGCATACGCTGGTGAATTTCGTTGAATGCTTCACGAAGTACATCGTTAGTTACTTGAGCGGGTTGCAAATTGAATGCATCCGCTAGGCCTTCTTGCACGGCTGAGATATCCAAGCCGTCGAAAGGATTGGCACGCAATTGCTCGCCCATTTGAAGACCAATACCGTAACTCGCTTGCAGCTCAACACTTGTAAATTTATCTGTCACAATGACTCCTAAAATTTGAAAAAGGGCGTAAAATCACACCGCTTCGCAGAAAAATGGCCGATATGGTATCACAAAGCGTCTGGTGTTTTAAAAAAGCATCTGTACTTGTTGGATTGGTAACCAGCATTGAAAGCTTTCAGATTTAAATACACCTATCCCTGCTGCTAAGTTTAAGGTAAAAGTATGCATCTATTTGCCAAGTGCCTACATCACGTTTTAGACAATTCATACTGTTCACAGTATGGTAACGGCTGTTTTTAGCACAATTTCTTAATCTTCTATTATTCCAGCGGAGGCACCAGTGCCAAAAATTCTAGACTCACAACTTAAAGATACCGTACGTACACTCGGTTCAACGTTAGGTGACACGATCAGAGCCCAATTAGGGGATGAATGGCTGCAACGAATAGAAACCATCAGGTTAGACGGACGCCAGTCGTTTAAAGGCGAAAGTGAATGCACTGACAAACTTAAAGCGCTCTTTAGCGAGCTCGAAGATGAACAGTTATTGATCGTAGGCCGTGCTTTTTCACAGTTTTTAAATTTGGCCAACATCGCTGAGCAAGAGTTTAACAGTGCCACTCATGACCAAGATCCTATGCAGGAACTATTTAGTCATCTGGATAAAGCGAATGTGTCAGCTGATACATTTGAAAAAGCAGTCGACCAGCTTAGCATTGAATTGGTGCTAACGGCGCACCCAACAGAGGTCACGCGTCGTACTTTGATACACAAACACAGTGAGCTTGCGCAGTGTTTACGGATCGAGCACCAAACGGGCTTATCAGATATCGAGCGTGATAAAATACGTACGCGTATCGCCGACTTAGTCGCCCAAGCATGGCATACCGAAGAAATTCGCACAGTACGCCCTACTCCAGTAGACGAAGCGCGTTGGGGCTTTTCGGTTATCGAAAATTCGTTGTGGGAAGCGGTACCTGATTTTGTCCGTGAACTAAGCACTAAATTTGAAGACAAATACAATTTGGCACTGCCACTTGACGCAGCACCAGTGAAATTAAGCTCCTGGATGGGCGGCGACCGTGACGGTAACCCATTTGTTACCTCAAAGGTTACTCAGCAAGTATTGCTACTAGCGCGTAAGCGAGCTGCTAAGTTGTTTGCGCAAGACGTAGACATGCTGCAAGTTGAGCTATCAATGAGCGATTGTGATGAAACAATCCGCGCACAGGTCGGCGATGAACTTGAGCCCTATCGCGCATTATTACGTCCGCTTTTGAATAAGCTTACTGCAACGAAAAATGGCATCGCTGACTTTTTGACCGACGATTCGGTTGATGATAGCCAGTGGATTTCCAGCAAAAATGAACTACTCGATCCTTTGATGTTGTGTTACAACTCTCTGCAAGCCTGTGGAATGAGCATTATTGCTAATGGTCGTCTGCTAGATACCATCCGTCGCGTTCATTGTTTTGGCGTACATTTACTGAAACTAGATATTCGCCAAGATGCTGAGCGTCATGCTGATGTATTTAGCGAACTGACTCGCTACCTAGGTATGGGTGATTACGCAAACTGGAGCGAAGAAGATAAACAAGCCTTCTTACTAAAAGAACTAAGCTCTAAACGTCCGTTGTTCCCTTCAAAATGGCAACCATCTGCAGACGTGCAAGAAGTCATAGATACGTGCAAAATCGTTGCACAGCATAGTGAAGAAGGCTTTGGTATTTACATTATCTCAATGGCGAGCTTGCCATCTGATGTGCTTTGTGTGCATTTATTATTGAGAGAGTTTGGTGTGTCATGGGCAATGCCTGTTGCACCATTGTTTGAAACTTTGGACGATTTAAATGCTGCATCTAGTGTGATTGACGCACTCATGAACATTGATTGGTATCGTGGATATATTCAGGGTCATCAGTACGTCATGATCGGTTACTCTGATTCAGCTAAAGACGCAGGCGCGATGGCCGCAGGTTGGGCACAGTATGAGTCTCAAGAAGCGCTTGTCGGTATCGCCGACAAGTACGATATCAACTTAACTTTATTTCACGGACGCGGCGGCACAATTGGTCGTGGTGGATTACCTGCGCACGAAGCTATTTTATCGCAGCCTCCAGGTTCATTAAAAGGTGGCTTTCGTGTTACTGAGCAAGGCGAAACAATCCGCTACAAATTTGGCATGCCACAATTAGCCCAGCGAAGCTTAGCGCTTTATGCCAGTGCCATACTTGAGGCATTGATTTCGCCGCCACCTGCACCGAAGCAAGAATGGCGAGACCTGATCAAGGAAGTTTCTGCTACAGCCCGTGATAACTATCGTAATACAGTGCGTCACGATCCCACTTTTGTACCGTATTTTAGAGTGGCGACACCAGAACAAGAACTCGGTAAGCTGCCGTTAGGTAGTCGCCCAGCCAAACGCAAGCCAAGTGGTGGTATTGAAAGCTTACGCGCGATCCCATGGATTTTTGCATGGGCACAAACACGCTTGGTATTGCCGTCTTGGTTAGGTGCAATGAAAGCGGTACAAACGGCAATTGATGCAGGAAAACGTCCATTAATTGATGATATGTTGCAGAACTGGCCGTTCTTTCATTCACGTTTTTCTATGCTCGACATGGTATTCGGTAAAGCGGACCCTCGAATTAGTGCTGAATATGATAAACGTTTGGTACCAGAAGAGTTACGTCATTTGGGTGACGCATTACGTGATGAACTCAATATGAGCATGGCGTTGTTACTTGATTTGCTTCATCAAAAAGAAGTCATGGAGTCGGATCCTAAAGGCAAAGAGTCAATGAATATACGCGATGGATATCTGCAACCGTTGCACTTCTTACAAATCGAGTTGTTAGAGCGTATTCGAGCGAAAGAAGATGAAGCCGACCCAACCTTAGAGCGAGCCATGATGGTTACCATCGCCGGTATAGCAGTGGGTATGAGGAATACAGGGTAATACTTACCGGGCAGCGTCTACGGGGTAATACTCTTCAAGCTAGACTCTAATTAGTCGCATTTACAGTCAAACGCGACTAATTAGACACTATAAACATCCTTGTCGATAAACTGTCTCTGGTATTCACTTGAGACAGTTTTTTTATAATTGGTATACTCTTGTGTATTAAATTAGACATCACATTTTTATCGTACCCAATTTATGGCTATCCCCTCCCCCTATCTCATTCCTGTTGCAACAATTACATTTGAGGAAGAAATAAAGCGTAGCCGTTTTATTACTCAACTGGCGCATACCCCCGGTACTCAAATAGCTAAAGCGTTTATTCGGCAAGTCAAAGAACAGCACGGTGCTGCGCGTCACCATTGCTGGGGATTCGTCGCTGGAGCACCGACAGATTCTATGCAATTAGGGTTTAGTGACGATGGCGAGCCCAGTGGAACAGCAGGTAAGCCAATACTCGCTCAGTTACAAGGAAGCAAAATTGGCGAAGTTACTGCCGTCGTTGTGCGTTACTCTGGCGGTATTAAGTTAGGTACAGGTGGATTAGTCAGAGCTTACGGTGGCGGCGTCAAACAGGCCTTAACGCGACTCACGACTAAAAAACGAGTAGCCATGCAGTTATTGGTAATTAACTATGAATATGCCCTACAGGGCGTTGTAGACGACTTTAAACGGGAATTCTCACTAACCATTGAATCATCAGAGTTTGGACACAAGGCAGCAGTGACTGTCACGATAGAAGCGAAACACGCCGCGAACCTGATGAATAAAGCAGCGCTAATTGATAATAAACTATTATCAATTAGCCGCTTATCAGCAAATAATTAAACATCTGGATTACCCTTTAATGTTAATCGTCACTAATCTATTTACCCCTGCCTTTTTGGAACTCATGCATTAGCTTATCAAGCTTAATCGCAAGTGCATTTACCTCACCTGACTCATCAGCCATTTGTGCTATTTTCAGCATATTTTGTTCGGAACGTTGTCTAATATCCTGCATGTTTCGATTTATCAGTTCTATACTCACAGACTGCTCTTCAGTTGCCGCTGCCACCGAGCGGTTAGCTTGAGTAATTTCATTAAAATGAGTGCTGTTGGCATCCAATACATGATGCGCTGTACCAATCGAATCAGCGGTAATTTTAGACTGCTCGGTAATCGAGGTAATTTCTTTTGTCGCTGACGATGACGTAAGTTTCAATTCTTGCATGATAGCCTGAACTTCATGGGTCGAGTCCGCTGTACGCTTAGCCAGAGTGCGCACTTCGTCTGCGACTACAGCAAAGCCGCGTCCTTGCTCCCCCGCCCGAGCTGCTTCAATGGCTGCATTTAGCGCTAACAAATTCGTTTGATCAGAAATCGCCTGTATATTTTCCAGCACCTTAGCAATGGTATCGGTATTACTACTCAATGACCGGATAACCTCGGCTACATCATTTATCTTACTGACTAAACTGTTTATATCTTGCTGTGTTTTGGTGATTACATTTGAAATTTTCTCACCTTCAACGTTGATTTGTACTGCCACCAAGGTGGCAGATTCAGCGCTTCTAGCGACTTCATTTACGGCAATACTCACTTGACTGAGTGTCATTGAAATATCTTGGGTATACTGATCGCTTTGGCGAACGCTTTCTACGGTAGTATTGGCTTTATCTTGCAGCGAGCGTGCAAAATCCTTTAAGGCATTGCTGTTATTCGTAATCTGTAGAAAGGTCGCATCCAAATGGGCCACGAAATGATTATACCCCTTGGCTACGTCGACAATTTCCTTTTGGCCTCGTTCTGGCAGACGGAAAGCAAGATCTGCATTGCCTTTGCCAAGTTGAGTAAACACGTCGGCGAGTTGGCTAATAGGTTGGGTAATACTGCTGGCCACAAACCAAGCAGCGATACATGCTAATACTGTAATTAACACCGACCAAAGGGTGATATGCCACGTTGCGTTATCCAAAGAAGCAAACATTTCATGGTAGGGAACTTGAGCTACAACAAACCAATCCATACTAGGGATATAGCTTGAAGCCACAATCATATCGATACCATTATCGTCAATAATTGCAAGGTTGAATTCGTTTTTGCTCAGTAGTGTCCCTACTGAGTTACCAGAGTACAAACTATTAAGATCCGCGTTATTGATGAGACCGGTGTCAGTATGGAGTTGGACCTGACCTTGGGCATCAACCAAGTAAACTAACCCTGACTGCTCTAATGTAAAGCTAGTTAATAAATCGACCACATCTTTAAAAGATTTTGCGGTACCGGATAATCCCCGACCATTTGGTTGTTGGTAATTAACAAAAAGACTGGTATCGCCAGTATTAGGATCCCTATATATGCTCACCATAAAGGGCTGCTGGCTAGCGGTATAATCAAAAAACCAACCATCGGCAGCATCATCTTCCAAGGTACGAAGAAAGCCGTCTTGGTTCCAATAGCGGGCGCTTTGCTTGTCAACAAATGAAGTGGCACTTAAGTCATACGTTTGAGCAGTCTTTTTTAAAAATTTAACCAGCATTTCTTCACCACTTTCAGCATGGCCTTGCGCGTTCCACTCTAAGATAAATGGGTCCGTAGCAATTTGAGTCGCTATGACTTGCATAATAGTTATCTTGCTATCTATCTGATTACCAATGCGCTTTATAATATTCGGTAGCTCAGTATTTAATACACGGTCTTCAACACTGGAACGTGCGGTCATCATGCTAATACCGCCAACAAGCGCCGATGTAAACAACACAAATAATGTCAACGTCAGAATAACTTTTCGTTTAATAGATGGCTGTTTCATGCGTGGCCTTTTGCTCGAAAAAATTTTAGTTAATACCCTGTATGATATCGGCAAGGATACTATCAGCATGATTAAAATCGAGGTAAATCGCCAAATAATTAGCTTAATTGTCGGTAAATGAACCCGCCAGACCTTCGATAGTCAAATACACTCACATTTGACTGATAAAAGGGCAAGCTGAGCGTTTATTCTATTGGAAAGCCGTAAAAACTTTAATGGAATTGAGCGGTAAATAATTTTATTGAGGGCATAAAAAAAGGCCACCGAAGTGACCTTAATGAATTCTTAATCTAAACGATTATAGAATTTTAGATACAACACCAGC
>NZ_WTPY01000011.1:29254-125317 GCF_011378905.1 Paraglaciecola sp. 20A4 | reverse complement strand
GGCGGATTGACGGGTGTCGGATAATTGGCCAAAGTGGGCTGTGAAGGCTTCGATATACATGCTTTACTCCCTAAAAGAGAGTATAAGATCACGACAGACCTAGCTCGTCAAATAACTCGTTGAATTTTTTTCAACTGGTCAAAAAACATTCACGATCTCGCCCTAGCGGATGAGGCGGTTGTAATTATCCCTTCTATTTCTGGTATTGGTGGAATAGACACTTTTAGTATTGCAATTCCTATTACGGTTGATGGTACTTTTTATCCATCAATAACTGCAGCTTATGAAATTATTCGCCCTGAGTTTACTTATGGGTATATTACCCAGCTCATTCGTGATGGCATGGATCCAAATCGAGCTTTTTCTAAGAAGAAAAAACTAGGTTCAGATCAAGCTCACGGAAGTATAGTAAAAATGTCATCGAAATTGAATTGCTAACAAGAGACTATGGCGTCAATAGCTAATTTGTAATCTTTGGCGCTTCCCACATGACTCCGTCTCTGAGCATTGAATTTAAGATAACAACCATCTTTCTAATCCACGCAATAATAGCCACTTTCTTAGGTTTACCTGCTGCGAATAATCGTTGCTATGTGTGCTTAAATACTGAGTTACTTTGTATCGCTGACATCATACTCCATGCATTAAACCATTCTGACTTGATGCCTGCCTCCTTGGATTTTCCGCAACCATTTATGGCACTCACTTTCTCGATTCATGGGGCCACAGTGACTAACGCAGAGGTTTGTTTTTAGGGGAAATGCCCTAACGCTATTCTATATTAATTAACCTAATTACAGGGCTCCAGCATAGACAGCGTTCTCAAGGTTGATTACCATGCGTTTTTTGTACCCCGATACTCATTAGCAAGCGTTTGAACGCGTTTGTTTGATAACAGAGAGAATAGCGTTGATAAGCGAATTACAGTTTCAATTTAGCAGTGGTCAGTTGGCGAATCGTTTCTTAAACGAACTTACCCATTGGACATCGTCATCTGGCAATGTTGCTGTTAAAGCTAAATTGGCTAAAGGTTCAGATACCGTGAGTGTGCGATACTTTTTCGATGGAAAGGGGTTTGACTATACCTGCTCAGAGTTAGACGATTTAGCTGGGCATTACGGTGGTGAAGAAGTATAGATTAAGCGAATAGGGCTATTTTTTTTGGCTTTTATTGTATCAAATATTTATAAGCCCCTATGCAACCTTCTAATGCATTGCATAGGGGGACTTCAGTTTTGTGACTAGTCTTTAGTGGTACTTGGGTGAAAGGTGGTGACCACATCTGCTATTTGCTCTCTGAGCCAGATGTTAGCGTGATCGTTATCTGCACTTAAATGCCAATATAGAAAGTATTCTACTGGCGCCAACTCAAACGGCATCTCGTATATTGAACATTCATAGTGTTTGGCCAGATGATAAGGCATACAAGCGATCAAATCGGTCTTAACGATAATCGACGGGACGGTGAGAAAGTGTTGACCGCGCATAACAACGCGACGTTTCAAATTCAATTTATTTAACGCTATATCAATAGGACCTGCGCCAGTGCGTCGCTGCGAGATGTTAATGTGCCCAAGTTGCAAAAAGGTGTCTAAATTTAGACCTTGGCTCAGTGCAGGGTGGTTGCGACGGGCAATGACGACAAATCTATCTTCAGCAATTTTTTGTTTACATAGATGTGGGTCCACAAAAGCAGACGATGCGTCAGCGTAAAAATCTAAGCTGCCGCTGGCCATTGCTGACACTATATTGCTACGGGATAAGTCGTAGTTTGTTAAGGTGATATTTGGCGCAACACTTTGAAGCTTTGCTGCCAATCTAGGCATAATGCTGGCTTCCAACAGATCTCGCGCTGCGAAGTTATAACTAATTTCTGCTGTGGTAGGGTCAAAGGTATGACTTTCTTGAACGCTTTTGCGTAATAACCCTAGTGCTTCACGTGCTGGTCCGATAATGTTTTGCGCCGCTGGCGTGGGGGTCATACTGTGCCCTGTGCGCACGAATAACGGATCGTTTAACATTTCTCGTAAGCGGGCAAGTGAGTTACTGACTGCCGGTTGAGTAATACATAATACGTCCGCTGCTTTGGTTAAACTGCCCGCGGTGTAAATGGCGTCAAAAACGGCAAAAAGATTAAGATCAATTCTATTTAAGTTCATAGTGGTTTCACTTTACGCTTTGATTAGGCCTAGAGTAGCCTAAATATCCCATCATTTTAGGTAATGTTTGATTATACAGAACATTCATTTAAATGATAGAAAGGTGCAACAATTGGAATGTAAAAAATTGTAATAAAGTTTTTTAATTCAAGTGCATAGCATGGAATATAAGCTTTTATGCACCAATGTATAGTCAAAAAAAAGCCACCATCCGGTGGCTTTTTTACCCATTATTCATATTAATAATTTGCATTACCTGGTGTACGTGGGAAGGCAATAACGTCTCGTACGTTTTGCATACCAGTCACATATGCGACCAGTCTCTCAAACCCCAAACCGAAACCTGAGTGCGGTACGCTGCCATAGCGTCGTAAATCACGGTACCAACTGTAGTCTTCTTTATTTAAGCCCATTTCTTCTAGGCGGCGGTCAAATACATCTAGGCGCTCTTCACGCTGAGATCCTCCAATGATTTCCCCTATGCCTGGCGCCAGCACGTCCATAGCGGCAACGGTTTTGTTGTCGTCATTAATGCGCATATAGAAGGCTTTGATGTCTTTCGGATAATTTTGCATGATGATAGGCGCACCCACATGCTCCTCAGCTAGATAACGCTCGTGCTCAGATGATAAGTCAACGCCCCAAGACACTGGGAACTCAAACTTCTTGCCGCAATTTTGTAATATTTCTATGGCGTCTGTGTAGTCCATCCGCACGAAGTCTTGCTCAATTACTTTTTCAAGACGACTGATGGCTTCTTTATTGATGCGCTGGGCAAAGAAGGCCATATCATCCCCACGTTCAGCTAACACCGCTTTGAAGACGTACTTAAGTAAGTCTTCTGACAACTGAGCAATATCACTTAAATCAGCAAACGCGACTTCAGGCTCTATCATCCAAAACTCTGCAAGATGGCGACTCGTATTTGAATTTTCGGCACGGAAGGTCGGGCCAAACGTATAGATTTTCGACATTGCGGTGGCATACGTTTCACCGTTCAACTGACCTGATACCGTTAAAAAGGTTTCTTTACCGAAAAAGTCTTGGCTGTAATCGACCTGGCCTTGTTCTGTTGTCGGCGTATTCATCATATCCAAAGTGGTCACTCTGAACATTTCACCTGCACCTTCGGTATCACTGGCGGTTAGAATTGGTGTGCTAACCCAGCAATATCCATTTTCATGGAAGAAACGATGTATAGCCTGCGACAAGCAGTTACGTACGCGCGTGACCGCCCCAATTACGTTGGTTCTCGGACGCAGGTGAGCATGCTCACGTAAATACTCTAAACTATGACGTTTAGGAGCCATAGGGTAGGTGTCTGGGTTCTCAACCCAACCAACAACTTCAACATCACTGGCTTCAATTTCAAGAGATTGCCCTTGGCCTTGCGATTCTTTGAGTACACCTGTGGCAATAATGGAGCAACTAGTGGTTAACCGTTGAATGTCGGCATAATTATTCAGGGTATTCAGAGCAATGACCTGAATTGGATCAAAGCAACTACCATCATGCAAAGCAATGAAGGACAAACCAGCTTTTGAGTCACGACGGGTACGTACCCACCCTTTTACTGTGACTTGCTGACCAACTGAATATTTACCGGCAAAAATATCTGCCACTGGGGCTTGCGCCATGTTCTATCTCCAAACCACTTTGGGTATTTATTAAAATTCGGACTAAACCAAATTATGTCATTTTTTTAAGGGGAAGTGCCATGATAACGCTGCTAAATTACATAAATCAGCAAGCTGTTTATCAATAACAAGACAATTTGTGTGAAAAATACGCTGATATGGCCAAAATTATGCGTCCGTTTCTTGGCTAATTTCACAAGGTGTGTAATCTTACTCAGGTGGCGCTTAGACTCAAGAAAAATCGGAAGCAAGCAGACAATGGAACGCAATAAACAAGATTGGCAGGGCAAAAACCGCCGTAAAACGCGTATAGAGAACGATAAATTATTTCAAATCATGGTTGGATTCAATGTTTTCGGGTGGGTGGTGTTTGTTGCTGCCTTAATTGTCTTTCATTATGCCCGGCCTGAATTTATCACTGGCGCCCAAGAATTTTGGGGCGTTACGGTGCGTGAACAATGGTCGTCATCCTTGAGTACCTATTTAGTAGGCTTATTGTTTGCCTGTGTTGGCTTGAGCTTGGCGGTTTTAATATTAAAGCGCAAGCGCACGCGTCGTAAGAGTGACAATTTTGGTGTGAGTGGTTTTATATTGTTATTAGTGGCCTTAGTGAGTTTGTCTATTCTGTATTTCGAGTTTAACTAACTCGCTTTCTGGGCTTAAGTCTCTTGAGAGCTTTATTTACCGTCAAATTATATCGACTTAAATAAACATTAAAATTGGCTTAAAATCAGTTTGATGGGAACAGATTTGATGGCTATATTGAAACAGTCTTGCACATGTAAGTGCGCAGTAAAGGCAGGTCAGAAATGGAATTTTTTAAAGGAACTTGTAATGTCTAATAATAAAACACTTATTTCACTACTATTGGTAGTTGCCGTTATCGCGTTTACCCTTGTTGTTTTTTCCCCTTTGTTATACTTATCCGCTGAAACGACTCTTTCGTTATTTTTTATGGTCGTTGTTTTGTTATTTAAAATAGCGGGCGCGCTCGCTGCAGGCATTTTATTGATGTTGGTTTTAAGCGACAGGCCATGGCGTAAGCTTCGTCATGTTGACGATATCACGTTCGATGGTTATCAAGCCGGTGCTGTTAAGCGAGAGCCGTTCAAACATGTGTACAACGGTCATCTGCCGAAATAAAATCCTAATATATCAATGATAATAGGGCGCTTTTATAAAGCACCCTGAAAGGTATTCTTATTTAGTTTGAATTAAATTGCTTACCAGCCCTGCTATATAGCGACCAACTGTCAAATTTCTTCATCTTGGGCAAATAACTCTGTACTGAAATAACGCTCCGCTGTATCCGCTAAAATAGTGACAATATTCTTCCCGACGTACTCAGGACGTTTACCAATAAGTATTGCCGCACAAGCTGCGGCACCAGATGAAATACCTACCGGAAGACTTTCTACACGGGCAAGCTCACGGGCATAGAGGATAGAATCTTCGTTACTTACCGTAATGACCTCGTCTAACAAATCCACATCTAGTACATCCGGTATGTGACCTGAGCTTAACCCTTGGATTTTGTGAACCCCAGCGCGGCCTTCACTTAATACCGGACAAGAAGCAGGCTCTACTGCAATAATTTTTATATTAGGGTTACGGATTTTTAGCGCTTTGGCAATGCCTGTGATGGTGCCACCGGTGCCAACGCCAGCGATTAAAACATCGACTTTGCCATCGGTGTCACGCCAAATTTCTTGTGCTGTGCTATTGAAATGCATATCAGGATTGGCTTGATTGCCAAATTGATCAAGCATCACGGCGCCTTCTGTGCTTTGAACTAACTGCTTGGCTTTGTCGATAGCGCCTTTAGTGCCAAGCTCTTTAGCGGTGGTAATGACCTTTGCGCCATAGTGTTTGATCAACTTTTGGCGCTCTATCGACATATGTTCGGGTATGACTATGGTCAATGGGATTGCTTTCATCGCACATATCCATGCACACGCGACGCCATTGTTGCCTGATGTTGCTTCAATAATTTGGGTATTTTCATTGAACGAGTCTGATTGCATCAATGCATTAATCATTGCTAGAGCTGGGCGGTCTTTGATTGATCCCGCAGGGTTGAAATATTCAACCTTGGCTAATATTTCTGCGCCTACGCGATGCTTCTTAGCCAGTCGACTTAAGCGCACTAAAGGCGTATTACCAATGGTTTGGGTAATATCGTCGTAAATGCGTCCTTTGGGTACTGAGATTGAAGATGGGTTGGTGCTGGTTTTATTGGTTTCGTTATTTACTGCAAGTGACAAGGCTTCAGTAGGCATAATGTAGGTACCATCGATTAAGGTTAAATCAGGTAAATACTATGCCATACGATAAGCAGAATAATATTCTAAGTATTGCGCTTGTTTTCGTTTAATTAAAAATTTATTCTAAATTAAGTTCAATAAATGAAATTAAATTTTATGGATAAGTTAGACAGAGAATTATTAAAGTTGTTGCAAGAAGATGCAACCTTGTCTGTTAGTGAGATGGCGGAAGCCGTTGGGCTAAGTACAACGCCGTGTTGGCGACGTATTCAAAATCTCGAGAAACACGGGATTATTAAGAAGCGGGTGGCACTGCTAGATGCGGAAAAACTCAATTTAGGTATGACCGTATTCGTACAAGTAAAGGCAGGACAGCATGACATTAATTGGTTAAGTCGGTTCGCAGAGCACGCCGCAGGTATGGAGCAGATAGTTGAGTTTTATCGCATGAGTGGCGAATATGATTACATGCTCAAAGTAGTAGTATCGGATATGAAGGCGTTTGATGTGTTTTACAAAAAATTGGTGGGAGGAATTGAGTTATCCGATGTTACGTCAAGTTTTGCTATGGAGCAGATTAAGTACACAACTGCGCTGGCCATTGTGTAGTTTTTTAAGTTAATTAGTTTGTGCATAAGGATTATAAGGGTGTAGATACGACAGATTATTTGCCGCACATAACCCGCTTACACTGACAGATTTAGCCCCAGTAAAGTAATTTAGTGAAAATTACTTTGATGCTTATTATATTGTTAAACGTTTTTTACTCATTCAGCCGTGTCGTAGGGTGTTAAGTGCCTAGTGAATCGTAAAGTTGGCCTTGGAACAACTATATCTATTTAAAACCTTAGGAAAAATAGTGTAATGTTGCTGACGAGCACCTCATATGCGTGATAATTTATTCTAATATTTGTACTTAAGTGGCGAATATTTATTTGGGACTCACACTCCAAGTTCAATACACAATAATAATAGCGCAGTGGCGCATATATAAGGTTCTATATGGAATGGTATTCTATTCTTCCGCCAATCATCGCAATCGTGGTGGTCTTTTGGCGCAAAGAAGTTATTTTGGCACTTATACTTGCCATTTTCTCAGCTGAAGCATTACTTGCCTATCGAGGAGATGGAGAGTTTATATTTCATGGTGTTATAGGCTCAATTGAACGGGTAATCGAAATTGCCAGTTCATCGGGCAATACACGCATATTAATTTTTAGCATGTTAATTGGCGCCTTGCTCGCTTATATACGTAACTCAGGCGGGGTTACAGCCACGGTTGAAATGCTAATTAATAAAGGCGTAGCAAAAAGTAAACGTCAAGTGGGGTTTCTCACCATGTTTACTGGCATCGTGGTGTTTATTGAGTCAAATTTGAGTGTGTTGGCATCGGGGATATTATCACGAGGCCTGTATGACAAATTTAAAATGAGTCGAGCGCGCTTAGCTTATGTTATCGACAGCACGAGTGCGCCGGTGTGTATTTTGATTTTACTCAACGGCTGGGGAGCATTTGTTCTAGGCCTACTTAGTAATTACGAACTGGAAGAATCTCCAGTGTCTATTTTGTGGGGCACGATCCCGTTTAACTTCTACGCCATTATTGCTCTGCTGATTGTGTTGTATACCATAGTGACCGATCGTGTTCACGGCCCCATGCGTGAAGCTGAGCGAGAAATGCAGCACAATAATGACGCGAGCCTACCTATTCCTGCCAGTAAAGCGCGCTTTATGTTAGTCCCTTTAGGTACCATGATTTTCGGTATGATTGGCTTTATGTTATGGACTGGCGATGGTGATATAGCCGCCGGAAGTGGCAGTAAATCAGTTCTTTACGCCACGGTACTGGCCTGCATGGTGGCTTATTTCTTGCTGATAAGTGCTAAAAAATACACTCATAAAGAATTGGTCGACGAAGGCTTTAAAGGCATGGGCGAGATTTTGCCTTTAGTCACTATAGTGCTGTTTTCACTGACGTTAGGTGGCAGCTTGAAAGAATTAGGCACGGGTATATTTGTCGCTAATTTAGTGGGCGATTATTTGCCATTGTCATTGATAGTACCAGTCTTGTTCTTAGCGGGTGGCATTATGTCGTTTACCACTGGAACGTCTTGGGGCACCTTTGCCATTCTAATTCCAATTGGCGTGCCGCTGATCCAAACATTAGGTTTGCCACCGTCACTAGTATTAGCCGCTATCTTAGGCGGTGGGGTGTTTGGGGATCACTGTTCGCCGATATCTGATACCACGGCTGTGTCTTCTATTGCATCGGGTTGTGATTTATTAACCCACGTACGTACACAAATGCCCTACGCTTTATTCGGTGGCGCACTAGCATTTATTGGCTACTTTATTGCCAGTTTAATTATGCTGTAGCTGTGGGATTTTAACCTGCTGTATTACTCGTCTACGCTTAATAATCGAATCGGGTGATACAACTAAGTAGTAAATATAACAACTAAAAGGAAGTCTGATGAAGTGTTCATTTATGGTTATGTTATTGGTATTTGTGCTGAGCGCCTGCAACGCGCCTGTACAGGAAAATGATCAGCAAAACCAGCAACAACAAAACCATGTCCAGCAATCTGCTGTTGCCATGCCAGATGCTTTTAGTGCTGACGTCGCTAAGCAAATTATGCTCGATGGCGGCAATGCCGTTGATGCCGCTATAGCAGCGCAATTTGTGTTGGCTGTGACGCTTCCTGAGGCCGGTAATATTGGTGGCGGTGGGTTTATGTTGGTTTACAAGGATCAAAAAGCCGATTTTATTGATTACCGAGAACAAGCTCCCTTAAATGCTTACAGAGATATGTATCTGGATGAGCAAGGTAATGTCGTGCCATATCAGTCCGTTATCGGTATTTTATCATCAGGTGTACCGGGCACAGTTGCTGGTATGTGGTTAGCGCATGAAAAGTACGGCACTTTGCCATGGAACGTTTTAGTTGAGCCCGCGGTAAGACTCGCCATTGACGGGTTTGTGATGCCAGAAAAATTAGCTGGCTATATTAGTCGTTACAGTCAACGCTTAAAAGACAAAGGTTTTGAGGTTAATTTTGATGATTACTTTGCATCAGCAAAAACCGGTGACATATTTAAGCAGCCTGAACTTGGGGCAACATTAACGCTGATCCGCGATCAAGGCCGAGATGGCTTTTATAAGGGAAAAACGGCTAAAACCATCGCCGACTTTATGACACATCACAAAGGTTTGATTAATGAAGAGGATCTCGCTCAGTACGAAGCTAAATCTCGCGCGCCTATTACTGCAAAATGGCGTGATTATGAAGTCGTAACCTCACCGCCTCCTAGCTCTGGTGGCATTGCCATTATTCAGTGGCTAACTTTTTATGACCAATTGACGGCAGGTAAAAGCAAACTAGAGCATAACTCAGCTCCTTATATACATTTACTCGCAGAGGCAGGTAAGCGCGTTTTTGCTGATAGAGCTGAGTATTTGGGCGATCCTGATTTTGTTGACGTGCCAGTCGAAGAACTGATTGACCCAGCATATATCGCTAAACGTGGTGCTAATATCAGAATGGATCATATCTCTGTGACCGAGTTGATTAAGCCTGGTTTAAAAGAAAGCGAAGAAACCACACATTTTTCGATTGTTGATAAATGGGGTAATGCGGTGTCGAACACCACGACCATTAACCTAGGTTTTGGCAGCGGCGTTGTGGTAGAAGGCGCGGGCTTTTTATTGAATGATGAAATGGATGATTTTAGTGCTAAGCCTGGTGTCGCAAATGTGTTTGGTGCCGTAGGTGGTGAAGCGAATGAAATTCAACCTAAGAAACGTATGCTTTCTTCAATGACACCGACTATCGTACTCAAAGACAGAAAAATCAGCGTGGTGACGGGGTCTCCAGGGGGAACAACTATTATTAGCTCAGTGTATACGTCAATATTGAACGCACTTGAATTCAATATGAGTGCCCAAGAAGCGGTGGATGCCCCACGTTTTCATCACCAGTTGTTGCCTAAGGACACCATTCGTTATCACGACGGATTAACGGCTGATACAGTGAGTGCGTTAGAGAAAATGGGTTATATAATGGATAATGAACGCTTTGGAGACCTGCACACTATCGTTAATAGAGGGGGTAAACTTGAGGCCGGCTCTGAATCTAGCGGACGGGGTAAATCGATAGTGTTTTAGTTTATAAGCTGAAAAATACTGAAACAACAAAAAAATGGTTGCTATTTAGGCAACCATTTTTTATTTAATAACAGGTAGACTAGCGTTACTGATGATGATGACCGCCATCCAATGCGTTGCCTTGGTCGTCATAGAAGCCAGACGCCCCTTTTTCAATGAATCCTAAGGTAACCATTTTATTCAAAAACGGGTCACTATGGTCATCGCCAATATCAGCAAAATCTGTCGTTTGATAATTTCCTAAGTGGGCAAAGAAATCATTGATTTGCTTATCACCGTGCTCCACCTTTTGTAATGTCCATGTTTCATGCTTAGTGCCGTTTTTCCAACTGTAATAGCTTGGCAATGCTTGCCTTACTAGCCATTTAACGTTGATTTGTGTGCCGCCAATCGTCTTGCTATAAAACCGGGTAAGCTCGCACCCCGTACCTGTTTCTTTAATGATATCTAACTGAGAGAGTAATGAATTCGAAATAAGTTGGTTGCGGTAGTCCCAATCAGATTCAGCTTTACCGTGAACCTTTTCGCCTGGCTGATACTCAATGGCGCGCTGCTGAGTATCAAAATAACGCGTCGGTTTAATTTGTTGGTTTGAAGACAAATACCAGCTTTCTGTAATGTGCGTTTGCGGATATTGATGGGCAACGGTTTTACCGTTTCGCCAGAGTACTAAATCGCTTGTATGCTGCTGTAAGCCATTTGTTGACTCGACTTGATACGATGCCGATAACGTTGATGATGAAACATCACATTGGGCAAGGCTTTGCGCAGCGTACAAGCAAAGAATAAAAATTAACGATTTGTACATGATTGATTCCTAAAATGGGGGGCGTTTATTTGCAATACCATTTACATGGATACCTGTTGTTGGTATTTCATGGCTAGGCGCTCCCTTATTGGCGTGTTGAAGTCAGTCGTACCGTGACCAAAAGCAATATAAAAACACGTAAAAAGAGTAGGGCACAAGTAGCGCCCTACTGCATATTTACGCGATTACTCTATCGTTTGTGCGCTATTCGCCTTGTTGGTCAAATCCGCGGCGAAATCCATGATGTGATACAACATGCTTTGCTCATTGGTACCGTTAACCAATAGTGCACCTGGACCACTAGCGAATATACCTACGTCTTCACCCGAATGGGTTTCAGATGAAAGTGGAACTAGGGCTTCTTGGTGATAGCCTGGTGTTGTGGTGTCAATGTCTGTTAAATTTTGGCGACCAGCAGCAATGTCAACGTTATAACCTTCGTCAGCGTCTGTTTCTGCACCTAGATTTCGAAACCCTCCACCATTTGTGTATCCTAACGTGGTGTAAGGCATATCATCTGCAGCGAGTGCGGGTTCTTCGGCACCGACATTGACCACTTTACCTAGAATGGGATTACCCCTTTTAGGATAACCCGCAATGGTAAACACATGACCGTGATCAGCGGTGACAATAATTAACGTCTCATCTGGGTCGGTCATGTCCACAGCTCGTTTTACCGCATTAGCGAATTCGATAGTGTCAGTAAGTGCATTGTATGCACTACCAGCATGATGACCGTGATCGATACGACCTGATTCAACCATTAAGAAAAAACCGTTATCATTGTTATCCAAAATCTGAATTGCCTTTTCTGTCATTTGACCAACAGAAGGCTCACCCGCCACATCGTTTTCACGATCCGCTTCATATTGCATATGGGATTCATTAAACAAACCAAAAACGCGCTCAGTGGTTTCAGTATTGATATCATCAAAGCCCGTTTCGTCTGTAACGTATACACCGTTGGTGTACTTCGCCTGCCATTCTGCCGTTAGGTCGCGGCCATCGGTGCGATCGCCTTCGATTGCACTAACCGCATCTGTACTGTTAAATGCAGCGTCTTTGGGTAAGAAGTGACGACGACCCCCACCAAATGCTACTTCAATACCGTCAACATCAATACCGTCTATGCGGGCCTCAAGCATGCTTTCAAAATTAACCAACTGGTCAGCAATGTCGAGACAACCCGCAGTAACTGCCGTTTCTGGCATATCTGATATGTCTTCCCAGTTACGATCAGCTGACTTAGCATACGTTGCTGCTGGTGTCGCATGGGTGATACGTGCGGTTGAAATAATACCGGTAGACTTACCTGCAATTTCGGCCAGTTCAAGTACGGTTATCAATTCATTTCCGGAGGTCGTTGCGCAATCTCCGCGCTCGATATCTTCATCGACACCGATAACACCTACGTCTGTTTTAACACCGCTCATCATCGCGGTCATTGTACCCGCTGAGTCAGGAGTCTGGGCATCAACATTATAGGTTTTTGCAAGACCAGAGAACGCGAATTTATCGAAACTCAATTGATTCTCTTCACCTGGGTTACCTTTTAATTGCCCATCTAAAATACGGGCGGCGGTGACAGTGGATATCCCCATTCCGTCGCCGACGAAGAGAATAACGTTTTTCGCTTTTCCGCGCAGGCTGCTAATGCTTTTGGCGGCTAATGCTGGCGCCGTTTCAGCAGTGCTTTTTGCCGCTGTTGTGTTGGTCGCGTCTAACCACGTTTGACGAGCAGCGGATACAACCTGCTGTCCATCGACAAACCACTCGTTGTTAACATTTGTTAGTAGGGCACTGCTGCTAACAGTAGTGGCACCCGGAGAACAGACATATTCTGTCGCGCTGATTTCAGTCGATTCTAACGTACCACTAGCATCTGCATCGATACCCGAATCAATTTTCACACCACTATTGGGACAATTGACATCACCGGTAGCCAAAGAAGATTGCACAATTAAACTGCTTGAACCGTTAGTACCATTGGTACCATCATCGCCATCGTCAATACAGGCAGATAAGCCCATTACCGCTAGGGCTATCAGGGTTAAATTTAATGTTTTCATTTTTTTCCTACCTATTCCTGAATTAAATCAAGTGCTTGCTCGATAATGTGAAATACAACGCTTTGCTCGACTACCCCTTGCACGAGTTGCGAACCTGGGCCGCTCGCATGCAAGGCAACATCTTCTCCAGAGTGAGTTTCAGAGCTAAGGGGAATAAGCGCCTCTTGGTGATAGCCAGACGTGGTGGTGTCTATGGCAGAAATGTCCATACGGCCTGCAGCAATGTCTTCGTTGTAACTCGCATCACCGTTAGTTTCAGTACCTAAATCATGGAAACCAATACCGTTTGTGTAGCCTACTGTCGTGTATGGCATGTCATCTGCTGCCATTGATGGCTCAGTTTCGCCTACGGCAACTACCTTGCCCAGAATGGGATTACCGCGTTTAGGGTAGCCAGCGATAGTGAATACGTGACCATGGTCGGCAGTGACCAATATAAGGGTCTCATCAGGGTTGGTGCTGTCGATAGCCGCTTGAATGGCATTCGATAACTCGATAGCGTCTGTCAGCGCGTTATAGGCACTGCCTGCGTGGTGGCCATGATCGATTCGACCAGATTCAACCATCAGGAAAAAACCCTTTGCATTATTATCGAGTACGTCGATGGCTTTGCTGGTCATCTCGGTTAGAGAAGGTTCACCTGCAACATCGTTACTACGGTCAGCTTCATATTGCATATGTGATTCGTTAAAAAGACCGAATAAGTGCGTGGTACTAGCAGTGTCAACGGCATCAAAGCCTGTTTTATCCATCACGTATGTGCCGTTACTGTATAGGTCTTGCCATTCTTGGGTCAGGTCACGAGAATCGGTGCGATCACCTTCGATTTCACTCACTGCATCTGCACTGTTAAACGAGGCATCTTTAGGCAGAAAATGCCGACGGCCGCCCCCCATAACGACTTCCAAACCATCAACATCGACGCCCTCAAAACGTGCTTCAAGATTAGCTTCAAAATGTACTAGTTGATCAGCAATATCAACGCAACCTGCTGCTATGGCGGCTTCTGGCATGTCTGAAATATCTTCCCAGTTACGATCGGCCGATTTTGCATAGGTTGCAGCCGGTGTGGCATGGGTGATGCGGGCGGTAGAAACGATTCCTGTCGCCATGCCTTTAATTTCAGCAAGTTCCAATGCGGTGGATACCTCATTACCCGCAACGGTTGAGCACTCGCCGCGTTCAATCTTTTCGTTTACACCGATGACACCTACATCTGTTTTAAGACCGGACATCATGGCGGTCATAGTGCCCGCAGAATCTGGGGTTTGGGCGTCAACGTTGTATGTTTTGACTAACGCGGTATGAGGAAACGATTCGAAGCTTAAATATCCTTCTTCACCTGGATTACCAGCTTGCTGGCCTTGTAATATACGCGCCGCAGTTAGGGTAGATACACCCATGCCATCTCCCACGAACAAAATCACATTTTTAGCTTTGAAATGGTCGTTTGTTTGCAATTTTGCCGCGAGTTTGATTTGTGCATCAGCATACCAGTCACTATCAGTTTGATAGCTAGGTAAAACGTCAGCGTGCAGCGCAGTTGAAACAGCGAATGCAAGTGCACTGGCTGTAGCGATCCAGTTTATTTTCATGTTTATTATCCCGAATTTGATGTGCTTTGGTTGTTTCAGTTACCAGTGAGTCCAGTAATCGCGCTGCTAGCCTAAAGGAGTAATATGAATAATTGCTGACACTTTGTTGACGGTTTAGTGATGTTAAGATGGCATTATCGTGGCAGATTTTTTACTAAATTATGACGGGCTGCAGGTGATGTTGATGAATGTGGGTTCTGCTTCAACGAGAGAATCAAGGAGGGATTTGCTTATTTATGTTTAACGATTTATTGCGCGGATTTAAAAAAGGGATGTTCAGTAAGTAACAATTTATCTTTTGAGACTTTAAGGATGCTGCCTTGATCGTACCAATCACCTAAAACAATACGCTGTGCTGGAAGGCCATTGACTTCAAAGTCATGAATGTCAGGGCGGTGAGTATGCCCATGGATAAGGCGTTGCACATTGAAACGTGCCATGGTGTTTATGACTTCTTGTTGGGTAACATCCATAATTTCAGTTGTTAATTGTTTTTGGTTTTCTTTGCTGGCAGCGCGACCATTGTCGGCAATTCTCTGCCGAGTGGATAAAGGCAAACACAATACGAGTCTTGGCCACCACCAGCCACGTGCTTTTCGCCGAAATTTTTGGTAAGCCACGTCTCGGGTGCATAACTCATCACCGTGGGATATCAATGTTGGTGTACCGTATAAATTTACTACAACTTGTTCCGGCAACAAGGTGAAACCTGCTTGTTTAGCGAAGCGCTCGCGTATTAAAAAGTCACGATTACCATGGATAAAATAAATTTTTACGCCACTATCGGCAACGTGCTTAAATTCACTTGCCACTTTTTGATTAAATGGGGTTTGATTGTCATCGCCTATCCACGCTTCAAATAGGTCACCCAATACATATAAAGCATCTGCTTGGCGTGCGTTGTGTCGCAAAAATTGAAACAGACACTGACTAATATCTTCACGCTCAGGAGACAAATGTAAATCAGCGATAAAATAGGTAAATGACATACTAACAGGCTCTTTATGAGGCCTATTCAGAACGAATAAGCCTCGATAATTTGGATTATTCGTCTATTTCAACTTTTTGAATAACCACATCTTCCACGGGAACATCTTGATGATAACCAGAATTACCCGTTGTCACTTCTTTGACTTTATTGACTACGTCCATACCGTCAGTCACTTTTGCGAATACGCAGTAACCCCAACCATCGCCAGATTCGCTACGGAAGTTCAAAAAACTATTATTAGCAACATTAATGAAAAATTGTGAGCTGGCTGAATGCGGTTCATTCGTGCGTGCCATCGCTAATGTACCAATTTCATTAATCAAGCCATTGTTCGCTTCATTTTTGATGGTCGCTTTTGTTGTTTTTTGTTCCATACCTGGCTCAAAACCGCCGCCTTGAACCATGAAGCCATCAATAACACGGTGAAAAATCGTGTTGTCATAGAAACCTTCTTTAGCATAACTTAGAAAGTTAGCAACGGTTTCAGGCGCTTTGTCTGCGAAAAGCTCGATGCTAATAACACCGTAATTCGTATGAATTTTGACCATTTTAATGCCCTCAGATAAACCAGAAAAATAAAAGTAAGCCATTCTAACGTAAAGCGCAGCGCTTTTTAAGCAGTTGATTCATATTGATTAATGCGAGGGGGGTGACTCGGTGTTAGAATCGTCTTTTCGGTACGCATTCGCGCACCAATTTCGTTTACACAATTATTATTTATAGGAATACGGTTAATGCTACACATATACAATACCCTGACTCGACAAAAAGAGCTCTTTACGCCTTTACATGAATCAAAGGTGGGTTTGTACGTGTGCGGTATCACAGTGTATGACCTATCCCATATGGGCCACGCTCGGACTTATTTAAGTTTTGATTTAATGGTGCGTTACTTGCGCCACAGAGGTTATGACGTGAACTACGTGCGCAATATCACTGATATCGACGACAAAATTATTCAACGAGCGAATCAAAACAACGAAACCACAAGTGAGTTGACCGAACGCACTATTGCCATGATGCATGAAGATTTTGCGGCTATAAATTTACTGCCACCGGATATTGAGCCTCGTGTCACTACTCATATGCCTGAAATTATCGCAATCATCGAGCGCCTTATTAACAATGGTCATGCGTATCAGGCGAAATCTGGCGACGTATTGTTCGATGTGAGTTCGTATAACGATTATGGCAAGTTGAGCAAGCAAGATTTAGATCAGCTCAATATGGGCTCTCGCGTAGACGTAGGCAGCGACAAAGATGATCCAATGGATTTTGTTTTGTGGAAATCTGCTAAGCCAGGTGAGCCTAGCTGGACTTCGCCTTGGGGAGATGGGCGTCCGGGTTGGCACATAGAGTGTTCTGCGATGAATCATAAGCATCTCGGCGATCATTTTGATATTCATGGTGGGGGTTCTGATTTGATTTTTCCTCATCACGAAAATGAAGTTGCCCAGTCATGTTGCGCATTTAATACCCCTTACGTTAACTACTGGGTGCATACTGGCATGGTGCAGGTTGATAGCGAGAAAATGTCTAAATCACTCGGCAACTTTTTCACCTTACGGGATGTATTAAAGCAACATGACTCAGAGACTTTGCGTTACTTCTTAATGTCTGCACATTACCGCAGCCAGTTAAGTTACTCTGAAGGTAATATTACTCAAGCACGCAGCGCCCTGGAACGCTTGTACACTGCATTGCGTGACGTAGTGGCGGATCGTAACGTTGATATGCAAACGGACGATTATCTTGCACGCTTTGATAAAGCAATGGATGACGACTTCAATACACCTGAAGCCATGGCTGTGTTGTTCGATTTATCCCGGGAACTTAATAAAGCCAAAGCAGAAGGTGAAAGCGGGGCAGAGCGTGCAACTAAATTAGCGGGAATACTGCTTAAGTTAGGGCAGGTATTAGGTATTTTGCAACGTAACCCAAATGAATATCTTCAAGGTGAAGAGCAAAATAGTGATGAAAGTGCACAAGTCGAAGCGTTGATTAAAGCCCGAAACGATGCTCGCTCGGCGAAAGATTGGCCAGCAGCAGATGCCGCTCGTGATGCGCTAAATGCTTTAAATATTGTGTTAGAAGATGGGCCAAATGGCACCACTTGGCGCAAAGGTTAAGGCAAAATTTATAAAGTGAGCTTCATATTATTATAGATAGCCTCAAAGGGTGAACAGAGAGCTTTTCACCCTTTTTTTAGGCTTTATTTACGCTGTAAGCAGACGATTTGTCGTGCAGATAATAGTTCCAAATGGTCGTTATTTAAGGTGAATATTTGACAAGGTAAGCGGTTTATCGGCTTAGCTATTAACCAATTCAAGGCTATCAAAACAGCGTCAAAGTTCATCATTAGTATATCTTTTCCAAGGATAACCATTTCCGATGCGATATCAATTTCACCTGTTGCGCCGTTGATATCACCATTTTATTCAATCAATGCGCAGTTACCCTGCATTTATATACAGACTATTTGTGCGCTTATCCCGTTTTATGCCGTGACTGGCGTGCATACTTTCGTTGAACAAGGTCGTCTCAATTGTGGTTGCAGTTTTCTGTGTTGGCTTGCTTGATGCAAATTCAAGTACACTAACTTAGGCTGAGTACTGATTAAAAACGGGCGAACGGATAGCCGTTAGCCCTATATTATTTAAAGTGAATGCTAATCTTAAACTAACCAGCTTTGTATGCTGTTTTCATGCTTGACGATATGCGGCGTAAACTCCAAAGATTGATCTATCATATCCCTACCTGAGATAAGATTTTGTTTGTGATGTTCTTCGATGCTAAACAGATAGGTTTTGTCGCACACCGTTACTGATTGTGCGGGTAAATCAACCCGTATTTGCGTATCCGATTTTGCTTCAACCATTTGCGCTATGTATTTGATGTTGTCTTTGTTTAATATAATTGGCACGATCAAATTATTAATGCATTCGTTTTTATCTTAATTGGTCGTTCCTATGGGGTGACGATGAAAGGAAATAGCCCAACAAGCGTTCTCGTTGTGAGTATATAAATTTTAAAATGAGAACAGCGTAAATGAAAAATGTAATTCTGATGATGGTCTTGTGCCTATTTTCAATCGCAAGCGACGCGCAGCAAAGTGTAAAGGGAATTGATCATGTGGGATTGACGGTGAGTCATTTGCAGGCATCTGAAAAATTCTTTATTGACCACGCGGGTTTTCGCGTTGTGGGTCGAGACGAGCAGTACCCAGCTGTTTTTCTTTCTAATGATAGTGTCGTCATCACTCTATGGGCGGCGACTCACCCTGAGCGTGCCATTAAGTTTGACCGTAAAAATAATGTGGGGTTACATCATTTGGCTTTCAGAGTTGATAGCGAAGATGCATTAAACGCGTTGTATAAAACGTTGTCCAAAGATGAGCGTGTGGTTGTAGAGTTTGCCCCAGAGCTAGCAGGAAACGGCCCAAACAAACATATGATGGTGTATGAGCCTAGCGGTAATCGAATTGAATTTATGTATCGGGCTTTGCCCTAAGCCTATTTATCAGTGCACCGACTCGCACTTAAGTGCGAGTCACGTCCACCATGATTTTAAGCTTTTGGCCGGGTTGTAGGTATTTATCTATATTGATTTGGTTCCAGCGCTGAATATCAGATATATTGACGTTGAACCTATCCGCTATTCTTGCCAATGAATCACCACCACGTACCGTGTAAGTTAACGTACGCATTACTGCATCACTGTGTTGACTCTTTCCTTTACCATCTAACCAAATAACAAGTTCTTTACCGGGGCGAAGTGTATCGGCCGGCGCCATACCATTCCATTTTGCTAGACTGCGCATATTGACTTTGTATTTGCGGCTTATGTCCCACATCGTATCGCCACTTTTGACCTTATGTTTGACTTGATAGGTGCCGCTTTTATGCTTTGATTGCGTGTCAGCTAATCGTTGATCTTGAGATAACGAGTAAAAATCCATTGATTTAAGCGCCACTGGAATAACCAAGTATTTGCCTTCGCGGATCATATTACCCTTTAATTCATTTACCTGGCTAATGATGTCAGGCGTCGTATGATATTGATGTGCCAGTTTAAGCAAGCTGTCGCCACTTTTAATTTTATGCCGTACCCAATTCAAGCGTTCTTTCGTATCAGTTGCTGCGAGTGCTTCGCTAAATACATCCACCTTATCTATAGGTACCAACAGCTTAAATGGACCTTCTGGATCGGTTGCCCAGCGATTATAGCCAGGATTTAAGGCATGAAGCTCTTCCACGGTTAAGTTTGCCATATCGGCTGCAAGTGCTAAGTCAATTTGAGAGCCTACATCTACAATATCCGTCACTTTATTATTTTCAATAATGGGCCAGCTAAATGCATATTTCTCTGCTTCACGCAGTATATCGGCTAAGGCCAATAACTTTGGTACATAAGCACGGGTTTCTCTAGGTAAATCTAATGACCAATAGTCTGTGCTTTTACCTGCTTTTTTGTTCTTTTTAATGGCGCGCATTACGCGGCCTTCACCACTATTGTATGCTGCAAGAGCATGTAACCAATTACCATCAAACATGTCATTAAGGTAACGTAAATACGCAATTGCGCCGTCTGTTGAGGCCATTACGTCTCGGCGGCCGTCGTACCACCAGGTTTGTTTCATGCCAAATCGTTTGCCCGTTGCTGGCACAAATTGCCACATACCAGCTGCACGCCCATGAGAGTAGGCGAAGGGATCAAATGCACTTTCTACAATGGGTAACAAGGCCAGTTCCAGTGGCATATTCTCATTTTTTAACCGCTCTACAATAAGGTAAAGAAATGGTTTGGCTCGTTTGGCTACGCGCTGCATATAAGAAGGATGCTTTAAGTACCAATTACGTTGGCTGGCAATGCGCTTGTTATCCTCATATTCAAGGGCAAGATTTTCACCAACGTATTGCCAAACATCTAATACAGCTACATCCTCAGGGATCGTTTCAGGCTCAATAACGACCTCAACTTCTTCGTCAGGATGGGTAATAGGGATGGTGCCTTCATCGGCAGCCTCGCAGTCGTATTGATCTTCAGCTTGCACGCCAGGTTGTTGACAAGTAAGGGCTATTTGTTGGGCAATTTCATGTTCCTGCTCGATTTGCTCAGCGATTTCTGGATGAGGCTCTATCATTTGACAAGCCGGTAAAAGCGTCACAAGAGATATGCATAACAATGTTTTTATGCGCACTAAACGTTCCTTTTTATTCATTATTTTACGTTTAAAAATTGTCTTTCCAAGCCCTAACCGAAGCAAATACTGCTTCAGGGGTCGGTAATATTTTGCCGGCGTAATGCTCGGCTTGATGTTTTACTTCCGCGCTATTAGCGCGCAAAAACGGATTGATTGCTTTTTGTTCGCCAATGGTCGAGGGTAACGTAGGTTTCAAATCAACCCTTTGAGATTCCGCCCAACCTTTATAGTTCAATAATGCTGCATTATTTGGCTCGACTGCCCGAGCAAACTTAACATTTGCTAAGGTGTACTCATGGGTACAGTATACTTTGGTGTCATCAGGCAAGCTCGTCAATCGATTCAGTGACTGATACATCTGATTCGGTGTACCTTCAAATAATCTGCCACAACCAGCAGAAAAAAGCGTATCGCCACAAAATAATCCGCATGAACCCGCATACGCAATATGGTCTAGTGTGTGCCCTGGCACTTCAATAATAGCAAACTCAAGACCTAATGCGCTAAGTTTGATGTTATCGCCATCTTTGACTCGCTGCGTAATTGATTGAATAGCAGGATTTTGCGGCCCGTAAACGGTTACTCCGGGAAAGGCATCAACTAAATCGTTTACGCCACCAGTGTGATCGCTATGATGATGGGTGATGAGTATATCGGTTAATTGCAGATTGTTGCGTTTACAGTATTTAAGCACGGGCTTTGCATCACCAGGATCTACGACTGCGCAGGTTTCACCATTGGTTAGACACCAAATATAATTATCCTCGAATGCTTTAATAGGCCTAATTTTCAGGGACGACATAACGATCTCCAGTAACAACAATGACAAAACAGGTGTAAAGTAATCCGACATTATACAGATTCAAATTCTCAGTGCATGCACTAGTCTCACTATGCTGGCTGTGAAAGGTGTAATATGTTGTTGCACCTCTGATAAAAATAGGTCGTTATTGTATTGATGAAACCAGCATTATTAGATAAAAAACTCCGTTACCCACGCTCGTGGTCGGTTTTGCCCTCCGGTATTGAGCGTAAAGCCATTGTGGAAGCCGAACTTGATGAAATCACCCAACAGTTTTTTGGTTATCATTTAGTCAAAGTAGGGAATTTAAGCAGTGAACTTTCTTTGACGAAATGCTCGATAAAGCATTGTGTGAATATGGTCGCTAAAGATCATGAAAATGCGAGTATGCGCTCTTTGTCACGAGATATGGCCTTAAAAGAAAACAGTGTAGACGGTTTCGTATTAGCACATGAGCTAGATTTTGCCCAAGATCCCCATCAAATTCTAAGAGAGGTAGACAGAGCCATTATGCCTGATGGCGACTTAGTCATAGTGGGCTTCAATCCTTTGAGCTTGACGGGCTTGCGTAAGCTTATTTGGTTTAACCGCCAAAGTTTGTTGCACGAGGCGCGCTTTTTCAGTGTGCCGAGAATAAAAGATTGGTTACATTTACTTGGATTTGAAGTGACGCAGGTTAAGTATCGGCCTTACACAAAGTTATTTACTACCCGGCCAAATAATATTTTAATTCGCTGGTGTGAGCGTTACTTACCTCAGTTAGCCAGTGTTTATATTATCGTGGCGAAAAAACGAACGGTGCCATTATCACCCATAAAACCAAAGTGGCAACTTCAGCCTAAATTTAGTCCAGTAGGGGCAAGTATTCGAGCGGGAAATTTAAATAGTGAGAAGCCGTAAAATTAAAAAAAAGCCTGTATCTAAGTTTTGGCTTGAATGCAGGCTTTGTAATATCGGTATTTAGCGGTTAGTTATTTTACTTTCATACCTGGCTGAGCGCCTTCATGAGGCTCCATAATCCACAAATCTTTACCGCCAGGACCCGCAGCAAGCACCATTCCTTCGGATAAACCAAATCGCATTTTGCGTGGTGCCAAGTTTGCCACCATTACAGTCAATTTACCTACTAAGTCTTCAGGTTGGTACGCCGACTTTATACCAGCAAATACTTGACGTGTTTCGCCGCCTAAGTCGAGCTCTAAGCGCAGTAATTTGTCGGCTTTTTCTACGTGCTCAGCCACAATAATCTTTGCGATACGCAAATCTATTTTGGCAAAATCATCAAACTCAATTGTTTCTGCAATAGGATCTTTTACCAAAGGGCTGTTGGGGTCGATCGTCACCGTTGGCGCTAAGTTTTCTTTTGAGTCATCAACCATAGCATTAACCTTGTCCATGTCTACGCGCTGCATCAGTGCTTTAAATTTATTAATTTGATGCCCAGTCAACACACTTTGTGCGCTTGTCCAGTTCAACTCATCATTAAAAAACACTTCTGCTTGCTCTGCTAATTTTGGTACCACTGGCTTTAAATACACCATTAATATGCGAAACAAGTTAATGCCAAGTGAGCATACATCATGGGTGAAGGCTTGTTTGCTTTCGTCTTTGATGGTGACCCAAGGGGCGTTAGTGTCAATAAATTGATTGGCTTTATCGGCCAACGCCATAATTTCACGTACGGCTTTATGATATTGACGTTCTTCAAATGCTTGACTAATACTGGCTTGGGCGTTTTGGAATTCTGCCACTAGCTCAGGTTCAAGAACGTTGTCTGATAGTTTGCCGTCAAAGCGTTTGGTAATAAAACTGGCACATCGGCTGGCGATGTTGACAACTTTACCCACTAAGTCAGAATTTACTTTTTGCGCAAAATCTTCGAAGTTAAGGTCGATATCACTGACATTTGCCCCAAGTTTTGAGGCAAAATAATAACGCAGATATTCAGGGTTGAGATGTTCTAAATAGGTACGGCCCTTTATAAATGTACCTTTTGATTTCGACATTTTTGCACCATTTACGGTGACAAAGCCATGCACGTTGACGCCGGTAGGTTTTCTAAAACCTGCACCTTCAAGCATTGCTGGCCAAAACAAACAGTGGAAGTAGGTAATATCTTTGCCGATAAAATGGTATAGCTCAGCCGTTGAATCTGCTCCCCAATATTCATCAAAGTTTATGCCTGTACGATCACATAGGTTTTTAAAGCTCGCCATGTATCCCACAGGGGCATCTACCCAAACATAGAAAAACTTATTCGGGGCTCCAGGTATTTCAAATCCAAAGTAAGGTGCGTCGCGACTGATATCCCATTGCTGCAGACCTTTTTCAAACCACTCTTCGAGCTTATTAGTGATTTCATTTTGCAGGGCATCGCTTTTTAACCAAGTGTGCAACATGTCAGAAAATTGCGGCAAATCGAAGAAAAAGTGCTCCGAGTCTTTAAGCACTGGTGTTGCGCCGGAAACAACCGAACGGGGATTTTTCATTTCTGTTGGGTCGTATGTCGCACCGCAGTTGTCACAGCTGTCGCCGTTTTGATCCTCTGCACCACAGCTAGGGCAGGTACCCTTTACAAACCGGTCAGGCAAGAACATGTTTTTTTCTGGATCGTAAAGTTGGCTGATAGTACGCTTTGAAATATAACCCGCGTCATTGAGACGGTTGTAAATTAGCTCAGAGAGCTCTTTATTTTCATCACTGTGGGTAACGTGGTAATTATCGTATTCAACAAAGAAATCGAGCAAATCTTGATGATGCTCTTCACGGGTACGGGCCACCATTTCTTCAGGGGTGATGCCTAGCTCTTGGGCTTTTAGCATAACGGGCGTACCATGTGCATCGTCGGCACATACACTGTATATTTCGTGGCCACACATTCGTTGAAAACGCGTCCATATATCCGTTTGAATATGCTCAAGAAGATGGCCTAAGTGAATGGAGCCATTTGCATAGGGAAGGGCGCTAGTAACAAGAATTTTACGTGGTTGTGACGACATGTTTATTTTGGTTTCTTCGTTTAATTAAAAAGGTCGCAAATGGTATCTAAAATCTGCCGCCATTGCATTAGGTAAAAGCTAGCTTAGCCAAATTTCATTGTTATTTATAAGGAGTGTCATGTTATTTAGTCGGTCTACCCCCGAACATAAAGTACACCAGGTGGTATCAAAACAACTTGCGACTCAGTTCGGGTTACCGGTGAAACAGGTTGAATCTTGGATAACCGTTTCATCGAACGATGTTCTTGTTACGTTACCCTTTGCAGCAGCTCAGCTTCATGATTCCCTTATCAACCGTATAAATATTGCTGCCAGTGAAAAAAAACTGTCTTTGCAGCATGTGGTGATCGAGACCGATATAGCGGCTTCACCCACTAAAGTGAGTAAAGTAAGCAAGATCAAAAATATTATTGCTATCGCATCTGGTAAAGGCGGGGTGGGTAAATCGACCACCAGCGTAAACATCGCCTATGCTCTATTAGCCCAAGGGGCGAAAGTAGGATTGTTAGACGCCGATATATACGGACCGTCAATTCCGATCATGTTAGGTAACACTGAGTCAACTCCGGCTTCACGGGATGATAAAACCATTGTGCCTTTTTCTGCATATGGCTTAGTGGCCAGTTCTATCGGTTACTTTGTACCCGCTGAAAATGCCACTGTTTGGCGCGGACCAATGGCCAGTAAGGCCCTTGAGCAGTTGCTGAGGGAAACGGATTGGCCAGAGTTGGACTATTTGATTGTTGATATGCCTCCGGGCACTGGGGACATACAGCTTACGCTTGCTCAGCAAATTCCTGTTAGTGCTGCGGTTATTGTCACCACGCCGCAAGATTTAGCGGTGGCGGATGCCGCCAAAGGCATTGCCATGTTTAACAAGGTATCAGTGCCCGTACTGGGCTTGATAGAAAATATGAGTTTGTATATCTGTCCCAAGTGCGGTCATCAGGAGCATATTTTTGCCCACAATGGCGGCGTTGATTTAGCCAATAGGAATAAAGTGCCGTTGTTGGGTCAGTTACCCTTGAACATCAAAATTCGTCAGCATACTGATAGCGGTAAACCGTTACTAATAGCAGAGCCAAATGATCCCCTGAGCCAAACTTATATGGATTGCGCGACGGCAATCTCAAAGCAGTTGTATCTAAATGGCTTGATGGACTTGCGTGTACAAAATATTTAAAAACGTTGAACATAGGACCCTAGCTACGCATAATTGCGCGGTATTTACCTAAAACCTTATTACTGAGTTAAAAAATTATGCGTTTGTGCGACAAAGATATCCTGGCCTACCTTAAAGACGGCAAAATCAATATCACCCCTGAGCCGGATTATGCTGAGATAAGTGGCGTAACCGTCGACATACGATTAGGTAATAAATTTCGTGTTTTTAATGAGCACCAAGCGCCTTATATCGACTTAAGTGGCCCTAAAGCACAGGTGCAAGAAGCACTTAATACCGTGATGAGCGATGAAATAAATGTGGGCCCTGATAAATCGTTTTTCTTACACCCTGGTGAGCTCGCTTTGGCAGTAACACTTGAATCAGTAACGTTACCCGGCAATATTGTGGGTTGGCTAGATGGTCGTTCTTCTTTAGCGCGTTTAGGGTTAATGGTCCATGTCACCGCACATCGAATTGACCCCGGTTGGTCAGGTAATATTGTGCTGGAGTTTTTCAACAGCGGTAAATTACCACTGGCGTTAAAGCCAGGCATGAAAATTGGTGCACTTAGCTTCGAAGTGATGTCAGATTTCGCTGACAAGCCGTATAACGCACGCGCTGATGCCAAGTACAAGAATCAAGAAGGCGCCACGGCTAGTCGCATTAGCGGTGATGACAAATCGGACCGTTAATAAAGTAGGCTGACGAATCGTTAGTTTAATCCTTTCTCAACTTGAAGCAGGCTAGGTAATATCGCTAGCCTTCCTCTTCTACGTCTTTGCCAAGATATTGATTTTTTGCGATCTAACCGCTCCGGGGCTGACGCCAAGTACACGTTTAAACGCTTTAGAGAATGATGACTCGTTGTCATAACCACAGGCTAATGCCGCGTGCAATGTTGATACGTTTTCATCTGCAAGCATGCTGTAGGCCATGCCCAAACGCCACTGAGTTACGTACTCCATAGGGGATTGCTGAACTACAGATTTGAATAGTTCATTAAACCCTGCCCGTGACATAAAGCATTGCTGTGCAAGCAGTTCAATCGTCCATTTTTTATTAGGTGTACTGTGTATCGCTTGCATAGCTGCGCTTAATTTTGGGTGGGATGTGGCGGCCAGTACGCCGTTATGGATGGGTAAATGTTGTCGGAAAATAATCGCCAATATAGCCTCAGCGATACGGCCCATTATCAGTTTAGAGCCTTTATTAGCATGTCTAGACTCCTCTAGTAAGGCGTCGAGAAGGAAATGTAGCCCAGTAGGCGAGCCGCTCAACGTTTGTTTCTTAATGATAATGGCTTGTGGCAGGTGTGCTGTGATACTGCTAACCAAGGGATGGTTATGGCTAAAATAACCACAAACCAGACCGGTGGCCGTAGCGTCAACTCCATTTATATAGTCTTGTGATTGTGCGCTATTAACCGCAGATGAAGAGTACGCATCGCCGCTAATAACGTGCTCGGTATCGTTAGGAAATAATACGATGTCGCCTTGAGATAGCTTCGTTATCTCCTTCTTACTCGGCAACGTCAAATAACAGTTACCGTGGCTCACAACATGAAAATTTATATAGTGTGTCCCTGAGGTGTTGATTGCCCAACTACCGCAGTATTGTCCGTTGTGGAATATGTTGGCAGAGACTTTAAAAGTGGAAAATAACTGATTTAATACATCCATAGACGTTTTGACATAACCTCTGGTTTTGCAGACATAGTGATAAAAGGCATCTCGACCTATACTTTTCCTCGTTGACTACTTCAGTCCAGAATATCTAAACCGAGGAAATAAAAATGAAAAATCTTTTCGCGCTAAAATCTATCTTTACCGCAGCAGCTATCACTGTTTCTAGTCTAAGCTTTGCTGGTGTCGACACGCAAACTGACAGCAACGACGTTATTTTGGCGGGACACGATGCCGTTGCCTATTTCACTCAAAATAAACCGGTGTTAGGTAAATCTGAGTTCACTGCTGTACATAACGACGCTATTTACCGTTTTAGCAGTGCCGATAATCGCGACGCATTTAACAGCAATCCTGAAAAATACGCACCTGCTTACGGTGGGTATTGCGCCTTCGGCACAACCTTTGGTAAAAAGTTCGAAATCGATGGTAAGGCGTTTGAAATCGTCGATGGTAAACTCTACGTAAACAAAAACCTTGAGGTTTACCAAGCGTGGAAAAAAGACATTCCAAAACATTTAGTCGAAGCACAAGAGCAGTGGCCTGCAATTGAATTTACCCCAAGTGAGCAGCTTTAATTAACGTATTCTGATTACATTTTACCCTTATTTTAAAACCCCATTTTCTTGGGGTTTTTATGTATTATTCAGATAACGTTTTGCCCCACGGTTCAGCGGGAAAATAAGTCGTACATTTAAAAATGGGCACTTACACCTTATACACAATTGATATGACCTGAGTAATAGGATTATCCATTCATAATATTCCGTGTTCTTATCATCTGCTCATGTAGTGTAAAGGGTAAGTTGAGTGCCACAATGAAGAATAATAAGTGGGTAGTGGTGGAAGAAGACGTCAATTGCAGCCAATTTGCCTAACAAATAAGCGAACAGTCACATCAAAGCACATTTCCCATTGCAAAAAATCCAAACTTCCGTATTATGCGGCTCCTCGGTCGGTGTGTAGCGCAGCTTGGTAGCGCACTTCGCTGGGGGTGAAGGGGTCGTAGGTTCGAATCCTATCACACCGACCAATTAATGCTTTATCCGCACCCTCTATTCTGCTTCCAGTTGTATATAAATTCTTATCTACGTTATTTCCTCTCGTTTTGCAGTACGCTGCATATTTCATTTTTAGCGACTTCGTGTTGTTTTTTCACAATTCTGAATTTTGTTTATTGATATAATCGTGCTTTACATCTGTTAGCGAGTTGAATGCTTGCTATTAACCATGATTATAGGTCAGTGCGTAGACTCATCAGTCTTTCAAGGTCAAAGATAGCAATGTTTAGGTGTGATGCGCAGGCATTGATCGTATCGATGATCTGATTGCTATTAGCGTCTGCGCTACTAACGATAGACTCAGGAGGGATTGAATGGTGAGAAATAGAAACGCATAGCGCATCGTTTAGCATTTAAGGTTCCTACGCTATGGCATATACCGAGGTATTTATTGCGACAGCTGAAGAACCTTTTCCTCGAATTCTTGTGGTGTCAGGGGTTGAGAAATAATATAGCCTTGTATCCAGTCTGCCCCTCGTAAACAGTCCAGTTGAGCGTCGGTTTCCACCCCTTCCGCGATAACGCTTAAGCCCAATCTTTCAGCTAACGCTATAAGCATTTCACAAATGGCAAGACCACTTGCGGTTTTCGTTTGCGTTACAAAGCTACGATCGATTTTAAGAATATCCAGCGGAATTTTCTGTAAATAACTCAGGGATGAATAGCCAATGCCAAAATCGTCAATCGCGACCAATACGCCTAAACTGCGCACTGTAGCAAGTGCTTTAATGGCAAGCTCTGGTTCCTCCATAAAGCTTGACTCAGTCACCTCAAGTACCAAGTTACTCGGTTCGAGTCCGGTATCTTTAAGTATACCGGCAATCATATCGGCGAAATCTAGTTTAGCCAGCTGTTTAGTCGATATGTTGACGGCGATATTTGCCATCTTCAAACCATTGTCTTGCCAACGTTTAAGCTGTAAGCAGGCTTCATGCAAGACCCAGCGGCCTACATCGTTAATCAGTCCCGAGCGTTCTAACATCGGAATAAATTCGCTTGGCATGACAAGCCCAAAATCTGGATGGTGCCAACGCAATAATGCTTCTGCAGCGTTAATTTTGCCACTTTGGATATGTAACTCTGGCTGAAAAAGGATGAAAAACTGTTCTTCTCGGAGGGCTTCATGAAGCCCGCCCATAATCTTAAGTCGACGCATGGCGTCTTCGGTTAATTCTGGAGAAAAAGCGACCGATTGACCTCGACCAAGTCGCTTGGCCTCATATAGTGCTACATCGGCGTTGCGCAGTAATGTTGCAGTATGTTGACCGTCTTTAGGATAATGTGCAATGCCCATACTGGCATGGGCATAAATTTTTTCAATACCAATTTCGATTGGGTCTTGCAGTGATGCCATTAACCTATCGATTATAATTTTAACTACATGATTATCGGGGAGGTCGCTTAATATAATCAAAAATTCATCACCGCCAAGACGTCCCACAACACCATTAACAGCGGTCGTTGTTTGAGCGTTTCTTTTTCGAAATATATTTGGTTTGCGACTGTCATTATCGGACATGCGTAACACCGAATCCTCGTTTCTCAATACACAACTAAACCGATGACCAATTTCAATTAACATACGGTCTCCGGCTTCATGCCCCATACTATCATTTACGTGTTTGAAATCGTCAAGATCAATCATGATGACCGCGAAGCACTGTCCTGGCTTAGTTGTCTTCAATACAGTATTTAAATACAAACCTATCATTCTGCGATTGGGTAACCCCGTGAGTGGGTCAATATCAGCTAATTCTTGTAACTGTGAGGCATTATTTCGCTGGGATCTCAACACCGCACTCACTGCCAACCAGAGCAGCAGTAATACCATGCTTAGAATACCCACTTGAATGATAAAGCTATAGCGTGCATTAGCCATTTCAGCGTCCATTAATGGCTTGGGAACGTAATTATGCAGAACCCAGTTACCTGGACCTGGGAGAGTTAATTTGGTCTGAAAATGATAAGCGGCGGTATCTTGCATAGTACTAAAATTTGTATTTCGGCTATCGGTGACTTTAATCCCGTTATTTTGCTCTTCGAGTAGGTAATTCAACGGAGGTGTATTCAAATCTAGGCCTCGAATACTTGTAAGTAACGCTCGATCCTCTTCGGTCACAGGCAATACGGGCCAGCCGACCAGCGCAGCTTCCAGCACGTTAGTGCGCAGTACGGCAGTGACCAATCCCTTGAATTGCCGATCATCAAGTCCATAAATAGGCACGGACAATGTAAACCCATAAGTATGCTTTACGTGGCCGTGGGATTTAGATAAAAACTGTGTGTTGTCGCAGGTTCTTAGTAACCCTGAATTAATAACCGTAATACTGTCTAGGGACTGGTTTGGCATATCAAAATCTTGCTGACGTAAGTAATTCAACTGACGGACATAATCTTCGTATTCTTCGGTCTCGTCCTCTTCAGGAAAATCTTCTTCATGGTGGCCATTTATCGACATCGTTAGTTTGGCGAAATTATCAACAATGACGTGGTCAAACATTAAGAAAGGAACCTGACCTACATCTGGGTTAAAGCCGTCATAAACAATATATATTTCAGACAATGCTACTGAAGATGCCACGTGATTATAAAGCTGCTGCACCGTATCGTAATTGGCCGCTGAAATAAGTCCCATTTCTACAATGTCTTCTTCATCAGAGCTTCGGTTACTAGGGGCGGTATCGCGTACACCTGGTAGTAATGAAATCGTGCGCACGGAGTGATAGATTTGCTGCAAAATGCTTTCAATTTCAGTGGCTTTACTACGAAGTGATATTTCTGCATCACGGGCCAGTGTGTCTTGAATGCGTAGTTGCTCAGTGTGCCAATTGCTCCAAAATAACGCGCTTGATAGCAGCCACAATAAGATAAACCCTAATCCTATTGCTGGGAAAAAATAACGCTGGAGTTTTCTTTTGGTTACAAAAATCATAACAAGATAAATCCGCTAAAATAATAACCGTGAGTCTTATAGATTATTCTGGTCCTTTAATTCAGTAATTACCTGAGTAACTAAATTAGTAACGGGAACGCTACAGTGAAAATTGATGCCATACCAATATACTGCAAAATCATAGTATTGCGACTAGTTAATAGTATTAAGCTGGGCATATTGCAACGTTGAAGCTAGCAAGCATTGCAGGGTTATAAAATTGTGATCTATTTCAAGAATATCGAGTGTAACCGGCTGTTAATAGTAGCTCATACACGGTTTAAAATGGGTAAACACCTTCATTTAGCCAAGCATTTGAGATCTCTGTATTAGAGGTAATTTATTTAAAGTCTTCACAGGAAGTGATAAAACAATAAAGCTAAAAAATTCTTAAAGCCAATAAGTTTAAAATGCTCTACAACTAAGAACACTTACTGAAAACAGAAGGCTAGCCAATGGTGTTTATTATCAACATTAACAGTGAGAAGCAGACGCTACTCACGTTTGGAATAATAACAGTGGCGCAAAAGATCATTTAAGCCCCTTCGTTAGGAGACTGGAGAAATGAAGTCTCTGGGTTTGATTGCAAGTACTGAGCACTGAAGTTGTGACAGTACATTTTCCGCGGTATTACCGATAAGAATACCAGCAATTCCAGAGCGCGCGACTGTACCCATTATGACTAAATCGGCATTAATAGCCTCTGCTAATTTGGGTAGCTGATGACTAGGAACGCCCTGAACAATTTTCGTCTGAGGTGACAAATACTCAAACAGTTCAGCGCCTATATTAAGCTTTAAGGCTTCTAAAAGTGCATTCATCTTATACTGCCTATTACGGTATTCGGTATCAAATAACTCTTTCTCAATTTTGTCCGGTTGATCAGCCCAAAGACTAATATATCCAGAGTGTGGTACATCGAAAACGTTTACTAAATGTAGTGTTGTGAAATCCGAAAGTGACAGCGAAATGGCGCATTGTAATAATTTTTGGTTTAACTCATCGTTATAGCTATATTCATATTTATCAAAGTCGTCATCAAAGTCGATTGCCACCATAATATTTTTGTATGCAGATTTATCATTTTTTTTCATTAACAAAACGGGACATGGGCATTTGCGCAACAGATGCATATCTTCGCTACCAAAAAGTCGTTCAAGCCAATCAATACTTTCTACCTCTTTGAGTAGCAAATCATATTTATGCGCTTTGACTGCGCGAATTACCTCGATGTACTTTTTACCAATCTTTACCGCTGTTTTTATATCGAGTGCAGCATCTAAAGTAGCGATAAGAGTTTGTAATTTAGCATGCTCTTGGGCGAGCACCTTATTTTGCAGCTCTTTTTCGCTGCTGCTCGTTAATTTCGAAGAAATAACCGCCGGCATATTTGGAATTATTTTCATCAAGGTTAAATCTGCCTGATTTATCCTCGCTAAACTGACAGCACGAAGGAATGTTGTCGATGATTCGTTTATACGGTCATTGAGAACATAGACAATATTGTTAAACTTTTTCATGAAATCCCCTTATCACTTCTGTAGTCACTTTGACCGAGTGTCAATACCTTCGAGCAATAACTCAACAGCCCGGTCTGCCGCATCTTGAAATGGTTCCAGCACTAGGTTTATTGCTAAGCGCTCTAGTTCCTTGGTTTCTTGCTTACTCTGGGACACAACTGCCAGTTTCCCAGTAAAATCAGTCGAATCTATTGACTGCAATATGGTATTTCTTGTGTCTTCATAGGTTAGTCCAATGTGGTGGTGCGGAATGGTCGAGACAATCCACTGTGCGTGGCGTAGAGGAAGCTCTTGTAAAAAATCGGAGTCTGTTACATCCCCATACGCCGTATCCACGTGTAATTGTCCCCAATGTTTAGTGACCGATGGGTTAAAATCCACCCCTAATACACTTACACCTTTATCCAGGAGGCGAGCAGCGATAGCAGTTCCTAAGCGACCTAACCCAAGAATGATAACTTGATGGTACTCATTAGATTGATGTTCAGATACTTGCTCTCGCTTGGTATTTTTCCGTTCAAATATATACAGCACTGGTTCAAAAATGGCATAAAGTTGGTGAGAATAGGTAATCATGTAAGTTGATATTGTGATCGTTATCATCCCTATTAATGTCACCAAGCCGAGAATGTCTTGCGCCAGATGCCCGAGACTGATACCCATCGCAATGAAAATAAGTGAAAACTCGCTAATTTGGGCAACCGTTAGCCCCGCCAAAAAGCCCGTTCTTTTTCGATAACCCATCATGCCCATGATAATTAATACGATGATCGGATTACCAATCAGAACAAACAATGAAAATACGATGGCATCTGAAACATGGGAGCCTAATAGGGATAGGTCAATATTTGCGCCTAAAGCGATAAAGAAAAATAGCAACAAGAAATCACGCAGGGGCGCCAATCTGGCCGCTATGCTTTCTCGATACGGAGTTGATGCTAGCGCTACACCTGCTAACAGACCACCCACTTCCATTCCAAGTCCGATCATGCTTCCTATCGTTGCAAATAGTGCCGCTTGAGCAATTGCATAAATAAGTAATAACTCTTTATTTTTAGCAATTTGTTCAGTGAGCGGATTCGCAATATACCGAACGAATACAATAACAAATGACAATAGTCCAATGCCGGATAATGCCACTTGCAGTATAGAACCATCCGCTTCGCTTTCATGGCCAGTGCCGATACCGATTGTGGCCAGAACGATCATCGCCATAACGACAACAAGATCTTGAACAATCAAAAATCCGAGTGCAATCTGACCATGCAACGAATCAATTTCACGCTTATCAGATAGAATTTTTACAATAATAATGGTGGATGAAAAAGTTAACGCTACGGCGACATATATACTGGTAATGTGATTCAAACCAACTGCCAGCCCGATAAAATAGCCAATAATTGAGGTAAATAGCACTTGGCCAAGACCGGTAAATACGGATACGACGCCAATAGAACGAATAAGTTTTACATCGAGTTTAATCCCGACTAAAAACAGTAGAACAGCAATACCTAATTCAGAAAGAAGCGAAATTTGCTCTTTGGAATGCACTATATCTAGTACCGACGGACCAGAAAGCAAGCCTACGGCGATAAAGCTAACGATCAAAGGTTGTCTGAGTAATGAGCCGATAAAACCAGTGATCGCCGCCAAAACCAATAGGGTAGCAATCTCAGAGAAAGTCGATTGCGTAATGACCTCAACCATATTCAACTCTCCCATTTAGTTTTCAAATTCCATGCTTTTATTCATCCAATCATCGCGTTTATTGACAGGTGTAAGAGATAGACCTTATCAAAGGTGTTTTCCGTAAAATTAATATCATAAATTGTATTTTCGCTTAGCGCATAGCGCTAACGATATGTCTCTTATAGTCATTATATTTTCCCTTAGTAGATGACGCTTAAATGCTGTGCTCCTAAGGGGAGAGAGTTAACCGCGAGAATAAATAAACGTAAAATTACGCCACCATTACATGCCCATTATTTTGCCCGTTAATTTTATCTTTTGTAAGGCCGGAACTAACCCTACAGATAATATTTGCATACCTAAGAATGTAAATGTTTTCGTGTTAGTTTGACTTGATCTGAGTCAACTTTATCGTTCTTATATCATTATTTAGGGTAGTTTTTTATGGCGGTTATATGAAGCTCTTACGGGATACATAGAGAAAGTTAGGTGCTAAAGGCAACGGAACTTTATCTTGATGCGCGAGCAGTAAACCTAAAGTAAGTGACTGACTGTTGGGTTAGTAATAGAGGCGACTGTTCTACATTTATTTCAATGGGCAAAAAATATTATATTTTTTTAAACCTAGATTTAACGAAACAGACCTATCAGAACTCAAATAATTTTGATTATGCTTGCTCAAATTGATCTGTGTCTAAAAGCCATCTTCTATGACCTTGTAAACTAACATTACTTTCGTTATTCCGATGTCGATTAATTCGTTATCTTAATGCTATTTTCAAAAAGGACACAGGTATGTCATTAAACAATAAAGTTGCGCTGGTCACCGGCGCTGGTCAAGGTATCGGACGCGCCATTGCACTGCGTCTGGCAGAAGACGGAGCTGACATTGCTATTGTTGATCTAAACACAGAAAAGATGATGGCAGTATCTCGTGAGATTGAAGGCTTGGGGCGAAAAGCAACAACTTTCAAAGCGGATGTTAGTGACCAAAAACAAGTCTACGGGGCCATTGAGCACACAGAAAAAACCTTGGGTGGATTCGATATTATGGTGAACAACGCAGGCATTGCGCAAGTTCAAGCCATAGCAGATATTACCCAAGAAGAAATGGATACAATTCAAAAGATTAATGTGAACGGCACGCTTTGGGGTATACAAGCAGCGGCAAAGAAATTCATCGAGCGCAAACAAAAAGGAAAAATAATTAACGCGTCTTCCATTGCTGGGCACAATGGATTTGCTCTGTTGGGGGCTTATTCCGCGACTAAATTTGCGGTGCGTGCATTAACACAAGCTGCTGCCCAAGAATATGCCAGTGCAGGCATCACTGTAAACGCGTATTGCCCTGGTGTGGTTGGTACTGATATGTGGGTAGAGATAGATAAACGCTTTTCCGAAATTACTGGCGCACCAGAAGGTGAAACGTATAAAAAATATGTACAAGGTATTGCATTAGGCCGTGCGCAAACTCCCGTTGATGTTGCCAACTTTGTTTCTTATTTAGCGAGTTCAGACTCTGATTATATGACAGGTCAAGCACCTCTAATTGATGGCGGAATGGTTTACCGTTAAATGATGCTGGTTCATCTGGTTTTGGAAATCATTTTAGATGTCAGTAGTTAGCTAAGTTAAGCGTTAAATTAAAAAGCAGCTGAATACAAACTCTGCGCAAATTAATTCCCCGACAGAATCAACAGGAAACAAAATGGACAAACAAATACCGTGCAGTTCGCCCTTAAATGCGCTTTTTCCAAGAGAGCTTGAAGGCTTTGATATGTTGGCGGAATTAGCGCTGGATTTACGTTGGTCGTGGAATCATGCAGCAGATGAAATCTGGAGAAAGCTTGATCCGCAGCTTTGGTCGCTGACGCATAATCCTTGGGGAGTATTACAAACTGTATCACGAGAGCATATTGCTAAACTGTTGGCGGACCCAGTTTACCGTACATTGCTCGATACATTGGTCAAAACTAAACGTGAAGCGGCTGAATCACCTGGGTGGTTTCAGCAAACCTATCCTGACTCAGCATTAAACACTGTAGCTTACTTCAGTATGGAGTTTATGTTGAGTGATGCACTGCCCATATACTCAGGGGGGCTGGGCAATGTTGCTGGCGATCAATTAAAAGCCGCCAATGATTTAGGTGTACCCGTAATTGGGGTTGGGCTGCTTTATCAGCAAGGATATTTTCGTCAGATCATCGACACAAATGGTGTTCAGCAAGCGGTTTATCCTTATAACGATCCTGGACAATTGCCCATTTCTCCTTTACGTCACGCTAATGGTGAGTGGTTACGGATAAAACTTGATCTCCCAGGGCATCCTATTTGGTTGCGAGCTTGGCAAGTACAGGTTGGTAGAACAAAATTATACTTGTTGGATAGCAATGACACCGCAAACTATGCACCATTTCGCGCCATTACTAGTGAGCTTTACGGTGGCAGCGCAGATTTACGTCTTATGCAAGAGTTGGTACTGGGGATTGGTGGTTGGCGCTTGCTTAATGCCCTTGGCATTGAGCCAGAAGTCTGTCATTTGAATGAAGGGCATGCATCTTTTGCTATTTTAGAACGAGCGCGGTGTTTTATGCAAAAGACCGGACTATCATTTTCGGCAGCACTAGTGGCAACGCGTGCGGGTAATGTTTTTACTACACATACCGCAGTAGAAGCCGGTTTCGATCGTTTCGCCCCGGCGTTAATTGAGCAGTGGCTAGGCGATTATGCCAACGTGGAACTGGGCATTTCAACTGCGGAGCTGTTAGCACTAGGACAAGAAGATTCGTGCCATGCAGGTGACGATTTCAATATGGCTTATTTGGCTATTAGAGGCAGTGGTGCAGTGAATGGAGTAAGTGCGCTACACGGTGAGGTGAGCAGGCGGCTTTTTGCATCATTATTTCCGCGTTGGCCTTTGGATGAGATACCTATTGGTCACGTAACGAATGGTGTGCATACACCGAGTTGGGATTCCGCTGGAGCGGATGAATTATGGACTAAAGCGTGTGGCAAAGAACGTTGGCTTGGCACGATTGATGAACTAGGTAAGTCCATTAGAGCGGTTTCAAATAAAGAGCTTTGGCATTTTAGAACAGCCGCTAGCCAAACGTTTGTGACTTATGTACGTGAACATCTAGTACGTCAGATGGCGGCATCAGGGACACCACAACCGGAAATGGAGGAAGCTCAACATTTATTTGATCCCCACGTGCTTACTCTTGGTTTTGCTAGACGTTTCGCTACTTATAAACGACCCAATTTACTGTTGCAGGATCCCGCGCGCTTGCTGCGCTTGCTGACTAATCCAGAACGACCCGTGCAGCTTATTTTAGCTGGGAAAGCTCATCCAGCTGACTCGGCAGGTCAAGCGTTGATACAACAATGGGTGCAATTTATTCGTCAGCCTCAAGTGCGTCAACATGTGATCTTTCTTAGTGATTACGATATGTTTTTAAGTGAGCATCTTGTAGCTGGCGTTGACGTATGGCTAAACACGCCGCAACGTCCATGGGAGGCTAGTGGCACAAGTGGAATGAAAGTATTAGTCAACGGTGGTATCAATTTGTCTGAATTAGATGGTTGGTGGGCAGAAGCTTATAGCCCTGACATCGGTTGGGCATTGGGCGATGGCAAAGAGCATGGTAATGATCCTGCTTGGGATGCGATCGAAGCAGAAGCCCTTTACGATTTGCTTGAACAAGAGGTGATACCCGAATTTTATCAGCGAGATACCCAAGGTATCCCTGTTGCTTGGACAACTCGTATGCGTGAAAGCATGGCCCGTCTTACGCCACTGTTTTCAACCAATCGCGTGGTACGTGAATACACCGAACAACGTTACCTTCCTGCTGCTGAGGCTTTTCGTGCGCGAGCAGCCGATAACGGCGAAGTGGCGCAACAGATAGCCAATTGGCAGCAAGCATTAGAGCAACAATGGGCTGGATTACGTGTGGACGGCTTTACCGCAAGACAAGAAGGCAACCATTACTTATTTGCTGCCAATGTATTGCTAAACGGTTTAGCACCCGAAGATGTGAATGTTGAACTTTACGCTAATGGCTGTGACGGTGGTGATGCGATAAGACAATCAATGGATTGTGCTTATTTACCTGATGACAATAGGGGCGCTCACTTGTATCGCATCACATTACCCGCATTGCACGCGTTATCGCAATACACGCTACGAATAATTCCCTCTCGAGAGGGCGTATCAATCCCCCTAGAAGTGAACCACATTCTGTGGGAGCACTAATAATAGGTCCCAACGACGTCTAACAACTAGCATTACGTAAGCTTTTCTCCAATATAAGCCACGTTTACGGTTATAAACTTTAGTTTAGTTTTATATTGACAGATGCCGCTGGGAATATTTGCTAAGAGCGAGGATAAAAGCACTTAATTTCGACAATTCAACCTTATGAGAAGATGAATAATATGAAAACTAATGCTCACCAATCAAAAACACCGGGGCGGGAAAACGGTGAATCATTAGCGACTAATGACGATCTTAAAACGTTGCCCATTAGTGACGTAAAAAGAATATTAGCGGCATCGCAGGATGGTCTTACGCAATCAGAAGCAGCGAAGCGTTTGAATGCATACGGGGCCAATGAGATCCAGGAAAAAAAGACCAATTTGTTTCTAAAATTTCTCAGCTATTTTTGGGGACCGATCCCTTGGATGATAGAAATTGCGGTTATTCTTTCTGCTGCCGTCGGACATTGGGCAGATTTTTTCATTATCCTTATTTTACTTATGGCCAATGCCGTTATTGGTTTTTGGGAGGAAAGCCAAGCCGGTAATGCTATCGAAGCGTTAAAGGCTAAACTTGCCAGCAAAGCGCGTGTAAAGCGCGAAGGAAAATGGCTTAACCCTCCTGCACGAGAGTTGGTGCCCGGCGACGTTATACGCTTGCGGCTAGGCGACATTGTGCCAGCTGACGCGCGGTTGTTGGAAGGCGACACTGTAGAGGTTGACCAATCGGCGCTAACGGGAGAGTCGTTGCCTGCTACGCTTAAATCTGGCGACGCCGTTTTTTCAGGTTCGATCATTCGCCAAGGCGAAATTGAGGCGTTGGTTTATGCCACTGGCGAGAAAACCTATTTCGGCAAGACAGCCCAATTAGTAAAGGATGTGCATTCGGTCAGTCATTTTCAAAGGGCTGTGTTGAAGATTGGCAATTACTTGATTATTTTGGCCATAGCGTTGGTTGCGTTAATTATTACGGTTGCCATTTTACGTGGAGATCCAATACTTACGACTATCCAATTTGCTCTTGTGTTGACGGTGGCTGCAATACCCGTGGCAATGCCAACTGTACTGTCGGTGACGATGGCGGTTGGCGCGCGTTTGCTTGCTAGAAAAAAAGCCATTGTGAGCAAGTTAGTAGCCATCGAAGAATTAGCTGGTATGGATTTACTTTGTTCAGATAAAACCGGTACGTTGACCCAAAACAAACTCACGCTGGGTAGTCCATTCGGGGTGAGCGGGATTTTGGCAGAGCAGGTGATACTCAACGGCGCATTGGCATCACGTGCTGAGAACAACGATACAATTGATTTGGCTGTCCTTGCGGGATTGCCAAGCAAAGACGCGCTAAGTGCTTATGAGATCACTCATTTTCAACCATTTGACCCCGTTCATAAGCGAACGGAGGCGACAGTTAGAAATAAAGATGGAAACGCCTTCAAAGTGACCAAGGGTGCCCCACAAGTCATTTTGGAATTATCAGCCAATGCGAGTCAAGTGAAAGATGCGGTTGATCAGGCAGTGAACGAATTTGCCGCGCGGGGTTTTCGTTCGCTTGGTGTTGCTCGAGATGAAGGCGATGGGCAGTGGCAGTTCATGGGCATATTGCCTCTATATGATCCGCCCCGTGAAGATGCCAAAGCAACTATCGCGGCTGCCTTAACAATGGGCGTAAAAGTTAAGATGGTGACCGGTGATGCGCTTGCTATCGCCCAAGAAACCGCTAAAAATTTAGATATGGGTACTCACATTCTCAATGCCTCGGGCTTGGGAGACTCAGAAAAGCAAGAGAGCCCAGAGGTATCCAATTCCATCGAAAGCGCTGACGGGTTCGCTCAAGTTTTTCCCGAACACAAATTTCATATTGTTGATGTTTTGCAGAAGCGCCGTCACATTGTGGGGATGACTGGCGACGGCGTAAACGACGCGCCTGCGCTTAAAAAAGCGGATTGCGGTATAGCGGTCTCCGGTGCAACAGACGCGGCGCGTGCTGCAGCAGACATCGTGCTTACTACGCCGGGATTGGCGGTGATTATCGATGCGATAAAGGAAAGTCGGCGGATTTTTCAGCGGATGAACAGTTACGCGATATACCGCATCACCGAGACGATTCGCGTACTGCTCTTTATGACGCTAGCGATTCTGGTATTTAATTTCTATCCGCTTACCGCCGTTATGATCGTCATGTTAGCTCTGCTTAACGACGGTGCTATATTGTCTATCGCTTACGACAACGTGCGCTACAAAGACCAACCAGAGAAATGGAACATGAAGATGGTTCTAGGTGTGTCAACTGTACTGGGTGTCATGGGTGTTGTCTCTGCTTTCGGCTTATTTTATCTTGGCGAACGCGTGTTTCATCTTGACCGTGCGCACATCCAATCATTGATGTATTTAAAGTTGTCAGTCGCGGGACACCTGACTATTTTTCTAACAAGGACACGTAAGCCGTTCTGGTCAATACGCCCTGCAAAAATTTTGTGGATTGCCGTACTCGGTACGCAAATAATAGCAACATTTATTGCCGTATATGGTGTGTTTATGACGCCACTGGGCTGGGGGTGGGCTGGGTTTGTGTGGGGATATGCACTGTTATGGTTCCTTGTGAATGATCGAGTGAAGTTATTAGCTTATCGAATTTTCGATCCTGTCAAAAATACCACAGAAAAATCTGACACAGACGTTTTGCAAAATTCGCCACCAAATGAGATACCCAAAATGAATTAATAAGGTAGTGGCTGATGTGTAACGATTGCAATAGTGCTGTGCAACTTCCATGTTAGCCGCATTTTGTACTGCGAGTGGCAACATAAAATAAAAACGATTTAAGGAAAACGACCTGATGTCCCACACACAACCTCATCGTCAGAATCGCGTGGGTTGGTTAAGAGCGGCTGTACTCGGTGCAAATGATGGCATTGTATCAACTGCGAGCCTTATTGTTGGTGTCGCCGCGGCTAATGCCAGCCATATTTCCATCGTAGTCGCCGGTACGGCCGGCTTGGTTGCAGGGGCGATATCCATGGCCGCGGGAGAATATGTATCTGTTTGTGCTCAGGCCGACACTGAAAAAGCCGATCTGCTGTTAGAAAAGCAGTCACTGGAAAATGATTACGAGTCAGAAGTAACCGAGCTGGCTAAAATATATCAACAGCGTGGTGTAGAGCAGGCGTTATCGGTGACGGTAGCGCAACAATTGATGTCTCATGATGCCCTAGGCGCACACGCTAGAGACGACATTGGTATTTCTGAGCTAACCTCAGCCAAGCCATTATCTGCCGCATTTGCATCAGCGCTTAGTTTTACATTTGGTGCACTATTACCGTTAATGACGGCATATTTTTACCAAGCCGATAATTTGTCCTTGGTTATAGCGCTATTATCGCTGATTTTTCTGGCGATGTTGGGTGTTATATCAGCTTATCTGAGTGGGGCGAAAATCCTGACGGGTGTTGTTAGAGTGACCTTTTGGGGGGCCTTGGCCTTGTTAGCGACCGCACTGGTTGGTCAGGCTTTTAACGTCACAATAAGTTGATACTTCTAATGCTAGTCACATAATGTGAGTATGGTGCTAAAAATAAAAACTGGTAAGACATAACGATGTTTTGCTCACAAATAGCGAGTAGCATCGCAAATGGTCGCTGATTAATGCGTCTTAGAATCTTCTGTCGACTCGGGTATTCAAACCGGTATTGGTGACTAAATTACAGCTATAAAAAAGCCCTCCGTAGAGGGCTAATTGTTATTACGTTACATTTCTTAGGCTAAAGTTTTGCGTCTTGTACGCATCAGTCCAATCAATCCAATGCCAAAAATTGCCAGCATGGCAGGCTCCGATACTGGCAAGGCAGCCAGTGCCGCAGCCGCAATAAACCGATGTCCAGCTGCGGTTGGGTGTACTTCGTCCCATAACAAGTATTCTTCAGGATCTGCACAAGCGGTAACACCGTTTAAACAAGGTTGGGATACATTAGTGAAAGGGTATTCGTCCTGATTCAGCGTTATGTCAAGAAAGGTACTGAACGCATCGACTTGAGTAATGTTTAATCCGCCACCAATTGTGCCAAGACTACTTGCTAACGCAGAATTAAAGGCCAAAGCCCAAGGATCGGCGATAGGTAGGTTGGGAATTAAAAAGTCCATTGCACCTGCTGCTGAGAGAGATAAAACACTATCGATGATGTTGGTAACTGCACTCATCGGGGTGTAGGTATCAACTGGATTATTTTGCAGAAAATCATTGCCCCCAGCCCATATAACGTAGAGTGCATCAGCATCTGCGACGCCCCCATTTAAGGCTAAAAATCCAGGGATCTGTTCCTCGAGAACATTATCAGTTCTTTGCCCGCCGATAGCGTAATTCGTTCCGCCGGTACCTGCGTAAGCGGTAGTAGCAGATAAGCCTAGCTCGTCTGCTAAAAGCTCAACCCAAACTGGTCCATTAGAGAATCGACAATCAGCATAGGGATCAGGGGGACAAAATGCAGGGGCAAGATAGGTCAGTGCTCCTGTATCTGATAGCGAGTCACCAAAAATATTAAGACTACTGATTGGTGTAGCCGTGGCTGTCGCGCTGACAATTAGCAGAGAAGCCGCAGTTAAAGAAATCGTTTGTTTTACTTTGTTCCCGAAAAAATTAAGACTTCTAGCGAGTGGATTAATTATTATTTTCATTAAATTACCTTTAGACGTTATTAAACAAAATGACGGCATGTAGAATTTATTATTATTTGTACCCCACACGGATACGCTTCAGCCAAGAATCCCTCCAAAACGCATAGAAGTTTTCATGCTATTGAAAATAATGCAAATTTCGAGCCTTTCAATAAAATCAATAGCTTAGCTGAATTATAGAAAGTAAGTGGAAAAAAAACGGACACTTTATAGGCGTTTAGATTTGTATCTTGTTGATTATTGATTATTGATGTATCACGCTTGTCAGCTACAAGTTGTCGTTTTGATAAAACCTATCTGCTTAGCAGTGAATAACATATGTATCGACGAGTAGACGTAATATATTGCTTAGAATCTTATTTTTGGGTCGGTAAAATGATGCCTAACTAACGGCGTGAAGCTGCCTGAGTAGCAATGTTGAAATAGATAATTTCAGTCTAAAATAAGATGACGGTGTGATGCTTCACCACTATTCAAAAAGTAGCCGCTTATTTAATCAAAAATAAAGGGCTCTTTATTGGCTTTGGCACGGATCCAATTGAGGGAAGATCTGACCGATTTTCTTGATAGAAGATTCTGCTCTAATTCATTTTTGCCAGGGAAGGGGATCAGGCTTAGCCCTATTAACATGGTAATTAAGCCTTGCCCGGGCAAAACTAACATAATAATCCCACACACCAGTAAACCTATCCCAATAAGTATTTTTGCCATTTCAATGATGAATATTACGCTGCTTTTACCCGACGATAGTATAGAGATGACGTCAGCATTTTTACCTTTGCTTTTTCTGCGGATAAAGTATCGTTTATCCATGTTTGTAATGATGTAACTCATCAATATAAAATAACCTATAGAAACCGCCGTCGTTAGCAAAATGGTTAAGAATATAAAATTTGGGCCCATTGTCTCCGTTAGAAAGGTTGTCGCTTTGGTGTAATATTCTGTCAGCACTTTGTTTTCCGAAATTGATTTACATGCGCATTATTTGAGTTGGATTTTATGCAAATATTTGAACAATGGGTCGAATGGATTTACATCCATTGGGTAACCATCATAGTTGTTTTGCATATTGGCTTGTCCATTATGACATCCTTACATGTACTTCTGTTCAAAGAAAATGAACGTACATCGTTAGCGTGGATTGGCTTGGCTATCTTTTCGCCCGTCGTAGGCAGCTTATTTTATTGGCTGTTTGGGATAAATCGTATTAAGCGCTCAGCGCAGAAAAAGCATCCTCAAACACTTAAGCAGGATTTTCGCTCTCCAGATAAACCCAATAAAATATCTCATCTGCCGACTCATTGGCAACCGGCAATAATAGCGGGGCACACTATTCACCCTGTTAACTATGTTACAGATAATAGCATTGAACCACTTATTAATGGTGATATGGCTTACCCAGAAATGATTCAATCAATTGATGCGGCTAAACGCTATATTGTTTTATCGAGTTACATATTTGACTGCGACTCACTTGGACGAAAATTTGTAAATGCCTTGTCTGATGCGCATCAACGAGGTGTTATCGTTAACGTTTTATTGGATGGGGTAGGCATTGGATACAGCTGGCATAAATCAGACAGAGCGTTAAAAAAACTAGGGGTGAAGACAGCTCGTTTTTTACCTGCAATTTCGCTTACTAGTATTCGCTTTATAAATTTACGAAACCACCGAAAAATACTTTGTGTGGATGGTGACGTAGCCTATGTCGGCGGAATGAATATAAGTAAAGAAAATGAGGTGGAATCGGCAGAACACCCCATTGATGATATTCACTTTAAAGTGACCGGTCCGGTGATTGATCAGATTAGTCAGGTATTTGTCGAAGATTGGTTTTTTGCGACAGGAGAATTAATTGAATTTCCTTTGTTCGTGCAAAATCCAATGGCCCAAACCAGCAATAAAACTGTTGTCGCTCGCGTTATTCAAGATGGTCCCGATGAAGACCACAATAAAATACGGTGGACCTTGATTAATGCACTCGTTTGCGCACAAACAAGTGTGAAAATTATGACCCCTTACTTTATACCTGACCAAACTTTAATGACGTATTTACACGCTGCGGCCTTACGTGGCGTATCAGTGGAGATAATTGTACCTGAACACAGTAACATTCCTTTTGTGGATTGGGTGATGGAAGCAAATTTCTCGCGCATAATTGAGCATGGTGTAAAAATTTATAAAAATAAAAGGCCATTTGATCACAGTAAAATTGTTGTTATTGATGATATTTGGTCATTTGTCGGTTCTACTAACTGGGATGCCAGAAGTTTGGAATTCAATTTTGAAATCAATTTAGAATGTTTTGATAGCCAACTTAATGCCAAATTGAGTGCTTTTTTTCTCTCTAAAAAGCAAAATTCGCTACCGGTTACACAGCAGGAAATTAGCAATCTATCCATCTATAAGAAGGTTCGTAATAATTTGTTCCGGTTGTTTTCACCTTATCTTTGATAGGGTTAGTAAGCTATTAGATCTGTTTATAATCTTGTTTGCTAAAGGCCAATATAGTCATGCTTAAGAGTCGTTACAGTCCATTGGAGTCCTTGAAAATAATGGGGCATGCACCCAACCAAGTGATGGGCCCGAACATTGAGCTTTTGCTATGGAATGTGTTTAAATGCAAAAAAAAGGGTTGGTTAGAGGATTTCAAATCTCTGTCTAGTGACAAAGATTTAATCCTTTTACAAGAAGCGATATTAAATTCACCTTATGATGTCGACTTCAAAAAGTCGTTGCAGCATCAATGGATGATGGCGCGTAGTTTTAAGAACGTGAAAACGAATATTGAAACGGGCGTTAAAACGGGCTCAACTGTTGCGGCGCAGCAACATTATTTTTCGGTGTCGAAGCCTAGTGAGCCTCTTTCACAGACAAAAAAAATGTTGTTAGCAACGGTATATCCATTGCCGACCTTAGGGCAGTCGCTGCTGGTGGTAAACTCTCACATTATTAATTTTGTTTCTTTTGATAAGTTTAGTACACACCTGAACCAAGTATTCCACATGCTGGAAAATCATGATGGACCCATATTGTTAGCGGGTGACTTTAATACATGGAATGGAAAAAGGTTGCGCTACTTTAATCAGTTAGCAAGATCGTTTTCGTTAAACGAAGTAAGGATGGATCGTAAGCCAAGGATCAATCATTTATTTCAGCACCTTGACCATATCTATTTTCGAGGATTAGAGGTTGTGAACGCCCATGTGCATACGAATATTCACTCTTCCGATCATTATCCAATCAGCTTGTCATTGCATACACTAAATCCAGTTGCTATAAAGTAACCTAGATTTAAATCTATCTGTCGTATAGAAACCAATCAAATGATAGGCGCAAGAAGGAAGGTTGCCCAAGAGAGGTTAGGTTAGGGGATTTTATACCACTAGTCTCTATTGATGAAAGGTATTACCTTAGTCGCTTGTAGGTTATTCTTTAGCGTTATTTGAAAGCTATTTTTATCTATGTGAAATTTGATGTTCAAGGTATTTTAAAGCGTCGGACATACATTACAAACGTTAATGCCACGAGAGCTACAGGTGTTATTGACTTCGCTTAATACGGATTGTTAAGGATAACAGCATGCAATTTAAAACCTCGTTAAATGCACCTTTGGGGCTATTCCGCCAGATCGAGCTTTATAGTTTAAATATATTGCTCATCCCCTGTTTTGTGCTGAACGCCTTAATACACTCCAATACTACCAAAAAATTTGACTATTTCGATGTCGTAATAACAGTCTTCCTATCCGTGATAATGATTGGAAAGCGGATTTTCAGGCAACTATGTTTGCTTTATCTGAATGATTCAACTCAGAACTATAAACATGCAGCCTTAGGTTTTTTGAATAGAAAACGCTGGTAAATGTGTGTGGAGTCTAGTGCGCATGCAACAGTCAGCTAAAACTCAAACGAAAAATCATTTTAAAACGATAAACTGCCAGGAAAAGGACACACACATGGATAAAACAGCAACGCCTAAATTTATAAGAAACCCGATTGCGGTATTGGTAACACTTTCTTTGGGTCTTACGATCCCCATTGTTTGTGCTCAGGAAATCGAAGAAGAAGTAGAAACTCTGCGTCTGGAAACGATTACGGTTAAAGCGCAAAAACGAAAACAGAATATGCAAGCCGTGCCTGTGTCTGTTACGGCAATTTCCGGTAAACAGATGACTGAGGCTGTGCTACAGGACATGTTTGATGTTACGGCCAGTGTGCCGGCTTCATCAGCATTTCAAACTCAGAATGTGACTAATTCGAGCTTTTCAATACGCGGGATTGGTACGTCTTCACAGAACTTTGGTTTAGAGTCGTCTGTGGGGCTTTATGTTGATGGGGTTTATCGTGCTCGCCAGAGTTCTATGGTCAACAATCTCGTCGATATTGAAGCGGTAGAAGTGCTACGTGGTCCTCAAGGTACTTTGTTTGGTAAAAATACCCCTTCAGGCGCGATGTTAATCCGTAGTGTAGCCCCTGATCATAGCGGTACTAATAATTTTGTTGAAGCAACAATCGGTAATTACGGGTTAGTGAATTATTCAGGTGCTGCATCAATTTCTGCCATTGATAATGTCCTTGCTTTTCGTTTTACCGGTTTTGGTAGTCAGCGTGACGGCTTTGTTAGTGATGTTAACTATGGTGATGACGTAATAAATGATAGAGATCGTTGGGGCGGCAGGGTTCAAGCCTTATACACACCCAGCAATGATTTATCCGTTCGAATTATTGCTGATTATTCACAGATAGATGAAGTTTGCTGTGCTGCACCAGTGCAGTTAAGTAATGCCGAAGCATCCGGAATTGAAGGTAAGTTTGGTTCGGATAGTTTGCTATCACAGGCGCCATTTAACGCTACTATATTTGATGGTGATGATTTTTTTGAGCGAGAGGTTGCGCTTTCGTTTCTACCTGAGTCCAGCATGAAAGACCGTGGTTTGTCAGCTGAGATTAATTGGAATATTGATAAACAATACACGCTGGTTTCTATATCTGCTTATCGCAACTTTGACTCTGTTGATAATATTGATAGTGACTTCACCGATGCCGATTTGTTTGGCACGCGCAATGATTCACAACAGCGCTCTTTTTCGCAAGAATTACGCATTGATTACAACTCTGAAAATATGTCGGGCATACTCGGCGCTTACTATTTCCACCAGAATTTAGATTTAGATTATAGCTTGTACACGGGCGAGCAATTCAATGATTTTTTTCTGTCTGGCTTCTCTCAAGGCGCGTTTAATGACTTACTTGCTGGCATCGATACCTTAAGTGTTGCAACGAACGGGCTTATAGCTCCTTCTGCTGCACCGGCGCCTGCTTTTTCGGCCTTTGACCACATTGCCAAACAAACACACGAAAGTTACGCTATTTTTGGACAGGTTGATTATCGATTAACCGAAAAATTCACTCTCACAGCTGGTTTGCGCTACACCGATGAAAGCAAAGACCTGTCAACGGTTTTTACTGAAAATTTAGCAGACAATTCCGCGTTCCCTACGTTTTTCTCTTCTGTGGGTGATCCTCAGAATCCGACCTCAATTGTTCCAGGTACATTACTGTATGGGGCTGCTGCTGCTGGAAATGTTTTGACGGGGATCCAAACAAACACTATTGATATTACTAGCCCTGAAGGGCAGGCTGCTCTTGCTGCATTAACGCCATTTCAACGTGTTGGGTGGGGGTTTAACCCTCTTGGTGCCATTACAGCCGATAGATCAGATATTTCAGATTCGTTAAGCGATGATCAAGTAACTGGGACGGTGAAATTGAGCTATTTCCCAGACCGTAATACCCTGCTTTATGCGTCGTACGGTACTGGATATAAGTCCGGTGGAACGAATACAGATAGGATATCAGAGGGGTTCGATCCTATTTTTGGGGCCGAAACATCACGCGCTTTCGAACTAGGCCTTAAGAAAGACTTTATTGAACACGATTTGCGGGTCAATGTTGCTGTTCACTCAACGATAGTCGACGATATACAAGCCAGCACGTTTACGGGAACTGGCTTTAACTTGCAAAATGCCGGTGATTATAAGACCTCAGGTTTGGAAGTTGAGCTAACGTGGTTACCCACGGACACAGTTCAAGTTGATTTTGTGTACGCTCGTGTCAATGCTGAATACGATAACTTTATGCGAGGAAATTGCTGGACTGCATATACCTGGCATACGGGTATAGCAGATCCGGGGCAAGAAAGTACCGATCCGGCTGCTCCGAATCCATATTGTGATCGTTCAGGTGATAGACCAGGTGGTGAACCTGAAGATTATGCGATGATTAAGGTCAAGAAAGATTTCACTATTCGAGATGATATCAACGCTTATGTGTTAGCCGAATTTAGCTACACGGGTGATGTCGTATTGGATGGTAGTAACGACCCATTTGCGGTTCAAGATTCATACAACTTGCTTAACCTACGCTTTTTCATGAACTTCGAGAAATACGATATGGACCTGGTCTTTTGGGGACGTAATGTATTGGACGAGGAATATCTTAATCACATAGATTTCAACACCCCTTTACAAGAAGGCAAACTCAATGCCTATATATCTGATCCGGCTACCTTCGGCGTAACTTTACATAAGCGTTTTTAATCGATGGGTCGCTCCCATTTAGTCTTGAGTAAATAGGAGCGATTTAAATTTGTTAGCGTAAAAATAACCGGCATTAGCCGGTTATTTTTTGCGTTAATTATAGCCTTAATGTTATTCACTATTTAGTTTATAAAGCAGCATCAATGCTTGGTATTACTGCCAGCGAGCGTCCTTTGCAATGTCTATATTATTGCGTGTTGCCGTTATGAAAGGATGGTCTTTCGCATAGATTTCGAGCCCCGTTTTTAAGGCTAATTGATAATATTTAAGGGCTTTTTTATATCGTCCTTTTGCCTGCCACGCACTGCCCAAGTTAGAACGAGTTGTCGCAACAGACGGATGATTTTGACCAAAGTTATCGAGACTATTTTCCAAGGCTAACTCATAATACTCAATCGCCTTATCGTATTCTCCTTTCGCTTGCCATGCGCTACCTAAATTACTGCGTGTGGTGGCCACATTAGGATGATCCTCACCCACGGATGAGATGTATGTCTTTAAAGCGCGTTGATAATATTCAATGGCTTTGTCGTAATCACCTTTAGCTTGCCATGAATTACCTAAATTGTTCTGCCTAATAGCAACAGATGGATGGTCTTTACCAAGCGTTAAAATGCCACTTTTTAATGCCTGCTCATAATATTCAATGGCTTTATCATATTGGCCTAATGATTTGAATACACTTCCTAAATTACTGCGCCTTTTTGCCACCGAAGGATGGTTTTCACCAAAGTTCTTAATGCCTCCTTCAAGGGCTAACGTATAATATTCAATCGCTTTGTCGTATTCACCTAATGATTCCCATGCACTGCCTAAATTACTGCGCCTAATTGCGACCGAAGGGTGATCTTCACCAAAGGTTTTGATCCCACTGGCAAGGGCTAACTGATAATATTCGATGGCTTTATCGTATTGTCCTTGAGCCGCCCACAAACTGCCTAAATTACTACGCCTGATAGCAACTGAAGGGTGATCTTCACCTAAGGTTCTGATACCACTATTAAGCGCTTGCTCGTAATAGGTAATGGCTTCAGCGTATTGACCTTTGGCTTTTAATATCCGGCCGAGACTACTGCGTGTTTCAGCCACATCTGGATGATCCTCCCCTAATATTTTTATATTGCTGGCTAATGCCTGTTCATAAAATTCAAAAGCTTTATCGTATTGACCTTTAGCCAACCAAAGGCTACCAATATGACTTCGCGTGGTCGCTACAATAGGGTGCTCTTCGCCCAAGGATCGTCGGGCACCTTGTATTGCTAATTCATAATACTCTCTGGCTTTATCGTATTGACCTTGAGCCTGCCATGCACTGCCTAAATTATTACGAATTTTTGCAACATCAGGATGATCTTCACCAAAGATAAGTAGCGCTTGCTCAAGCGCAAGTTCATAATATTCGACTGCTTTTTGATATTGACCTTGTACTTGCCATAGACTACCAAGTAGCCTGCGAGTGCGCGCTACATCTGGATGTTCTTCACCAAAGGTTTGAATAACACTTGCCAGTGCCTGCGTATAGTATTCCATCGCTTTGTCATATTGACCTTTTTCTTGCCAAACGCTACCAAGCTGTCTACGTGTGCTTGCTACGTCAGGATGGCTATCGCCAAAGGTTGTAAGACTACTTGCAAGAGACAGATCATAAAATTCAATCGCTTTATCGTACTGACCTTTTGCCTGCCATAGACTGCCCAACAAGCTTTGTGTAGCAGCTACATTTGGGTGTTGCTCTGCAAAAATTTGTCTATCACTTGCTAAGGCCTGTTCGTAATACGCTAAAGCGACTTCATATTGGCCTTTTTCTTGCCATGCGCTGCCGAGCTGACGGCGAATGCTTGCCACGTCAGGGTGGCTATCACTGAATGTTAACAGGCTAGAAGATAGTGCGAGCTCATAAAATTCAATCGCTTTATCGTATTGACCTTTTGCCTGCCACAGACTACCAAGTAGCCTGCGTGAAACTGCTACATTGGGATGTTCCACACCAAACGTTTTAATATCACTTGCCAAAGCTTGCTCATAATAGTCCAAGGCTTTTTTATACTGGCCCTTTTCTTGCCAAGCGCGACCCAGTTGTCTACGTGTATTCGCTACATCGGGATGGTTTTTACCAAAAGTACGCACGTTGATAACAAGGGCTTTTTCGTACTGTTCAATCGCTTTGTTATACTCGCCTTTTGCTTCCCAGGCACTGCCTAAGCTATTCCGTATTATCGCGACCGAGGGATGATTCTCCCCGACGGAACGAATACTGCTGGTTAGCGCTAACTGGTAATAGTGAATTGCTTTGCCATATTGACCAAGTGTTTGCCATGCACTTCCTAGTTTGTTGCGCCGAGTGGCCACTGTTGGATGGTCTTCACCAAGGTTTGCGATACCACTTTTAAGTGCGAGTTCGTAATACGTTAACGCTTTTTGATACTGGCCTTTAGCTTCCCAAGCACTGCCTAAATTACTGCGCCTAATGGCCACAGATGGATGGTCTTCGCCATAAGTAGCAACGCCATCTTCAAGGGCTAATTCAAAGTTGTGAATGGCTTTGTCATACTCGCCCTTAGCTTGTAAAACCAGTCCTATATTGCTGCGTATAGTGGCCACGAACGAGTGATTTTGCTCTACATTAATAAGGCTACTAGCGAGCGCTAATTCATAATAATCAATTGCTTTATCATATTGTCCTTTGGCATACCAGACCAAGCCTAAATTGCTGCGTATTGAAGCAACTTCTCGATGATCTTTACCAAAATATTCGAGATTGTTGGCGAGAGCTAACTCATAATAATAAATTGCTTTGTCATATTGGCCTTTCGCCTTCCATGCCAGCGCTAGGTTATTGTGGAGCGTTGCGACATTAGGATGTGCTTTACCATAGGTTTCAACGTTACTGGCAAGTGCTTGTTCAAAGTATTCTATAGCTTTGTCGTATTCGCCTTTTACATACCACGAACTGCCGGATTGCCCGAGTGTTGTGGATGTAGTTACATCTTGCTCACTTTGAGCGGAACATACGGTTACAGGAAAAACTGTAACGAGTAAGGCAAATAGTATGGTTCTTGTGATCTGGGGTGAACATTGCATCCATACATTTGTTTGCTGCTCACGCTTAACTAACATTTTAAATTGACTACTACGTTTTCCGTTCATACGCATTCAATTACCAAGCCGCTTATTAACTCACTCTACAATAAAATGATAAAATAGCTGACACGATTAAAGATGGTGAGTTTGCACCTTAGTTGATGTTGTCAGATTATATCGTCGTTATTTGTACACATTTCAAGTTAGAAAAGAATCAATACACAAAGGTATCCGAGACACAGCATCCTAGCTTCTCTAGTTGTATCTTAATAAGTCTGTTTAGAATGTCTATCATTCAATTCTATCAGCGCAATGAATATGCAATATTTATTGCTTGTAAGGGACTGCTTTGCGCCGCATTTTATTTAAAATTCGGTCAACTACTTGCAGCGTAATTCAACTACTGCTTGATAACCCTGCATTCAACGGTTAAATGCGCTTACATGATCTGAATTAAGACCAATAGCCTTATTAATTATCTAAACTTGGGAATGATTATGACTCGGGCAATGACTATAGACGATCCGTTTAGAAACAAATGGGTGCGAGTGTTGAGGATATGGTTTCAATTGCCATTGTTAAAGCAGATTGCCAGCGGACCACTGCGCTAAATTTTGTGAGCAATGTGATAACCACAGTCCACGAGTATGCAGAGAAACAGTTTCTGGCATAAAGCCTTGTCTTGACGGTCAATCCGAAGTCGAAAAATAACGACAAGTGCCCTCAGGTGTTGATCGCCAAGGCGGTAAAAATAGTCCATTACGATAACGGGACCAGTTAATTAATCCTAAAACATTAACTTATTATGTGTTTTATAATCCGTTGAATACATAGCGTTCATCGACAGTATGCGACCGTTGTTGTGAGGATGAAAAGCCACAGGTGTCACAAATACCTGCATCAATGTGCGGATTAACGTATCAATACTTTTTCAAGTGTTAATGCATACTAAATGGTCAACTCACTCATTGTAGGTATACTCAGTAAATAGATCAGGTTTTGGCTAACCGTTATTTGGTTACTGGAAATTCAACACAAACGCGGTTGTCAAAGGGGAATAGATAGTTTAATGGTGATTTCCAAGTTATGGGCCAACGAATTTGATTATCGGCGCAATGTATTAAAAGCGGTATTGCTCGTTATCATATTTGCTGGCTGTATTTTTGTCGTCAGTAACTGGCAAGCGGGTTTTAAAGTCTACGCGGGAATCGAATTAGGGCTAGTAATCCTGTCTATTGGTATCCTGACTATTCATCAGAAAACACCCAATCTTACGTTATGGTCTTCAGTTTTTTTGGTTGCCTTATATTCAGTAATATTGATTGGAATATATAGTATTTCATTTAATTCAACCTTGTATACGTGGTTATATATTATCCCTGTTTTATCGTATCTATTGCTTGGTATTAAATTGGGCAGTTGGTTTACCATTGTCTATTTAGGGGCAGGGATTGGTGTACTTATCTTTGCTCATTTGCTTAAAAATCCTGATATTAACCCTATTGCGGTTGTCAATATTGCTCTGTGTTTAACGGCCATCTGGGTGTTGTCTTATACCTACGAATCTAAACGGACTGCTATGGTAGAGCGTTTGCAACAGATGGCAGCTATTGATCCCTTAACGGGCTTGAATAATCGTCTGCATCTTAATTCCGTCTTTGAAATGCTGTGTCAAAGTATTCCCCAAGACCAGCAATCCGTATCTATGCTGCTGCTTGACCTCGATCATTTTAAAAAGGTCAATGATCAATACGGCCACGATGTGGGGGATGAGGTGCTGGTAAAGGTATCTAGATTGATAAATGAGATGCGTCGTAGAAATGACTGGGCGTTTCGTTTTGGTGGTGAGGAATTTTGTTTGTTAATACCTAATACAAATGAGGCGCAGACGCAGCAAGTCGCAGAGCGATTGAGGCAGGCAGTTGAAAAAGATATTACCATCGATGATTTTACACTTAATATTACTGTCAGCATAGGCGTTGCTCGCTGGCCTTTAGATGGGAATAATTTAGCGCAGATTTATAAGGCTGCTGACGCGCGACTTTATCAAGCAAAAGAGCAGGGAAGGAATCGCATCATTCGGACCTAAGCTGAACAAAATGTTATGCCTACTTTCGCTGCGTTATTTCCAATGTGTTTTTATATTCATGCACCCAATAGAGGTTGATGCTTGAGGGTGTGGTACTTCAACGCAAGCGTTAAACAATGACCTAGAGGGGTAAGTTCAATCTTGCTAGTAAGAGGGATAGCTATTGCTCTATTGCCTTCGTAAATGAAGTCGTTTGGATAAATCTCTTTGAATGTTGAAAGCAAAATTGTTTGGCAATGAAAGTATACCTTGATGAAACTGGGATCCTTTGCTTTCCAATCTATTCGAATGGCACTACCGCCTTTAACCTTATAACTTGGCTCACCCCATTTTAAAGTTTCTTCAACGGGATTCAATTTATTGATGTTCGCGAGAGAAAATATTAAATTTTGAATTGATAAAAACTGGCTGATTGCTTGTTGTGGGTAGCCAGCCAATACCGCCTGAATATCTTCACTCATTGGTTACCCAGCCTTATCTCGTTATCGAACAAAAACACATCATAATAATCATATCTAAATATATGAACTAATCTAGATGGATAGCTCAAAATCTGGATGAAATAATGTACTGATAAGTCTTTTTATAACACATTAAAAGGATTCTATTGTATATGACGTTAAAAATTGACATTGGGTAACTTATTAAGCGCAACTGGTTAGTAATGAACCTATGAATACGTATGTAATATGCTATTCGAATCATGCTCTTACGAGTATCATTTGTGATTAAACTGTTAATATTTTACCCGTACTGTATGGATCGCAGTCAGTGAAATGTGTCGCTTTATTAGGATACCAAAACCATGCACGCACAGATGAAAAAATATAAATATAGCACCCGAATATTTACCTTAATATTGATGACCTCAGCTCTATTAGCCTGCTCCGATCAAATAAAAACTCAAGCGGCTCAACGCCTAAAGGAAACAAACGAAACGGTGACAGATGTTAATGTTAAGGGTGGCAAGCCAGTGGTTTATCAGGTTTTCACTAGGCTGTTCGGTAATACGAACACCACCAATAAGCCATGGGGCACAATTAAAGAAAATGGTGTGGGCAAGTTTAGCGATATTACTGATACAGCGCTTAAGGAAATTAAGGAGCTTGGTGTGAGTCATATTTGGTATACCGGCGTGCCCCACCATGATGTGATTACCGATTACACTAAATTTGGCATCTCACAAGATGATCCTGATGTAGTGAAAGGACGCGCTGGTTCGCCTTATGCGGTCAAGGACTACTACTCAGTGGATCCTGATCTTGCTGACAACCCAGCTAACCGTCTAGCAGAATTTGAAGCATTGATAATGCGCACACATGCCAACGATATGCGGGTAATCATTGATATTGTTCCAAATCACGTGGCGCGAAATTATCACTCGCTTGCCAAGCCTGATGAGCGCGCTGATTTTGGTGAAAATGATGAAACGTCTGTCGAATATGCCCGGGATAACAACTTTTACTATGTTGTTGGGCAAGATTTCAAAGTACCGAAGACGACTGGTCATTACCAACCGCTTGGTGGCGAATTTCATGATTTGGCCGATGGTAAGTTTTTTGAGTCACCTGCGAAATGGACCGGGAATGGCTCACGTAAAGCACAACCTGACGAGAATGACTGGTACTAACCGGGCAAAAAGTAAATTTTGTTGTGGAAAATCAAAAAGGGCATATCTCAATAAGCCTAGGACCGTTACAATCTCTGGTACTGAGTCTCGCAGTATAATATTTGAAGGCTCTTTTTTTAGCCAAGTAACTGAATGAGGCGGGTTGTAATGGGAATGTGGACGCGTAGCGCGAGTAGAATGTTGCTATCGGTTATCGTAGTTAGTGTTGCGCTAATGGGTGTTTCTGGCTGTGGACAAATTGAAAAGAGGGCTTCTACTGCAGCAGCCAATGTATCTATTTTACCTTATCCATTTCTTATCCCTGGACTTGACCGTCAGCGCATTGTGCGCCTGTATTTACCACCAGATTATGACAATGAAACACAGTCTTATCCCGTCATATACATGCACGATGGGCAAAATCTCTTTGACAATGCAACAGCATACGCTGATGAGTGGAAAGTAGACGAAAGCCTTAATTCGCTTGCTAAAAAATCAGGGCGTGAATTCATTGTCGTCGGTATCGACAATGGCGGTGACTTTCGCATGAACGAACTAAGCCCTTGGCCAAATGAACGTTTCGGTGATGCGCAAGGTAAAAATTACATGCAACTGATAGTTGAAGTGGTTAAGCCTTATATCGACAGCAATTATCGTACGCTCAGTGATGCGCAAAATACGGCCATAATGGGCAGTGCTATGGGTGGCTTAATGTCTCATTATGCAATTCATCATTATCCTGATGTATTTGGTAAGGCAGGCATATTTTCACCGTCCTATTGGTATTCACACGACGTGTTCAGTGATACCAAATTGCATCGAGCTAATAATAAGGCTCGCTTATTTATGTTGTATGGCAGCGGCGAAGGAGACGGCATGATTTCAGACGCGGACAAGATGCAACGACTACTGAAACAACAAGGCCACCCTCGCAATAATATGAAGTTTGTGAGTGTGCCACAGGGGCAACACAATGAGCTGTTGTGGGGGCAATCTTTTACCGAAGCAATTAAGTGGTTATTTGAAATCCATTGATATACCCGCTTAATTTCGCTGTTACTGTAAATAAGATAATATGATTAAAACACACATTTCAAATGGACGGAAAATGACACGACGATCTATCGGCTTATGCTTACTCCTTTTGGCATTTTCAGCCTCCAGTAGTGAGTATTTATCTCATTCACTCAATGGGCAAGTACTGCAGATTCAAACAGATGAAGGCGACGTGAGCATCACCGCGTTAGCTAATGACGCATTTGAAGTGTTTTATCAGCCAAATGATGTGAAGCAACTACCTTCATTTGCCATCGATGGGGTAGCAAAGCCTGCTAAATTGACGGTAACGAATGAGGCTGAAACGATTGTTTTTTCAGCCCAGGGCATACGTGCTGAAATTGAAAAGTCTCCACTGCGTATTCGCTATTACCGAGACGATAAATTGTTGTTGGCTGAAAAAGGTGGTTTGTTTATTGATGATAATCAGCGCGGTTTTAGCTTTGCCTTACAAAATAATGAAAAATTACTTGGTGGTGGTGAACGAATTGTCGGGATGGATCGACGTGGCCAGCGTTTACCGCTATATAACAAAGCCCATTATGGTTACACCACCGAATCAAAACAAATGTATTTTGGTTTGTCAGCGATCATGTCGAGCAAAAAATACGTTTTGATATTCGATAATTCGGCTCGTGGTTATATGGATTTAGGTGCCACTGACTCTGATGAGATGCGTTTCGAAGCGATGGGCGGGCGCACCAGTTATATTGTGGTGGCAGGGGATACCTATCCGCAACTTATAGAGCACCTTGTCACAGTGACTGGAAAGCAACCATTGCCTCCACGTTGGGCACTGGGTAGTTTCGCTTCGCGTTTTGGTTATCGAAGTGAGCAAGAAGTGCGTGATACGGTCAAATTATATCAGGATTCTGGTTTTGGACTAGATGCCATTGTGCTTGATTTGTATTGGTTTGGGGCTGATATCAAAGGCCATATGGGAAATCTAAGCTGGGATAATAAAGCATTCCCCACACCGCTGAAAATGATCAGTGATTTGCGCCGTGATGGTGTCAAAACAATATTAATTACTGAGCCTTTTATCTTATCATCATCAAAAAAATGGCAAGACGCAGTGAGCAATAATGCTCTGGCACTGAATAGTGAAGGGGCGCCTTATCAGTTTGACTTCTATTTTGGCAACACAGGGTTAGTCGATGTGTTTGATCAAGATGCACGTGATTGGTTTAATCTAACCTATGCTGAACTTTTCAAACAAGGTGTTGCAGGCTGGTGGGGCGATTTGGGTGAGCCTGAAGTACATCCTGGTGATATGTTACATAACCTAAACGGTATTGTTGCGACAGGTGACGAAATTCATAATGCTTATGGGCATAAATGGGCGGAGCAGGTTTACCAAAACCAACTTTCATTAGCACCCAATACGCGCCCATTTATTATGATGCGTTCTGGTTTCGTTGGCTCTCAACGCTATGGAATGATCCCATGGACCGGTGATGTCAGCCGTTCCTGGGACGGCTTGAAACCTCAGGTCGAGTTGTCATTGCAAATGGGCTTATTCGGACTGGGCTACACCCATTCTGATTTGGGCGGATTCGCTGGTGGGGAGGTATTTGACCCGCAAATGTATATAAGATGGTTACAATATGGCGTATTTCAGCCAGTGTTTAGGCCCCATGCTCAAGATAATATAGCCCCAGAACCGGTCTATCATAAAGGTAAAACCAAAGAAATCTTGCGCTCATATGTTGAATTACGCTACGCCATGTTGCCTTACAATTATTCGTTAGCATATGAAAATAGCTTGACGGGCATGCCACTAATGCGCCCGATGTTCTTTGAGGACGAGAGTGACTTAAGCTTGATTGACGAAAAGGATCAATATTTTTGGGGGGATGCGTTACTGGTAAAACCAATCACCAGCGCAAATATGAAAGAAGTAAGTATTAGGTTACCTAAAGGCGTGTGGTTTAACTTTTGGAGCGACGAGCGATACGACGGAGAGCAAACCATTACCGTTGCCACGGATATTAAACTTTTACCTGTTTTTGCGCGAGGTGGATCCATAATACCTATGACGATACCGGTACTAAGCAGTGATAATTACGCCACTGAGTCGTTGGACTTACATTATTACGCCGATCAGAGTATTTCAAGTTCTAGCAGTGTTATGTATAACGATGATGGCAAAAACCAGCATGCGATACGCGACGGTGCGTTCGAAACGATTACGTTTTCTGCAAAACGCGGCACCGATGCTAAGGGTACCCAAAATACACTTGAGTTCAGTTTAAAGCGAAAAGGTAACTTCAAAGGTATGCCGAATAAACGGATGATTACTTTATGGATCCATAATTGGACTCAGAGTATTAATCAAGTAAGGATTGGTGACAATCAACTGGAGTTGATTGAAGACAAAACGGTATTTCTTAATGCTAATAGCGGAGCAAGGTGGGACAGCGACACGAACACTCTTGAAGTAAAATTTAGCTGGCAGAAAGACAATATTGTATTTGTACAGTAATGCTGTTGGCGCAGGAACAGTTTTGTTAATCATCACATGATGAAATTAAGGTGATAACGTTACTAGCTGAATATTGAAACGCTGCTATAGCAGTAAAAGAAATTTGCTGATAACAAATTTTTTTCATTTAAGTTGGTAAGTTTTACGCTCTGCGTTACCTTAAGCATTAGGTGCAAGTTTTGGCGCTATAAAACGTGCCATTAAGCCAAAGAGAATGGATTGCTTGAAATATCAAAACGGCGTTTTGCTTGCTTCAATTTTGTTATTGAGTCAAGTGTCAATCGGCAGTGAGAGACAGACTTTAAAAGCATGTGGTCATCACGATTACGCGCCCTGGAATTGGCTCGAAGGGGACAAAATTGTCGGTGTTTGCGCCGAAGTAGCCACGCAGCTTTTTGGTGATCTGGGTTATAAAGTCGATTTAACGTATGTGGGCCCATGGAAACGCTGCCAGCAATTAATTGAGCAGGGTGACGTGGATCTCAATATCTGCTCCTTTATTAATTTAGAACGAAAAAACTACTCGGTTTTTTCTAAAACACCGATGGCAAGCAATGAGAATGCGCTGTTTGTAAACAAAGAACGCTATTTTGATTACACAGGGCCTGAATCGCTAAATGCAAAGTTCATCGGCTTAGTTCATGGGGTAAGCCTTGGCAGTAACTTAGATCATCACTTACAGAAAAATAGCTACGTAATTCGAGTTGCAAACCACCAGAGCTTATTTTCAATGCTCGCACTTCAAAGAATTGACGCAGTGATTGTTGGGCGCCAATCAGGGCAGCACTTGCTTAATCTATATAATTTAAACACGCAAATAGTCGATGTGCCTACGCCTTTGTTAACAGGCAATTTATTTTTCTCCATGTCAAAAAAGTCTCCGTATATTGGTTTGCTCAATGATATAGAAAAGGTCTTAACTTCGGAACAATACCGTGTATGGTTATCCAGTCTATTAGAGCGATATTCCTTTAAGCATAAAGCATTCGTGCATCGTAATGCAGTTGTGGATAAAACCCTTGAGGTAAAGCCTAAAAACTAAGCGCGATTTCAAATGTGATATATATGCCTAAGTACGGTTAAATATACCTATCTACAGTGGTTTTATTCCGCTGTATTATTATATGCTTTCATCAAGTTCTTATATGGAGTTAGGCAATGAAAAAATTAATTGTCTTGGCGCTGCTGTTTTTCGCAACGATTCAAATTATACCGACACTTAATGCACAATCAAATCAAGGTGATCTGCTTACTCAAAGCGCACAGCAGATGATACAGACAAAAAATCCTGCGCAATCCGTTAATAAGCCAGCACGCAAGTCAGCACCAATGATCATGAATTTTCGCTGTGATGGTCGTCAATATTGTTCACAAATGACATCTCGAGCCGAAGCTGAGTATTTTTTGCAACACTGCCCAGATACTCGTATGGACGGTGATAACGACGGTATTCCGTGCGAAAATGATAGCCGTTTTTAATAAAAGCGCTTTTTATTAATAGAATCCAAAAATATTAAGTTTTTAACCTGAATAAAATCAAATATTAGTGCTTTATACTTTCATTTATTAGTTAGTCTTTACGGTTGAAAAACCAGCACTATTTGATTTGGTAAAACACCCACAGCATAGGTAAATCCCATGGACGTATTTGTAGCTAAAATGGCTGAGTTCATCAAAGTTGAGATGGTCACTGATCTCGCTCACGATTTTGAGCATGTCAGGCGGGTAGTGTCTAACGCTAAGCAGTTAAGTTTGGCAGAAAGAGCCAATGAGTGGGTGGTTATGCCTTCAGTGTGGTTACACGATTGTGTGACGTTACCAAAAAATCATCCTCAACGGGCGTCGAGTTCTGTAATGGCAGCTGATAAAGCGTTAGTTTTTTTAGCTGAGATAGACTATCCAAGGGAACATTTTGCACATATTCACCATGCCATAATGGCGCACAGTTTTAGCGCAGATATAGTGCCGGTCAGTTTAGAGGCATGTGTGGTTCAAGATGCAGACAGGTTAGATGCCATTGGTGCGATAGGTATTGCGCGTTGTTTGCAAGTCGGTAGCGCATTACACCGTGACTTGTATGAAGCGGACGATCCTTTTGCACTGTATCGTGATATAGATGATAGACAGTTTACTTTAGACCATTTCTATCAAAAATTACTTAAAATTGAAGATACATTACATACAGAAGAAGCGAAGCGAGAAGCGCGGCTGCGTACCGATTTTATGCACCACTATATCCGCCAATTACGCCACGAAATTGGCGTGTAAGACGCAGCAAACAACAAGTGAGTATAATTGTAGTATAGTTTTATTACCCTAGAGTGCGATGTTCATGATTAACTTTACGTAGATGATTCTCGTGGGGATCGTGTTTAGCATTATAAAAGTATGCAGGACATTCTAAAAGGAGCGTTAGTATGTGTCAGTTGTTTGTTGGGGCAGAGGCCGAACTGTGGCTAAGTAGAACAAAGTCGTTACGGATCGAAGGTGTGGTAACATCAATTCGTTTAGAAAATTTCTTTTGGGATGTATTAGCTGAAATTGCCTTTCGTGATGAAATGTCTGTTAATCAACTGATTACAAAACTGTATTTTGAATCTCAGGATACTGAATTAGACTTGAGTAACTTTACGTCATTTTTACGCGTGTGTTGCGGCCGATATTTGTCATTAGTGGCCGATAGTGAATTAACCCGCTGTGAAAAAACACCAATGAAAAAAGATGGAATCGATTTGTTATTGTCGAATGAAAATAAACGAACTCAAGCTAGGCGTCGCTGCTTTACCCGTGAGCCCTCAGTATAAATTTTCGATTAAAAACGGTATTACCATTCAAGTAATATCGATTTTCGCCCTTACCTTGTTTCTCTTCGCTGCTTATTCGTAACGACTAGTCAATAATTGCTGACAAAATTCTCTATCTTTTACCAAGAATAAATCTTTCCGTATCTGACTATTACTTATAAATACTTTACTATATTCATGTTTTCATCATCTCCTCCCTCTTTAGCCACACACAATATTTTATAGGTAATTCATGACTCAAACGCTTAGTTACAGTATTGGTAAACCTGGTATTCCTTGGACTCTCCCTGAAAAAGAACAATGGCTTGCACAGCAAGTCATTAAGCGCAGCTACCATAACGAAGTAATCGTGCACATTGATAGTTTGCGAAGTGATTTCAACGTTGAGCAGTATGGTGTTTTAGAATACGTCAATGGCCCTTATCCACTCTATGTTGTTAGCACGAAAGAATTTAGTAAACAAAAGCCGACGATATTAGTAACCGGTGGTGTGCATGGTTATGAAACAAGTGGTGTGCAAGGTGCGCTGCGTTTCGCATTGCAACATGCGGCTAAATACCAAGCGAATTTTAATCTGGTTATTGCGCCATGTATCAGCCCTTGGGGGTATGAAACGATTAATCGCTGGAATCCGGTGGCGGTTGATCCTAATCGCTCTTTTATACCTCAGAGTCCATCACTTGAAGCTGCGCAAATTATGGCTTACGTCAGTGATTTAGGTATGCCAATTTATGCTCATATTGACCTACACGAAACCACTGACACTGACAATAGTGAGTTTAGGCCTGCACTTTGCGCTCGTGATGGTATCTTTCAAGAAAATTGACAGATCCCCGATGGTTTTTATACGGTTGGAGATACGCAAAATCCCCAAGATGCATTCCAACGCGCAGTGATCGAAAGTGTTGAGAAAGTAACTCATATTGCGTTACCAGATGAATCAGGCAAGTTAATAGGTTCACCCATGACGCAGCATGGTGTAATCAATTATGCATTAAAAGATTTGGGCTTGTGTGCTGGCTTTACGAGTGCGCTCTACACCACAACTACCGAAGTGTATCCCGACAGCGCTAATGCAACACCCGAAGAGTGTATTTTAGCGCAAGTGGCAGCCATTACTGGTGCCCTGGATTTTTTGCGTAAACAAAAATAGGCTCATCTTTAATAGTGAACAGCGAGAGCCCTCGCTGTTCACCTTAATATTCTAAGAAAACCCAAATGTTGTTAACGTCGCGTCAGATGTCTTAGATTCAAATAAAGCTGATTCAAATCGTTGCAGTAGCAATCCAGCCTATTCTAAGAAACTGGGATCCTGGGCTAATAACATTGAATACAGTGGCTGGAAATTACCCCAAGTCACTAATTCAGAACCGTTAGCCGCTTTTGTTTTACGAGCAATTTCAGGGTTTATCAACGTCAATGGTCCTGCCGCTTGCGCGAGTAGTTGGCTTTGGCAGCAGCTGTCCATCAATATAAAGTTAGCGACCGCAGCATCTACAGAAGATCCCACCGTAATTAAGCCGTGATTTTGCAAAATGACTGCAGTGTGTTGACCTAATGCTTCGGCAATCAAATCACCTTCGCCTTTTTCAGCAACAACACCTGTAAATGTACCAAAAATCCCATGGTTCTCGTAAAACATGCACGCGTCTTGAGAGATAGGCTGCAAAGGTTCGCCTAATGAAGAAAAGGCTCTGCCATATTTGGTATGCGCATGAGCTACCGCGTTGACATCTGGGCGTGCCATATGAATACGCGAATGTATTGCAAATGCTGCGTTATTTACGGCGTGTACACCGTCAACTATATTACCTTCATGGTCGATACGCACTAAGTCAGTCGCTCTGATCATCGAAAAGTGAATACCCAGTGGGTTCACCCAAAAGGTATCGGGCTCGATACAATCACGAAGGGTGATATGCCCGGCCAATCCTTCATCGAAATGATGCAGCGCAAACGCACGAAACCCAGCGGCTAAACGCTGCTTCTCGTATTCGCGCTGCTGTAGCTTATCGGTAAACGTAGGTGGCATGGGAATTTTGAATTTGCCCGCACCGATAGCCATATGTTGTGCATCTTGTTGAATTTTATTGTTCACGTTATACCCCTAGTTTATTGATTTGACACCAGTGTAATACTTATTAGAATGAATACGAATGATGTTATTTGATTGTGATGAATTAATATGCTGCATAGTAAAATTGATTTAAATCTGTTTCTTATCTTGGTAGCGGTTTATCGAGAGGGTTCGATAACGGCAGCGGGAAAACGACTTCATCTTAGTCAACCCGCGGTCAGCCATGCGCTCTCTCGCCTGAGAGACAAGTATCAAGATCCGTTGTTTGTGCGTCATGGTCGTAAAATGATACCCACAGAAATGTGCCAAACTATCATGCCCAGAGTGCTGAACTCAGTGTCTGAGCTCGAATCTACTTTGCATAATATTGGTGACTTTGACGTACACCAATACCAGCGAGAAATGAAATTCGGATTTAGGGATATCCTTGAGTCTATTTTCTTCCCTGAACTTACAACAGATCTTATGATCAACACCCCAAACATTACCGTGAATAGTCGCCAAGTGAGTCGTATCGACATGGAAGCGGCCCTAGAAAACCAAGCGCTTGATATTGTGATTGACGTGCTCACCCCAACCAGTGATGACATACAACATACCCTCATTTGTGACGAACACTTTTCATTGATTTGCCGAAAAAACCACCCGATTCTGGCGGACATCTCTTTGGTGAATTACATAAAAGCTGATCATGCATTAGTGACATTGAAAGATTCAGCGGTTAACACCGTGGATATGGCATTAGCCAAGCATGGTGTGTCACGTAAATTCGCCCTAAAATGTGAACACTATTTTGCTGCTACCAGCGTCATTAGCCGCTGCGATATGTTACTCACCATGCCTAATGCTTACGCTCGTTTACTCAAGCAACAAATGCCCGTGGAAGTCGTGCTATTGCCGTTTGAAGTGCCCATTTTACCAATACACATGTATTGGCATAAACAAGCCGTGCACGATCCACTAAATACGTGGATGAGGGGAAAATTACTCGACATTGCCAAGCGAGTTATTCCCCCACCATCTAATAACGCCTAAAAAAAGTACGCCCCCTGAAGTAGAATACTGCGTGGGCGTTCCACTAAGAAACGATGGGCGTAACTCAAAACGGGAACATCGTTCGCTTGGCTAAAGGTGCGTTTGTCCGTTAAGTTATTGACCAGTAAAGACAAAGACCATTTATCTTCTGCGTCTAGTAAACCTATTCTTACGTTCACTTTCTGATACGCGTCCTGGTGAGCGATGGGATCTAAATCTTGCTCAAGGAAGAAATCGTCAGTGAAATTCACTGCCACGTTTGCGCTAAACGTATAGCCTGATAGCACAGTTGTTTCGTAATTGAGCGCAATATTACCTGAATAATTTGGTGCGAATGCCCCGGTTTTGCCCGTCAAAGACTGTGTTGCCTGCCCGAGTAATTCTGACTGGCGAACAGTAGGCGCGGCGCCATCATAGGCTTGATACTCAAAATCAAGTAATGCAACATTGGCTGTTAAATCCCAGTTGTCAGCAATAGCCCAACGGGCATCTACTTCCAGACCTTTTACGGCTGTTTCCGCCGCATTTTTGACTACGAATGCATTGCCATTAAATTCAGACACCTGCAAGTTTTCATACTCGGTATAGAATAGTGTTGCATTGACTTCCAGTTGGTTTTTTATCGGTTCTGATTTGACGCCTAGCTCATAGTTGGTCGCTTTTTCGTCTTCAAATTCAAAGCCCGATTCGGGGTCAATATCTGTGCCTTGCGATGCGTTCAAACCTGAACCATCAAAGCCTCCAGCCTTATAACCTATCCCTGCATTTGCGAATAACATGGTGTCACTAAAGCCAAAGTATTGAAAACTGATGCTGGGTGAAAGGTGTGATTCCGACCGATCAGTGGCTAAGTTATGTACGCCAGCGCCAGACAAGCTGCGAGAAATCGTTGGCGCAGCGGCAGTGGCGAATTGTTGCACAGCTTCAGGCGTTCCTTCTGCAAATAATGCATAGACAGATTGCTGGCTTGTGACGTCTTTAGTTTCGTGCTGATAACGCAAGCCTACATTGGCTTTCCAATCGGTGTTCATGTTCCAGGTGACAGATGTGAAGGCCGAGTAGCTTTCTTGATCCTGTTCAAAAAGAGCTAGGGTGCCTAAGGACGTTCCCACCAAATTGGGTATTAAAATCGATGCGCCAAGCATAACGTCGTTAGGGTGTGACAATTCACTGTTCATGTAAAACACCCCTGCTATATATTCAATAGTCTGATCTGTCGGGGAAGCGATCCTAAATTCTTGGGTAAATTGTTGGTAGTTCTCAATGTACTCTTGGCGAATAAGCGATACTTCTGAATAATCTGCATCAAAAAGTGCATCCCAATCGTACTCACTGTAAGTTGAAATTGAGGTGAATTCATAATCACTGACATCGTAGGTGATGTTTAATACCGCATTGTCACTTGAAGTGTCATTTCCCTCGTTTAAGCCACCGGGGTGGCCGTCACCAGAGACCGAACTGATGTAATCTAAACCACTGGTATCTGAGAGTAAAAATGAGCGATAGCCCACATTACCAGTGTTGGTGGGGTCTAAGGAGATTTGCTCATTCCGTGACGGGGTATCGATTATATACTGATAGCGAGAGCCGCTAGTAGAAAAATTACCATGTTCCCATTTAAATTGGGCGCTCAAGTCGTTATTAACCTGCCAATCAGCGGTGAAGCGCACGCCATGGGCATCGCTTGATGCTTCATCTCTATCTCGTGCTTGATTGAATACGAAACCATCTCTTGATTCGTCAAATGCGGCCACGCGGATAGCTAAATCGTCTGTAATAGGCAGATTAACCACAGCGCTATAGCGGCGCTCGTTATCCGAGCCTATCTCTACTTTTACATTGCCCTCAAACACAGAGCTTGCAGGGTTAGAACTCATACTTAGTACGCCAGCCGTGGCGTTTTTACCAAACATAACGGACTGGGGGCCTTTGACTAATTCTATGCGCTGCATGTCCAAAAAAGGGAATTTTGCTTGGTGGCCCCGGCCTAAATAAATGCCGTCTTTATAAATGGCTACCGACTGCTCAAACCCGGCGTTAGTGCCAGAGCCGATGCCACGCACAAAAACGCGTTTACTACTAGAAGTTTCAGTGATGTGTACATTAGGCAAAGATTCCGACATATCCAGTAAATTACCAATGTTATTTTTGCTTAGATCTTCTCCGGAAAATGCCTGAATAGAAGTCGGAATATCTTGTAGCGACTGCACGCGCTTTTGAGAGGTGACTATGATGCGTTCAAGGCCCGACGTGTCAGTTGATTTCTGCTCTTGAGCCATTTCAACCTGCGCCGTGACACTGGTTGAAGCAACAAGCGTGATACTCAAACTGTTGCGAATAAAGCGGCATAGCGGTGAAAGAGTAAACATGATATCCCCTGTTAATTTATGGTTTTTATTTTGTTAACGAAATGTGTTTTATCGATAGTCTCTGTAACAGAAGGAAATGGGAACTGATGAATATGCATTTTGGTCTATGCACACGATGCATGATTAATCGTATTTACTATGTGCCTAACGAAGTAACGCGGCCAATATTGTTGAAATCTACTGGGGTAAGAGGCGGGCATTTCATTGCATTTTTAACCGGGAATTTTCAATAATGGCGCGATAAGGGTCATTAAGTGGTGTATTGATTGATATAGTTGTGATCCGAAACGGAATTTCCTGTATATTTCGCCATCGTTTTTTAAACCAATCACGCAAATTCAACATTCAGACGTTACGCTTACTAAATAACGTCATGGCAACTATTTACACAGATAGCATGTAAACAAGTTGCGTCTATGTTTTTGTCTGCCGAAAGAGAAATTAGCATGAACTTTTCATCATTAGATTTAGCGCCAGAATTACAACAAGCGATTGATGCTTGTGGCTACAAAAAAATGACGCCCGTCCAGCAGCAAGCCATTGTGGTTGCGCGTCGTGGTAGGGATGTTTTAGCCAGCGCCCAAACCGGTACCGGTAAAACCGCAGCATTTGCAGTCCCTATTTTACAACAAATGTTAGCTAGACCAAAAGCTACCGTACCGGGAACACCTCGCGTTCTTATTTTAACTCCGACGCGAGAGCTTGCTGAACAGCTTGCGACTAACATTGCACGTTACGCTCAATTTACTGAAATTTCAGTGTTGGCCCTTTATGGTGGCGTGAAGTTAGGTGGACAAGCCAGTAAACTAAAAGCCGGTGTGGATATTGTCATTTCTACCCCTGGGCGTTTACTAGAACATATGACGCTAAAAAATGTTGAATTAGCGAAGGTAGAATTTGTGGTCCTTGATGAAGCAGACCGCATGCTGGACATGGGGTTCATTGCTGATGTACGCCAAATGCTTGCTCAGATCACATCGGGACACCAGACGCTATTATTTTCAGCGACTATTTCTCCTACAGTGAATGAGCTAGCGCATAAGCTGCTTACCAATCATCAAGAAATTCGTGCTACTCAGTTAAACAGTGCCGCTGATACAGTACAACACGTAATGTACCCTGTAGCAGAAGAAGATAAAACACGTCTATTCAAAACGCTGCTAGCCGAACAGAATTGGTATCAAGTACTTGTTTTTACCAGTACTAAAGAGCAAGCCGATAAACTTATGGCTGCTTTGAAAACCAGTAAAATTGATGCGGCTGTTTGTCATGCTGATAAAAGCCAAGGTGCTCGTCGCCGTGCCATAGCAGATTTTAAATCTGCCAAACTTCAGGTATTAATTGCGACTGAAGTCGCTGCCAGAGGTCTGGATATTCAAGGCCTTGATCATGTAGTTAATTACAACTTGCCGTACTTACCAGAAGACTATGTGCATCGTATTGGCCGAACAGGACGTGCGGGACAGCAAGGTAACGCTATATCGTTTGTTAGTCGCGAAGAAGAACGCACTGTAGAGCGTATCGAACGTTTAATTAACAGTAAAATTAAGCGTATTTCACGCCCTGATTTTGCGGTAAGTAACCGTGAGTCGTTGTTGAAAACAGTGCGTAAACACAGCAAAAATAGCCGTACTAATAAAGTGTCGCAAACGGTTATTCGGATGGATAAAACCAGCGGCGCCAAAATAAAGCCTAAAGCCAAGCCAAAGGCAAAGCGCCCAACTAAGTAGTAATGAGTATGCGAACGGTTGAATAGTGAACGAATTCAACCGCTTGTAAACGCATTTAAGGCTCTAATAAAGCGAACTTGATAACATCAGGCTCGCTTTTTTAATGCCACCCAGAATACAAAAAATATTTGTATTCTGGGTGGCATTAAATTATATCTCGTTATCTGCTGAAATGGCTTTATCGGGCTTGCTTTCTCGGCCACGAAAACCAGATATGAAGCAGGCCGCCACCACGCAACCAAACGAAACATTCAACGCAACCAAAACGGTTTGCAGCAGAGCAGGGTATTGCGCAGGGACAATTTGCGCATCACCAATGTAATGATGAACCAATAAATTCACCATACTCATGCCCACTAGATTACCGATGGTTCTGGCTAAATTTAACGAAGCCGAGGCCACGCCTAATTCAGTACTGTGTACAGCACCCATAATGGCGTTGTTGTTCGGGGTTGAAAATAATCCAAAACCAATACCAACCAACAGCAACGAGCTGCCGATATACCAAGCTTGGGTATCAATATCCATTCGACTCAAAATGAAGAAGCCACAAGCCACTATTGCACAACCTGTCGTGGCCAGTAATCGTGGCTGTACTTTGTCAGATAACTTGCCTGATAATGGTGCTAAAAACGCCATGGCTAGGGCTTGCAATAGAATAATTTGACCTGACTCAGATGGGCTAAATCCTTTCACATATTGCAGATACAAGCTAAGTAAGAAAGTTAAAGGATAGTTACTGGCGTACATTAGCAATGAGGTTGCCAGTGACATCGAAAATACTCGGCTCTCTTTGAACATTTGGACCCGAATGAGGGGGTGATCCCGTTTTGACTGATGTACAACAAACCACACCATTGATATCAGTGCAATAGCGAGTAACACGCACCCCATAAGAGAAGGCAGTTGACTCAAACCAAAGACTAAGCACGTTGCGGCAATAATAAAAATACCCGAGCCACGCCAATCAAACTTAGCCTTGTGCTCGTTTTTCCACTCGCCGTGCATACGGGTTTTAATCAATAGGAGCAGCATAATGACTAGGGGGACTTGGAATAAAAAGACTGAACGCCATCCCCATAATTCAGTCAGCCAACCACCTACCGCAGGGGCGACGGTTAAGCCTATGTACACACAAGCGGCTGCTATACCTAATGCAAAACCGCGCCTATCCGCCGGGGTAACAGAGGTTAATATCGCCACGCCCGTTCCGAATATCATTGCCGCCGCAGCGCCTTGCATAAAGCGCCAAAATAACAACCATTCAATGTTAAACGCTAAGGCACACATGGTTGACGAAAGGATGTTGAGCACTAAACCATAACTATATATGCGCTTGCGCCCATAATTATCAGCAAGCTTGCCAAAGGGCAGCATTAACGCCACGTTGGCAAGCAGAAATATAGTCGGCAGCCAACTGACCATTTTAGCGTTTGCTTTAAGCTCTGCAGCAAGATCCGGTATGGCGATGTTGACCGAAGCCATACCCAACGGCCCAATGAATGACCCCGCACAGACCACAATGAGTGCCACTGTAGTCAAAGGAAGTTTTGAAAATGAAGTAAATAAAGAGGCCATATGCACCGATAGTCGCGAGAAGAGCCGCTATGATACCCATTGCCGTGATGACTTTCACTGCTCTTGCTATGAATAATCGGCTTTTAGCAATGATTGCCGATTTATGCTTTAGAAATCAGCATCGCAGGTAAATTCAAGCCACTGGTTTGACACGGGGTGAAACAAGCCAAGATACTGCGCGTGTAGATGTAAGCGACGCGCTCGATTACCATATAAATCATCACCGACAATCGGCATGTTTAAACCACGTTCGTGGGCGCAATGAACGCGTAATTGGTGGGTTCGACCTGTTCTGGGTTGTAAAAATACTTTAGTTTGTTGCGTTTTTACCTGGCGCTCAATTACGCGCCAAGTGGTATATGCGGGCTTACCTGTCTTTTCACACACACATTGGCGAGGGCGATCATAAAAGTCACCCGCTAAAGGCAAGGTAATCACGCCTTCGTCATCTTGCAAAACACCGTCAATAAGGGCCATATACCGTTTACTGACTTGCCGACTAATAAATTGTTTTTGCAACTCCTTATGGGATGCAGTACTCAGTGCTATTACCATTAAACCCGAGGTAGACATGTCTAAGCGGTGCACAATTAATGAGCCCGATGCATGGGGGAACATGGCCTTTATACGGGTGTATACCGAGTCTTGAATGTGCTTGCCCGGCACTGATAATAACTGAGGGGGTTTGTTGATAATCAGCATTTCATCATCTTGGTAAACGATATCGATGTGTTCGTCGTCAGCGGCATTTTGCAATAGCTGATTCTCTTCCACTGTTAAACCTTGCAACATGTGATTCAAAATGGGCTGACATTTACCTATACACGCTGGGTAAAACTGCTTGTGTTTACGTACTTGCGATTTTGGTGATGCGCCCCACCAGAATTCTGCCATGGCCACAGGCGTTAAATTATTGGCGTAAGCGTAGTGAAGTAATTTTGGTGCGGCACATTCTCCCGCGCCAGCCGGAGGTGTGCGCATAACGGTGTCACTGAATATAGCCGCCAAAGACTTTTTTTCGCCTAGCCCATTCAGAAACTGATACTGCTCGAAGAGACGTTGCTGTAATTGTGCTGAAAGGGTTTTACGCTGTTTCTTGAGCGACTGTATTCGCTCTTCAAATTCATCGAGGTTGCACTTAGCATTTGCGATAGCAAGTACTAGGTCTTTTTTATCTTGATTGAACGCAAGCTTATCTTCGATGCTTTGCGCTGCTAGCGCTTTCAATAACGCAGCGACCTCAGTGTCATCTGCCTTGACCGTTAGGTTATCTCGCATCGACTTTCGCTTTGCTCTATTGGCAACGACCTGCAAACGTTTGTCTTCAATTTCAGCAAGGCACTTTGCTTGAGTCTGCTCAAATTTTTCTTTGGCTAACAGATAAGCACTGTCTTGCAAAATAACATCAAGCTGAGCCGTGATATTGATGATGATTTGCTGCTCATGATGAAAAAAACTATCGCTGGCCAGCATATCGAACACGGGCGGAACGAATTTTGTTAAATGATTTTGCTCCGCTAATTTCCCTGAAAACGCACTTAAATAGCCCAGCTCCCCCAGATGATTTTTAACTAATAACACGCCGAACATTTTACCAATGATAAGCGTCGGGTCGTCGCCCAAGCCGAAATTATGATACCAATCGTCTTGCTTGAGTAAATGCTGTTGAAGTTCTTCTGCAGCCAGTTCACAAAGCGGGTGAGGCTGATAATAAAACGGAAAGGTAAACTTATCGGGTAATGCGAAAGACGGATTGCCGTTAAAAATATCAGCAGAAAAAACAGTAAAGCACGTGGGTGAGGTATGCGTCATGGGCGATAGAGAGTCGTTTAAATCGAATTGGAATTAGCGTGTTAGATGTGAAAGTCTATCATATTTGGCGTTTTTACTTTAGTTTATCCGCACTTGCTGACTGATTAATTTATTCATATGCATTGAATAAAATCTTAGTATTCAAAAAACAACAATAAAAAGGAAACCCCATGAATGTACTTGAAACCTCGTGTTTACTCGCTGGAAGGTTGTTACTTGGCTTGTATTTTATTTTACCTGGACTGCAAAAAATCTTTAGTTTCGATGCCATGAGCCAGTATATGGCGCAACATGAAGTGCCGTTTGTCGCGCCGCTTTTAGTGTTTACCATTGTCATTCAATTAACTGCAGGGCTGGCGATTATAGTGGGTTTTAAAGGACGTGTTGCAGCGTTTATATTGGCTGGCCTAACATTGGTTATCAGCGTGTTCATGCATAATTTTTGGAATTTGCCAGAGGGCGGTAATGTCGCTCATGAAACACAAAACTTTGTTAAAAACATGGCCATCATGGCAGGCTTGTTAATTTTGGCGGCTAGAGGCACTGGGCGTTTGAGTTTGGATAATAAGGGTCAATAGTCTGAATTCAGATCATAAGTAAAGACGAACTTTCAAAAATACCTAATCAGCGAAACTCTTTTCCTATGGTACGACTAAAACCTAAGTCAGGTTCGATATTTTGTTGAATGAACGTCTGCTCCTTGAGTAGGCAATCATTCAATATTTCCCTGTTCTATAAAATCGTTAATAGCGTATTTTAATTTATACAGCGTTTACCTTAATTCTATTTATTAGATTATATTTTTTGTCTTAAATGGTGGTTTTGGTGTGTTTTTTTACCATTTGATGTTTTGTATTTGCTAATTATTTAGCCCTATCATTAAAGCGTTCAAAGTGCGGTGCTTTATCACTCATTCAAATAATCATTCTGCATGATTTAAATTTGAGTTTTCCTCAGTCGTTCACTATTTTTAAGTAATAATAAATTAATTATTACGTTATACAAAATTTAGATGTTTTCATAAGCGAATAAAGGATTAGTTATGGAAAACCTAGCAACTGAAGTGCGCCCTCTCTTTTTTACCAAAGTATCAAAAATTGCCATGTCTATTTGTTTCATTTCTTCATCAGTGTGTTACGCCGGGGAAGATATGGCAGAGGATGATAAATCAGACAGCAAATATGAGACTGAGTTGGAACGGCAACGTATCTTATTGATAAAGCAAGGTCAGCAAATTGAAAAGCTCACCCAGATGATAACTGCGTTGACGGCTAAAAATGTTGCGCCTATGCCCCCCTCTGGGGCGAACAGCGATAGCACACGCAAAGGGCGCGCGAGTAAGTCTGTCAGGGAAGCGGATCACAATATAGCTAAAAACAAACCCGTCGGCCAAGCACCTGCAAAATCTTCCAGTGCAATAGACGCAAGTGCAATCCCTGAATTAGGCGATACCTTTAGCGGTGTATTATCCGGTAAAGGCACTTTGGTATTAGAGCCCTCTATCGGCTATTCGTACACAGATAACAATCGTGTTTTTCTAGATGCATTTTCTTTTATCCCCGCGCTTGTGGTGGGCTTAATTGACTTACGGGAAATCAAGCGGCATAGCTTTATTGGCAGTATCTCTGCGCGTTACGGGATCACTGAACGCTGGGAAGTTGACTTGAAAGTTCCGTACATCGGTCGAAATGACAGCCAGCGCTCACGACCTGTGAGTATCGGTGTCAGTGAGGATGAAATTTTTAATGCGAGCGGTCATGGGTTAGGGGACATAGAGTTATCGACTCGCTATCAACTCAACTCTCCAAAAGATGGCGGGCCTATTTACGTGGCAAACCTTGTGGCGACGATCCCTACCGGAACCAGCCCGTTTGAAGTTGAATTTATGCAATCAACGCCAGGTGCAGTATTTCCTACTGAGCTGCCTACTGGCTCTGGGTACGTGAGTATTCAGCCCAGTATCACTGCAATTTACGCTACTGATCCTGGCGTATTTTTCGGTAATTTGAGCTACGGATATAACATGGACACAGACGAAGACGTAGGGAATGTTGACCCAGGCGACAGTGCAGGTGTTAGTTTTGGTCTAGGCGTTTCACTCAATGAACGCACATCCATGAGCCTTAGCTATTCCCATAAGCATGTATTGAAATCAAAAATTAATAATATGAAAATCGACGGCAGCCAGCTTGATATCGGCCAGTTGATTATCGGCTATTCATTTCGATATTCACCCTCAACCAATGTAAGTTTGTCGCTGGCTATCGGGGTGACTGACGATGCGCAAGATACCCGCTTGAATTTTAGAATGCCGGTGACGTTATAAGTGTTAGGTCTAATGCTTACCACTTACCATGTGGGCGATTCAGCGATTAGCTAATAAGATGCTAAATCTGCGATATTGCAATAATCAAATAGACAAGGCTTTAGCTGGTGTAAACGCGTCAAATAACATCATAGTTTGGCCATGCTGTTGTGCTGTGAACTGCATCAACTGAGTCCGAGTGGCTGTTTGAAATTAAGACCTCCGCTTATTGTTTTATAAAAGCGCGACTCACTATTCTATGAGGTGTAGAAGTGTTATTTGCTGATGGGGGGCGTTCTGATAGCCGTTAGTGGCAACAGCAGCTAAAATAGTTCTGGGACAATAATGAACTCCATACAACGCTAAGTGTATATGCACTTAGCTATAACACGTACTATTTGTTGCGACTGTATCGATGTTAATCGAGCGAACGACTATTGATGTGATCTGGCGTTAAAGTAGGTGTTGTATAACTGGTCTTGTGCAAAAGCTTGTTTTGCATGTTCGAGGTTCTTAATCGTGATATCAATATTGGTGATTGCCGATAACGTCTGATTATCAAGGGTGTTCTGCAAGACCGTGTTCAACGTATTGTTAGGCAATATAGATTGTAATGAAAATTCGTCTTTGCTTAATAGAGTAAAGTCTTGCGGGGTTTGAAAGTAAGCGTGACTGGCCAGTTCGCCGTTTCTAAATATGCTCTTTTGGAAGTTCAAATCTACAATCACACCATTGCCAAGTACAAAGCCCCCGCGTAATTCTGCAAGTGTGCTCTCGTCTACGGCTTGCCAATGAGCAACGACATCTACCGTTTTAATCAGGCTAGGGTCGTGAGCAGCAGTGGTTGGTAACGCAAAAAGAAAGAGGGTGAGGGTACCAAGGTGACGTACTAAGGTTCGTATGGCCAATGATTGTTTCATGATGAGTCCTTTGCTTAGAAGTCAACGCTAGAGGGCTGTAAAACATTAAATAAGCCCAGACTAGTGTGGTCTATTGCCAAGCCTAAGTTAGCGCGCACTAAGTGATCATTCTCTTGATCATTTTTGTAATGGTTAACTGCAGTCTCTTTTTGGTCTTGAATTACAAACAAAATTCGGTTGTCCCACATTTCTTGAAATGCCTGGATTTTTATCGACTTTAAGCCCACAGCAGGATCTCCTACTAACACTTCAGAGCCGTTGCTACCCTTGATGATTACGAAATGCATGTAACCATTGTTATTAATAATCGTGATGGCGGGGAGTTGTGCGCTAGAGAGTTGTTCAAGGGTGATTTTAAAACCATTGGCGTTATAGCCCCTACGTGACAGGTATTGCTTCATATCGAGCAGTGAGAAACCTTGATGCTTGATTTTTTCTTTATTGCCGTGCTCAAACATGTCTTTAAATACGTTTAATTCGTTCACTACGTCATCGTAGTGAAAGGACAACAAGCTTGCTAGCGTCGCTGAGCCACAGCTAAAGTCATACCGTTGTTTATAAATGGTTTTAAAGCGTAACTCGGTAATACTGGATACTTTAATCGAAAATTGACCGTTAAAATCCACCAGGCCGCCGAGCACAGGTGAGGTCGTTAGCAGCATTACCAGACAGAGTAAAAGTCTCATGTATACACCTATTCATCCGTTAATTAGGGGCAATGGTCACAGTGATAATCGTCGAGTCCTGAATGATGACATTGTTGCCGGTATTTTGAATAATGGAGAAAACACCGGATGCTTCATTGAATGAACCGCGATCAATCGAGTTGTTGCCGGTGACGCTATTCGAATTGTAATTGTGGGTTAATACGGCTTCCAAATGGCTGTTGTTCGTGACATCTACTACACCGCCCAAGCCTCGTTCTTGTTCTAAATCTTCAATCAAGACAGGTCGCATTTCATCTAGGTTCAATTGCGCTGCACTACAAAATGATACCAGTAAAAGTATTGGAAACACGGTATGTACAAGGGTAAATTTAGGTAATATCTTCATGGCTCGTGTCCTTTTTAATAAGTTGCTGACGATGTCGTCAGCAACTTATTTTCCTTAAAATGAAGCCTACGATAAAGGTTCTATTGTGGGTTCACATTTACATTTCCTTGGAAGGATACTTGCTGTTGTGCCAAGGCATTGTGCCCTAGATTTTGCACGTTTTGGTTGATACCAGCGGTTCCGTTGAATGTATCAGACATATTATTGTTGCTGGCGATAGTTGACTGATTATCAAAGCTGTACGTAACATAGTTACCTGTAACAGAGCCAGTCAAGTTTGACTCATTGACACTGTAGGTTGTTGTGGCCACACCGCCGTTATTTGCAGCGGATGTTCCCCATCCTTCTGACCATGCTGAGCTACTGTCGCTGTTATCGCTGTTATCACTGTTGTCGCTGTTGTCGACAGAGGCTGTGCTACCGCCGTTTGCAGACGCACCGCCTTCAGCTGCACTGGCATAACTATTGTCACTGTTATCACTGTTATCGCTGCTATCACTGTTGTCTACTGTTGCAGTACTACCGCCGTTCGCAGATGCGCCACCTTCGGCTGCACTAGCGTAGCTATTATCACTATTGTCGCTGTTGTCAGAGTTGTCAGAATTATCAGAATTGTCAGAGTTATCGACATTGGCTGTACTACCGCCGTTTGCTGAAGCGCCTCCCATAGATGAGTTAGCATAGCTATTATCGCTGTTATCCGAGTTATCTGAGTTGTCTGAATTATCGCTATTGTCTGAATTATCAGAGTTGTCGCTATTGTCAGTGCTGGCTGTGCTGCCCCCATTTGCTGACGCTGCACCCATAGCATTGGCGCTGGCCATGCTGTTGTCGCTGTTATTGCTATTGTCTACTGAGGCAGTACTAGCACCATTAGCAGCTGCAGAGCCCATTGCGCTAGCGCTTGCCATGCTGTTATCTGAACGGTCAGAGCTGGCGGTACTGCCACCATTTGCTGCAGCGTCCGATGCAGACGCATAGCTATTATCGCTATTGTTACTGTTGTCGGATTTATCGCTACTGTCTGAATTGTCAGAACGGTCTGACATCGCCATGCTACCGTTGTTAGCGGTTGCTTCTGTGCCTGCGGCATAACTGTTGTCACTGCTGTCTGAGCTTGAGCTATCTGAGTTATCAGAATTGTCGCTATTATCAGAGTTGTTAGACTTGTCGCTATTATCCGAATTATCTGAGCGATCAGTCATCGCCATACTGCCATTATTCGCCGCTGAGTCGGCTGCTGACGCATAGCTACCATCGCTCTTATCGCTGTTGTCGGAGTTATTACTATTGTCTGAGCTGTCGGAGTTATCGCTGTTATCCGAGTTGTCTGAATTATCAGAATTGTCAGAATTGTCAGAACGATCAGTCATTGCCATACTGCCATTGTTCGCGGCTGTATCGGTTGCTGACGCTGAGCTACCATCGCTTTTGTCACTGTTATCAGAGTTATCACTGTTGTCAGACTTGTCGCTGTTATCTGAGTTATCAGAGCGATCGGACATGGCCATACTGCCGTTGTTAGCCGCTGAATCTGTTGACGAAGCGTAGCTGCCGTCACTCTTATCACTGTTGTCGGATTTATCTGAGTTATCAGAATTGTCGGAATTGTCCGAGTTGTCTGAATTATCAGAGTTATTGCTGTTGTCAGTTGCAGCCATGCTGCCATTATTGGCGGCTACTTCAGAGCCAGATGCTGAGCTGCTATCACTTTTATCACTGTTATCGGAATTATCTGAGTTATCCGATTTGTCAGAGTTATCCGAGTTGTTTGAATTGTCAGTGCTGTTGTCGGTTTTAGCGGTGGAATATTCATTTGCCGCAGCTGAAGAGTCTCCTGTGCTATCTGCACTGGCTGTCGCTGTTTGAGAATCAGCAACTTCGTTTGCGGTGTTCGTAGGGTTTGCCCATACGCTGGTTGCCGAACCGAGTATGATGGCCATGCTTGCTGCTAATAAACTTTTATTAAATATTTTCATCTTTTATGCTCCATTAAAAAACGATTTGTTACCATTCAGCAAAATCATCCTGAAAATAGCAACGCATTAATATATTAAAATATAACAAGTGAAAGGACGCATCGTTGCGAGCCTAGTCACTCGCAACAACTGTAGTTAATGGACAACTCAAAATTCCATCAATAAATAATTAAATTGGCATCAAAAATGTAAATTATTAATATTGTTTACATATTTAAAATAGAATGTTGCGTAATTTTAAACTCATTTAAATAAAATTTTTATAGTTTGCATAATTTATGTTTCAGTCTGAATAGAGAGCTGTATCGTGAGTCGTTTATTACCCGTTAACGGGGGCGATGTATTATTAATTGCCTTAATTGCCTTAAATGCAAAAAGGTTATAAATAAATAACCCTGTCTGTTTATTTTACATAATAAGTCTTTTGCTGGATGATATTGGTGATGGTTTTAATTAAGTTACCGTAATCATTAGGTTTATTATATTTGGTTTGTTTATTGCTAAGTGAATATTGATTATTATCGAATATAATGACTATCGATTATTTATTTTTGAATTGTAAATTAATCAGAAAATTGTGTTTACAAGGGATTCTGTTTTCTTCTTTCAAATATTTGCTGTTTTGTGTGTGGAGTCCGTCTGATTATGATTAGTAAAGGATCTTATTATGACTTATGCACAAACACAGCAGGGTATGCTAGTGATCTCAAATGATAACTTTCTCGTTGGTTTACTCACTGGCTTTAGTGTAGCGAACGGTTTTTATTTTTATTCCTTACCGGTGAACAATCCCTTGACCGTCAATAGCGTGCAACCCATTTGTCGAGTGGTACTTATAGACTTACGGAATTTAACACCATTATTAATGCGCTCTCATTTCGCAATCCTACAGCAAGTTAATGCTCTGCACGGTGTACCGGTTTGCGCTATTTACGACCAAAATGATCTAGATTTTGATCCTTGTTTATCATGGGTTAGCTATTTTAATGATGTTGACTTAATAGCCCAGCTCGACCGTTACTTAACTGACCTCATCGCTAGCTCAGCTAATATGTTTTATGAAAGACGCAGTCAAGAGCGTCGATGTGCAATTGATAGACGCGGCTTAGCTGCATTAAGTCATGCGACTGAAAATACAATTGGTAATCTACCAGTGACAAATAAATCAGGCCAGAACGATCCAGATCGTTTTTCACTTGGGCCATTCCGAGTTAATAAAAATAGCCGTTCTGTTTGTTATAACAGTCGTGATTTGGCGTTAACGGGTAAAGAATTTATGTTGTTTATGTTACTGGCAGAGGTACATGATCAGGTCTGTAGCACCGAAAGAATAATCGGAAAATTATGGCCAGATACGCGTAGAGCGAATAAGTCAGACCTATATCAATATATGCATTTACTGCGTAAAAAAGTCGAAGACGACCCTGAGGTGCCGAAATGGATACTTACCGTTAAGGGGGTTGGCTATCGTCTTAATACTAAGGAGTTATTATTGTAGCCGGCACGCTAATGGTGGGTTGCAAGAGCAGGCGTGCCGCTAATTTTCATCGCAGTTCAGCGGGTTATTCGTGCTATGGATTCAAGTTGATCCGTTAACGCCTTAGCGCTCTGATATATATGGTTTTTAAATGCGTTGACAGTTGGACTCAACAGTCGTCTTTCAGCGCAGACTAAATTTAATGGAAATGGTTGGCCTAGCCAACCATCGATATTAATTTCTATTAATCGACCATGTATTAAATCCATAATAATATCCAAACGGGATTTACGTGCAATACCTTTCCCCGCGATTGCCCATCTACGAGTAATGTCGCCATCTTTGCATTGGCGATTCCCTTGCACATCAATATTGCTAATGTTTTCGCCTTTGCAAAATGACCACCGTGTATCAAGTGTGTCATTGTGACCATGACACAGACAATTGTGCTGAGCTAATTCGTCTAGCGTTTTTGGCATGCCGAATTCGTTAATATATGCGGGTGACGCACACAATACCGGTAAATTATTAGCAGAAATAGGTATAGCAATCAGGGCAGAATCTTTAGGTTGACCATAACGAAGGGCCAAGTCTACCGGCTGACTGTAAAGGTCCGCCTGAGAGTCAGATAATTGCAAGCGCACCGCCAATTTGGGATGCAACGCCATAAACTCATCCAGCCAGGGTACCAGTAAATTCCGACCTAAATCTGATGGAGCTGACAATTGAATCACACCACTGAGCTCAAGATCTTCCTTATGTATTTCAGTGGTGGCGTGGTCCAAAATAGCCAGTGCGTCTTTGCAGTGTAGTAAAAATTGTTGACCTTTTTGGGTTAAACGAAGACTTCGTGTTGAGCGTATAAACAGCAGTACGCCAACGTCCGCTTCAAGGCGTTTTAAGGATGCGCTGACGACCGCGGGTGATAAATCCATTTTTCTAGCGCAGGCAGATAAACTGCCTTGTCGGGCGATTTCACAAAATAGTCTCAAGTCCTGTAAGTTTTTCATTGGTTGAATTCCACTTTCAATAAGTTTTTGAAAGTGTTTCATGACTGTCCCTATTTTTCAATAAAACTAAATTGAATAATATGTGATTATCAACATTGAACGCGGTAAATAACGGCACAGCCCGACACCGTATATGAAATTAAGCCAATTAATAAGGAATGCCAATGAACCTCATCGATATTGTACAAACACGTTACTCAGTAAAAGAATTTGACGCTTCCAAGAAGATTTCTGATACTGATTTTAGCCAAATTAAAGCGTTACTTCGCTTCAGTCCATCAAGCGTTAATTTGCAGCCTTGGCATTTTGTTATCAGCGATAATGATGAAGGTAAAAAACGCATTAGCAAGGGTACTCAAGGTTTTTTTATTTTTAATGAAGCCAAGGTGTTAGATGCATCTCATGTCATTGTGGTATGTGCAAGAACAAGTGCTAACGAAGAGTTTTTGAACCATTTATTAGACAAAGAAGATAAAGATGGCCGTTTTGCTGAAAAGCAATTTAGGGAAGGTCAACATATGGGAAGAAAAGTTTTTGCCGATATTCATCACTATGACGTAAAAGACTTCCAACATTGGATGGAAAAGCAAGTTTACCTAAATATGGGCACTTTATTATTGGGTGCCGCTGTGCTGGGAATAGACGCTGTGCCTATGGAAGGAATTGATGCAAAAGCCATTGATGAAGAATTTGGCTTGCGTGAAAAAGGTTACACGGCTCTGGCTATCGTGTCTTTAGGCTATCGAAAAGAGACTGATTTTAACGCTTCTCTACCGAAATCACGCTTACCTGAAAGTGAAATTATCGACATGGTTTAAGATTGTAGAGCGATCAATAATATTATCGTGTTCACTTGAAAAGATTATGTCATCAGTTTAAACATAATTTTACTGATAGATTATTTTGATGATGACAACATCGATAGTTGTGATTGATACGGTAATCTAAAAATAGAAAGGGCCAACAAAGTTGGCCCTTTCTATTTTGCGTAATATGGCGAAATTAACCCTTGTTAGGGTTTAAGATATACTTGCCGCCTGTGGTTTTAGCATTGTATTTGATAATAGTTTCGGGCGTTAGTGCTTCTTCGAACGTGAGTTCTTCTGTTGATTCGATAGCAAAGGTGGTATTAATTTCATCTGCAACACGTTTATGCAATTCTGCTATCTTCGAGGCATTTAGTTTTCCAAGGAAGCGCATTAACAACCATCCGCCGACACTCCAAGTCATACCAAATGCGCGATTTAGAATGGTCGGTGCAAAATCCAATCCGCCATAGATATATACTTGCTTGTTATCAAGAGAACCATAGGTGTTAAAGCCTGTGGCATCTTTGCTGCCTACGGCTTCCATTGCCGTTAAAATATCGCTGGCTAATTCACCACCGCCTATCGCGTCAAATGCTAAAGTGGCGCCTGTAGCCGCAATGGCTTGGTATAAATCTTTTTTAAAGGTTTCACTAGAAGAATTAACCACATATTTTGCGCCTAGCTTTGTTAGCTGGTCGACTTGTTCTTGCTTGCGTACGATATTAACTAATTGTACGCCTTCCTCAATACATATCTTATTCAACATCACGCCTAGGCTAGATGCTGCAGCAGTGTGAACCAGTGCGGTATGTCCTTCCATCCGCATGGTTTCAACCATGCCTAATGCAGTAAGGGGATTCACAAAGGATGAAGCCGCTGCATGAGCCGTTGTATCATCATGATGCACAATACATGCTTGTACTGGAACACAGCAATATTGGCTATAGCAGGCGCCCGTTAGTACTGCTACTGTTTTGCCAATAAGCGCTTGAGCCTGTTCACTATCACCCGCAGCGATAACCACTCCAGCACCTTCATTACCAATTGGTAGTGTCTGATCTAAGCGAGATTTAATCCGCGGCAACATGCCTTTATGCACAGGCGCGGTTAACGTTGTTTTATCGTCACTTAATTTTGCTTTAGATAAATCAGCGGGACCAAACATTGGCCACATATCAGATGGATTGATAGGAGATGCTTCCATTTGAACAACAATTTCATGTGCTTTGGGTTTTGGTACATCTACTTCGTTTAATTTGATTGTTAGCTCACCATCAGATGAAATTTGGGTAAACAGCTGTTTGGATTTGTTCATATTCTGTAGTCCTGTCAGGTTGCTCTTCGAGCCTGATATTGTCCTATCATGCAGCGAAGGTGGTTTTTATTAATATGTGAAAAAATTACCATGGGGACGCAAGGCTTGCGAGTCAATAGAAATGTTACATGATCATCACTGGTATAAATTCGTAGTGCTCGGCTATTTTAGGGATGTCATGACGGTTTTAGGGATGTCATCACGGTTATTTTGTTGAACTCAATCGCAGAATCGAAATTTTTTGCTTGGTAAAGTCAGTTATCTGCTAATGCAATCAATGTTTGCCAGTCTGCAGATTGTTCATGCTAAAACAGTGGGTGTATCGTCTTGTCGTTGACTAATCTACATGGCCAGATAGATGTATTTTAATGCTTAAGGATAATTCGATTACTACCGATTGGGTGCTCTTAGTTGTCGATAAAAATGAGTTAAACCTGTTTGATCATATTATGCTTGATATGAACTGATTGCTTTATTTAGTTGATGGTAGGTTGTGGAAATAGATTGCTTAAGGTTCCGCATGGGTCATTTATCCCCATTAGCAGACTTGCGCAATTTGTGCTTTGAGTCATTCACTTTCAGCGCGTAGTCGTATTTAATCCGATCGCGCGGACAAGCTCGTATGCAGTGATAATGCACTTATAAATAACACGCAGCGTTGTGTTAATCGTATGCGCACAGCAAAAGGGGTTACTCCGTTTAGAATGTAAATAAACGATATCGTTAACCTTGTGAGTATTGCCCGACTATAATTCAACATCATATATATGATCTGAGTTCGTCAAACAACCCAAATCCCGTGATTGCCAATAATGGCTCCAGATTAGGCAAACGGATACATCGTTACGCTTAGTAACAATAAAACAAAGTGTTTCTCTTTTTTGTCAGCAATACTCACTTTAAATTAAAGATAATTACGCGTGTATAAACTATCTTAGTGTATTTTTTTCCATAAGGTGCAGTCATGCAGATTAAATTAAAAACCCTATATTCAGAAAACAAATCATTTATTTTATTCATCTTATTGATGTGTGTGTTTAGAAGCGCAGTGGCAGATTGGAACGAAGTGCCAACAGGCTCAATGCAGCCGACTATTGTTGAAGGTGATCGCATCTTAGTCAATAAGGTGGCCTACGATGTTCAAATGCCTTTTAGCCATCACTCTTTGTATAAATTAGCTGACCCACTGCGTGGTGATATTATTATTTTTGACTCTGAGGTATCAGATAAACGATTAGTCAAACGTGTGGTAGGTGTGCCGGGCGACACGATCGCGATGATTGACAATACACTGTACATAAACGACCAGCGGCTGGAATATATTGACGATAAAAACAATGGCCGTTTTAGTGATAAAATCGAAGATTTATTGGGTGTGCAACACCGTATTCGCATTGCCAATGGCGGTTCAGCGTTATCGAGCTTTACGACCGTAAGCGTACCGGCCGGTTATTATCTCGCAATGGGGGACAACCGTGATAATAGTGCTGATTCTCGCGTGATTGGCCTCGTACCGCGCCATGAAATAATTGGCCGTGCTCAGCAGGTTGTCGTGTCGCTAAATTACGATAATTATTATCTACCGCGGTCTGAGCGTTTCTTACATACCCTATAGCCTATAAGGTAAAAAATAGGCTGTTAATTGAGCCACGCTAGCTGCAGGTTAGCACAATTAACGAATCGAAAGACTTATACCGGGATGGCAGTAGAATAGCGTTTTTCAATGTCAGAAAACCACATCAAGCTCTGTGCAACATTCTTATGCCAGTAAGACCATTGATGACCGCCTGCATACTCATGATATTCATGAGATATGCCTACAGTAGCTAATTGATGTGTTAGCCACTGGTTTGATTCGAGTAATTGATCCTCAGTCCCACAATCGAATCGCACGGGCGGGAGGGTATCCGCATTTTTAACAAACCAATATATTAAGTCTGACTCATTTTCAGACGAGCAGTCATAAAAGGATAGCGGTGTATCGACGAAATGTGTCATGTCTTCTATTTTGGTAATAGACGAATGGCCTGAAATACCACTAAAACGAGAGGCGTATTTTGCACCTAAACGCAATGCACCATAACCACCCATAGACAATCCACTGATATACCAGCGACTCTTATCTGTCACGGCTGGTCCTTGAACTTGTTTAACAGCCTGAATAACGTCGTCCATGATCCACTGGTCGTAATCATGTTTATCACCAAGAGGTAAATAGGCTGATCCATCTTTAAGACCGCCGTCAGATGGCATTACCAGTAAAAATTCTTCAAGTCCTTTTGCTCTAAGTGCATTGTATACCTCGTGGACTCCGCCTAGATTCATCCAAACCCAATGATTACCGTATACACCGTGTAAAAAAATAACCACAGGTATATCGGTTTTGGGTGTATAAGCATTATAAATGGTGACGTCATGCCGCCCATCGAGATGACTTGAATGTACTGTAATAAACTTGGTTCTATCAGGTGAATATTCTCGATTCGACACTTCTATGCGCTCAATGCTCATTGTTAGCTCCGTTATGTATCTGCTTAAGCAAAAACGACTACCCCTTTGGCTATTCGCCCGTTTAGCATGTCGTCGAAACCTTCAGCAACATTCTCAAGGGTATAGGTTTTACTGACGAGTTCATCCAGCATGAGTTGCCCGCTGGTATATAAGTCTAATAACGTGGGAAAGTCGGCTTGAGGATTACATTTTCCATACAAAGGGTTAAGGTAAATTTTATCCCATTCGAATAGCGCGCAATTAAAATCGATGCGCTGTTCAATTCCACTCACTTGAACCGCTGTACCTGCATTGCGAATAAGCGCTAAAGGTGCCGAGCCGAGGGCGGGAATAGCGGTACACTCAAATGCATAATCAGCGCCGCGTTCGTCGGTTATCTTATTCACCAGTGCGCGCATTTGAGCAAAATCGAGATCATGGGGGATTGAAATAAGTCCGTGAGTGGCGCCAAATACTTTGGCCTGTTCAAGACGAGCGTGATTGATATCGATAGCAATAATTTTGCGGGCTCCGGATATACGGGCCGCTTGAATAACGTTTAAGCCCACGCCGCCGCAACCTATAACGCATACAGTGCTGCCTGCCTTTACACTCGCTGCGTTGACTACTGACCCATATCCGGTCATAACACCGCAGCCGATAATTGAGGCCGAAGCAAAAGGAATATTATGGGTATACTTAACTACAGCGGCCGCTTTGACAACGGTGTATTCACTTAATGTACCTAAGTGAAATGAGCGTTCAAGAGGTTCGCTAGCGAACGTTGTGGCCTCAGCGTGGGCATGACCACATAAACCATTTCCACACACGGGGGAATTGTTTTCACAGATATGTACGTTTCCATCTTGGCAAGCAAAGCAATGCCCGCAGGGTATCGACCAATTAAGAATGACCTTATCGCCTATATCGAAACCTGTTACGTCATCACCTATGGCATCAACAATACCAGCACCTTCGTGGCCGACGACAAACGATTTATTCCAATTCTGAATAGAGTCCCAATCGGTATGGCATAAGCCCGACGCTAATATTTTAACGCGGATTTCACCTTTTCCTGGGGGCGCAACATTAACCGTAACCAGTTCGTAAATGCCTCGACCATTGGAGACAATCGCTTTTGAATGGTGGGTTATTGGTTTCATGATTAGCCGTCTCTAGTAAATCGTTTGATAAAAAGTATCAAAATTACACCATGTAACAGTGACAGTTTATGTCACATTTTGGTGACAAAGTATCACATAAAGGGGTAGTCTCATTGCTATTGGAAATATTTCACTGTTAACAATGGTGTTAAATGAAACAACAAAATGTGTACTGTGAACCACTGTGTATTGCTAAAGAATATTTGTTCGATATTCAAAAGGTGAGCTATCAAGATGCTGAGCCATACTCGTGTCTAATGCATTTTCATGAAGTGCATGAATTGATTATTTTCGAAGAAATAGAAGGTAATTATTTCTCAAGTCAAGGCGATTCAACCCTTGAAGATGACGACATCGTGCTTACGCCCGCTCTTGAAGTACATAATTATGAAATAAGCCCCAAAGCCAAGTCGTGGTACCTGATTCAGTTTATGCCTAAGATCCTAGACTTAGCCCAATTTCAATCAGTTAAACCGTTATTTAATCGCGGCGTGCATTTACGCATGAATAAAGAGAATATCACTATCGTTCAGCAGCAAAGCAAATGGTTGTTAGATTGCTTTAACCAACAGCCGCGAAGTGAAAAGAGCTTAGCTTTATTGTCATTACTGCTTTTATGGATTGCTGACCAAGCCCAAAACGTAGAGCAGAACAACGACCACACCTTGCGCCATTCCCAAGGTTTTGCGCGTTTAATGCCGGTTATTAATTTATTTAAACATGATGAGTACGTTAACTTAAGTGTGACTGAAGCGGCGAAAAAATGTCACTTATCGACTTCGCATTTTTCTCGATTATTTAAAAGTGTATTTCGCCACACCTATGCCAACTACATCTTGCAACATAAACTTCATCACGGCGCTCGCATGCTTAGTCAAAGTAAGTTTTCGGTTACGCAAATCAGTTACGAAATGGAGTTTTCAAGTCCATCTCACTTTATCGCTCACTTCAAAAAATACTACGGTGTAACGCCATATCAATATAGAAGCGACATTAATCGTCGCATATTGAGTGCCGAGACGGCTTAATCCCCACACTTTATTAAGTATATAAATCAATTTTTATGGCGCATATACCTACGGCGTAAATTGCGGACTAATGATATTTTTGCTGATAAATAGCCATCTTTTTGCATTATATAACGTAATAGACAGTCGAAATTTGATAGTTTTAGTTAGGATCTAGGTATTTATAGGGCAATTGCCAGCCTAAAATGTTTCACAGTTCTTACTGATTAATATGCAGGTTTGATGCTAAATATGAAAAAACATCTATCACCCGATCCTTTTAAAAATACCCGGGCAACGAGCGGTTGTGCACATATGGATGATCAGAACGATCCCGTAACCATGATCTTGCGTCTTAAAGATGTGCGCAAAACGGCGCATAACTGGAAGACATTCCAGTCGGGAGCAACCCCTGGACGCATCGTTATTCCTTCCGAAGTTAAAATTCGTGATACCCGGCAAATACCGTTTGAAGTTGATCCTCCTCTTCATGGCTCGTTTCGAGCTTTACTCGACCCATGGTTCAAGCGTCCTCTGGAGGCTGACTACAAAGCAAAACTATCCACCCAGATCAAAGCATTAGTGGAAAATGTATTAAAAGCGGACAAGGTCGAAACCGTCGCCGAGTTCTCTCTTTGTTTACAATCACATGCACTTACCTTGTTATTAAATACTGATGGCAGCGAAGCTGACACGTGGATTGGTTGGGGCACTCATGTTTTTCGTAGCGAGCACGACCCACTTGATGGGAATAAAGCAGCGTTACTGTACGACTATATCGATGCGCAAATAAAATCAGCGGCAATTAATCCTCGCCATGACCTTTACTCAGTATTGTTGGCTGCGCAAGTTGATGGCAAAAAGTTAACGTTTGATGAAATCAAAGGGATCATGATATTAACCTTTGCTGGCGGACGAGACACAGTTATAAATGCTGTTACTAATACCATTGCTTATTTTGCCGAGAACCCAGAGTCATTAGTGCGTTTGCGTAACGAACCAGAAATCATTGGTCGTGCGATAGAGGAGCTTATTCGTTATTTCGCTCCCTTGACGCAAATGGGTAGAGTGGCAACAGAAGATACCCAAGTCTGTGAACACGCCATTGCGGCGGATTCCCGTGTATCACTGTGCTGGGCATCAGCAAATCGCGATGAGAGTGTGTTCGAATCTCCAGATGAAGTCATCTTGGATAGAAAATTAAATCCCCATGTCAGTTTTGGTTTTAGTCACCATAATTGTTTAGGTGCCACCCATGCCAGACAGATCATGCGAATACTGATAGACACATTAATTGAAAAAGTGAGCTCTATCGACATTCTTGATTGCGAAGAAAATATTGAAACGTTAGGGGAGTTTTCACGCAAAGTGGGTTTTCATCGACTCAATGTTAAATTCAATCCACGCTAAAAGTGTGCTTAATAAGTCCGCAAATTTTATACCCTAGAGCGATTAATATTTCCGCTAGCAGTACGCAAGTGGGCCAGATAATAAGAGGCAAATAAGTAGAAATATAGAGCACGCAGAGACGCGACGTGAACGTGCCATCTAACTAGACATAAGAGGATCAAAAAGTGGCTAAAATTACATTTATAACACAAGACAATATACCGGTTACTGTCGAAGGTGAATCGGGCTCGGTTATGGCGCTGGCTGTTGATAATAATATTGCTGGCATCGACGGTGATTGCGGGGGCGTTTGCTCTTGCGCCACATGTCATGTCCACGTGGCTAAAGATCAATTTAGCTTGGTAGGAGAGGCTAGCGAAATAGAGAAAGACATGTTGGAGTTAGATGATAGCACCGACGATTATAGCCGTTTGTGTTGCCAAATTGACATTACAGATGAACTAGACGGATTAGTACTAACCGTCGCCGGTTAATACCCAGCAGAAATATAAAGGTTGAGACGTTATGACGTGCACTAATAATACCCAAGATACATGCATTATTGTTGGCGCCAGTCATGGCGGCGTGAATCTCGCTTTTGCTTTACGAAAGGACGGGTACACCGGGAAAATCAAGTTAGTTGATGCGGATAGTAATCTGCCTTACCACAGACCCCCTCTATCAAAAACCCATCTTGTATCTGAGCAGCCTGCCGGTCAATTGTTAAAGCCAATTGAGGGATACGAAAAAGCACAGATTGAGCTAACACTCGGCGTGAGCGTGATCGATGTTAATCGTCAGTACAAAAAAATTACGCTTAGTGATGGTTCTGTGCAGTCTTACACGAACTTAGTTCTGGCCACGGGTGCCACACCCATCATTCCCCCTATTGCGGGACTTAAAGAAGCCAAGAATGTATTTACCATTCGTACCGCCGACGATGCCAAAGCAATTACCACAGCCTTCAATGCCTGTGAATTTAAGCGAGTAGTGGTTATTGGTGGTGGGTATGTTGGCCTTGAAACCGCAGCGTCGTTGCGCAAATGTGGGGCGAAAGTGACGGTCCTTGAGCGTGAATCTCGTTTGCTTGCGAGGGTAACAGCCCCTTACATGTCTGATTACTTCTACGGGTTACATCAAGAAAATGGTGTTTCGGTTTTTAACGATAAAAACGTGAGTGAAATACGCACTAGCGATAATGAGAATTCGGTTGTGTGCAGCGACGGTAGCGAATATCTAGCTGACATCATTATTGTTGGGGTAGGGGTGCGCGTGAATACGGTTCTTGCAGAGCAAGCTGATCTGATCATCGAAAATGGGATTGTTGTAAACGAGTACAATCAAACCTGTGACAAAAACATCTTCGCCATTGGAGATTGTTGCGCGCAATTTAATCCTCATTACCAACGTTGGATACGGTTAGAATCAGTTCAGAATGCTGTCGACCAGGCCAAAGTGGCGGCCGCCGTCATTTGTGAAAAGCCGCCCAAATACAATCCGGTACCTTGGTTTTGGTCTGACCAATACGCAGTTAAATTACAAATGGTCGGGTTATCACAAGGCTACGACAATATCATTACGCGCAAAGAAAGTGATAAGCCTGGTAGTTTTTCAGTCTGGTATTTTAAAGGTGAAGAATTATTAGCAGTTGATGCTGTTAACCACGCAAAGGCTTACGTGCTGGGGACGAAATTTATTAACAGCCACGTAGAAATGAATAAACACAAATTAATGGATAATACCGTTTCTCTGACTGCGGACATCGTCAAAAAAATCGCTTAGGGATAGTGGGTAAAATGTAAAGTCATTAAATATGAAAAACCGGTGCGCTGACGGTAACGTTTTATAAGCGACCGTTTTTTAATATTGCCAATGTACGATTGCCTTAATCAGGAATCTTCGACATTGTCGATATATTTGTCGATTAGATTAGTTCTCGTGGCAGTATAATTTCTACGCATAAACCACCATCATCAGGACTACTTATACGCAGTTCACCTTTATGTTTATCTATGGCTTTAACCGCAATACTCAAACCAAGCCCAAATCCACTGGTGTGCATCTTGTTTCCTGCTCGGTAAAAGGGTTGCAGCAGTTTTGACATTTCCTCTTCATCCACTCCTGGCCCATGGTCACGCACCATAACAACCACACTATGTTCTCTCGATGATGTACTTACCTCGACTAGCTCTCCATTGGCAGAATATTTACATGCGTTACCTATTATGTTGTCGAATGCTTGCAGCAAGGCTTCTGGGTATCCTGGTATTTCTACTTTATCAACTGAGGTAAAACTCACCGGTATCGAGGGATAATTGACCGCCATATTATCAATTGCTTGTTGGCACAATGCATTGATATCGCAGTTTTCTGCGCTTGGGCTACTTTGTTCGAGCTTTGAATAATCGAGAATTTGTTGTATGAGTTGGTCAATACGCAGGCAATCGCTGTGAATTTGCTTGACGTGTTGACTGTCTGGACTTTTCTGTTCAATCAGCGCTGCTGAAACCTGTAATCGCGCTAATGGAGCGCGTAACTCATGAGATACATCGTGTAAAAGTTGCTGCTGGGCGCTGGCGGCTGCATGAGTTTTATTCACCATAAAGTCAATATCGAGCGCCAAATCACCTAATTCATCCCCCCGGGCAAGTAGCTTTCTGGGTAATGGCACCACTTCTTGGTGATTGGCATAACGCCGACTAAATGTGCCTAAATAATTGAGCGGTAAAATAATACTCCAACTTAATAGTGCACTGACAAGGGCTGACGCGATAAAAATAAAACCAAACTGTAATGACTGAAAGCGATATAACACTTGTTTGTATATTCGCGGTGCTTGGGGTTTGCTCATTTGTACTAGGTAGATTCGACTGGATGGACCCGATACGCGCTGTTCTGTTCGTTCCTCAGATTTGATTTTGTTCAATCGATAATGATAAATCGTATTCCCGCTTTCATCTTTGATAAGCATGGGAATCAGATGCCCATCGCGGTTATTCTTGTTACTGATCCAGTTTTTTAACTTCCTTTGCTGCCTAATGGGTGTGGCTAAGTTTTGTTCGTAACGCCAGACAATACGCTCAGCTTGTATAATAACGTCATTGTAGAACCGTTTATTGTATTCATCTGACGAAAATTTATTCACTAATACGAAGCCGGTCGCGATCATAACCAACAAACTGGCGAGCCAAAATGCGATGAAAATGCGCCAAAACAACCGCTTAACACCAAAGGCGTGTTTTGCGGTATCCCAAAAACCGGTTAGCGTCATCGCTACTAACCTTTTTCTTTTTGTAATTGCGGCTCAGTCAACATTTGGTAACCAACGCCCCGTACAGATTTGATCACGTCATGTATATCTGCGGCTGCAAGCTTTTGTCTTATACGGCTAACATGCACATCCATTGCTCGATCATAGGCTTCTAATGGTCGGTTCAAGACTTCTTGAGTCATATCTTGTTTGCTTATGGTTTGTCCAGCGCGTTCCATTAATAAACTCAATGCGTTGAATTCGGCACCCGTTAACGGTAATGCTACATTATTCACTAACGCTGAACGGGCACCACTATCTAATACTATACCGTGTAATTGGGCATGCACAATGTGGTTACTATTACCTTGCTGAGTTCGACGAATGATTGCGCGTATTCGTGCACTTAATTCCCTTGGATTACAAGGCTTAGCTAGATAATCATCTGCGCCCATTTCTAAGCCCACTATTCTATCAATATCGTCACCACGACCGGTTAACATCAGTATAGGCACCTGTTGCTTAGCTCTTACAGTGCGCAGTACATCTAACCCTGACATGCCAGGCATCATAATATCCAGTACGACAGTGTCGAATTCATTGGATTCCAGTAATCGCGCAACAGCAACATCGCCGCTATTGAGTGTCTCTACGGTAAACCCGTCTTCTTGTAAAAACTCGCTTAGTAGGGCACATAATGTTACGTCGTCGTCTACTAGCAATATTTTGTATTTATCATTTTCCATACAACTGAGTTTAACCGCTTTGTTATTAGGACTAACTAACTTTACTGAACTTTACACTAGCTTAACCCTACTTATCGAACCCTTTGTGCATACTTAGCGCCGTTGATGAAACAAATTACATTTATCCCGTCATTCACAGGAATGACACAAACCAAGTAGGAATATTATTATGAAAAAATTAATTGCTGGGGTTTTATTAAGCGCATGTATTGCAGACGGCGCATTAGCGGGTGGACAACATTCAGATCGTCATAGAGGTCAAGGCTTCTTTCCTATACATAAGATGGTTAAGGTACTTGATCTGAGCGATGAACAAGCAAGTCAACTTAAGGCACTGAAGTCTGAAATGCAAGCCGATAGACCTGAAAAGGGTAGCGGCACATCCATGAGAGCTCAATTAGCCCAGCTTGATTCAAGTGACGAAAATTATGAGCAAAAGCTAAACGAACTGGCTGACTTACGTGCCGAGCGCGCCAAAGCACAGTTTTTAAAGGCCGCTGATATGCGTATAAAAATCAATCAAATTTTAACGCCTGAACAACTTGAAAAGTTCAAAGCATTGAAGGAAAAACGCAGTAAACGTCACCACAAAGCATAGTTGCTCTATCTGGTCGAACCTCGTGAGTAGATTCTTCAATACGGCAACCGTAACGCTAAAAAGCTGTGTATCAATTAAATGGTACGCAGTTTTTTATTTTCAGCATTGTGACATGTCATGATTGACTATTTAACCACTTGATTGCGTCCGGGAGATTAGTGAAAACAGCTACATTTTGTGCAGATTTCGCTGGAATTCGTATATCATCTATTTTCACTAGGGCGTGTATCTTGGACACCATTGCTTTAGCAACCATATTTTGTGTGTTCAGCCAAATGTTATATCTGTTGAGTTCTGTATAAGCTTCGGGTGTGAAGCCTTCCACTGCTAAGTTACTGACCACGATTGAAAAAGGGGCGCCATGAAAGGTCTCTATTGTGGCGATTATATTTTTCGTTAATGCCTTTGTGCCGTGCTCATTAAAGCAACCACTGAGTTCTAGGATGATGATATTCCTCTCTACCGAGATTGAATAACTACCATGCTCAAGACTCATAAGACCTCCCGGTTATTCCCCCACCATAGACTAAAGTCGAGAACGCATTCTTAACATTAATTAT
>NZ_WTPY01000011.1:0-29236 GCF_011378905.1 Paraglaciecola sp. 20A4 | reverse complement strand
ATACTCAATACTCAATACTCAATACTCAATACTCAATACTCAATACTCAATACTCAATACTCAATACTCAATACTCACGATCGCTGTAATCAAAAACCAATGAGAGGCGAGGGAAGTATTAACGATATAAGTGCTATGTCATCTCTATGTACCCTATTCGATTTTGAATAATGCATGTAAATAGGCACTATCTATCTCGTTACTCATTACCACTGGTAATGGAAGGGATACAAACTATCAAGGCTGTTACCCTGACTGACTTAAACGCGACGTCCTTGTCGCTTCGTTTAATTCAGTGCACAGGTTTACCAACCATACTTTCTAGCTCGAATATTCAGTGGACGTTGACGCCTTGGTGCGTTTACTTCCAGTGAAGGCTTTAAACATAAACCAAGCGAAATAACCCACTCCAATACTGAATACGATGTCGCCTGGCACTCGCGCCCAAACCAAGGCTTCCATGATTGGGCTGTGCATGAATTCAGCTGATCGTGCGAATGAGTAACCTTGCTCAATACTGGTATAAGTCTGAATCACACCTTGGGGTAACAATGATAAAAACGTCATCATCGCCAGGCCAATATTAAGGGACCAGAATGAGCGCTTTATCCATTGTTGGTTCCAGCGCGTGACATCTGTTAATCCGCGCATGCAGTATAAGGTTAACCCCAAACCGAGCATACCGTACACACCAAATAATGCAGCGTGGCCATGGTTGGCGGTCGTGTTTAACCCTTGCATATAATACAGCGCAATGGGTGGATTTATCATAAATCCAAATAAGCCAGCGCCAACGAAATTCCAGAACAGCACAGCCGTAAAAAACATAAATGGCCAGTGATAAGCCAGCTCCCATTTCTCTACACGCTCAACTTTGTAGCGGTTATAGGCTTCAAATCCTACCACCAATAAAGGAACCACTTCGAGTGCTGACACCATGGCTCCCACAGCGATAACAGACGTTGGTGTTCCGCTGAAATAGAGATGATGAAAGGTCCCCAGTACGCCACCAAATAAGAATATAATTGTGGCAAACAGCACCATTACTGTAGCTGTAGAGGTGCGCAATATTCCCATGCGCACAAACAATAGGGATATTATGGCCGTGGCAAACACCTCGAAAATTCCTTCTACCCAAAGATGAACTACCCACCAACGCCAGTATTCCATTATCGCAATATTAGTATGCTGTCCCCACATTAAGCCGGCGCCATAAAGTAGACCAATCGCTAGTGCCGAGACCAATACTAAATAGATGAGTGATTTATCGCCTTTTTCTTGTAGTACTGGCCATAATGCTCGCACCACTAATGCTACCCACAACAATAAGCCAATGGTTAGATAAATCTGCCAAAATCGACCTAAATCGACATATTCGTAACCTTGATGACCGAACCAGAAGTTAGCAGTTAAATTTTCGAAAAAACGATGAACCGCAGCCCATTGCCCGGCAAAGGAGCCAATAACAATAATTAACAAGCTGATGAACAGAAAGTTGACCCCAAAACGTTGAAATTTCGGGTCACGGCCCGCGAGCATAGGTGCAACATATAGTCCTGTCGCTAACCATGCCGTAGCAATCCACAATACTGCAAGTTGTGTATGCCAAGTACGAGTGACGGCGTAGGGTAAATATTCAGCGAACGGTAATCCGTATAATCCTTGCCCTTCAACGGCATAATGCGCCGTTACTATACCCAATAGCACTTGGCCTACAAACATCGCACACACTACCCAGAAATATTTAGCGGTGGCCTGCATAGAAGGTGTAATCGTGGCGTTAGACAAAATGTCGCTGGTTGCCATACCTTGCTCAGGTAAAATATCATCACGCCAGTCGTCAAATTGTTTAACGTAATACGCAACGAGCGCACCAGATGCGGCTAGTAATAAGAAGATAGAGGCGATACTCCACATTAGCGTGCCAGTGGTCGGTTTGTTGTTGACGAGTGGCTCGTGGGGCCAATTACTTGTGTATGTAATATCATCATTTGGCCGGTTGGTGGTTGCCCCCCAGGCTGTCCAGAAATAAAACGCAGCAAGTTGTTTCGCTTCTTGTGCATCAAGCAAACCATGAAGCGAAAATGCATAGTCGCGTCTTAATGCTAGTGATTCTTCATCACTACCTTGGTAAAGCCGCAAATAATGGTCTTCAACTTGCTTTATAGCTATTGCACGATTATCGCTGACCGTAATGGCTTCAGTCGTCACGTCATAGGTATTTTTGCGCATAAGTGCAGGTAGTAGGGCCTTTTGCATCGCCATTTTTTGATCAGGGGTTAGGCTCGATTGAGATTGGTCGATATTTATATCTAACAATGCCAACGCTTCACGATGAAGCCAGTCAGCACTCCAGTCAGGCGCTAGATAACCGCCGTGCCCCCATATAGAACCTTGTTCCATACCGCCAATCGATTGCCAGACATTCTGCCCCGTTTCAATATCGTCTCGGGTATAGAGGATTTCCCCTGATACTGATTTTACTAGGGCCGGAATAGGGGGCGCTTGTTGATATATTTGCTGACCCAGCAACAACAAGATACCGAACATTATAATCATTCCTACAGACAGAATGATCCAAAGTTTTTTTATACTGAATGTTTTTTGATAGGAACTCATGTTACACCCATAACAAATGATGGAATTAAAAACGCGGAGGTCAACTTACTAAGGTGACAACTAAAATAGCGCGAAATAATGATCGAATAGCGAGCGTAACAAGTGCTTTTAATCAAGGTCGTGTTCACGTGGTACATGTGACCATAAAGAACATGACATTTACGTATTTTAGATCCCGCAAGTAAACAGTTTTAATTTAGATAAAAAGCTTACTAAAACAGATGGCTAAGTGCTTTAACAATAGATAGACGAGATCGCCATCAGGTCAATCCGTTAGTTATGTTAGGCGCTCTTTAAGACCGGCTGCTCCTGCTTATTTAAAACTGATAGGCAAGCCAAGTCGCAAGAGTGAAGGGTTTATGATGCTTAGTCTAGAGAAGACTTGGACTGCAAAGGCGCCTAGCTTAACTAATGCACTAAATCTTGATCCTCGTCATGGTTGGAGTCTGCGAATAGTCATTATTATCAATAGTCAGCATATTTATGTAGACCATTTTTATCCTATACGAACAGGTATTTATTACTTGAAACCCCATGAACGTCAGTTTTGACTGTGTTTTTAGTGACTACAAATTGTTACTCCACGGGTATCCCTCGTCATCACATTCCTACCGAGAACTTATCATATTGTTATCTGGTCGCCGTCATGTCATTGCGCCTGAACCCGCGACCCAGAGGTAAACGTTTAACCTGCTTGCTGAGCATGTTTCAGGATTATTAGATATGGCTAATGTGACGCGTTTTTCGTTATATATTCAAGATTTTGGTGCGCCCGTTGGGTTTAGTATGTTGTTGCACAATTCTTATCATCTCTAGGCTCTGATTGTACAAAATGGATATGCCTACTTGGATGGGTTAACACCTGCTAGGCAAACATTCTTCAAAGCTGCCAATAAAGACAGCTCAAAGCAAAAATTAGAGCAGCTTTATACGCTCATTGGTGAGCAAGCCATAGCCAACAATCAAAATTTCCGGGATATGCAAGGGGCGTCAGAAAAAATGAGCACAGATAGTTGGAGTCACGACCTTCATTTTTTGCATAATGAAAAAGCCAGACTGATTTAAGTGCAATTGCTACAGGACTATTACAATAACGTGTTGGATTATCCGCTATGGCAAGCTTATTTGCGTCAATATCAACCTGCTACATTTATTGCCGCCGGTGCTCTGGCATATTTGCGAGATGTACCTAACGCAGAATTAAACCTGTTAGATGCAGGGCATTTTGACGTATAAGAAAAGCCCGTAGAAATCGCAAAACATATCACCCATTTTATGCAGCAGTCGATTAAGGGCGATGGTAGGCGCTGAGCTGATTATCAATAAATTTCTACGCATGCGTAAAATATTCATAGACAGCTGTAAAAGTGTTGTATTTAGCGTTTTTCATTAAACCCAGCGGAAATAGATTGATAGGACTAAGCCCAATGAAAGCGCGGCGGGAGTGGGGTGCTTGTGTCAAAATTAACTCTGGTGTGATTTATGCTGCCTTGTATATGTATATAAGAATTTTATCACCTTAGTTCGCGACGTAATGATCGCGATAATAACGGAGGACATTATGAATAAGCATTTATTAACTAGTTTAGTTGGCTCAATTTCTTTGACATTAAGCGCCGCAAGTTTCGCAAGCGAAGACGGTCTAGCCGTCACCATGAATGATCTGAAAAGTGGGCAGAGTATGGGGACTATAATGGTCAGTAGCTATGACGACGACGGTGTCGTGTTCAAGCCTAACCTAACAGGATTAACGCCTGGATTGCATGGCTTCCATATTCATCAAAATGGTGATTGCTCCGTGGCCATGAAAGACGGGGAAAAAGTGTTAGGTGGAGCAGCAGGCGGTCATTTCGACCCCGAAAAGACCGATAAACACGATATGCCTTGGTCAGAAAAAGGTCATGAAGGAGATTTGCCTGCCTTATTCGTTGATAACGATGGCAGTGCGTTGCACCCTGTATTCGCCCCAGAACTCGAACTTGATGATATTCAAGGGAGGGCAATCATGATCCACGCAGATGGTGATAATTACTCTGACTCACCCGAGCTTTTAGGTGGCGGCGGCGCCCGTGTTGCATGTGGTGTTATTCCTGAATAAAAAGATCGTCAATAAGTGCTGGTAATCACTAAGTGAAGCACAAGCAAAAAGCGGCTAATGAGCCGTTTTTTGCTGTTGATAATGTTTGTACTCAAGCTACAATGTGAACTCTTGATAATCAGTATCATTTTGGCTATTTGCCAACTTCCACTCTTCAGATAACGCGAATTCATCAATTTTCTTACTAGCGTCCGGTAATTGGTTCGTGCTTATTGGATTAAGCTTGGCATCATACGAAGCATCATTTTCAGGTTCCATTGGCTCGCTAACCCAGGGGACTCTCGTATTTTTTAACGTCTTTGCCAGAAAAAATTTTACGTAATGAAAGAGGGTGTAAACAACAATAAATAAAACGCTCGGGATAATCGCTACGTGAGACGGATTGACCGTGGATACAACCATTACATCGCCTAAAATGATCAAAATAATAGACGACTGATCATCTGCCCTAACATACTGACGGCGTGCGCTACAACATCTGTCGTGGGTTGCTGGTAATTATTTTTTCATGCAAGGCAGTGCTGAATTCATCGCTAGCTCAATCCAAGCTGGTGCCTCAAGCTAGATTGAAAAAATACCATATCAGAAGAAGTGTATTACGCCAAAAAGCGGTCGCCATAGGCCACATACATTTCAGCAGTTCAATTACAAAATGCTTATCGACAAGCGAGCCTGAGAATCTAGTCAAAAGCTCACTGCCCGAGAGCAACTGATCCTCACTCTCGTGGCTTAAGATAAATTGAGTAAAGAAATTGCATGTCTTTTAAATATTAGTTTTCGTAATGTAGACGCACGCATTCGGATTATGAAAAGTAAGCTCAATATTGATTTGTTCGCTGAACTTATCTGTTATGCCGTTGCTCATGGACTGGTTGATAAACGATAACTTACATTTCATCAAAGAGAGTCAGCTGTAGTGACAAAACGCATCTGATGCCGTGTTTAAAGAAACGCTAACCACGCACCTACACAGATTAATAAGCTGCCAGCGATACGATTCATCCAGCGAATATTATCGTTGCGATTAAGGAACATACGCAAGCTTTTCCCACCAGAGGCATAAATTAACATACAGGCAAATTCGCTGAGCATGATAAGCCCAACCAAGACAAAAAGTTGCCCTGTTACCGGCTTTGCCAAGCTAATGAAAGGGGGCAATAAACTAATCATAAATGCCCAACCCTTCGGGTTTGCAATAGCGGTAATAAACCCCTGAGACATTAAACCGCGCCTTGACGTGCTTGTGCTGGGAGCGTTCTCAGAAGATATTTGCTCTTTAGCAAAGTACATTTTCAGACCTAAATAGCCCAAATAAGCGCCTCCCAGCCACTTGAATATTTGAAATACAGCGGGGTAATTAAGCATAATACTGGCCACGCCCACAACTGCAGCAATAGCTACTAGTGCCACACCAATCACTTCGCCTACCATCATCCATAATGTGCGACGCACACCCACACTCATGCCCAATGTCATCGCCAGAGTCATGCACATGCCAGGGGTAATAGACACAAAGAAAAAAGTCGGAATAAATACCGCGAGTATTGCCAAGTCTGGCATTAAAACATTTCCAAAGTAGTTGAAATAAAACGTAGTCTGCCAGTTTACTAATATTCAGCGTATAAGCTAATTATTTAAGTCGACTCTTTAAAAGAGCGTTTATCTAATATCTATATTTAACAGTATGTTAATAACGATAGTTGCACTAAATCGATATAACAAACTGTGTGTGGGGAGGATAATAGTCTGATTTATGTGCCACTTATAGGCTGATGCTAAATATGATAATGCGGTTTGAAACGGTGTTTAATAAAGAATCTATTTCAGGGGTAGATAAACCATGACACTAGGGTTTAATGGAAACCCCTAGTGTCGAACGTTGTTATTTTTGCAGATTACATCCATATCTATACGATACCAAAAGCGTACCAAAAGCGTATCAAAACTATAACTGAGAAGGGATTTCCTTGTTCGTTGGTTCGATGAGTATGTCGTCAGTGGCCACACTCTTTACTGGACGTACCGTCAATAGTTTACGTAAAGCGGAAACAATGAAAAAAGTGGTCTCAAGAGGTGATAAATTATAAAAACTATCCCAAGCTTGTCCTTTGAACTCTGAATAATTATCCATCCGCTCTGGGTGTAAATCACTATAGGCTAGATGCACGGCGTGCCCAATGGTTACATCAATGGTTAAGGCCTCATCGATTTGTAAACTGGGGTTTTGTTCAAAGAAACTGCCTAGTGCACTAAGAGTCTCGACTGTTAGTTGACGATACTCAGGGGCTTGAATATTATTTAGCATTTGCTCAATAAGTAGTACAAAAGCGGCTTCACCTTGTGTCATATCACTGAGTACAGTATCGCTGGCAATCCGGTTACGCTTGTCCATTTTATTACCAATAACCAAACCAGTGGTATGTTTAAAAATAGTCCAAACTTGTGGGATAAAGCCAGAGGGACGTCTATCAATTACCCCTTGATGCTGACGCCAAACATACCAGCCTTCAGTGGGTTCGGTTAATTTTTCTAGGCCGAGATCTTGATCCCAATCTAGCTTGCCAGAATGACACTCGGCATGCAGTTCTTCGAGTTTCAACGGCAAGTCGGTTAAGTTCTGATATTCCTCCAGTACTGCTTCAATGCGATCTTGAATAACAGAAGGAGCCAAATTCATAATGTGTTCATAGGCTTCATCTGGAGTCTTATCTTGCTCGCGAGAAATTTGACTAGTCAACAAAATAATCAAGTAGCTAACACGAACAGTAAGCAATTCGCTAAATAGCTCTGGTCGGGCTTTAACTAACATACCTAACGAGAGAAGCACCTCTTGGGTTAATACTTGATCACGCACATCTTCACGGCAAAATTGTTTAATTTTTGCGAGCAATTCATCATCTTGTAAGGGTTTTGAAATAAGCGAGTCATCACTGTAAGCACGGCCCACCTGAATAAATTTCTGGGCAACGAGTAAAGCGCTCACCGCAAGGCCTAAATCGCCATTTATTTTACCTAACAAACCTGAAGCTTGACGTAATACTGACCAAAGCCGCAAGCGGCCTGCCTGCAAATAAACTTCTTCAATCAAAGACTTAATCGTATGCTGTTGGCCATGATACGCTATTGAGCCGTCTAGACCTTGCAGCTTGTTCAGGGCATCTAACAAGGCTATTTGTTGGTACAAGTTATCCGATTTTTCCAAACGAGCGTGCAGTTCGTTTTTATCCGTAAGCAAGTCAATTTCACGTTCCTGATCTGATGTCAGTGCAACGTGGCTTCCTGCGATCGAAAGGGTGCATGAGTGAGAAAATAACTCTTTTAAAGGCTCAGTAGGTAACACCAAGTCGTTAAGCTGATTGACACGCTCGACTGCAGATGTGGGAGTAAGTTGTGCCATAGTGCCATGTTTAACAGGTACATCACCGACTTCACCAGTGGCAATCTGCGCCATTAACTCAAAAAATGAACTACGATCTGCACCCAATAAATTATGGGTTAGCAAAACAGTAACCGTAGGCCGTCCGACTTCGGTCCAGTTGCGATGCAAATAGCTTAATTCGCTTTTAAAACGTCGTACTAAGAAATCGATATCGTAACTTAAAAAGTATTCATGTTGCATAAACGACGGGGTTAAACATACCGCTCGTTGCTTGTTGAACATATAAACGCGGCTGGTGGTTAAGCTTTTTAACATGCGCGGTATTCGCCCTGTTAAGCCTAAGCTGTCACAGCGACCCACCTGACCGTGCACGGCAGCAATATCTTCAGGTCGATAAACTTTCACCGGTGCAATATCGGTTAGTGTTTCAGTGGCGACACCATGGGCAGCGAGTTCTTGTTGTAAGGTTTCATCCTCAGATAAAAAGATAAGCTGCACAACGGGCTGCATGGTGGGTTTGACGTGACGACGTCCTAAGGGGTCTAAATCACCTGGACGCAGTAAACCGTCCTCGAGCATTGAGCCGAGTAAAAATAAACTCTGTGCCCACACTAAGGGGATGTTTTCGTTGGGTAAACGGTCTTGCGATTGTGGGTTAGCACGCTCAGCATCAATTGACTCTTTGGGCACATAATAAAGTTCTGGAAGCAGTTTAAAGCCGTTTTGTTCAACCAGTACGTTATCCAAACGGTCGCGATAATGTGCTATTTGCGGTTTATTATCGGTAAAGATCGCGTCTAAATATAAATAGGCGTAAAACAGCGGCCATTCAGACTCAATATTTTCAAACTGTTTTAGCTCTTTATCTTCATAATGCAAGCGACCTTCATCTTCGAGCACGGTTTGATGACCATCACGCAGAAAGCGCTTCAGACCATAGCGCCCTTCTAGCTTGGTGACTATGTCGTGGCGTACTCGGTCTGACAGCGCTTTGTCTTGTACAGCAAATGCTGGAAACCCGATGACACTAAGCAAAGCGGCGTCAATTTCTTTGGTGTTCGATTCGCGGGGTAACATCGCGCTTAGAGTGATGTTCGACTGCGCAATGTTGTCGGGTATAACATGAATAACCGAACTAAAGGAGCCCTTTGCACCAAATAAGTTAAAACCCGAAAGGGCTTCTAGAGCGGCCTTCGCCATTCCGAGTGAACTTGCATTAAGCTCTACGCTACCACTGTTACTTTTCGCTCCTCGTTCCCAGATACCAAAATCTGGTGAACGATAAGCTCGCTCGATGTAATACACCAAGTTTTGAACGAAGCACACTTCTTCATCTGTCCAGATCAAATCTAAACCTGATGCAATCATCTGAGTCAAAGTGAGCAGAAAAACCGAAGTAGCATCGATTTGTAGGTGGCCCCATTCTGAATCACCGACCACGCAGTCACCAGTCGCTGTATCGTATTTAGCGTGCAGGGCATCAATAGGCTGGCGTGTCTTCTTAAATTTTTCTATCTTATTTGATTGGGCCATCATCGAGCGTAGTAACGCACGCATAAGTTTAACGGTACGTTGCTGTAGCTCATAACCACGGCCATTATCATTATCTACGTTGCGATAGGCGAGTGCGAGTCCCCAAACAGCCAGAATGCTGTACACATTGTCGCGTACCCAAGCATCTTGATAGTTACCGTGCACGGTAATAGCTGTACTTGCAGGCAATAAACCGCTAACAGGGTGCTGTTTTTCTAATATGACGGATTTAATCTGCTTATAATAAGCGTCCAACTGGGTGTTCAATTCTAAGTTTTGCATTCAATGTCCTAACTAATTCAGGGAAGCGGAAAAAGGCTTCCGAAAGGCTTCCGAAAAGGTGCAGATTAATCTCACTGTGGTACACAAATATGATCGCGCTACGATAGTGGCAAAGGTAAATGTTTCAATCATATAACATGTTTCAACTCATGCACATATGCCCTAAAAATCAGCAAAGAATACGCCATTATGACTTAATAAGGCAGAGTGAAGCGAAATTAGGTTCAAAATGCTCTTTTTTCACGCTTGAACGTACACATTCCCTAAGAAATGTCATATTTGGTCGTCTAACCACTCTTTTATATCGATGATTCTCCTATATTTGAGACCTTAACCGCTTAAGTCTCGACATTTACAGTCTGATGGTGGGCTTGGCGGACACAATGCAATATTTTTGGCATACACAATGCAATTTTATGGTGCAATTGTGGGACTCATTCGTTATGAATAAACAATCGTTGTTACACTTAAATGCAAATGGGAACTGTTATCATTAATGCCGGTGTGACATAATCTATAAATGTTAATGAAGGAGGAAATTCAATTCAATGCGCAATGTAATTAAAGAATGTGTGACGTTTGTTCATCATTGGAATGAGACATTATTTAGCTTTAAAACAACACGCCAGAAATCGTTTACGTTTGAAAGTGGCCAGTTTGTAATGATTGGTTTAGAGCTGGCCGGTAAGCCCTTAATGCGAGCCTACAGTATTGCCAGTGCTAATTACGCCGACGAATTAGAATTCTTTAGTATTAAAGTGCCAGATGGTGCGTTGACCTCAGAATTACAGAAGATCAAAGCGGGTGATGAGGTGATGTTAACCACTCGGGCTGCCGGGACACTTGTCCCTGGTTATTTACAACCGGGTAAAAATCTTTATTTACTTAGTACTGGTACAGGATTAGCACCATTTATGAGTGTTATTCAAGATCCCAATATTTACGACCAATTTGACAAAATTATACTTGTTCATGGTGTTCGTTGGGCTTCAGAGCTAGCCTATCAGCAAGAAATCGAAGTGTCACTGCCGAACAATCCTTTTTTCGGGGATATAGTACAAGACAAGTTGCTTTATTACCCAACGGTAACGCGTGAACCATACCAATATAATAGTCTGAAGACCGAAGATGGGATGAGTGTTCACGAAGGGCGTATTACTGATTTACTTTTATCGAATAAACTCAGTAGCGATTTGAATTTACCTGATATTGACCCAGAAAACGATCGCTTCATGTTATGTGGTAACGATGCCATGTTAAAAGATTTAGCCGCCATCTTAGATGCGAAGGGGTTCAGTAAAGCGAATTCACGCTCTCAAGGGCACTATGTTATTGAACAAGCGTTCATTGAAAAGTAAGCGTTCGGTGTTTTTAGCGAAGCAAAAGTGAAAATATAATGGCAATGTGGCAATGCTTAACAAGCTATTCAACTGGTAAGATTAGTTTAGCGGTGCTTTGCCGCTAACGAGCCGTGACTCAAACAAGATACGAACGTACACCAAGCACTGCCTGTAATAATTATTTAAATCACCTCATTATGACTCTTATTGCAACAGGTTTCCGTTATACAAAACCGTGTTTTATCTCCTTGCTATCGCGATGAATGAAGTGACAGGCAATGTGCTTAAATTTACACATCATTTGTTCAGCGTCTGCTGCTAAAATATGGGGGACTAAAATTAGACTTAATTACTCGTTTACTAACACTTCAAACCCACCGTAGATCATGCGCTTCCCATCAAAGGGCATAGGGGCTGTTTTTGAGTCGAATCGCGGGTCGTTCATGCATTTTTGCATGCCGCTGTCTCTCGCCTCTTTAGACGGCCAGGTGATCCACGAAAAGACAACGGTTTCATCATCTTTTGCTTGCACTGCCTGAGGGAAAGAAGTGACTTCACCATTAGGTACGTCTTCTCCCCAACATTCAGTGCACGACAGTGCACCGTATTCTTCTTTGAAAATTTTAATACAGTACTTAGCGTATTCTTTGTATTGTTCTTTATTTGCCGTAGGCACAGCGACGACAAAACCGTCGATATATGACATATGGAACCCCTGTAGTCTATAAGTAAATGATTGCAGGAAAGACATTACGTCTATTGGCATAATATTTCTAGTTGAAACATCATCGAGAACAACAATACTGATAATTCCAGTCTCACCAAGGTTTTAGATTTCACAGGCATGGGGCACAAAAAAATAAACAAAAAAAAAGGCGCAGTAAAATGCGCCTATTCTATTCGGTAGCGGCTAAAGAGTTACCATTTACGCACTTTTGGCGTGCGAAAATAAGCTAGGGCCTGCCGATACAAGCGCTTTACCATTATCAGTATCAGTGAATTTTTCGAAGTTCTCAACAAATAGTTCAGCCAAATCATTGGCTTTTTTGCTCCACTGACTTTCGTTTTGGTATGTTTTACGAGGATCTAGAATGTCTGCATCCAGCTCACCTAGTTGTTGTGGAATTTGTAAGTTAAAAACGGGTAAGGTAATGGTCGCAGCGTCATCTAACGAGCCATCCAGAATAGCGTCAATGATGGCGCGTGTGGCCTTAATGGATATGCGTTTCCCTGTACCATTCCAACCCGTATTAACTAGATAAGCTTGCGCGCCTGACGCTTGCATCCGATTTTTAAGCACTTTTGCATATTGAGTAGGGTGCAAGCTTAAAAATGCTGCGCCAAAACAGCTTGAAAAAGTTGGAGTGGGTTCGGTAATTCCACGCTCAGTACCCGCTAATTTAGCGGTAAAACCAGATAAGAAATAATACTGTGCTTGTTCTGGCGTGAGTTTAGATACAGCGGGCAACACGCCAAATGCGTCAGCAGTCAAGAAAATCACCTTGGTTGCATGTCCAGCGCGAGATACTGGCTTAACAATATTGTCAATGTGATGAATAGGATACGACACGCGGGTATTTTCAGTTTTACTGTTGTCGTCAAAATCTATTTTACCGTTTGCGTCAACTGTAACATTTTCAAGTAATGCATCACGGCGAATAGCATTGTAAATATCCGGTTCATTTTCTTTGCTTAAATTAATGGTCTTGGCATAGCAACCACCTTCAAAATTAAAGACACCGTTGTCGTCCCAACCATGTTCGTCATCACCAATTAACTCGCGATTAGGATCAGTCGACAAGGTGGTTTTACCGGTACCTGATAAGCCAAAAAATACTGCTACATCGCCGTCTTTACCTACGTTTGCGCTGCAATGCATAGACGCAATATCCCTAAGGGGTAACAGGTAGTTCATCATTGAGAACATACCTTTTTTCATTTCCCCGCCGTACCAAGTCCCACCGATTAACTGCACTTTCTCTGTTAAGTTAAACGCCACAAAATTCTCTGAATTTACCCCGTGAGAACGCCAATTTGGGTTATTCGTTTTTGCACCATTCATAACCACAAAGTCAGGTTCGAAATTTACGAGTTCTTCTTCTGTTGGGCGAAGAAACATATTTTTCACAAAGTGAGCCTGCCAAGCCACTTCGGTAATAAAGCGAACCTTTAAGCGTGTATCTTCGTTAGCACCACAGTAGGTATCCACCACAAATAAACGCTTGTCACTGAGTTGAGCGGTAACCAACCCTTTAAGGTCGTTCCAGACATCTTGGGTCATAGGTTTATTGTCGTTTTTACCTTGGTCAGACCACCAAACAGTGTCTCTGGTGACTTCGTCACGTACTATATATTTGTCTTTTGGTGAGCGACCGGTAAATTTTCCGGTATTGACATTGACCGCCCCCAATTCGGTTACCACGCCTTTTTCGTATCCTTCAAGGCTAGGGTGTGTGGTTTCCTCAAATAACACATCGTACGAGGGGTTATGTAGAATTTCAGTGGCATTGATACCAAGTTTGGCTAAATCTGCGGATAATTTTTGTGTATTCATTAACTAACCCTTCGTTTGATGGTGGCGGTGAAACTGTAAGTGCAATTCTCGATGACATATTTATATGAGGTTTTTTTCAAACATGTTAGAACGAAAAAAATAACGGTTACTGATATGGTAAACAGCCAACATTAAGGAATTCGCTCGATACAGCTATTTTAAACATGTAAGTAATTATTATGAAACCCCCTTCGTATTAAAACACTACTAATTTCATAACTTCGAAATAAATTGTTATGAAAGCGCTAAAAATGCATATTCAAGTTGCTTTAGGGTAGGGAAAAACATAACTAAAGTTAATTTTTTACGTATCACCTTGGAAAATAAGAATATTGTTAGGAAACATTAAATGTCTGATTAATAGTACTAATTTACAATTTTTTTACGTTTAATGAGGTTTTGTAAATTAACGCCGGATTAGCTACAGCCCGTAGCGGCACTTTTAAAGGTCAATATGCGGTAACAAAAATAACGACTATTTATGAAATCTATTTTGGAAGTAGTTATGAATGGTTACAAGCCTTAGATCATTCTTGTCGCTCGACCCGAAACCGGACGTTGAATATAATTATAATGACGAGTTAACTAATCTCACCGCAGCGCGAACGATGGTGGGCGTTTATAAATAGTTTTATTAAACGTGCGCTTACAAAAGCTTACGTCTTATGCTTGATGGTAATGCCCCGAAATGCGATTCTTCCAAATTAAATAATGGTCAAAACACTTTACCGAGTTCGCTAAAACCAATGTTTTCAGACTCGCATTTTACCACGCCTAGCTAAAGGACCAAGAAATGACACGGTTGCCTGCCGAATACCTGAGCCAAATTGACGCTATTTTACCGGCCAAATCAATCATTCAAGATATCAGCCGTCTACGAGCTTTAGCCGTTGACGCGAGTTTTTATCAACTTATACCTAAACTTGTACTGAGGCTTAATTCACTAGAGCAGGTACAGAGTGTTCTAGCGCTTAGCCAGCAGCACCAGGTGGGTGTTACGTTTCGAGCAGCGGGCACAAGTTTATCAGGGCAAGCGGTGAGTGATTCTGTATTAATTATCTTAAGTGATGATTGGCGTCATCATGACGTGTTAGATAATGGCCAGCGTATAAAGTTACAACCAGGCATTATTGGTGCTGATGCGAACCGTGTATTGGCACCGTTCGGGCGTAAAATTGGCCCTGATCCCGCATCTATCAACAGCTGCAAAATTGGTGGTATCGCTGCTAATAACGCCTCAGGTATGTGTTGCGGCGTTGCCCATAATAGTTATTACACGGTACAAGATATGACCATAGTATTGGCTGATGGCAGCATGGTTGATACCGCTAATGAAACTAGCGTACAAAACTTTCGAGTTAAGCACCAAGTTATGCTTGACGAGTTGCAGAAATTGGCTTGTGCGAGTCAGCAAAATTCGTCGCTACGGGAGTTGATTACTTATAAATATCGTCTTAAAAATACTTGCGGTTATGCCCTTAATGCCTTAATCGATTATCAAGATCCGTTGGATATTCTGTTACACCTGATGATTGGTTCAGAAGGCACCCTCGGGTTTATTGGCGATATCACCTATAAAACGGTAATAGAGCATAAGTACAAAGCCAGTGGCTTGTATTTATTTGCTAGTGCAGAGCAGGCATGTGCCTTGGTACAAGTGTTAGCGCAGCAGAATGTCGATGCTATTGAACTAATGGACCAACGCGCTCTTAACTCAGTTAAGGGGCAGCCGGGATTACCCGACACTTTTTGTACCGACAACGACAACTACACCGCGTTATTATTAGAAACCAGTGCAAATAGTGATAAAGCCCTTAGCCTAAATATGCAAAGCATTGAACAACGTATAGCTGAGCATCACCCTATGCAATCCATTGCGTTGAGTACTAACACTGTGCTTAATCAGCAGTTGTGGGCAATACGTAAGGGCACCTTTCCGGCTGTTGGGGCAGTGCGTGAAACGGGTACTACTGTCATCATAGAAGATGTATGTTTTCCTATCGACAATATGGCGGAAGGAATAGGGCGCTTACACCAACTATTCGATAAGTTTGGATACGCAGAAGCCATTATTTTTGGCCATGCTTTAGCGGGCAACCTACATTTTGTATTTACCCAGTCATTTGAACTTCAGAGCGAAATCGAACGCTACGATAGTTTTATGCAAGCTGTTGCGCATCTTGTTGCTGTGGAATTTAAAGGGTCCCTTAAAGCCGAACATGGAACAGGACGGAATATGGCACCCTTTGTTGCGCTAGAGTGGGGTGAGGAAGCATATAATGTCATGCGTAAGATCAAACAAATTGTCGACCCAGCAGGTATTTTAAACCCAGGTGTGATTTTAAATGACGATCAGCAAAGTCATATTAAAAATCTTAAACTTCTACCAAAAGCAAATGACATTGTGGATAAATGCATCGAATGTGGTTTTTGTGAAGCGGTTTGTCCATCCCAAGCATTAAGTTATACACCGAGGCAACGCATCGCTATATGGCGACGCATTCAACATTTGCGGGCATTGGCAACCACAACATCTGGAGAACATACTCAACGTGTTCCCAGCGTAAGTAATCAGCCCAATAAACAGGCTGCAATCTATACCCAAGAGCAAGCCGAAGAACAAGCCAAAGAGCTACGGCAATTAGAGCATGACTTCGAGTATATGGGGATTGATACCTGCGCGGCTACGGGGCTATGTGCACAGCGCTGTCCTGTTGGCATCAATACGGGTGACTTAATACGGCAATTACGCAGCGAAAAACAAACAAAATTCGGCAAAACGATCGCTAAGTTCAGCGCAAATCACTTTTCGTTGGTGAGTAAAGTCGCGGCCCTAGGATTTGCAGCGTCTAGTACGGCTACTAAAATACTCGGAGACGATTTAACGAATAAAGTTGGTGAAAGTGTGCATCGATTTTCGGGGAAAAGACTCCCTTTATGGCAGAGTCAGTGGCCAAGTAAAGCAAAGCCGATTAGGTTTGATGCTAGTCTTCACAGCAAACAAGTTGTTTATTTTGCTAGTTGTGCCAGTCGTACTATGGGCTCGGCAGCTTCTGACAGTGAATCGCTTTCCACCTATGATGCGGCTCGGTCTGTGTTCGCTAAAGCGGGGTACCACGTGATCGTACCTGATACGATGAGCGAACTATGTTGTGGGATGCCTTTTAGTAGTAAAGGTTTCCCTGATTTAGCACAGCAAAAAGGGGAACAGTTAGCACGTAGTTTACTGAGTATTAGCCGCCAAGGGCAAATTCCAATCGTGTTTGATACTAGCCCTTGCAAGCAGCAAATGCAGGCGCTAAACAACGAGCATGGATTAACCATCTTTGAAACCAGCGAATTTATGGTTAAACACGTACTCGCTGATTTACAGATTACGCCGCAAACGCAGCCCATAGCGTTACATATAACCTGCAGCAGCCGTAAAATGGGCATTGGTCCCTATTTACAAACGTTGGCTAACGCTTGTAGTGAAAAGGTTATACAGCCCAACGGCATTGAATGTTGTGGTTTTGCCGGCGATAAGGGAATGTTTGTGCCTGAGTTAAATGCCAGTGCGCTACGCCATTTGAAGGATCAGATCCCGGCAGATTGTACTGAAGGGTTCAGTAATAGTCGTACTTGCGAAATCGGGTTAAGCCAGCACAGCGGCATTCCTTACCATTCACTAATGCTATTGCTTGATAAGGTTAGTAGAGGGAAAACCGCACCAGTAAACGTTTAAAGACGTTAAGATACATTTAAGCATAATGCTGATTGGCCACTGGGGGTCAAGTCAACGTTAGCGAATTCGGTTTTAATTTAAAATATACCGTCATTTAGAGGAGCAAATGGAATGCGGATTAGCGATCATCAACTAAATATGGCGGTAGACGAGGGGATTTTGACCTCAGAGCAGGCCCATCGGTTAAATGCTTATATATTGGCGTTACCTGAGGGCGAAGCAAAGTTTGATTTTACTCACTTAATGTATTACTTCGGTGGTCTAATTGCCATCGGCGCAATGACGGTTTTTATGAACTTAGGATGGGAGTCATTCGGTGGTATAGGCGTCGTCGGACTTTGCGCTATTTATGCCATAGCGGGGATTTTATTAACTAATCGATTTACGCGACAGGGATTATCGGTTGTCGCAGGGATCTGCGCCACATTTGTGGTTACATTGACACCACTGGCAATTTTCGGATTGCAACACGCGTTAGGCGTATGGCCAGGCAACGACAGTTATCAGGATTATCATCGTTATATCCAGTGGCATTGGTTATATATGGAACTTGGTACGGTGGTGGTAGGCGTAATATTGGCCAAAATTTATAAATATCCTTTTTTGGTAATGCCGATAGCCGTAACGTTATGGTATTTGTCGATGGACCTAGCCGTCATGCTGACAGGTGAGCGCCCTGAATATGAAGTGCGAGCACTGGTATCTATGTATGTGGGGCTACTTATGTTGGGCTTAGCATTTTGGGTTGATATACGGTCTAGACATTCAGGTGACTATGCATTTTGGTTGTATTTACTCGGTGCGATAGCGTTTTGGGGGGGCTTGACTATGCAGGAGTCCACCAGTGAATTATCTAAGTTTCTATATTGCTGTGTAAACCTACTTATGATGGGTATAGGCATAGTATTGGTACGTCGTGTGTTAGTCATATTTGGTGCATTTGGGGTCTGCGGTTACATAGGGTACTTGGCTTACGATGTGTTCAGCGATAGTTGGCTATTCCCGATTATATTAACCCTATTAGGTTTTGCTATCGTTTATCTTGGCATCATCTGGCAAAAAAATGAGCAAGCGGTGACTCAAAAATTACGTCATTATTTGCCTTTGCCGCTGCAGGAATTATTAGTCAATAAAACAATGTGAAAATGTATGCTTGTTAGCCCTTTAAATGGCTTTTGTCACGTCAGTGGATACCCACTGGTGTAAATAATAACTACTCGGTAGCCTTTTTAAACGTCCTGCATGGTCAATTTAACTCCCTTAATTTGGTATTGCTAGTGAGTATCATTACTTTCGTTTACCCTGCCATTAATGCGTTTTGCAATGTTTACTGCTGCTTTATTATATTTAACTCACTATATATCACCTTTTAATATACCTAACGAACAATGAAAATATTATAAAAACGACAATAAATGAGCATTGTAGTTCAATAAAAGGTTGCCTTAAATCGCAATAATCTATAAAGTGATAATCGTTCTCATTTAGATTGTTATTAGGATGTTGCAGTGATTGAATTACTCGTCAATGGTGGAGTGGTGGTGTGGCTATTAATTAGCCTTTCAGTGATCGCCTTAAGTGTAGCCGTGCTCAAAGGATGGCAGTTTCATAGTACTCGCGCTAAACCTGCTGATGCTATTGAACAAGCCTTTGGATTTTTACAACAAGGCAAACATGCCCAAGCATTGTTACTGGTAAACGGGCAACGCAATTATCGCGCGGCACTGATCAGCAGTACTGTTCAATTAATCGATAAATCATCTCTATCAATAGATGACATCAAAGACGAAGTCTATCGCCAAGCACAATTAGCCATTGGCCAACTTAATAGTTATCTACGTATTTTAGAAGTTATCGCCACTTTAGCCCCACTAATGGGCTTGTTTGGTACGGTGATAGGCATGATAGAGGCATTTAAAGCTATGGAGTCTGCGGGCGCTCAGGTAAATCCGGCGGTGTTGTCTGGGGGGATCTGGCAAGCGCTACTTACCACTGCCGTGGGCTTAGCCGTGGCCATACCGGTATCCATGCTTAACAGTTACTTCGAGCGTAAAGCGGAAGTAGAGGCTCAAGCGATTCAAAACGATCTACAACGCGTATTTACTCTATATGCAAGTATTAGTGCGCAACCAGCTGGCAAAAAAACGGGACTAAACAGCTCCCATCACACTTCTTCTAAACAGAGTGCTGAGTAAGCATTATGTCAAGTTTGGTTATGCCAAAAAGACGTAAACAAAGCATTAGCCTAACGGCATTGATTGATGTGGTGTTTATCTTGTTAATGTTCTTTATGTTGACTTCGTCTTTTACAAAATTTAGTGCCGTTGAAATGCAATCAAGCTTAGCTGCTAGCACTATCTCAGATACTAAGCCGCAGTTTTTGCACTTAAGTGAAAATGGTTATTTATCTGCTGTGGGTAAATCAAATGCTAGCGCTAACCTGAGTGACGATACCCTAGGTAATTTATTTGATCGTTCACTTCCGACCGTTTTACAACCTGCACCAGATACGCAAGTTCAAGCGATTGTCGACGCGCTTTCTCGTATGAAAATTTTGGGGTTTACACAAGTGACGTTAGGTAAATCGTCGGCCAGTAGAGGAAGCGTAGAATAATGAATGTATTCAATCAACTATCTCGCCCACGACGTAAAGCAAACTCTGACGATAACCTTATTCCACTTATCAACATTGTGTTTTTGTTGCTTATATTTTTCATGATTGCGGGCAAAATTGAGCAAATTCATGATGCGGGTTTAACCTTGCCGAAGAATAGCCATGCAAAGTCTGCTATTACTCAGCCGATTACCCTGCAGCTATCCAAAGATAGCGAAATTCATTTAAATAATGAACTTGTCAGCTTTGACTCTCTGCCCAATGCTTTAACCAATCTATTGTTAGAACATCCAGCGAATGTAGCGGTACGAGCCGATAAACACGTGACTTATAAAGAATTAGATAAAGTGCTCGAGGCACTTAGAACCGCAGGTTTTAGCACCATCAACTTATTCACCTTAACGACAGAGCCAAGTTGATGAGTGTTGCCATTCAAAATAATACAGCCCAAATAGTTGGCGCCAATGAAGCTAAGTCAGTGGGTACTTTAATCTCTCCGGTACTTAGTCCTATTGGACATAAACGTCAGTGGGTGGTGGCTATCGCGATTGCATTCGTGATGCACGCAGCGGTATTCGCGGCATTGTCGATTGAACCTGAGGTGATGCAGGGAAGTGCGCTTGGAGAAGGCCAAGACGGTATTGAGGTGGGGTTAGGTATGCTCGGGGCGTACCAAGATCAAGAATTAGTTGAGTCGCAACAACAAGATGAGCCAGTTAATCCTATTATCGAACCTAAGCCGAAGCCGGTAATTAAGCCTAAAGCCCAAGCTAAGCCCAAACCTGTCATCGAAAAGGTACCTGAAGCAAAACCACTAGTTCAGCCAAAACCTGAAGCCGCACCAGCAACTGAAACGGTGGAAGTACCTGTTGTTGAGCAAGTCTCAGCCGAAAACGCGATTCAAAAGGTAATTATGCCAACGCCAGAATCAAGCGTGGCTAAACCTGTCACTTCAACTGAAACAGCAGTTGAAGCCCTTGAGCACGAAAATACGCCGGATACGACGACTCAATCAAACGACACAACAATTAATGACAATACATCGGTACCTGCAGCGCAAAAAGCCACAACCCGAGGAACAGGAAGTGCAAGCTCACGTCGTTCTGGTGGCCGTGCAGGTAATGCGCAAAGTTTCTTTGCTGAATTACAAGCTCATCTTAGAGAGTATAAGACTTATCCGAAAGAGCTTAAAAAGCAAAAAATTGAAGGCGTTGTACATCTTCAATTCACTATTGATCGTGATGGTTACGTTTTAGCTTCAAGCATTAAACAGAGCTCAGGCTCAGCCGAACTTGATCAAGCCGCTTTGGACATGCTGCAAAAAGCTAATCCATTGCCACTGGTACCCAATTCAATTAAACGTGAGCGCATCACGTTAGTTATTCCCATTGAATATTCACTTATCACCAACTCAGCATTTAAGGAATAGTTACCCATGAGTAGAAAAACAACCTGTCATTCGGCGCCATTGAGCTTGCGCTCGCCTAACGTTAAAACTAACAAGACTCTATTAGCGTTAAGCATTCCAGGTATGTTGCTAAGCCCGATGGCGATGGCACAAGAAGATGAGCCAATTGTATTGGATACCATGCAAATTGAAGAGCGTACGGTTGATACTAACCCCTATGCCCAAGCTGGTGCGCCATATAAAGCGCAAGTTTCTGGCGACTCACGTCACGTGAAAGAACTAGCAGATACGCCGCAAACTATCAGCGTATTAACGCAAACCCAGATTAAAGAGTCAGGTAAAACCGATTTAAAAGAAATTCTTGCTGCCCAGCCAGGTATTACCCTAGGCACAGGTGAAAACGGTAACGCTTTTGGCGATCGTTATATTATTCGCGGCCACGAAGCGCGCAGTGATGTGTTTGTTGATGGTTTACGTGACCCAGGCATGACAACCCGTGAAAGCTTTGCCACAGAGCAAGTTGAAATTACCAAAGGTCCAAGCTCTACATTTGCTGGCCGCGGCTCAACAGGTGGCGCGGTTAACAGTATCACTAAACAAGCGAGCGCTGAATACGACTTTAATAAGTTAGAAGGTGGTTTAGGCACTGACGACTATCGTCGTATTGCCCTTGATAGCAATAAACGCATCAATGACGAACTTGCTGTGCGTGCAAATATATTGCATTCATACAAGGAAACGCCTGACCGTGGCCCTGCTGATCAAGAGCGTAACGGTTTAGCATTGTCTGCGATTTATCAGGCTACTGATAAGCTTAAATTGACTGCTGATTATTACTACTTAAAAGCTGAAGACACCCCTGATCTTGGTACCTATATTGTGCCAAATGGTGGTAAGCCAGTACATGACTTGCCAGTGTATACCCAAGACGGACAAGACTTTTTAGAGTCAGAAATTAACACCTTCACCTTGCGTGCACAATACGAAATAGACAGCAACACTCGTGTTGAAAACATGATGCGTTACGGTACAACTGACAATGGCTATGTTACGACCGGTGCACGCGGCACTAACCGTGACGCAACTGACCTAGATGCACCCGGAGCGGCGACTGTTAGCCTAAGTACCCACCAAGGCTGGCAAGAAGTTGATTACTTCGCAGATCAATTGAATGTGTATTTAACCCGCGACTTAGGCGGCTTAAAGCATAATTTTGTAGTGAGCGCTGAGTACAGTGCTCTTGATGTTGACAACGGTGTTTATAATGTAGAAAACACTGGCGATACCAACTGTATAACATCAGGTCGCGGTGGCGCTTCACCAGGTTATTGTATCGTAGACGCAAGCGGAAACTATATCGATGACATCAACAGTGTGATGGGCCGCAGTATTACCAAAGGCGCCCAGGACTCTGATTACTCAATTGATACTGTGTCTGTGTCATTGATGGACACCATTGATATTAACGATTTTTGGTCTGTCTTTGCCGGTGTACGTGCTGACAGCTTTGATTATGATAACGTCGTGACCAGCCGCGGTGAAGCCACTTCCTATGATTACTCAGACACGCTATGGAATGGCCATGTGGGAGTAGTATATAACATCAACGAAGACGCCAATGTTTATCTAACTTACAGTACTTCTAGCAACATTAATGGCGGTGAGTCTGATTTAGGCGGTAACTGTGGTTACGGCGGTATTTGTGGTGATCCTCAGCAAGTGACTGACAGCAAACCAGAAGATACTGAAAACTTCGAACTAGGCACTAAATGGAACGTATTCAACGATAAACTGCTTATTACGGCAGCTATCTTCCAAATCACCAAAGATGATGTAATGGAAAGTATTGGTGATGACGACTACGCCAACATAGGTACCCTCAATACCGGCAAAAATCGCGTAAAAGGGGCTGAGTTTTCAGTGGTGGGTAACATTACAGAAAAGCTAAGCACACAATTCGGTGTCTCCTTTATGGATGCAGAAGTTCTTGAATCTTTTGATACTGATAGTGTAGGCAGAACGTTAAGTAACTTCGCAGATAACAGCGCCTTCTGGCAGTTGCGTTATCAAGCAAACGATGCGATTTCATTTGGCGGCACGATGACCTATTCAAGTGAATTATATGCGGGCCAACCTGATGCAGGCGCAGGCTTTAACACAGATATTAACGATTACTCATATAAAGTACCGAGTTACACATCATTTGATGTGTTCGCAACGTACGCCTTTAACGAGCAGTTAAACTTACGTTTAAATGTAGCTAACGTTACCGATAAAGAGTACTACCTAGCAGCATATCGCAGCGGTGCATTTACTTACATTGGTGCAGCCCGTAATGCAAAACTTACCCTAACCTACGAGTTCTAACGTTAGCTAAAAACGTTTCATTACACTTTATGTAAGTTAATCAAGGGAGTAGGTTGTTTTTCAACGTGCTCCCTTTTTCTTTTTAGGTTAATCTTTGACCATGAACGAAAATCATTACGTGTTACCCAAACTCAGCCAAATTCCCGCAGACGTGATTGCTATATGCGATTATGAGCGCCTGGCTAAAGATTATATGCCTCACGGCATCTATGAATATATAGCTGGCGGGGCAGGGGACGACATAACCTTAAATCGGAATCGAAGTGCCTTTGACGCTATCGGTATGAATAAGCGCGTATTGCGCAAATTTACCAAGGGCACTACCGCTATTACGTTAGGTGCAGACACCTTCGCTTGGCCTATGCTAGTGGCGCCTCTAGCGTATCAGAGTTTGTTGCACCCAGAAGGTGAGCTGGCCACTGTTGAAGCCGTTAATGCGGTTAATATGGGTATGCTTACCAGTACTCTTTCCACTGTGCCACTTGAATATATCGCGGCAAAGCAGCAAACGGCCAAATGGTTTCAGCTATATATGCAGCCTGATCAAGAACATACCTTAGACCTTATCAGGCGGGCTGAAAATGCAGGGTATACAGCCATAGTTGTGACAGTTGATGCGCCTGTTAGTGGTTTACGCAACCGTCAGCAGCGGGCAGGTTTTAGCTTACCAGCAAGTGTGGTGGCCGCCAATTTGGTTAATTACCCCACTTCGAAAACGCAATCGTTATCTCCCGGGCAAAGCGTGTTGTTAAATGGTTTGATGGCCGACGCACCTGATTGGGATGACATACAATGGCTGCGTCAACACACTAAATTACCTGTTTGGATAAAGGGTATTAGTCATCCGCAAGATGCGATTTTAGCCGCACAAAGTGGTTGTGCAGGTATTGTGGTGTCAAACCACGGTGGGCGAACCTTAGATGGGCTTGCTCCGAGCATTGATTTATTGCCGCCCATACGAAATGCCGTAGGCGATAAGTTATCTATTTTACTTGATAGCGGCATTCGCCGGGGAACCGATATTTTTAAAGCTATTGCGTTGGGTGCAAATGGCGTACTTATTGGTCGCCCAGTGTTAAATGGCTTAGCGGTTGCCGGGGCGTTAGGTGTGGCGCATAGCTTAACCTTGCTGCAACAAGAGCTAGAACTTGCGATGGCCCTAACAGGGTGTGAAACCATTAACGATATTACTCTTGATTGCATTTATTAGCCTTGTCGCTATATGCAAATGAAAAAATGCTTTAAAAATGCACGCTGAAATAGTAGTTTTAACCCTGTGCTAGGGCGTAACAGATCATCGTTCTAGTTATAAGTAATTTACTAGATAAATTAATTGCTTACGAGCAAAACGAACATAACCCTTAAGTCTTCATCGCGATACTTATTATTGATCAAAACAGCCTGTATAAAGAGAGCCTAATGTTAACCGTAATTGAAGATCTATTATCCAAACAAGAAGTAAGTCAATTTACCCAATCGTTAGATAAAGGTCAGTGGCTAGACGGTAAACACACAGCAGGCAGCCAAGCCTCAAAAGTGAAATACAATCAGCAATTAGATGACAGCAGCGCGTTGGCGATGGAATTACGGAATAATATTATTCGTAAGTTGTCAGGTAATGCGCTTTTTATGTCATCAGCGCTGCCGAATAAAATTTATCCGCCCAAATTTAATCGTTATCAAGGGGGCGAACACTACGGTTTGCATGTAGACAGTTCAGTGATGCCTATCCCTAGTAGCCATCAAATGTTGCGTACCGACCTCTCTGCGACCTTGTTCTTATCTGAGCCTCGCTCTTATGACGGAGGCGAATTAAGCATTGAAACTCAATTCGGTTTGCAACAAATTAAGCTTAGTGCTGGTAGTGTCATTCTGTATCCGGCCAATAGTCTGCATCAAGTTAATCCCGTGACTAAAGGTGTTAGAACTGCTTCATTTTTTTGGATAGAAAGCTTGGTCAGAAGTAATGATCAGCGCAGTATGCTGTTTGATTTAGACCAATCTATACAAAACCTAACGGTAGAACTTGGCAGTAACGACCCGGAAGTAAAGCGTCTGACTGGGGTATACCATAATCTTATGCGCAGTTGGGCCAGTTGTTAGACTAATCTGTCTCGCTCTGTTGGCCGCCGTATCGATGGTAAACCGCTAAACAGTGCTTATTCTTATTGCCTTTAAAGCGAAACGCTTGGTCCAAGGCAAAGCGGACAGATTTTATCTATGTCGGTTCTTACTGCTGTTAATAGTGCGATTGAAGAATATTCCGCGCCAAGTTATTAAGTGAAAGCGTATCATTTTGGAATTATAGTGTGAAAACAGAACAACCTTTTTTAGGTAAAACAGGCACATTGCTGTTTTTAGTGGTGATAAGTGCCTTTCCTCCTTTAACGACTGATTTATATCTCCCCGCATTACCGAGCATGGTCGATAAACTGAATACCAGTCACGCCTTAGTTAATCTAACGTTGAGTATTTACTTTATCGTGTATGCGATTGGTTTACTTTTTTGGGGGCCGTTAAGCGAAAAATTTGGTCGAAAACCTATTATGCTGGTCGGGTTGAGCATATATATCGTGGGCAGCGTGTTATGTGGATTATCAAATCAGGTGGAAATGCTTATCGGCGCTCGACTGATTCAAGCGTTTGGCGGTAGTGCCGCAACAGTTGTTGCAACTGCCATCGTAAAAGATCTGTATGACGGCCGTGAGCGAGAAAATATCATCGCCACTATCATGTCTTTGGTGATCATTGCACCTATGGTCGCACCTGTTCTTGGCGCACTGTTATTACAGTATGGCTCGTGGCACCTAATGTTCTTTTTATTAGCGATATTTGGCGCTATGTCGATGATATTTGCATTTTTCTATAGGGAAACACTTGAAAACCGTTATCTCGGTTCGGTGTTACGCTCATGGGGGCGTTTGGGAACCGTGTTAAAAAATCCACATTTTGTGAAATTGCTGGCTATTTTTTCAATCACGCCCATGGCGTTTATGGCTTTTTTAGCGGCGGGGTCTTATATTTACATCGATCAATTTGGATTGTCGGAGAAAATGTTCAGTTATGCATTTGGTATCAATGCGTTTTGTGCCTCATTTGCACCACGCATATATATGTTTTTGTCTAAACGCATTTCAGTAACAAAAATCATTACCTCAAGCTTTGCAGTGCTGATTATCTGTGGACTACTAACCATTACTATAGGAAGCACATCGCCCTGGGTATTCGGCTGTATTGTCGCCCCCGTAACAATAATGGTAATTATGAGCCGGGTACCAGGTACAAATTTAATGTTGGATCAACAAAAAACGGATACGGGCTCAGCAGTAGCGATTATACAATGTTGCTCGATGCTCGCTGGCTCCTTAGGTATGTTTTTAGTGACGCTGAATCCGCAGAATCTAATTTTAAGTTTAGGCATAATTCAACTATGCATGGGCGCTATTGCTATTACGTTCTGGCTCTTAGTGAAAAAACAATCATATATTGTTGATAATATTTATAAAATCCCAAGTAAGGTAACGTCTTAGAATTTTTATTTTTAGTTTTAAAATAGCGTGTTTGCTGCAAACCCATCTGTTAGTCATCCGTGAGATTGGTTTGCCTAGAGCGTTGAATAACAACTTTAGAACGGCCGATTGAGTGTAATATTAAAGCGATTATTACAAAGTGTTTTTCGGCTAATAAATAACCCTAATTTCGCTATAAAGTGCTGCCTAATAACCCCTCTATACCCCACAAAACTCGTCTTGGAAAAGATTTGCAGTCGTTTTTGTGGTAACATATCTCAACAAACGAAAGCTTAAAGGGTCAATAAGGCATTCAGTGTATAGCGGCTTGTCACCACTTATGAAGGCCTGTTAAAGAGAGCGTTATCGCTTACAAAGGAATTAATCTTTTATTCCCCCAAAAAAAGAGTGTAAACCAACCCTTATTTCCAGTGGTCGGTTTCCTTTATTGAGGAGCTTAAGGTTCGTGAGCGTCGCTGGTAAAGCAAACTAAAATAAAAATGAATAGGAGGTATGTAAATGGAACCTAACTATGAGGTGGCCAATAACAAACAACAGGAAGTTAACGTATTGCTACGTACTTCACTGATAAAAATGGGTATAGAGCCTGATTCAACTGATGATTTTATCAATACAACACTCACTCCCTCTATTTTGGTCAGACCGCCTAAAAAACCCATTGCAGTTGAAGGCTCTGAGGACATATCCAAAACAATAAAAACTGAAAAGCCGGGTAATATCAAACTTAGTATTAATACGTTGATTGACCAGATTGTTAAAACACACCCGCCAGGCATGCAAAATAAACGCGAACCTTGGCTAGGTATTTTTGCCTTTATTGAGTTGCTACGCCAAATCAGTGACGTGCAAGATGTAACCTTAAGTGAAAATGATGCAATGGTTATTTGGTGTATGTGGTTTGTTCGGGGACGGCGCACCAACACCACAAGTGGTAAAGATTTACTGACTAAAATCAATACTCACTTGGTTCGTTACGAGCGCAGCGCGCTGACCGAAGCCGAATTAGAAACCAGCCTTAAAAACCTTGAAGAGATTTCCGCTATCAGGCAATCTAAGAATACAGCTGATTGCTGGTATTTGGTTGGTTGGGTAAAAAGAACGTATCAATAGCAATGCTTTTCATTAACGCACCTTTGGGCTAAAAATGGCTCCAAGGTGACGTTCATTTGGACAGTGTTCTTTCAACTAAACGAGTCTTAACAGATTCAATACAGAGCATAGCGTTTTTCAGTGCACTCATTTTGGTTAAGTAAAAGGGTAGGAAAAAGTGATATGTCCGCCTTTTAACACTTTGAACCGTTGTTAGCACTTGGGTGATTTACCAGTGCACTCAAGTAACGTTATCAGTAAAAAATGGCGTAAATCTTCTTAGATTTACGCCATTTTTTTTACCACCAAGTGCTGTAAAGTATGACTAATAAAATCACGATGATAATGGCGGATATGTTAAAGCTACGATGTGTAGCAAAAGTAATTTCATCAAGATTAACTGAGCTATTTGTCTCGTCCTTGATACCTCGATAAGACATCAGCGTCGCCAGTGCAATACACAGTAAAAATACTAATCCGATACGATCCATAAACGGTAAAGCTGGCCAAAATAGCTTAAACATCACTGAAAATACTGCCGAACCTATTGCCGCCGCCAATGCACCGGTCGACGTGGTGCGCTTGGAAAACATGCCCATTAAAAATACCGCTGTTATGCCAGGTGTAGTGGTCAAGTCTTATTGGCCACAGTTTTATAGTAAAGCCAGTATCTATTCTCTGACTCGTTTGGGGTTAAAC
>NZ_WTPY01000102.1 GCF_011378905.1 Paraglaciecola sp. 20A4 | reverse complement strand
ATACAAGATATAATTGTAAAACAACGTCTGACTGTTGTTTAATCCCACAGATCGCATTAAAAATAACCGTATTGCTCTTCCGTGCTTGAAATATTATCGCTAAATAACAAAGTCGCCTGCATAAGAATGTGTGAGCCTAAGGCGACTGCTTTGGCTTTTGGCTTTAGAATTTCAAATTAAAACTGAGGGTATCGGTTAGTTGCGGGAGCAGAATTTGAACCTACGACCTTTCGTGACTATGAAGAGCGAGCCCGAAGGCGATTGCTTTTAGTTTTTGGCATTTCAAATTAAAACTGAGGGTATCGGTTGGTTGCGGGAGCAGGATTTGAACCTACGACCTTTCGTGACTAAGAAGAGCGAGCCTAAGGCGATTGCTTTTAGTTTTTGGCTTTAGAATTTCAAATTAAAACTGAGTGTATCGGTTGGTTGCGGGAGCAGGATTCGAACCTACTACCTTTCGTGACTATGAAGAGCGAGCCCGAAGGCGATTGCTTTTAGTTTTTGGCATTTCAAATTAAAACTGAGGGTA
>NZ_WTPY01000101.1 GCF_011378905.1 Paraglaciecola sp. 20A4 | reverse complement strand
ATCTTAAGCCGCTTCTTCGGAAGCACGCTACGAAGTAGCATTGCTCTTTAACAATTAATGACAAAATAATCTGTGTGGGCACTCACGTGATGAGTGTCTACCAAAAAAAATTCATGTTCGATAAATATTTAATTGAAGAGTTTGATCATGGCTCAGATTGAACGCTGGCGGCAGGCCTAACACATGCAAGTCGAACGGTAACATTTCTAGCTTGCTAGAAGATGACGAGTGGCGGACGGGTGAGTAATACTTAGGAATATGCCTTTGCGTGGGGGATAACTATTGGAAACGATAGCTAATACCGCATAATGTCTTCGGACCAAAGGGGGCTTCGGCTCCCGCGCAAAGAGTAGCCTAAGCGAGATTAGCTTGTTGGTGGGGTAAAGGCTCACCAAGGCGACGATCTCTAGCTGTTCTGAGAGGAAGATCAGCCACACTGGAACTGAGACACGGTCCAGACTCCTACGGGAGGCAGCAGTGGGGAATATTGCACAATGGGCGCAAGCCTGATGCAGCCATGCCGCGTGTGTG
>NZ_WTPY01000100.1 GCF_011378905.1 Paraglaciecola sp. 20A4 | reverse complement strand
CGCTGGCGGCAGGCCTAACACATGCAAGTCGAGCGGTAACAGAGAGAAGCTTGCTTCTTTGCTGACGAGCGGCGGACGGGTGAGTAATGCTTGGGAACATGCCTTGAGGTGGGGGACAACAGTTGGAAACGACTGCTAATACCGCATAATGTCTACGGACCAAAGGGGGCTTCGGCTCTCGCCTTTAGATTGGCCCAAGTGGGATTAGCTAGTTGGTGAGGTAATGGCTCACCAAGGCGACGATCCCTAGCTGGTTTGAGAGGATGATCAGCCACACTGGGACTGAGACACGGCCCAGACTCCTACGGGAGGCAGCAGTGGGGAATATTGCACAATGGGCGCAAGCCTGATGCAGCCATGCCGCGTGTGTGAAGAAGGCCTTCGGGTTGTAAAGCACTTTCAGTCAGGAGGAAAGGTTAGTAGTTAATACCTGCTAGCTGTGACGTTACTGACAGAAGAAGCACCGGCTAACTCCGTGCCAGCAGCCGCGGTAATACGGAGGGTGCGAGCGTTAATCGGAATTACTGGGCGTAAAGCGTACGCAGGCGGTTTGTTAAGCGAGATGTGAAAGCCCCGGGCTCAACCTGGGAACTGCATTT
>NZ_WTPY01000099.1 GCF_011378905.1 Paraglaciecola sp. 20A4 | reverse complement strand
GTAGGTAAGGTTCTTCGCGTTGCATCGAATTAAACCACATGCTCCACCGCTTGTGCGGGCCCCCGTCAATTCATTTGAGTTTTAACCTTGCGGCCGTACTCCCCAGGCGGTCTACTTATCGCGTTAGCTTCGCTACTCACGGATTAAATCCACAAACAGCTAGTAGACAGCGTTTACGGTGTGGACTACCAGGGTATCTAATCCTGTTCGCTACCCACACTTTCGCACATGAGCGTCAGTTACTGACCAGGGAGTCGCCTTCGCCACTGATGTTCCTCCAGATATCTACGCATTTCACCGCTACACCTGGAATTCCACTCCCCTCTCCAAAACTCTAGCCTGCCAGTTCTAAATGCAATTCCCAGGTTGAGCCCAGGGCTTTCACATCTAGCTTAACAAACCGCCTGCGTGCGCTTTACGCCCAGTAATTCCGATTAACGCTCGGACCCTCCGTATTACCGCGGCTGCTGGCACGGAGTTAGCCGGTCCTTCTTCTGTTGCTAACGTCACAGCTAATGGGTATTAACCACTAACCTTTCCTCACAACTGAAAGTGCTTTACAACCCGAAGGCCTTCTTCACACACGCGGCATGGCTGCATCAGGCTTGCGCCCATTGTGCAA
>NZ_WTPY01000098.1 GCF_011378905.1 Paraglaciecola sp. 20A4 | reverse complement strand
AACATAATGGCATCTGCTGGACTTCAGATGTTGGCCACTGTCCTCGCGGTCCTCGGCTGGGTGGGAGACATCATTATCTGCGCGCTCCCCATGTGGAAGGTGACGGCGTTTATTGGCACCAACATCGTGACCGCGCAGACCTTCTGGGAAGGCCTCTGGATGAACTGCGTGCAGCAGAGCACGGGCCAGATGCAGTGCAAGGTCTACGACTCCATGCTGGCACTGCCACAAGATCTCCAGGCAGCTCGAGCGCTTGTAATCATCTCAATCCTCGTGACCTTCTTGGGACTTTTCCTGGCCGTCGCTGGAGGCAAGTGCACCAACTGCATTGAAGAACGGGACGCAAAGGCTAAAGTGGGGGTCGCGGCCGGCGTCTTCTTCCTGGTGGGTGGCGTTCTGTGCCTGATCCCGGTCTGCTGGTGCGCGCACACCGTCATCAGTGACTTCTACAACCCCATTCTGTCTGAGGCTCAGAAGCGCGAGCTGGGGGCGTCTCTGTTCATCGGCTGGGGCGCGTCTGGTCTGCAGCTCATCGGCGGGGCGCTTCTCTGTTGTCAGTGCCCAAAGAGCGACGGTCGTGGTTATTCCGTGAAGTACTCGGCTCCGAAGTCCGCTCCAGGAGCTTATGTATGAG
>NZ_WTPY01000010.1:112601-126481 GCF_011378905.1 Paraglaciecola sp. 20A4 | reverse complement strand
CAAATTTAGACGTTGAAAGTAATAGAACATAATTACTTAGTATGCGACCCCAAGGGGTCACGACAACGCGGTTGCCGTAACGCGGTTAGCGGATACGAATCTCGTTTCCCGTAACGCGGTTAGCGATCCAAATTTGAAAGTGACAAAGTTAGTAAACACCACATCATTATGCGGGAATAGCTCAGTGGTAGAGCACAACCTTGCCAAGGTTGGGGTCGCGAGTTCGAATCTCGTTTCCCGCTCCAAATTTAGACGTTGAAAGTAATAGAATATAACTACTTAGTATGCGACCCCAAGGGGTCACGACAACGCGGTTGCCGGTTACGGATCTCGTTTCCCGCTCCAATTTCGACTATTCAGTCAAGTTTCAATATTATACATTTTTGGGTAAGCGACCAGTCGCGACAACGCGGTTGCCGTAACGCGGTTAGCGGTTATGAATCTCGTTTCCCGTAACGCGGTTAGCGCTCCAATTTTGACTATTCAGTCAAGTTTCAATATTATACATTTTTGGGTAAGCGACCAGTCGCGACAACGCGGTTGCCGGTTACGAATCTCGTTTCCCGTAACGCGGTTAGCGCTCCAATTTCGACTATTCAATCAAGTTTCAATATTATACATTTTTGGGTAAGCGACCACTCACGATCGGGCGCCGACCGCAACTCGGTTGGCGCAACGCAGTTGCCGTAACGCGGTTAGCGCTCCAATTTCGACTATTCAGTCAAGTTTCAATATTATACATTTTTGGGTAAGCGACCAGTCGCTATCGAGCGCTGACCGCAACTCGGTTGACGCAACGCACTTGCCTTAACGCGGTTAGCGGTTATGAATCTCGTTTCCCGTAACGCGGTTAGCGCTCCAATTTCGACGATTCAGTCAAGTTTCAATATTATACATTTTTGGGTAAGCGACCAGTCGGGATCGAGCGTCGACCGCAACTCGGTTGGCGCAACTCGGTTGCCGCAACGCGCTTGTGCAGTTAGATACCTAAAGTAGATGTTTATTCTTTCCGGCATTTTTCGGTGTTGAGCGAAAATGTAGCGTGTTTGCACTCGTAAAGTTATTTTTGCACCAAAATGTTTCAAGTGAATACCGCTGATTTTAATTAACTAATTGAAAATGATGGAATTTATTAATTGGCATAAGACTTGTTATAGCTTAAGTCATGTTCGGGTGATTTTGCCCTCTCAAACAAATTAATTCAGACGACGGCGTCTAGTCTTTGTGCTTCACAGCAGAAAGACTGGCGCCGTTTTTTTTGGTTTGCTTGAAAGGACAAAATTAATGAAATACCCGAACAAGATTGAAAACTAGCTAAACACATTCACTTAAACGGGGTTACTTATGGCTTATTTATTACCGGCAGAGTTTGTCACTAAAATGGTAGACGCAGGGGAATCGAAAGTATTTATGTCGACGCGAGATACATTGATCCGCGGCTACATGGCGGGTGCAATTTTAGCGTTGGCGGCGGTTTTTGCTATTACGATTGCGGTGCAAACGGGCATGTTCCTACTGGGGGCTATTTTATTCCCTGTAGGTTTTTGTATGTTGTATTTAATGGGATTTGACTTGCTAACCGGGGTTTTCGTCTTGACGCCACTAGCCCTTATAGATAAACGACCCGGCGTGACTATTCAAGGAGTATTGCGCAATTGGGGTTTGGTATTTTTAGGTAATTTTGGTGGTGCGTTAACAGTCGCCATTATGATGGCCTTCATCTTTACTTATGGATTTAACGCCGACCCCGGAGCGATAGGTAAAAAAGTTGCTTCAATCGGCGAAGCTCGAACTTTGGGTTATGCTGAATATGGTACTGCAGGTTGGTTTACTATTTTTATTCGCGGCATGTTGTGTAACTGGATGGTATCTCTAGGCGTGGTTGGAGCAATGATTTCAACTCATGTCAGCGGTAAAGTGATCGCCATGTGGATGCCGATATTCTTGTTCTTCTTTATGGGTTTTGAGCATTCAGTGGTTAACATGTTTTTGTTTCCATTCAGCCTTATCTTAGGTGGTGACTTCTCAGTAATGGATTACCTCGTATGGAACGAAATACCTACTGCATTGGGTAACTTAGTGGGCGGCTTAGCCTTCACTGGCTTAACCTTGTATAGCACCCATGTACGTACAGCACCAAAACGTAATTTACCTTATACAAAAACGGCTGATTTAGCCTCAAGCTCAGTTGCTGAGCATGCATCTCGCTAAGTTAGTGGCTGGCCAGCATAGTATTGCTGGCCTTAAATCTATTAACCAGGATTATAGCGCTTGGCATAGTGCTGATGACACCCAGAGTCGCTTAAAAGGGCATGTGCTGGCTATTGCTGATGGTATCGGCAGTAGCAACGTTAGTCAGGTCGCGAGTAAAGCGGCAGTTAATAGCTTTTTGCAAGATTATTATGCCACATCTGATGCCTGGTCAGTTGAAACGTCTGCCAGACGAGTGATGCAGTCTATTAATGCGTGGCTGCATGGTTATACCAAACAAAGTGAATTTCGCTACGATATTGAGAAAGGTTATGTATGCACTTTTAGTGCATTGGTTATCAAAGGCAATACGGCACACATTTTTCACGTTGGTGATGCGCGCGTTTATCTTTTACGAGACGGTGTATTAGAGCAACTTTCTAATGACCATCGACAGTATGCCGCGCAAGGGAAAAGTTACTTGAGCCGCGCGCTCGGAATGCATCCTCAGCTTGATATTGATTATTCTCATATTCCTGTTTGTCAGGGTGATACGTTTATCTTGTGTACTGACGGGGTGCACGAATACTTATCACCTGGGGATATGCTGCAAACGATAACATCTGCGCAGGACATTGATGGTGAACATTCTGCTAACGCACTCGCTGAGACAATGGTGCACAAGGCCCTGACCAATGGAGGAGATGATAATCTGACGTTGCAACTTGCTCGGGTACAAAGGCTGATGACATCCCAGCATAAGCCCATTACCAGCGAATTGACCGCTTTGCCTTTACCCCCTATGTTGCAAGCCGGAGATGATTTTGACGGTTATTGCGTCGTTCGTTCTTTGCATGTATCGCCACGTAGTCATGTATATTTAGTGGAAGATGTCGCGACTTCGCAACAATGGGTTTTGAAAACACCTTCTGTGGACTTATCGGATAACGATGAGTATTTAGAACGCTTCTGTTTAGAAGAATGGATCGGACGACGCATTCATAATCCTCATGTACTAAATGTTCCCCCTAGCGCGAGGCCTAAACACTTTATTTATTCGGTGGCTGAATACGTGCAAGGTCAGTCATTGCGCCAATGGATAACCGACAACCCTAAACCAGAGCTTGAAGCTGTACGGGACATTATTGAACAAATCGCTAAGGGTCTTCAGGCTTTTCACCGTTTAGATATGTTGCATCAAGATATTCGTCCTGAAAACATCATGATTGACCTACAAGGCACCGTAAAAATCATCGATTTTGGTTCGACCACGGTGGCGGGGTTACAGGAAGTAGGGCAGGGATGTAGCAACAATGAGTTACTCGGCACCGCTTTGTATATGGCACCGGAATATTTTTTAGGCGAAGTTGGTACACCTCGCTCAGATACGTTTTCATTAGCTGTGTTGGCGTATTACATGCTGAGCGGGCGCTTTCCATATCACACTCACGTGGCTAAAACGCGAACACGTGCCCAGCAAAATAGATTAATTTATCAGTCCGTCAGAGACGACAATAGCGTTTTGCCCGCATGGTTAGATGCCACTTTATATAAAGCGCTACGAATTGACCCGTTTAAGCGTTATATAGAGCTCTCAGAATTTATATATGACTTGCGCAGTCCTAACTCGGACTTCGTGCGCAAAGCTAAACCACCCATTATGGAGCGAAATCCCGTCGCTTTTTGGCAAGGGATTGCCAGTGCGCTGCTTATCAGCAATCTGTATTTTATATATTTATATTTAACTTAAAAATTTCAACATTATTTTAATTAGGAGTAAATTTTACGCAAAGCAGAGAGCAAGTCACATAAGCAATTCTAGTAGCAAAAGTGAAAAAAGGGATAACTTGGCAACAACTTGCCCAAGACGTAGGGCAATCAAAGGAGTGGACAACCGCTGGATGCCTTGGACAAATGACTTTTAACACCCAGCAAGCAAGAATAGTTGCTAAGATTTTTGATTTAGATTAAAACGCTGAGGCTTGGTTGCAAGTCGTGCCTTACAAAGGCTCGTTTACCCAAAGTGTGCCAAACGACCCCTTACTCTACCGTTTATATGAGATGATAAACGTATACGGAAAAACAATTAAGTCTTTAATCCAAGATGAGTTTGGAGATGGCATTATGAGCGCTATTGATTTCTCGATGGATATAAAACGTGAAGAAAATAGCGCGGGTGATAGGGTTAGTATCGAGCTATCAGGTAAGTTCTTACCCTGTAAATCGTACTAACAAACGTCATTGATAGCTGACCGCTTTTACAATAATCGGACCCGCTATAATATTAGTTTTCGTTACGTAACTGATTAACGGTTTCACTCACATATTTTGCGCCCGTTAATACTTCTTCAATAATAGTCGCAGCTTCTTCCACCTGTTTGGCACTTTGCAGTGATTGCTCGTGAATATCGGCGATGCTGTCTTTGGCTTTTTGGGTGAGCGCGCTATTACTGGTAACTAATTGTTCAATACCAGCTGTCGAGCTGACTGTTCTGGCAGCAAGGGTGCGCACCTCATCCGCCACCACGGCAAAACCGCGACCATATTCCCCGGCACGAGCCGCTTCAATGGCTGCATTAAGAGCAAGTAAATTAGTTTGATCAGCGATAGCACTAATGGTTGTCACTATTTTTGAAATTTCCTGGGAGCGTTTATTTAGCTGTTCGATAAGATCGGTAGAAGTAAGTGTGCTACGTACGATCGCGCTTGACGTATCTACGGTGCGTTGCAAAATAACGGCACCATCTTTAGAAATTTTAGCCGTTTGCATTGAGGTGCTGTAAGCAATTTCTGCTGCCTCTTGTGTCGCGAGTTGCTGTTCGATACGCGTTGTCACATTTGATGCGATTTTAACGATCTTTATCACATGTCCTTGCTCATCAAATACAGGATTATACGTCGCTTCAAGCCATACCGTATTCCCCGTTTTTGTTAGCCGGCTAAATTGACCACCTTTAAATTCTCCCTTAGCTAACTCCATCCAGAAGTTAGGATTTTCACGGTAGAAATTCTCAGAGCAAAACATTCGATGGTGCTTGCCTGCTATATCATTTACCGAGCTATAACCCATGGTTTGTAGAAAATTAGAGTTGGCGCTTATCACTTCACCCGTGGGTGTAAACTCAATCAGTGCGTTTGAACGATCAAGAGATTCAAAAATAGCCGTTTGGCTGTCTAAGCGTTGTTTCTCAGCAGTGATATCATTAGCAATTTTTATAATTCTAACAATTTTGCCATTTTGCTCCACAGGAAAATAAGTCGCCTCGAGCCATAAATCACCGCCATCTTTACGTTTTCGCAAGAAGGTACCGTTAGTGCTTTCACCGTGCGCTAGCTGCGTCCAAAATGACTGATACTGTCTAGACCCTGACTCTTCTTTAGTACAAAAAATCCGATGGTGTTGATCTTTTATCTCTAATAGGTTGTATCCGACAGCATTTAAAAATAGAGGGTTTGCATCTAATATTATGCCCTCGGGCGAAAAAGATATCGTCGCGCAATGTCGCTCAAGTGAGCGAATAAATGATAACTCAAAACTGTCGGGTATCGGTGTCTCTAGTTTTGATTTTGTACGTGAAAAAAACATGGTCCTGAACCTCAAGTTATATCATTAAAACAAATGGAAATTATTTTACCGATAAATTTTAATGATAGTGTTAGGGCATAGTATATTAATACAACTGTTTTGGTAGACCTATTGTACAAATATTGCCATAGGGAGCTATTTTTAGCTTTTTTCACTGCTAATCAAGCTATTTAAAAACATTTTCAGCTCCTACAGCTGGCGATTCAATCGACGAATAACTCTCTTTTAGCTGCCATTAAAAACTGCTCGATAGGACGAAAAAGTTGTTACTGCTTGATATTTTTTTCGACACTGATACCTAAACGTTTAGCCAAGCGCGCCAGATTAGCCCGGTCTATATCTAATTGCTTTGCTGCCTGAGTCCAGTTGCCGTGATTATCATTCAGGGCAGCAACAATACGTTGTTTTTGAAACACTTCTGTCATCGTTTTAAGACCTTGTCGAATAGTTGAAACGCTGTGTTTGGGGCCTGTATTAAGCGATTTATTATGCTCTGATTCAGTTGTTAGCGTTCGTTCAAAATCTAAATCTTCAGGGGTTAGAGAGATAATATCTTGTTGCTCTGTATTGCGTGATGCTTTTAGAGAAGCGCGGCTAATAACATGTTCAAGTTCACGCACATTGCCCGGCCATGAATACTCGCGCAGGGCGTCTTGAACCTCTGGACGCATTTTTAGTTGGCGTATGCCGAGTTTACGAGCGGTAACTTCTAAGAAGTAACCAGCGAGCAGTAATACATCATCTTCACGTTCTTTAAGTTCAGGAACGCTAATGGGATACACCGATAAACGGTGATACAGGTCGGCGCGAAAACGCCCTAGTCTAACCTCTTCTGCGAGATCCCGGTTGGTTGCGGCAATAACGCGCACATTGACTATGCTAACTCTGTCTTTACCCACGGGCTGAATCTCACCACTTTGCAGCACGCGCAACAGCTTACTTTGTACACTTAATGGTAATTCTCCGACTTCATCAAGAAAAATAGTCCCGCAGTCGGCTAACTTGAATTTACCTGGACGCTCTTTTTCAGCACCACTAAAAGCCCCCTTCGTATGCCCAAATAGCTCACTTTCTGCCAAGGTCTCTGGGATTGATGCACAGTTTAAATATACTAGAGGCTGCTCTCGGCGATGGGATAGTTGATGTACCGTTCGCGCGACTAACTCTTTGCCAACCCCTGTTTTACCCAAAACCAAAACAGTGTAATCGGAACCTGCAACCAACTGAATATCACTTTTAAGCGCCATCATACTTGGGCTTTTACCGATCAACTCACCACCGTCTCGGGTTAACGCTTCGTGGGTGAGTTCTTGGACCAAGTCTTGGGCTTGTTGGGCTCGTTGTTCTAGTGCTTTAAGCTGAATTGCAGTTTTAAGCGTGGCCGCAGACAGGGCTGATATGAGCTGTAAGGTGCGCTCAGGTATATTGCTAAACGCATTGGGCTGTAAGCTATCAAGTGTTAGTACACCCATCAGCTGGTCATCACTGTACAACGGCAGTCCCATGCATGAATGCACAGGTAAATCACCGTCTTGCGCTAACAATAATCCATCGTAAGGATCGGCCAGTGTCGAGTCAGAAGGAAAGCGCACAGGTTGTTCTGCAGTACATATAAGGCTCAAACGAGGATGATCGCTAAGCTTAAAGCGACGGCCTAATGTGTCAGGTGCCAAACCTTGAATCGCTAAGGGTTTCAACTGATCTTTTTGATAAGCAAGTAATACTACCGCATCGCAATTAATGGCTTTGCGAATCGAAGAAAGCAATCTGTCGAAACGGTCTTCATTGGTAATGCTGTTAGCTAAATCCAGCGCGACCTCTAGTAGAAGAGTTGAATTGAGTTCAATCATATTTTCTATCCGTCAATTACATTATTGTTAATGGGTGAATACTCGCATAAACAAATTTCCGTGTCATATGGTATCAATTGAGTCATTTAGACTTTTATTGTTGGGGTCAATATGACTCTATTTTTTGTATTTTATTATTAAGTTATTGATATTTAGTACTTAAATTTATTGGCATTATTACTGCTATATCAATGTTATATCCGTCAGTTCATTGCTATTAACAGCAGTGAGACGTGAATATAGGAGTCATTTATGGTGTCTTTTGAATTTAGCAATCCTAGCACGCGTTTTAGTAGACTGTTCAATATAGCGAATTCAATCTTGGCGATTTCGTTGGGATTATTGTTGCTTAGTATCATTATTAGTTATCCCTTGTCCGATTTGTTTTCTTTGGGACAACAAATAGCTAGCCATATATTCATTATTATTAGTGCCAGCGTTCTTAAAGTAGCTTACGTCTGTCGATGTATTGCTCAATATGAACAACACAAAGCGGTTTATTAGAAGATGAATACACCACTCAATAGCGCCACTAATAAGCAAGCCAGCAAAGCCAGTAATGAAATTAACCAACTTCACTCACCGACTGAGCCTTTGAGAAAAAATATTAGCGATAGCCCTAGAGCGGTACTATTTGCTTTAGCATTTCGGGCATTTTTCCTATTCGGTACTCTGTGGGCAGTGATCGCCATTGCTATATGGTCTTTGTGGTTTAGCGGAAAATGGACACTGACTTTTGCTATGCCCCCCACGTTATGGCATGCCCATGAAATGATATTCGGGTTTGCAGCCTGCGTCGCAGCCGGTTTTTTACTGACAGCAGTACAAACTTGGACAGGCTTGCGCAGCATTAATGGCTTAGCTCTTATGGGATTAACGTTGCTTTGGGTTATTGCTCGAACGAGCTTATTATTCGGCGATACTCCAGTAAGTATCATCGTGTTTAGCGTAGCGCAATTTTCGTGGTGGTTTGGCGTGGTTGGTTTTTTTAGCTACTTGATAATCAAATCAAAAAATACTGCCAATCGTGTTTTAATTTTACTCTTGGTGGGTATGTTTAGCTTAAATGCTTTGTTCGTGATTATGGTGTTAAAGCAGGAATACGCACTAGCTTCTCATCTTTCCCAAAGCGCTATTGTATTGTTCTGCGCCCTCATATCGCTTGTTGGCGGAAGGGTTATCCCATTTTTTACCGCCCGAGGGCTTACACAGAAACAATATAAGAACCCATTGTTAGATAACGCTTTATTCTGGTTATCACTTATTACCACAGGGGTATTTGCCGCACAGTTTTTTGCAGACTTTACTCTTCAAACCAGCGGCCTATTAATCATGCTTGCGTGTGGTCACTTATGGCGTCTTTGGCGTTGGTATCATCCGGGCATTTGGCAAGTGCCGCTGTTGTGGTCTTTGCATTTAGCTTATTTCGCGATGGCAATAGGCTTATTGTTGGTCAGTATAAGCCTACTCACTTCTTTGTTAGCCCTAAAAGATGCACTGCATCTGATTAGTATAAGCGCTGTGTCGGGCATGATATTAAGCATGATGTCTAGAGTTTCACTGGGTCATACCGGCCGCGTACTTAAGGTTAGTGTTAGTTTGAATGGCGCTTTCGCTCTGTTATTGCTTGCCGGGTTTGTGCGCGCGTTTTCTGCACTTACTCCTCACGTTGTTATTTCTTGGCAGCTGAGTGCAGGATTATGGCTAACGGCGTTTGTATTATTCCTTTGGCACTACCTGCCAGTTCTCATTCGGGCCCGTGTTGACGGTAAACCTGATTAAATTTCTAAGATAAACCCACGATATTTTTTTACTTGACTTAATTAGAGGATTTTTTATGTTGTCAGCTCATACTATCGCCACTGTGAAAAGTACCATTCCTTTGTTGGAATCAGCAGGTGTTGCGATCACCGATCATTTTTACCAGCGCATGTTTCGCTTAAACCCTGAGCTTAAAAATATATTCAATATGGCTAATCAAGCCAATGGTCGTCAACAATTTGCGCTTTTTAGTGCGATTACAGCTTATGCCAAAAATATCGATAACTTAGGTGTGCTAAGTGAAGTTGTTGAGCGAGTGGCCCACAAACACACGAGTTTTTTTATTCAACCTGAGCACTACGATATAGTTGGGCACCATTTAATAGAAACGCTTCGTGAATTAGCGCCAGATGCATTTACGCCTGAGGTAGAGCAAGCTTGGACTGAAGCGTACGGTGCATTAGCGAATATATTTATTAATCGCGAAGGGGACCTTTATAAGCAAACTGAACAGGCTCCTGGGGGCTGGTTAGGCCCACGAAAATTTACTGTGCTGAGTAAAACGCCTGAGTCATCGTTGGTGACCAGTTTTGTATTGTCTCCAGTGGATGGTAAACCGGTTATAGGATATAAACCGGGTCAGTATTTGGGCATAAAAGTTCAGCCTAAGCACTGTGAATATGCTGAAATGCGTCAATATTCATTATCCGACAAACCCAACTCCACCACGTATCGTATTAGCGTTAAACGTGAACAGGGTGAAGTGAATGGCTTGGTATCAAACCACTTACATGAGTCCGTCGAGCAAGGGGATGTACTAGACATATTGCCACCGGCTGGCGACTTCTTTTTACAACATCAACATTTACCGACTGTGCTTATCTCCGCTGGAGTGGGTTTAACACCTATGATGTCGATGCTTGAGGCGACGGTAGATAGCCATCCTCAAACACCGATTCATTTTTTACATGCGTGCGAAAACCCTGATCAACATTCATTTACACAGCGCGTTGCTGAGCTTGAGAACATGACGCCTGAGCTTAATGCATATACTTGGTATGCAAACCACGCTCCTGAGCAAGATAATGTGTTTAGCGGGTTAATGTCGTTAGCACCCATGGCGCAACAGTTGCCCTTGGGCAGCGGTAATTTTTATATTTGTGGCCCTACAGGTTTTATGAAGTTTATGAAAAATCAATTATTGGATTTAGGCGTTAAGGACGCGCAAATTCATTATGAAGTGTTTGGCCCTCACAGCGATTTGTAACAACCGAAATAGAGCAGCATGACTGTATGCTGCTCACTTTCCTCACTTTCCTCACTTTCCTCACTTTCCTCACTTTCCTGTATGCCTTCAAGATCTGCATTAGGGACGCTTATGTCTAACGTTTCTGTAATCCTAACGGGTACGACTTTAGACTCTGTATTTTTTACCTACCCGAAATAAAGTACACGATTAAAGCGGGTATAAGTTCACGATGTGCTGAGCGCACAGGTGTCTATTATTGCTATGTCATTATGATTTAGTGAATAGTTATGCATTATTAACCACTTTAATTTGGTGCAAACGCTAGTCATTTCCACTTTTTTAATCCAGTAATCTCAATTGCAGTAAAGTTTTCTTGAATTTATTTGCGCTATGCATCATTAAGGTGCGCTTCTATCTTTGACTCATATATAACCATTTTTTATGCATAAAAATATGAATTATGCGTGTTAATGGTCTTATTTTTAACCCGCAATGGGAGTTAAAAGCAAAAAAAACAGGCATAGAACCTGCTGAGTCGAACCTGAACATACATTTATTGTGCACCCGTTAACCATAAAAAAAGAGATACACACATATGGCGATAGCTAAACGCTTCCTAACTAAACACACATCAATTGCTTTGGCAGTTTCAGCCACTTTCACCCCTATTACATCGGTAATGGCCCAAAGTGCGGATATTGGCATTGAGACAATCGAAGTCACAGCGACACGCCGCGCTGGTTCATTGCAGGAAGCGCCCTTGAACATCACCGCCCTTACCTCCGATACCTTAGCGGAACAAAATATTGCTGACTTAGATGACGTTGCTCGCTGGGTTCCGGGTTTAACCATTACTGACCAAGGTGGCCGTAACGACTCACCAATTATTGTGCGCGGACTGAACACCAATTCCTCTGGCCCCAGTTCAGATGGTGGAACCGTATCAACTTATGTAGGCGAAATTCCTTTGTTCATCAATATGCGCTTAAATGATATTGACCGCGTGGAAGTACTTATTGGACCACAAGGCACGCTATATGGCGCAGGTACACTTGGCGGTGCGATTCGTTATCTACCTAAAAAAGTAGAGTTAGATGTCACATCAGGTGAAGTGTACGGTGACGTATCGAGTATGAACGAGAGTGACAGTATTGGCGCTGAGGCAGGATTCGTATTTAACACACCGTTGATTGATGATGTACTTGGTGTACGTATGTCCCTTAACAAACTTCATGACCCAGGGTTTGTCGACTACAACTACTTAGTACGTGAAGGGGGGGGGTCTATTGCTGATCCTGATTGGCAAGACGCAAGTAATGTCGATAGTAACCTTCGCTCTAAAAAGGATGCCAACGGCGAAGACACGTTATCTGGCAAAATAGCACTGCGCTGGACCCCCACCGAAGATATCGACGCCACTTTAACGTATTTCTATCAAAAGCAGGAAGTAGAAGGGCGCTCAATTGTTCATTACAATGCCTTGGCCGAAAGCAATGGTTTGAGTGAGGTTATTGGTAAATACGAGTCAGCGTATCGCTACGTTGAGCCACGGGAAAAAGAGGATGATCTTCTTAGTTTAGAATTGACCGTCGATCTTGGATTTGCTGAATTGGTGTCCGCTACAGGTAAATCGAGCTTCGAAGCATTAGGTCAACGAGATCAAACAGATCTATTAATTCGACTAGCCTACAGCTACGAAGAATTCCCCGCATTTTCAAGTTTTACCCGTGAGATCGATAATCGAGATGTATTCACCCAAGAGCTACGTTTAGTTTCTAAGGGGGATTCAGCTCTCACTTGGATCGTTGGTGGCTTCTACAACAAGATAGAGTCGGATGGTGAAAGTCGTGAATTCACCCCTAAATACGACGAATTTGCAGTCAACGTATGGGAAACAGGCGGAAACTTAAGACCTGACTCTCTTGAATATATTTCCGTAGATGAGACAACGACCACTGAAAAGGCCTTATACGGCGAAGTCAGTTACGCCGTGACCGAGCAATTAGATATCACCTTGGGAGCGCGATTTTATCAATACGATTTAGAAACTGCTTCTGATGTTGATTTCCCACTGTTATACACATCTATCCTAACTGAAGACGATGGAGATTTTAGGCAGAGCAACGAAATTATTTTGGATTTGCTGGAAAACAGCGCAGACGATAGTGGAAGTTTGTTTAAATTTAATGCCAGCTATCAATTCAGTCGCGACGTAATGGGCTACGTCACCGTCAGTGAAGGCTTCAGAATCGGTGGTGCAAACGGCATTGGAGCGTGCGATCCAGATGCAAGTGAAGACGTGCAACAGGTTTGTGCGTTGCCAAATGAGCGAATTTACGATGCGGATACTACCACTAACTATGAATTAGGTTTTAAAAGCACGTGGCTTAAAAACAAGTTACATTTCAATGCCGCATTATTCAATGTGGATTGGGATGACGCCCAAGTTTCTGGTTCAACTGAAAATGGCCAGCAGCCAATTTTAGTCAATGCCGGCAAAGCCAACTCAAAAGGAGCTGAAGTGATGGCACGCGCTATTTTCAGCGACGAATTAAGCGCCTATGCGACCTATGCATTCACAAAAGCAGAATTGACTGAGGACGTAACTGACTTGTTCGAAGACTCTGATGCATTCGATGGCGACCGTTTACCTGGCACTCCAGAGCATCAGTTTTCGCTTGGGCTTAAATACTCAACCGAGGTTATGGGGGGTAAGCTACTTGATGTTATTTATGGTATCACTGCACAAAGTGACGTTTACTCTACAATAGGTTTACATGAGTCAGGTGAAGCGCTAGCGGGATATGCTTTGAGTAACGTCAGTGCATCTTTATCTGATGAGGATTGGTCGGTCACCTTATATATTGATAACTTATTTGATAAGTATGCTTATTCTTCGGTAAGAACAGATCTTGGCGATATAGGACAGGCAGTCAGCCCTGATATTAACTCAAACCGAGTGGACATCATGCGTAACTATGGTCATTTTTTAGAAAGACCGCGTACCATTGGGTTAAAATTCAATTATCAATTTGGTATGTAAGCGATAATCGACTATTCAGGGCACCTAAGGTGCCCTTTTTTATTGATATTATTACTCAGCTAGCGTCAATATAGTCAGATATTGAGGAAAATTAAGAGTCCTATGCAAGAAATCAAGCAGTTACATCAACAGGCTATCACTGCGCTTAATAAACGTGATTTTGCGCAAGCACACAGCTTGAGTGTACAAATTATCAAGCAC
>NZ_WTPY01000010.1:0-112591 GCF_011378905.1 Paraglaciecola sp. 20A4 | reverse complement strand
GATCCATCGCACAGCGACGCCTACTTTTTGTTAGCTATGGTTAATATCGAAGTGGGACAAATTGCAAAAGCGATAAAGTTGCTAGAAAAAGCGTTATCTCTTTCTACTCATGTAGAGTACTGGGTTTATCTTGCGAAATGCTACTCCCTGAGGGGGGAAGCACAGTCTGTGATCCATGCCGCAGAACAGGCCCCTCTGTTGCAAGTGAATAGTCCATTAGCACTCGATACCCTTGGTGTTGCCCTAAGTCGCGTGGGGCTGCATGAAAAAGCATTGCAGTATTTCGGTAAAGCCTTACTTGTGGACAAAGACAATGCACAGTTTTGTTATAACTTTGCTGTTTCCAGTAAGTTTGCTGGCCAGTTTGCTACTGCCAGGGTCTATTTTGAACGGGCAATCACTTTAGCCCCTGATTATCATCAAGCACATTTCGCCCTGTCGGATCTCGGTGGTGTATCAGCACAGGACAACCATGTCGCACGATTACAAACAGCCGCTAAACGCACCAAGCACGTAGATGCATCCCTACATATCGCTCATGCGCTAGCCAAAGAATACGAGGCACTTGGACAATATCCTCGTGCTTTTGAGAGCTTAGATGCGGCAAAACGCGACAAGCTCAACAGTTTGACATACACCTTTCATGACGACGAAATGCTTTTCGACAGTGTGCAACAAACCCAGTTAAGCGCGCCGACCAACAAAGAAATGGCAGCAGGGCATGCTAGCAACCAGCCTATATTTGTGTTGGGTATGCCACGTTCAGGGACGACCCTCGTCGAGCGAATTCTGAGCAATCACAGTGACGTATTATCTGCAGGTGAATTGCAGGATTTTGGTGTTGCAGTGAAAGAGCTATCAGGGACGTCGTCTCCTCACGTGCTAGACGTTGCAACGTTGCAAAAGGCAATGTTGTTACCTCCTGTGCAAATAGCCGAGCGTTATCTTGAGCGAACACTAGCCGTGGTAGGGAATACACCACGCTTCGTTGATAAATTGCCCTTTAACTTTTTTTATATCGGTTTAATACGAAGAGCATTCCCGAATGCTAAGATCGTCTGCTTGTTGCGTAACCCTATGGATACCTGCATAGGCAATTATCGCCAGCTTTTTTCACTTAACAGTCCATATTATGCTTATGCCTACGATTTAGAGAATATCGGACGGTTTTACGCTCGCTTTCATCATTTAGCCCATCAATGGCAGACCCAAAACACGCCTAATTTTATGTTACTCAACTATGAGCAACTTGTACGGGAACCGCAAAAGAATATTGAATGTTTACTGGATTTTTGTGACTTACCTTGGCAACCCCAATGCTTGCATGTGGAACGGAATCAAGCGCCGGTGTCTACTGCGAGCAAGGTACAAGTGCGGGAACCCATAAACCAGAAGTCTATTGGTAATTGGCGTAAATATCAGCCCTATACAGAGGTCTTACAGGCTTTGTTTAAACGTGAGCAGATAAATATTGAGACCTAAAGTAACAAGGTGTCCTACGCTCAGACCTTCTACTTGGCTGTTCAGCTAAACATTGATCATACCTAATTAATTTGCATTCGTTGACTGTGGTTTGGTATTGCCTATCTGTGTGGCATAATCAGCGCCGCAAAAATAGTCCTCACTTTTGATAATATTGTCAGCGTTATTTACCCTATCCCCTCAACCATTGGAATATATATGCCTGCTGTTAAACGTCTCGACCAACTACTGAGTAATTTAGGTTATTGCAGTCGCAGAGAAGCGCGTTATTTGCTCAAAGACAAACGCGTTCGTGTGGCAGGGGAAATTGCCAAGAGCCCATCGCAAAAAGTAGACCCTGCAAACGTGCTGGTGGACGCAGAGCCATTGGACATGCCTGAAGGTATTTTGGTTATGCTCAACAAACCTTTAGGGTATGTGTGCAGTCACGATAACAACGAAGGTATGCGTATTTATGACTTATTGCCACCTCGCTGGGAGTCTCGCAACCCTAAAATCGTCAGTGTTGGGCGTTTAGACAAAGACACCACAGGGCTGATATTAATCACAGACGATACCAAATTAGTACATAAGCTTACGTCACCTAAACATCACGTTAATAAACTTTACGTCGTCCACGTGGATAGACCATTGCAGCAAAGTATTGTTGATGAGTTTGCCAAAGGCGTAATTTTAGGGGATGGTGAGGAGCAATGTTTACCCGCTAAAATCGAAATAGTCGAAGAAAATGTGGCTAATGTGACGCTAAATGAAGGTAAATACCATCAAGTTAGAAGAATGTTCGCAGCCTGTGGTTATCACGTTGATGCGCTACACCGAGCGCAGTTTGGCGAATACAGTTTAGGTGATTTAGCTGAAGGCGAATGGCGGGCGTTAACGCTTTAAGCTAAATACGCGCTTTACTTATGGGAATGTTAGCCAAACTTGATGAAGATAAATAGCGCGACGTGATGAACGTTAAAAGCTATTTTTAACCTGTAGGCGCCATTCCCAACTATCGACGAATTCAGAGTTAACTAAAGGCTTCGCGATATCGATGTGAATGACATTGCGATGGCTTGAGCGACTGGCGTAGATACGCGCGCCGATACCGACACTCGATAGTATCGAGTCGGAGTCATTCAGCCTCGCTTCGTCCCCGCCCCAAGCGCGGCCTACATCGGCAAAGGCGACCATGCCCACATCGAATAATTTATAGATATTGTATTTTGGATAGACGCGTACTTCTGCATTGAGTAAGGCACTATGTTCACCGTGTTGATATTGCAACGGGTAACCACGTGCTCCCGTGTCGCCACCTATTACCACAGGTTGATCGAGAAATTGCTGAGCAGATGTCACCAGACTTTGCTTGCTATACAGTGACCACGTGTCGTCGAGTCGGTAGAAATGCTCGGCGCTAACGGCGATCTTCAATTGATTCTGATCATTGCCATCAAATACACTCTGTCCTTGGGCGGATAACAACAGCAAATAATCTTGCCACTGATACCCTTTATCACTGCTAAAGTCCAAATGAAACAAGCGAGAATCCGTTTGTTGAGTGTTCATATCGATCCCAAAACGCACACTATGATGCCAACCTAAGTTCACATCCTCGTTTTGCCCAATGAGATAAACATTCGACATCACTTTGAATTCGGCTTGGCGGTACTCGAGCCCCAGCCAAGGGTAAATATAGTCTCGGTCGACCGGTAAAAAGAGTGAGTCCTGTGCAGTTTGTTCAAACTCAGGTAAGGTAAAACGCGTACGATCCTTGGTGATACCAGCCGTTAAGCGCAGCACGTTTCCGTATTTATCAGCCTTTAGGTTGTTATCAAGTAGCCAACCGTAAGTAAATTGTTGGAAATCGTGATCCAGCGCAAACCGGTTGCGGGTTTCACCATTTTGGTACAGACGCTCGGTTCGTTGATCCGTTTCATAATGTATATTGAACATATTCTGGGTTGAGCTTTGATAAAACGGATCATCGAGAATTAACTGCACCATCTGACCATCGTCATTGTCCATAAAACGGGTAGAGATAGTCGCGTGAGACAGATAAGGAACGGGGGATCTAAAATCAACTTGATAGCCTGAGCGCTGATCATCTTTTTTGTAGCGCACTGTGGTGCGTATTCCTGTGCCTAAAACGTTGTCTTCCTCAAAGCCTAGGGCTAATTTGTTTTCTCCCCCCTTGCGGCCAAAACTAAAGGTCGGTAGCAAAGACCAGTTATCCCAGGTGGTCACATCGACCTGAGTATTGCCATCGCAATCCCGCTCAGCGGTTACACTCGCATCTCTGAGGTAGCTTTCACTGCGCAATATACGTTCTGCTTCGGCGAGTTCGTATGCAGTGATCTCTTCCCCTGATTTAAAAGGTAATAGGCGTTTTACCACACTTACTTGGGTGTCATAGTGCATCCAGTTGGCAAACCTGTGTATTGCCACCGTGTCATCTGCGCTTTCGTCAAAGATTGGCTGCGTATCAATGTTGATGGTTCGTGCAATGAGTTGGGGCTCAATCTGTGATTTTTGTACATATGACTCGCTGTCTGTTGCGAAAAGTGCAATGCACCCGGCTTGTGTCAATGTAGCGGCATGTGATGTGCTCCAAGGGGAAAGAGCAATAAAGCCAGCGAGTGGTAGATAAGCATTTTTCATTTACGATTTGGTACACCTAATAACAGCAGCCATGGTGGCGCAATATCCTGTTGTCATATTGCGGAGCACACTTTGTTAACACCATAATGCGCGTCGATTATTAAGGTTTACTTAATCTGTTCTTTGTATTTACAAGCCGATTTAACCAATATTGAATTAGCGGAAAAAGTGAGTCTATCCACGAGTGCGTGTTTTCGACGGGTTAAAGCGTTAAAGGAAGCAAGCTATTTTAGAGCGTCCCATGCTGACGTTGATTTAGAGCAGCTGTGTGAATATGTATTTGCCTATATAGAATTTACCTCTGATAACAATAGCGCAGCAATGCGGCGCAAATTTGCTGACGTTATTAAAGATATGCCGCATATCATGGATTGCATGCAGCTCAGCGGGGATGTGGATTATATATCGTTTAGTTGTTTTCCCGATATCAAAGCCTTGAACGAGGCATGTACGGCGTTAAGCGACAATCCCAATTTATCTTTTAATTTATTAAAACACGCATAGTGCTAGATAGAGCAAAATGGTTTTTAGGCTACCCTTTGGCCCACTTTAAGTGGATTGACGACACAAATCACGATTAACGAACTACTATCATTATAAAATAGGGTTAAACCAAGAATCAAAATTGTATTTACCGCTCGTGTGCTCGTGACAGGCTACTGCCCAATGCCCAATGCCCAATGCCTAAGTAAAGGGACATTATATTTGGCTTAAACAACTTTATTCATAAAATATTAAATTGGGGCGATATATAATTATCAAGTGTGTGGATTGTGTTAACAATACTGGGTATCAGAAACGAGTTAACCCTTTCTACCGATAAATCGGAATAACTTTCTGTTAATTCAATAGGATAAGATGCTGTTTACTATGAGAAAACTAAGTTCAAAAATATTCAGTGTACTGATGGTGTTTGTCGTCGTCCTTGGTTTGATTGCAGCATTAACAATCAATAATCTCAGTTCTCATATGACGCAATATAGTGAATTGTTAGAGCGGGACGTCAAAGCAACATTGCTTATCGACACCGTGAACTTAAATTTCAAACGCCAAGTTCAAGAATGGAAAAACGTTTTGCTGCGAGGCAAAGACAGCGCTAAGCGAGAAAAGTATTGGAACAGTTTCTTAGCTCGTCACCAGGATATTGAGGATTATCTTCAGCAGTTTAAAAGCATCGAGGTGAGCGATGATGTCAGTCAGCAGCTCGCGCTTTTCTCTGCTCAGCATAGCGCCTTACTCCAGCAATATAAAAAAGGCTACCAGAGCTTTATTCAATCAGGTTTTGACCCTTACGCTGGCGATAACGCCGTAGCGGGGATTGACCGCGCTCCCACCAAATTACTTGAAACGCTCAGTGCACAAATTAACAAACATGTTGTCGCCCAGAATAAGTACCAAAACGCACAAGTGACTCGTTCGCTCTGGTGGGGCAGTGTCAGTTTGCTAGTAACCTTGTTAATAGGCGCTGGGATTCTACTTTGGGCCATTAAAGTCATAGTCACTACGCCACTGCGTCAGCTTAGCCGTCATATTTATTACGTGAGTCTAGGACGCCTCGAAAACCCTTTATTTTTTGCGCGCAAAGATGAAATAGGCAAAATGGCGCAGTCGATTGAGACTTTACGCACCGATTTACTCGAAATTCATTCAGGATTAGACTCGACCCAACAAGATTTAAACCGAGTTTGTTCAAGTTTGGTCGACAGTGCAGGTGCCATTAGCCAAGGTGTAACCGATCAAAATAATGGAACTGTAAGCGTACAAAATGCAGTGCAACAATTGTCGCAAGTGGCACAAAGCATTGCTGGTTTTGTGCAAAATGCAACGGACTCTGCAGCCCAAGCCAGTCAATCTGCAGTCACCAGCATTCACGTGATGCAAGAAACCATAGAAAACATATCAAGTTCCTCTCAGCAAATAGAAGACACCGCTAACGTCATTGCTGATTTGAATGAAGATGCCCGTAAAATTGGCTCAGTATTGGATGTTATTCAAGGAATTGCCCAGCAAACTAATTTACTGGCATTGAATGCGGCTATAGAAGCCGCGCGCGCTGGCGAGCATGGCAGAGGGTTTGCGGTGGTTGCGGACGAAGTGCGTAGCTTGGCGGCAAAGACCCAGCAATCAACTGAAGAAATTCAGCAAATGATCGCCAATGTGCAAAAGGGCACAGCTGATGCCGTCAACGCTATTAGCCAAGGCCACGAACAGACTAAGTCTAGTGTAGATAAGGTATTAGAGGCTGATGGCAACTTAAAAGCAGTGACCAGCGCGATAGAAGGAATTACCCAAGTGAATCAGCAAATAGTAGATGCTGTTTCTGAGCAAACTGATGTGACAGAGCAGATTTTAAATCACTTGAATGCGCTTAGTCAGGTAGCTAAATTAAATGGAAAACATGCCCAGTCGTGTGATGAAGATAATTTAACGTTAATGGATGTGAAAGATCGCATGGCAACCATTATTCAAAAATTTGTTCAGTAATTTGTTTAGTAATTAAAGGGATTCATCGGCCCCTCCATTCGCGAGTTAAATAAAGATTATAAATCCGCCATGCGGGAACTGCTAACTTGCTTGTAAAACGTGATAAAATCCCTTCAAATCAATGAAATATTGCAGATTCATTGCGTTGAATGACTGCTTCTGTGACCTCCGCTGAGATAGATTAATGCTTAAAAAAATAATGCTGCTGGTGGTTCAAGGACTGCTCGCAGTAATCCCTATTACCTTGACTCTGTACGCACTGTACTGGCTTGTTACCACGGTTGAAATGGCGTTGACTCCTATTATACCTGCCCAATGGTACTTCCCCGGTATGGGCTTAGTTACGGGGATCGTGTTGTTATTTTTTGCCGGACTGTTGGTCAATGCCTACGTCATTAGGGTTTTATTGCACTGGGGAGAGCTTATATTCGAGCGTATTCCATTGGTTAAAACATTCTATGGTGCTATCCAAGACGCGGTTAATTTAATCAACGTTGGCAAGCAGCAAAAAATGCAAAGTGTGGTGTCGGTTCAAATTAGCGACAGTATTCATCTTATCGGTTTTGTTACCAATCAAGATGGTGGCAAAAGCCTGTTTAAGGACGCTGAAAAAATTGGCGTGTATATTCCCCTGAGTTATCAAATAGGGGGGTACACCCTATATATCGACCGAAGCAAAGTCACTTCGCTGGATATTGATGTTGAAACAGCCATGCGTGTCGCATTGACGGGCGGCGCACAATCTAAAAATGAATTTCAACAGCGCAAGAGCAAAACCAAGTGATTTTGGCGCCTTAGTTTGGGCAATGCACTGGATTAGAGTAAATGTCTCTAAAAGCATGCAGATTGGCGTGCTTTTATACCCAAACGAATGCATTGCTTATTGTTCGTAATAATTGCATAGCCAGTGCAATTAATTCCCACTATGCCTTACCGAAGCGCTACCCACTTATAAACTTAATCGTCCTGTAAGCCTTGTTGTGCATACTATTATTGATTAAATATCACTGTGGCACATCCATTGCTTCTATCCTGGTAACAACCCAGCAAGATAACGTTTTTAGCTGAGTTAGAAAATTTTTAAGCTAACTAGGTGTGACTCAATTATTTGATAATCATCACCACAATATCGTAAGGGGATTACCATGGAAAATGCAAAAACAGCGTCATCTAATACTACTGCGAAACAAGATTCACCTATTTCCAAGCGAGCTCAAGAAGCTCTGCATGAATCAGTAGATGCAGTAGCCGATAAAGCTTCAAAAGCAGAACGTTCGGTACGTGAAACAGCTCATCGTTCGGCTGAATCACTAGGCGAAACTCAAGACAAGATTGTTAAGCAGTGGAATGGCTCAGAAGTGCGTCGATTTGCTTCTGAAAATCCAGTAGCGACAGTGGGAATCGCGTTCACTGCTGGCATGCTATTGTCTTCTTTGCTTCGTAGACGTTAATACAGTGAATACGCCAAACCCAGATCAGGCAAGAGATGCAAGCAGCGATGCCGAAGCGGTCGATCTTATACAGGAAATGATGGGGGCCGCAGCGGATGCAGGCAAGCGTTATCAGCGCCAGTTCTCGCTGGCAAAAACACTAATGGGTCGCGAGTGGAAATTGTCTGCTCGCGCTCTGTTGCTCGTAATGACAGGAGTACTGTTGTTGACTGCCGTTGGAGCAACCTTATGGTTGACCCTTAATGCAATGCTTGCACTAGGGTTAGTCCAATTAGGTTTGCACTGGGCATGGGTGGGAAGCTGTATTTTATTGCTCAACAGTTTGGTGTTGTGGGGGCTAATTGCCACCATACGTGCATTGTTAAGGCACATCAGCTTTAGTCGCGCATGGGATGCACTTACGTTATCTAGCAATGTAAATAGTGCTACAAAACCTGAACACCCCAGACAAACATCGAGTGCGACAGGTGCTAGCTAGCCCTCAGCCTGTTTTATCGAAAGGTAAGCCTTTTTTATTGAAAGGAGTGTGTCCGTGTTGAATCGTATAACGATGAGCAGATTATTGCTCGGTCGACGTTTAACAGACGTCGAAAGTATTGAACGCAAAGCGTACGAAAATCAACAGATGATTTTAGCGCGCAAAGAACAGATAACCAGTGCCGGTCGAGAACTATGTAGACTACCGATGGCACCGGCAGCAGGATTTGCCGCAGGCGGAATAACTGGCATGCTTAGCGATAGCAAGCCTTCTACGGTGCCGCTTATTATGCGCATCGTTAGTTTAGCTAAGCTGATTTAGCTGCCCAAATTTAAGGTATAACGGATTCAGGATTGACACCTGATCATGTTGTAATGGTTTCTAGGAGTCACCCAACTCACCCCAGGCAATATTCCTCTGCCGCTTTTTGGTGACTCCTTTTTTATTTATGCAATTAAATTGACCTTACGCTCATGTACGTAAAGCGTGGGTCAGCTCGATGCCAGTCAAATTGGTAAGAGTAATCTAATACATCTGAAACCATCTAATTCAACGTTTTCAAGATACGCAATTCACGAAAGAAAACGGATTCTTTACGCTAATTCGACTCATCACTCTATTTATGTTTTAGCGAGATGTGGCATATAAGTATTTCAACCTAGTCGTGCATTGATACGGCTCGCGATAAATCGCCAGAATTACAGAATTACAGAATTACAGAATTACAGAAGGACAGGCTTACACTTTTTGCTTTTTTATTTTTACCTGACTTTGATAATGTGATGCGATTGACCATCAATAGGAATACTAAATGAAAAATAAAACATACTTCCTGAAAGGGTTACTTCTAGCCCTATCGGTAGTGGGCTCACTTTTTTCGATACAAAGCTACGGGGCATCTTTACCCCCCGTTGAAGCGGAAAATGGCATGGTGGTTTCTTCACAGCGCTTTGCATCCCAAGCCGGTATAGAAATTATGAAAATGGGCGGTAACGCCATCGATGCTGCTGTAGCGGTAGGTTACGCACAAGCGGTTGTCAATCCATGCTGTGGGAACATAGGCGGCGGAGGGTTTATGACCTTACATTTGGCTAATGGCAACGATCATTTCATTGATTTTCGCGAAATGGCACCTGCCGCAGCCAGTGCTACAATGTACCAAGATCAAGATGGAAACCTTATTCCCAAGGCCAGTACCATGGGGTGGGGAGCAGTCGGAGTACCCGGCACTGTGAAAGGAATGGAGTTAGCCTTGACGCGCTTTGGGTCAGGTAAATTAACGCGTGCACAGATTATGGCCCCTGCAATAAAGCTTGCAGACCAAGGGTTTATATTAACCCGTGGCGATACGGATGTTATTGATACCAGTTTAGGTAAAATGCGCGGTGACGAGCAAGCAAAAAAAATCTTTTTACGCGCAGATGGTAGCCCGCTGCAACCGGGTGACAGGCTGACTCAAAAGGCATTAGCTGTCACGTTACAATCGATCGCTAAAAATGGACCTGATGCTTTTTATAAGGGCGATTTACCGAAAACGATTGAAAAAGCCTCCCGGGCTAATGGTGGTTATTTAACAGCAATGGATTTTGCAAACTACACAGCGAAAGAACGTACGCCCATAAAATGTTCCTATCGGGGTTACGACTTTATTTCTGCTCCACCGCCAAGCTCTGGTGGCACGACTATGTGCCAAATCCTCAATATATTGGAAGGCTATGACATGAGTTCGATGGGCTATGGCTCGTCTGATGCAATACATTACACCGTTGAAGCCATGCGCCACGCGTTTGTTGATCGCAATAGTTTGTTAGGCGACCCAGACTTTGTTGAGGTACCCGTTGAAAAGTTACTAAGTAAAGAGTACGCAGCTGAAATTCGTAAGCAAATCGATCCGGTTAACGCCACACCATCAAGTGAATTGGCGGCGGGTGTTTCTCCTCACGAGAAACCGCAAACCACCCATTACTCCGTTATCGATAAAAACGGTAATGCCGTTTCAACCACTTACACCATTAACGGTCGTTTTGGTGGTGGCGTTATGGCCCCTGGAGCGGGATTTTGGTTAAACGACGAAATGGATGACTTCACATCTAAAATTGGTAGTAAGAATATGTTTGGCTTGGTGCAAGGCAAGAATAATGCGATAGCCCCGGGTAAACGTCCCCTTTCTTCTATGTCACCGACTATAGTGACCAAAAATGACCAACCTTTCTTAGTTCTCGGCTCACCAGGGGGGTCATTAATTATCACCATTACCCTCAACACGGTTATGAATATCATCGACTACGGGATGAATTTACAAGAAGCTGTGAATGCCCCGCGAATTCATCAACAATGGTTACCCGATATTGTTATGTATGAAAAAAGAGGAATATCTCCCGACACTCTGAAAATTCTCGAATCACGGGGTTACACAATGTTAGAAAGAGGCACATGGGGCGCCGCTGAAGCCATTATGGTCGGGCTACCAGATATGGAGCAAGAAGAAGAAAAATCTAATGTCAGCGACGCAGGTGTATCAGGTAAGGTGCGCAGTGGACTTTATTACGGAGCTAACGATGCTCGGCGCCCGCAAGGCGCGGCAATAGGTTACTAAACGCTATTTACCCTCTTAACAATTAATCAGCCCGTAATAACAACACGGGCTCAGTTTATGTGCTCCATCATAGCTTGAATGTATATGCAGCGACCGCATATCTAGTTTGATAACAGGAGGATAATTTATGCAGCATGAAATCGTATTAAAAGACGGTACTCACTTTCCCGCACTGGGTTTTGGTACTTGCGCTATAGGTGGGTGGCAACAAGACGACGACTATGTCGTCGACACCATACTCAAAGCTATTAAAGCCGGATACCGTCATATCGATACAGCCTCGCTCTATGGTAACGAGCGTAGTGTGGGTAAAGCCATTAAAGCATCGGGTATACCAAGAGAAGAATTCTTTGTAGTAAGTAAAGTATGGGATACCGAGCAAGGCTACGACGAAACCCTTAAAGCTTTTGATGCGAGCCTTAAACGCTTAGACATGGATTATATTGATTTATATTTAATTCATTGGCCTAATCCGGCTAAAACTCAAGCTACATGGCAGGCGTTAGAACACCTTCATGGGCAGGGTAAAGTGCGTCAGTTAGGCTTGTCTAATTTTAGACAATCAGACATAGAGCAATTGTTGTCTTTTGCCAAAGTAAAACCGGTTTACAACCAATTGGAGCTGCACCCGTATTTAACACAGCAAACGTTATGTGAAGTATGTGATAAACATGATATTTACGTTTCGTGCTGGTCGCCACTTGGTTCAGGCACGTGGAGCGGGGTAGCCACCAGTGAAAAACCAATAGCGGATCCTGCGATTCTGGCAATCGCTGAAAAACATGGGGTCAGTGCAGGGCAAGTAATTTTAAAGTGGGATTTACAGCAAGGGCGTATCGCTATCCCTAAAGCTGAAAGTGACAAAAATATTAAAGCTAATCTTGAATTAGACACATTTGAACTCAGTGCGAAAGAGATAAATGCAATTGATCAACTTAACCGTGAACATCGATACGGAGGCGACCCAGATACAGCCTATGCAGGCAATATGAAAATGAAAGTACCTGACTAATATTCTTAAAGCAGACTAATATAATCGCGCATTTATGCCGACCCTAAAACAACTCTGTGGGTTGTAATATCGTTATCATAGATGCGTAATACAGTGATATAATCAACCGCCCTAACTAGGGGCATTACTAAATAAAACGATATAACCTTAAAGGAAAAATAATGCGTAAACAGAAAAGTACACTGGCGAAAACCCAAGTGGGTGAAACCGATTTAGGGCGAGGAAGAATTAAAGATAATTTTTTAGCCGCCGTCGTGACATCAAAGCTTTATAAGATGCAGGTAGTGCAAGCCAAAAAAGGCAAAGGTTCTTACCAGCGCAAAGCAAAAAATATAAGACAAGAGTCTTATTTAATAGCGGCTTAAGTATTTTTGAGCCACTATTACATAACACTTTTAACATAGGTTAATTCACCCATCAGCGATGGCTAAATGGTGTAAAGGTCGCTTTGGCAAATGATTGCTCAGACTGACGTCCTTATTAACAGGCGGCCCAAGTTACACCACGTTTTCTAGATCCCTATCATAGGGGCTATGCCATAGGGGCTGTACCACAGGCCCAGTACCACAGGCCTTTTTGTTATTGTTTTTCATACCTGCTTTAGACCGTTTATGTCGTGTTGAAATCCACAATCGCAACTTTTTCTCGCCTAGTTTTTCACCTTTATTGTTAACTATCTTAGCGCCCCAGGCGCAATCGCTATACTCGACAAATCGTATTTCCCCGCATTTCTGTGATTTGCGAATACGCTGCGCCGTGCGTTCGATGCTTACTACCGAACTAGGGTATTTATCGGTGTTACGTTAATTTGCATAAAATGTAATTTATGGTAATAATAAGGTGGTTATTATTACTAAATCGAGCAAGCGCAATGCTTAAAAAACACCAAATAACACCCAAGACCATTATCCTTGATGTACTGCGATTAACCCGTAGTGGCTATTGCCAAGCGGCTAAGCTCATCGCGGTAGGGGAGTTATTCGACTTTAAGGCAAGCACTATGCGAGTGGCCTTAACGCGTCTTTTGACAGCGGGTAAAATAGAAACAGACGGTAGCAGTGGATACCGCATGAACGGCAATACTGATTTACTCAATGATTACATTGAGCAATGGAAATTAGGCGATTTACGGCGCAAACAATGGCAAAGAGACGATTGGTTAATGGTTCTTTTGTCGAGTAATCCTGATCGAGCTATTCGCTCGTTGAGCCAAAATACGTTGCAATTCTTCGGTTTTCGCAAGGCGCAAAATAAAGTATGGATACGTCCGAATAATTTACTACCGGATTTGAGTGACTTACGCACCTTGTATCAGCTGGTTGGCCTTGAGTCAGAAGCGTTAGTCTTTAAGGCTGCGGATATTCCAAATCCCGAACAATTCATATGGGAAAGTACTTTATGGAATACCCAAGAACTGCAATCCATGTACGAACAACAGCTAAGTAAACTGAATAAAAGCAGAGCCCGCCTTGATAACTTAAAGGTGAAAGAAGCCCTGCGAGAGAGTTTTATGCTAGGGGGCGAGACGATAAGCTTATTGGTTAAAGATCCCTTGCTACCGGATGAAATGTTTTGTACCCCCAAGCGTGAACAGTTGCGCCATGCCATGTGTGACTACGATGCTTGTGGGCAGAAAATTTGGGCTCAATTTATGGGTGAGTCGACCGTGATCAACGTTTAGTAGAACAAGGATAATCTGATGAAAGCACATGACATATTTACCAGAGCTGAATTGGTCCAATTGATGACTAAAAGTGACTTGCGAGCTACGCTATTAGTCGTTAGTTGTTGGGCATGGGTTATAGCTGCTATGACGCTTGTGGCTATATGGCCAAACGTTGTCACGGTAGTTATTGCGTTACTTATTATTGGTGGTCGGCAATTGAGCTTCGCTATTCTAATGCATGATTGCGGTCACAACAGTCTTTTCAATTCAACTGTGCTCAACCAGCTTGTTGGTACTTGGCTGGTATCTGCTCCCGTATTCACTGATATGAAAACCTACTCACGTCAGCACACTCTTCACCATAAAGACGTTGGCAGCACTAATGATCCTGATCTAGCCAACTATGCCGCTTACCCTATTAGTAAGGCATCATTGCGACGTAAAGTGCTGCGTGATCTTATGGGCAGAACGGCCTTAAAGTATTGGTTTTATATATTGAAAACTCGCAGTTCGTCGCAAAATAGTACGGTGACCAATCGTGCTTTATTCAGAGGGATAGCGGTTAATTTCGCGTTGTTCTTATGCTGTTATGCGCTTAACGTAGCATGGATATATCTACTTTGGTTGGTCGCCTATAGTACAACATACTTTCTATTTTTACGCATTCGTCACGTGGGCGAGCACGCTGGCGTACCGAACTCGAATAGTCCTAATATGTTTGAAAATACCCGCACCACGCTATCAAGCTGGTGGGAACGATTATTGGTCTGTCCTGTATACGTTAATTACCACATTGAACATCATTTACTGCCCACCGCACCCCCTTACAATCTGGCCTTAATGCATAAATGGCTGGTAGCCAAGAACGCCTATAAAGATACGCCTTTGCCCTCAAGTTATATTACGATGCTACGTGGGGTGCTAAATTAACTCCATGGGGCAAAATGATTAGCTAGCCAAAATCTAACCCATTAAAGATGCGTGGCAAAGGTGCAGTGATGTTGAGTAGAATAACGTTCTTTATGTGAAAGACGCCGTTATGGCTTTACTGATAATTTCTACTATTCACTCTCTCTGAAATAATGCGAGCGGATGCTTATACTATGTTAATGCCCTTTATTTTGGGTCTCTAGTTGCAAAATAGGATGTGTTCTCGAAGCAATAATAACGGAATAATTAAAATAATGGCTCCTGAGCGCTGACTCACAATTTTGCTGAAGCTTTTATATCGACGTGGCTTGATCTACGAAATTGTGTGATTATTATTCGATAACCTTTATAAAAGTGAATCACTTTTGAGCAGCATTGAAAAAATAGATTTAAGTACTTGGTATAGAAGAGAACATTTTGAATTTTATAAGACGTTCAAACACCCCTTCTTCAATGTATGTGCGACTGTTGATGTGGCTAAAACACTCAAGTACTGTAATGAAAATCAGCTATCTTTTTTCATTTGTTCTTTATTTATTCTCGGATACAGTGCTAATCAAATAGCACCATTTAGGTATCGCATAAATGGTAATGACGTCGATGTACATGATGATGTTGACATAAGTTGTACTGTATTAAACAAGGATGAAAGTTTTAGCTTTTGTGAATTTGGATGCTGTAATGACTTTGATGTATTTTATCAACAAGCTGAGCAACGACTGACTGATATAAAAAACGACTTTAAAAATTTAACGTCACCAAACAATAAAAAGAATAAAGTATTTTGCTCGGTTTTACCGTGGCTACACTTTACCAGCTTTTCTCATGCTCAAAAACAAAGTGAACATGACTCCATACCAAAAATTGTGATGGGTAAATATAAGAAGAATCACAATGAAATGGCAATGCCTGTATCGGTAGAAGTACATCATGCAATTGTAGATGGTTTACATGTGGCTCAGTATTTCGAGATGCTACAACAGAATTTTAATCATTTTTTCGAGAATAAATAAAGCTGAGTCTTATATATAGGGTCGCTGTGGTCGTCTATTAAATTGCGAAGCATATTTATCCCTAATAACTTTTCGATGGTATGTGCTTTTATGTTTATGGGTGCCGCTTTGCGCAATCGGGTTTTCAGTTATGGGATGAAGTCGAATCTGCTATTTTTCTACAACCAGATATTATTTCCTTGACGCAAACGATGTACATCAGCATCGATATCAATCAAGGCCCAAACTACGGCACCATCATCACTTGGCCAGAGGGTCGTAACCCAGCGTTAGGAGAGCAACTTGTCAATGTGGTATTTGAAGTTGACAGAAATAAAGTAGCGAAAATGTTTGTTGATCTACTAAGTCAGTAGCTCGTGCCTCTGCTTCACCTTTTGATAGTGATATGTTGACTAATAAAAGCAAGATAACGACGTACCTCAAAGTATAGAGCTTTTCATTCCCTGTCTGTGCACTGACCACACACTATTTTTATTACGGGTTTCATATGACTTTCTTCATAACAGCGATATAAAATAAACTAAAGGACCAATTGGTCTTTACCTAAGTCTTTGGCTTCATACATTTTTTGATCGGCACGGTTAATTAAGTTTTGCGGTGTATTATCTACTTCCTTGTTATATGTTGCTACGCCCATCGAGAAGGTGACCTTGTTAAAATCAGGATGTTTTTGCAGTATTAAGTTATTAAATTCATCGCGTATTCGAACAAAAATAGCCGAGATATCCTGTGGGGTAGTATTAGCGAAAACAAATAACCATTCTTCACCGCCATATCGACCGAACATATCATATTGTCTGAGCGTGTTTTTGCATGCTGTGGCAAATGCCACTAGCACCTCGTCGCCCACTTTATGGCCATATTTATCGTTAAGCTTCTTAAAGTTGTCGATATCAGCTATGCCTACCGTCAACGTTTGTTGGGTGCGAATAGATTCTTGAAAACGTAATTCAGCGTACTCTAATATAGCCCGTCGATTTGGCGAGTTGGTCAGATGGTCATTTAATGCCATTGATTTAAAGTGGTTTCGGTTTTTGGTTTGAATAAATAGCATCAAACCTACTGCTAGAAATAACAAGCTGCTAATTCCGGCTATTAACCACCATAACTTCTGCTGAGCTGCATGCTGACTTATCTGCAAATTTTTAAGTTTATTTTCAACCAATAGCGCTTGGTTTTCCCTTTCTTTTAATTTGCTATTAAATCGAATAAGCTGTTTTTCAATCTCTTTTTGCTTTTCTTCTGAACGCACATTATTTGCCAGAGTATAATTCTCAGCCAAGATATCGAATGCTTGTTGAAAATCCTTTTTTGCGTATGCAATATCAGCATCAACTTTATGTAGCGCTATTTGATAAACAGGATCTTTAAGGTTTTTCAAAATAGGACGGCATTGATCGGCTTTTTGTGCAGCAAGGTCCAATTTGTTTAGCGCCAAATACGCTAGCGCTTGCCCTTTAAGTGTTTCAAACAGAGGTAGCGCAGAGCCACTTTGTATAAATATAGGTTCGATTTCGGTGTATAACGCAATGGCGTTTTGCCAGTTTTCTTGCTGTATATCGTAGCTAGCCAATTCTTTTTTCGCCCACGCTACGCCAATGTCATCATTTAATTCAATGCTCAATTGCATTGCTTGCTGCATATGGTTCCTAGCCTCCTTGATATTATCGCTAGTTAAATATGAATGGCTCATATTAAAAAGCACAATTGAGGTGCCAAATTTATTGTTTAACTCATAGGATATAGCGAGGGACTTTTGAAAATATTCAAGCGCAATATCATTATTTCCTAGTGAACTATTTATATTCGCTAAGGTGTTTAGCACTCTACCAACGGCGGATAAATCGTTGGCTAATTGGTACGATTCATAGGCTTTATTAAGAGATAACAGGGCTCCGGTATAATCTAAAGCTTGATACAAGCTGTCGCCAACGTCATGATAAATTTCCCCTGCTAATTGAGGTGATGCGACGGTACTGGCCTTTTCAAGCAAACGGGATTGTTGTTCGAGAATGCCTTCAAACATACCTTTAGAATCTTTAATATTTAAATCAACTAATTCTAAGCGTATTAACATTATCGGCTTATTGAGTTTATTTGCTAACGCCATTAATGGATTAAGTAATTTTTCTGCTTCGTTAAGATCAGTCGTTGAAAGAAGCGATTCTACTCTTAGTGTAGACGCGTAAAGGCAAGCCTGTTGCCAGTTATTTTTCTTACAGCTAGCAATAATAGGAGTAAGTTGTTTAAGTATTTCAAGAGGCGACTCGGTGTCTTTATTGTCGATTAATGTAATCTGCTTTATTAATTGTGCTTCATCGTTGCTAGGGATTTCTTGCGCAACGGCGAAATCGCCAATAAAAAATGACGATAAGATAAGAAAAAAAATGCCTGATATGAATGAATTTTGCATAGTAATTGCGGACTTATTCCTTAAAAAAAGCGAGCAGGCTAACGGGGTTTTACGCACACTAAAAGCCTAATTAGATGCTATATTCCATACGACTTAATGTTTGTTGATGTTAGCTAATTATCTAATTTAATTAATTAAATAGATAACCATCTCGCCTTACCTATTTTATTTTAATGCCCATGCATTTAGTAAAATAACACGTACAGCAAAGAATAATGGCTACACCCAATCAATGCAACACGACTATGGTCATTAACTTTCCCCGTCAATGGTGTGTTTAGCTAAGAGCAACGACTCGCTCCGATAAGAAGCGGTTATAAGCACCTGATAAGATTCGCACCATTGGCAAATGGCCATACGTGAGTACTCAGCTTGCTTAGATCAAGTTATAAGGTGTTGGGAACATAAATGTGTGTGAGGTGTTGAACCTACAAATAACGCCAGGCACGTACCGTATATACTAAGTGTATCGCTTAAGAGTCAGGCTCCGTCAAAACGTATTTATGTTGCGGGGTAATAACACTTAACGTGCGTTTACCGTTTGTCTCTCCAATAAGCAGTTCCAACTGCCCAAGGGTTGCATCACCTGTTGCCACGAGGGATACCGTGCCGTCCGGGTTGATCTTTGAACCTAGGGGACTGCTCCAAGCGCCCGAGTCGAGCATTATCGCGTCATCCATCACGCGAATATCAACGGTTCCAAGTTTGGGGCTATGATACGTTTTAGCCAGCGCTGAGACGACGTCAGGGTCTGCGGGAATGGTCAACAAAGCACGCTCTTTAGCGCGAGCTTGCTCAATACTTTGCTTCGTTGCAGTGACTTGAGCCGCCGCTTTTGATTCACCGTTATAAAGTAGCTCTATTAATTTACGTTCGAAGGGGTCGAATAGTGCCCAGCCTTGATCAGAATTGGTTAGAATTACCGCGCCAACATTGGATTCTGGAATGATGTACATTTGAGACAAATATCCCGCCATTGATCCACCGTGTTTCACAATAGCGATACCATTCATGTCTTTATTTGACAAACCCATACCGTAGGAAGACCCCGCCCCGGTTTCTACAAATGGAGTCCTGCGCTCTAACAATGGTGCCTCAGCAAATAAACGCGTGCCGTTAGGGCTGATACCCGCCGTGAGTTCATTTTGAATATATTTGAGCATATCTGTTGGCGTAGACCAAGCACCTCCTGCGGGACGGTAGGCGGTCATGGTATGATTAAAGCCATCACTTGCTGTCTGTTTGATATCTTCAATTACGCCATCAAAATTTACCGTATAGGGCTTAGCAATATTGCCATTTAATGCTGCTTTGAAGTCGAAGGTGGTATTGCTCATACTCAGGGGCGCAAAAATATACTCTTGCATAGCGCGGTCATAAGCTGCGCCGATTTCCATATTGGGATAAAGCAAATGAGCGGCCACATAACCTGCCGCTGCCGCCATCTGATTATTATATTGATAGATCTCACCAAAGCTACTAGTAGGCTGAGTTCCGGCCAATTCATCGAAGACAGCTATAGCAGGTGTGCTTGCAGTGTTATTAAATACCCATTCAAAATCTTTACGAGGTAAACCCGTGCAGGCACACACTAAATGGCGAATCAATAAACTTTGTGTGGTTTTATCGTCACCCAAGCGAAAGTTTGGATAATGATTAATCACCGGATCGTCCCACCTGATACGTCCCATTTCTACAAGTTTAGCAAGTAGTAAGGTTGTCATACCTTTTGTATTAGAGGCGATAATAAAACGGGTATTCCCGTCAATAGACTCACCCGTTTCTATGTCTTTTACGCCGACACCGCCAGTATATATAAGCGTACCGTTTTGCATTATTCCAATACCAGCACCGGGTATGTCGAGGTTTTCTGCCGCGCTTTCTACAAATGCTAAGAGCTCGTGTAAGATTTCAGGCGTTAAGGTATTGGCTGTGCGCCCTGATAGATCCTCGGTTTGGTATCCCGCGCGGGTTATACTTCGATACAGGGTGCGTGCCGCTGCACTTCGTTTGCTCATGGTGCCTAGATGACCGTCAATTAATAAGACCGTCCACTTCCCTGCGTAATGATGGGGATAGGCGGAGACCAGCCGCTCTTCGGAAGGAGAGGTTTGGTATTCAATCTCCCAGATTGCATCCCATCCGCGGGCAGGCGACTCTTGCGTACTTAGCTTTACCTTACGTGCGAAATTGGCATCTATCGTTTTCCAAGCCATTTTTGCTGCGTGCTGGGCATCTAGCGCATTTGCGATCGGTACGAGAGTGAGTGTGGTATCGCCTTCAGGTGCGGTGTATATAACCGTTTCATTTTTGTTTGACACAGACCAGCCTTTGGGCGCGTCAAAGGTGGGCGTTGTATTTAGGGTGATTTCAACAACGGGAGCTGGTTCAGACTCGTTTTCCGATTTATTAAGTGAACATGCGCTGAGAAGTATGACGGCTGCCAAGCAAACCAATCGAGGGAGTTTCATTTAATTAACCAAATAATATTTTGATAATTAAAAGGCTAGACTACTTGGCGTGATAACACGACAACCTATTTATTTAGGGCTATATCGCCACCGAACGCATTACCATAAAAAACACCATTTTAGCTAAAAATAGCGCTGTGCTTTGTATCTTTAAGGCATGATTAATTCAAAGTCAGCGCGACCCACAGAGAACCCATTCACTATTACTTCAACGCTATGTGCACCGGCATAATAAACCCGAGTGGTAATGGCTTTAATGGCATGTTTTTTCTCAATGCTCAGGATTTCCCGGGGCATTAAGTTGCTGTTACGCCATTTAAACACCTTGCCGGTGGTTTTGCCGTTAGCTTTTTGGTGATGCACGACGTAATCAATCATCAGCGCTTGGGGCGCATCCGTGTTTGAAGTTAACGCTAAACTAAACTGGAGTGCCTCACCGAATATCACTTGCGTAGTTAACACGCTAACCTTTGCCGACACTATTACTGGCGGTGCAAAGCCCAGTGCTGCTAAGGTTCTTTTATGACCATTTTTAATCAAAGTACGACAAGCATGGCGGACTAACCTTCGGCGGTTTTTATTGGCATCTTTTAACCATTGTTCTGCGATATCGGCGACTAACTCTGGGTGATCTTTAGCAATATCATTTAGATTATTGGCAACTGAGCGTCGAACGTATTCTTCGTTATCGTCTTTTAACTGTTCTAACAGCGCGATAACAGGTGCAGGGTCTGCAATAAACATAGGAAGTTGCATGGCCCAAGGTAATCTGGGTCTGCTGCCTTCAGAGACAAGCCGGCGAACATGTTGGTCAGGATCGCTTGCCCACTTGGCAAACATGGCCAAGGTATTTTGCGCTGACTGCAAAATAAAAAAGCGGATAGCAAATTCTGACGACAAACGTTTAGTCATCTCTTTTAGCAGCATCATCGAAAAATCAAAATGTTCTTGGCCCCGCAAGGCCACGTAATGGCTTAGGGTCATGACTGCCCAACCGGATATTCCCGGGTTTTCAGGGCTGCTTGAGGTAGGTGGCTCGTCTTGCAGGGCTGGCAAGCTGGCCAGCAATATTTGGCCTGCATGTGCAAAGTCCGCCGGAAGATAAAGGATCATCGCCTGGGTAATATGCTCAGTACGGGCCTTTAATTCAAGTGACGCCAAACCATTACTGGCGGCGGCTACAAAAGCGGGCTTATCGAACTCCTTGTAATGGAGGCCGAAATATCCCGCCATATCTTCTACAACATGCTGATTTAACGCGTTTTTAAATGGCTCAGCCACGAAAGTGTCCCTATTGATTACGCTGTATGATGATCATAAATGATATTTTGGGATTTTAGCATGTGGTGTGAGTAAATCCTGTTACATCATAAGCAATATGTTCTTGAGTTGCCCTAAGGCACTTTTGACGTAGATGTGAGTCTCAGTAAAGAGCAGGTGAGGTGACAAAGTGGTTTTTGTGACATATTAAAGCACTGTTTCTGACGGTGTTGATTAACGTTAACTGGCAGGAGAATACGTTTTGAAGGTAAATCGTGATGCGAAATCTTATGTCGCGCTAGCGCTGCTGGTGGCTTTTTCGTTGAGCGCTTGTAGTTCGAATGACATTGGGAAAGTAAATGCGGGCACAACATTGGGTCCACCGGATGGTCATCATCGTGGTGGTCGTGATCAAGGCAGGCCGCCTGATGGCGGATCCCAGCGCAGTGTCTGCGAAGCATTACAGCAAGGCCCGTTGAACAATGCAGCACACGGGCCGATGGACAACGCGGATCTTAATCGAGATGGTACCGTTATGCGTGACGAACTCGAAGCATTTATGGATCAAGGGAAATATAGGCGTATTACCCTACTCACATTTTTCGACTTGTTTGATACAAACCAAGACAACAAGCTCAGCGATGAAGAATTCGTTAAAGTTGACCCGCCTTACGGTTTTGATGGCACAGATGCAAATGGTGATTGCGTGGTAACGCGCGAAGAAGTGTTTGCTTACGCCAATCAGGCTGGGCGCAGTTATCGCAAAATTGGACTGGGTCAGTTTTTTGATTTAATGGATACAAACAACGATAACAAAGTCACCGCCACAGAAGTGGAAGCAGCCCATAAAAGCGGCCTTCTTGCTCGATTCTAACGGTTAAATGTATTTTCGCTAAACAAATATGGCGGCCAATTGGCCGCCATATTGTTAATTGAAAAGTCTATTTACGGTATGCATTGCTTCGACAGGATCTGTTGGCGAAGGTTTCTGTTCAAAACAAAGCTGCTCGTTCTAAAGCGTACCGATTATGCCTTCTCTGCGTTTGTCTGCTGCGCCCTCAAGGCTGCCATCAGGTTTACGCATAATCACGCTTAAGCCTGAATTTTCGCCTTTTGATGCATCAACGTCGAATCCCATTTCTTTCATGGCTGAAATTAATGAATCGGATGCGGCATCTTTTTCTAGGCGCACGGTTTTACCCCGGGCAACCATATTCGGCAAATCAACGGCGGCTTGTGGATCCAGTCCCCATTCAAATACACCGACCAATGTTTTAACGGTGTAGGCAATAATGTTATTGCCGCCAGGTGAGCCAGTGGCCATTAAAAAGTCGCCATCTTCGTCTAACACAATGGAGGGAGACATAGATGAGCGTGGGCGTTTATTGGGCGCAACGGCGTTAACAATAGCGTTACCGTTTTTGTCATGATGCTGGAAAGAGAAATCAGTTAATTGGTTGTTCAAAAACATGCCGCCAACCATACGCGTGGTGCCAAAGATGCTTTCAACTGTCGCTGTCATTGAGACCACATCGCCTTTGGTATCCACAATGACAAAGTGCGTGGTGCCGTGAACGTCTTGCGTGGCATCAATCCCCGCGGTTTCATTGCTTGGCGTGTCGTTATAGGCCCAAGGGTCGCCTACGGCATACGTCAGTGGCGTGGCTTTTTCTGATATAAGCGTTGCGCGCTTGGCTAGGTAGTCTTTGTTTAACATGCCGCTAAGAGGCATATCGATAAAGTCAGGATCTGCAATAAATTGGTCTCTGTCGGCATAAGCAAGTTGCTGAGCCTGAGCTAACAATGCCCAATTTTTGGGATCATCTGGGCCTGCAGCACTTGGGCGAGGACCATTTTCTAAAATCCCCATAATCATACCCACTGCTACCCATGACGAAGGTGGCGGTGCGCCACATACTTGGGTATCACGATAAGGCTGACAAAGTGCTGCACGTTTTACCGGCTGGTATGCTGCGATATCTTCTGCGGTTAATGAGCCCGCTCGAGGTTGCTGCTGCACCATAGCCGCGATTTTTTTCGCTATATCGCCGTGATAGAACTCAGCTGGGTCTTTAGCAATGATGTCTAAGGTCTTAGCATAGTCAGGATTTTTTAACTTATAACCTACTGGATAGGGTTGACCAGCGTCATCAAAAAAGTACTCGTGGGCATCCGTTGGCCCTTGGTCTGGTGTACTAGGAATATACTTACCAAAACGCTCTAACATGCCATGTAAGCGAGGAGATATTTCAAAACCTTCGTTGGCAAGTTTGCTGGCGTAATTAAATAGGCTCGCCCATTCTAAGGTACCTTGTTCTTTATGGGCCATCGACAACATAGCCAATACCCCTGGCACGCCGGTAGACAATCCACTCGTTTTAGCTTGAATAAACGGCATTGAGTCGCCGTTTTCTAACATAAACATATCTGGTGTGGCGCCACTTGGGGCAGATTCTCGGCCGTCATACACTGCCAACGATTTTGTTTCATTGTCGTAATGCACCATAAATGCACCACCGGCTAAGCCAGAGCTTTGCGGCTCGACTAGGCTTAGTACCGCTTCAATGGCGACAGCTGCATCGACGGCTGAACCACCGGCGCGCAATACCGCTAGCCCTGCTTGTGTTGCATGAGGGTTTGCGGTGACCACCATGGCTTGTTGTTTGGGTCGATCTACTGCTATTTTTGTTTGATTTTCTGCTGAACTACAGCCCCAAAGACTGGCTGATAAGACCCCGAATACGAATATGTGAAACTTCATTGTTTGTTCCCGATAGTTAAAATCTGATAGTTGAATCAAAGAGGCGAGAATCACTTTTGAATTATGTCAAAACGCGCAGTACACCCAAGCGATGACACGTATTTATGCCACCCTGTATTTTTCTATCATAAATAACCACTTACTGACAATAAACTTGCGCTAATGAGTGCTGAATTAGCGTTTAAGGCGAGTCGTGTCTCTACAATTCGTACTGATACGGATAATTAGGCTGGTATGTTTATTCACTTCGTATTAAAGCCAATGCGCAACAATAACACTCAATATTTGCCAGAAGCACCCACGATAAAGTCATTATTATGGGTGCTCGGTTACGCAATGATTTTGCTACATCAATATCTGTTACAAGTGTTTATTCAAAAACGTAACGACTTTATTCATATAGGCTTTTTGGTTTTCAGGATCGTAAAACCCATGGCTCTCTGCGCTGACGCCATAAAATTCATATTCTTTATCATTTTTATCTAAGGCGTCTTTCAATCGTTCCAATTGCTCAATGGGCGCACGTTGATCTTGTTCACCATGAGCTAAAAAAACAGGAACCTGTATTTTGTCAGCGTGGTAAACAGGTGACATAGATCTAATATGTTCTTTATCCTTACCTAACGTAGTTTCCAAATAACGACTTCCCCAAGAACGGTCAACGATATCACCCTCTTCAAACATCATTTCAAGGTCATAAACGCCGGCATTACTGATGGCACACTGATATGTGGTTGGGTAGTTGATAATACTTTGAATCGCAGAATAACCACCGAAACTTCCTCCCATAATGCAGGCTTTATCTTTCAGTGCTTTGCCCTGTTGGATAGCCCACAGGTATGCATCATATATATCCTGTTGAATAAGCGTACCCCATTCTCCGTAAGCCGCTTTTTCAAAGGATTTACCGTAACCTGTTGAACCACTAAAATTAACCTGTAAAACGGAGTAGCCATTTAACGCCAAGAATTGTGTTTGGGCTGAGTACGTCCAATAGTTACGGATGTGGGGCCCTCCGTGAACGACAACGACCAAGGGCGCAATTTCTGCGTTTTTTGCTGTTTTTGCTTGGGTAAAGTAACCATTTAATTGATGACCGCTATCCGTGGTAAAGCTAAAGGGATCGGTCATGGCCATTTGGTCACTATTGAGTTTCGGAAATTTCTTAAATAGAAACGTTAAGGCGTTTGCTGTTTTATCGTAAATAAAGAAGCTGCCAGCATCTATGTCTGAAGAGACAAGTAAGGTGTACAGCGATCCGTCATTGGAATGGCTGGTGATGTCAACCGATTCACCGGGAAAAGTCGCCAACAGGCTCTTAAATACCTTGGCCTCAGGTAAAGACGTATTCAGCATGTAATAGGCTGGAAAACCGTCATCAACACGCAATCCATATATATTTCGGCCATCTGTTGTTAACGAGACACTCGTTATATCAACCTTTTCGTCTGTTAAAATAGCGTTGCTTTCACCACTTTTAAGATCGAATTTAAATAAACCTGTTTTATCTTGTCCTAAATTATCTAAAGCATATAAATAGCTATTATCTGTGCCTACGGTTAGCGGTGTAAAGGCGCTGCCAAAATCTTGGTTAGGTATTTTTTGCCAATCACCATCTTGAAGGATATAAACTTGGCGTTTGAAGTCTTTATCAGTGCCGTAAGCAACGGTTAATTGTCCATTTTCATTGGTTAAAAAATTTGCAGTAATAACGGGCGAAATCGCTACTCGTTCTTTTAGTAGTCCCTTGTAGATATCAATTTTATTTATATCCGCAACGCGATCACCAGAATCACTCCAAGGCGTTGAGCTAATCAATATATGATTAGGCTCTTCAGGCAGTAAGTCGATAATGTTAGCCCAGCCTCGCGTTTCCTTTTGTTTTTGTATTCGCGTACCAATTTGACTTTCGCCTGCTCGATAACCATAAATAATACTGCCTCTCGTACCGTCATAATCGATGGCGTATAACTCACCGAAAAACCTAGCTTCACGCAACCCAGCCACTTTTTGGTTAATTTTAATAACAACGCGTTCGTTATTTGCCCAGTAGTATTCACCCACCTCGTTTTTGCCTGATAGGTTCAGCGACCCAGCTAATTCCATTGAAGTACGATTTAAAAAAACCAGAACACGCTTGCCTTCAGACATCATGGCAACCGCTATATGTCCACCATCTGGTGATAACTTTACGTCTTGATATTTGGCATCGTCGAATAAATCATCCCAATTCTGGGCGTAGGTAGATGAGCAACACAGCACTAAGCTCAAGAAAAAGACTGCTTTTGTTATTATTGTTATTCCCTGCATAATCAAACTCACTATCTATTTTTATAGATTTTTATTTTTAGGCTACCGCTAACTCAATATGTGTATTCGTAACCTTATGATTTCCTTTCATTGTTAAACATTAAAATATTGATTAACCCTCCATACTGCTTTTTATCTAATGGTTTTAATTCCATTATATTTGAGTGATTAACTATCCATTATTTATATTGCCACGGTCAAGTTTTTGGAGTGAAAAATTCCCCGCCAGCAATGTCGAATATGCAGATCTTTTTGTTTTAAAGCGGGGTGTAGGCATGTGAGGTAATGTAGCGAATAAATAAAGCCAGGTAGTCAACATATTGCAAGTTGAAAGGGCGTTAATAAAGCATCAGGCGTGATAAAAGGAACGTAAGCAATCTTGTTGTTTTTTTTTAAGTCAGAGGTAGGGCAATGACAACGCTTTAAAATAACGCCTCAAAAATTAACTGCTTTTAAGAGGCGTCATCATGGTTACGTTAGTAAACTAAATGCTTAATCCTTACAGCGCAAGGCTATTGCCTAAGCAGTGACCTTTTGGTCGTCGTCGGTAAGCCTATTAACGGCTGAACCGCTGCGAATGTACTGAACTACCGCGAGCAGAATAACGAGACTAGAGAACATCAAAGCATAACGCAGAGATTCGGCACCATATTCGGGAGTCAACGCGTCACTCATCATACCGGTCACGACAGGGCCACAGCCTAATCCGACAATATTCAAAATAAAGAACAAGATAGCCGACGTGGTTGCACGCATTGATGGCTTAACCAAATGATGAGAAATCGCGATAGTCGGCCCAAGGTAACAAGAACCAAAAACATTACTGATAAATATACACACCAATACCCAGGTTAATGAGTCTAGACTTAACGCCAACAAAGCAAACGGCACTGAAAGTAACACGCCAATAGCCGGTACCCACATATACCAACGTAAATTGATTTTGCCGAATTTGTCAGCTAAAAAGCCGCCGCTTAGGGCCCCAATTACGCCTGATAAACCAATAATTAGGCCCAGAGACACACCTACTTCCGAGATGCTCATACCATGACTTCGAATTAAGAAAGAAGGGATAAAGGTTAACGTAGAGTAACCAGTAAAAGCACAGAAACCCGCAGCAAACGCCGCTTTACGGAAAGGCTTAGACTGCCATAAATAACTAAGAGTTTCTTTAAAGGTATATTTTTGACCTACAGTTGGGTCAGACACCATACCAGAACCGCCGCGAGGTGGCTCTTTAAGGGTAAAGCGCACCACGACGGCCATCAAAATGCCGGGTAAACCTACCGCGAAAAACGCCATACGCCACCCGATTTTGTCAGCCAACCAGCCACCTAATAACAGGCCAACCAAAATACCCAGATACAACCCCATGCTATAAATAGACATGGCGGCACCACGTTCTTCAGGCTCATAATAATCGGATATCATCGAGTGAGAAGGCGGACTCGCACCGGCTTCGCCGATACCGACACCAATTCTGGCCAGTAGTAATTGGGTATAGTTTTGTGCCAAACCAGATACTGCGGTCATACCGCTCCATACGACCAAGGCCATACTGACAATATTGCGTCGATTACCCACATCGGCCCAACGTGCAATGGGAATGCCCACCACCACATAGAATAAAGCAAAAGCAAAACCGGTCAGTAAACCCAGTTGGGTATCAGACAACCCAAGTTCGGCTTTAATCGGCTCTTGTAGAATGACCAGAATCTGCCGATCAACAAAATTGAAGATATAAACCAAGGTAAGAATAAACAGGACATACCGTCGATAACTGCGTGTTTCCGCATTCATAAGACATTCTCAAGTGACTATTTTCATATAGGAAAATCGAGTATGCCGTCTAACTTTTATCTGCTCAAGCACCAGAAATGCGTGCAAGGGCTCTTAACGACCTGTAGACGAAGGTCGCATGCGTTTACAAGTCAGTAACAATGCGGTTACGCGGGGATTACATTGGGATCAGAAGATATCTATTTTTATTATGAATGAATTATTATACCTGTTGTTTTGCTAATAATGTGCTGTGCACACTGAGCATGCGCGTTGCTTATTAATGTGCTGCGCACACGGCATCCATGCCTTTTTTCAAACGAAATCCATTTCGTCCAACTGACTTTTCTTCAACAGCTAAGAAAAGTAAGCACAAATTCATCGGGAATTAATTTGAACATCCATAGGATGGCCTAAGCGATTCTCGCGCAAGGTGAAATGCATGGACGCATTTTATAAAAGAAGCCGCTCTCCAGCAAGTCACTTATTCCCTGTGCGTCTCGACTAACACTGGTCGTGAAAACGCGTTCCCGACGCGGCTTTCACTTGAATGACATCCATGTCATTAATCCAGCATGAGCCTTCGATGCTCGGGGTGACTTGAGTCGGTGAACAAAGCAAAGCATGCGCTGCGCTTATTTATGGCCTTCGGTCACACAGAACAGCTTCGCTGCATACACACTACGTGTGCTAAGCAAACGCTTCGCTCATCATGTGCTGCGCGCACAGAATTTTCGCTGTGCTCACTTAGGCGCTTTGCGCACCTAGTATTCGCTTTATCCAGACGTTCATGGCTGGCCTCCTGGCAAGTTCGTTTAAAATACCTAAAGCTAAATGACTTGTAATTAGAAAATTTTGTTTCTAATAACGTTAGAAGAGCTATGATTATTTTTGGATATTATTCCTTTACTTGCATTGCGTGTTAGTAAGCGAGTTTATATATTTCAGCACACATGGAGCAGTTGATGCCTAACCACGCTGTATTACACTCTATAAAATTCAGCACCGTCGTCGTGCTTTTGACACCAGTTACTCTATTTTTTCTCTATATCGTTTTGTACATATCGCTCGAATGGGGGCTTGGAATTTCAATCACCTATGTAGATGATGCGGAACTCTTCTTTGGAGGCGGATACCCAACACTTGATGAAACTCTAAATAGATCTGCTTGGGGTATATCTTTGATTCTCTCTAGTGTCATCAATATATTTTTATTAGCCTATTGTCTTTACTTTATTCTGACCTTTAAAAATGAATACGCCTTTCGCAAGGCTGTATTAGCAGCAATTTTAGTTTTCGGTGCGTTGTTGATATGGTACTTCATATCTTTTGCAGATCTGGGCGGCGGTATTGCCGAAATTCTTTACAAGCATATTGAAACCACAATAAGCGTTGTTCAATTCCGAATGGTGATAAACCTAACAGCGGGCACTGGTTATTTGAGTGTTTACTTTGTAGCCGTGTTGCTCAGCTTTATTTGCTTCAAGGTCAGAAAGTCTAGCTATTCGGATGCAATACAATATCTAAGAATATATAAAACTGTTTTTTACTTAATGGTGACATATTTATCAGCGACTATCCTGCAGTTATTCCTACAATATCAATGGCTAACCACTTTCATAAATAATAACAATCATGCAATTAGCTCGCTCACGAAAGTGTACCCTTTCATAATGAGTGTTTTCTATGCGGGGATTGTCGTAACACTCTTTGTTCCGACCACTGAATTGTTAAAAAATCTAGTTATTGCATCCTCACATCAAAATCGTGAGGCTATACCAGAAGAGAAAATACACGAGTTGTTCCCCAGCCAGAGTGGTGTTGATGGCCTGCTAGGGAACATCAAATCCGTTACGCTCTTTTTGGCTCCTATTATCACAGTTATTTTTGCTGACTTGATAAAGGGGCTTTAGAACGGTTCTTTAATATCTCCTAAAGGTCGCTGATCTCGAAGTTTTAGAAACCATAAAACGTTTTTTGCGATAATAACCAACACATAAATATTTACTGGAGGTGTTTTTACACCTGTGTTGATTGACGTTCATGTATGCGTTGTATGCACTGAGATTACGCTTCGCTAAACCACAAGAACTAAGGATGAAGACCACTTCAGTCTCACTCTGGATTAATGACATGGAAGTCATTCAAGTGAAAGCAGCGTCGGGAACGCGTTTTCACGACCAGTGTTAGGCAAGACGCGCAGGGTAAAGTGACTTGCTGGAGGCCGCTTCTTTACTTCGGGCTAGCCATGCCCTACGTGCTGCGCACCATCCTTCGGATGTTCAAAGTTGTTCCCGACAAATTTGTCTGGTTACTCTTTCTTAGCTGTAGAAGAAAGAGTCGCTGGTGCGGCAGGGATGCCGTATCAAAAACGTAATGCGACCAACATGGATGTTGGAAGGTAGGGCAACGCAGGGAGCACCGGGCTGGCGTTCCAATTGCCGAGATGCCGATAAGTGCAGCGCATGCTTAGGTTCGCGTAGCGAATGCTCCGTGTGCACTAAGCGTAAATTCCAGCCGCGCAGCGATTACCAACTGTGCGAAGCACATGTTGCCTTCGAGCAGATCAACTAGCTTCCCCTCAACCGAGTTTAAAATAACCCACAGTTGCTTTTAATTCTTGCGATAAAGCATCAAGTGATTGGGTGACTTCGTTATTTTTTTGCAGGGCGGCGATTGATTCAATTGACATGGTATTGATGTCTTGCATTGAGATGGATATTTTTTCGATAAACGCCACTTGCTGATTGGTTGCGCTGGCCACTTCTTGCACGTTGCGTAATGAGTTGCTCGCTTGCTTTTCAATATTAAGCAATAAGTCTATTGTTTCGATAGTTAACGCGCGGCCGTTTTCAACAAGGGGTTGGGTTTTTTCCATTGCCATAACCGAAGCGGCTGTTTCGGCTTGTACTTCGTTTATCATACTTTCAATTTGCTGGGTGGCTTCACCTGTGCGCAGTGATAGGTTTCTGACTTCATCTGCGACTACCGCAAACCCGCGGCCGCTTTCGCCTGCTCTGGCTGCCTCGATAGCGGCATTAAGGGCTAATAAATTGGTTTGGTCAGAGATGCTGCCAATAACACTGATAATACTGCCAATCTCTTTGGTTCTGTCTTCTAGTTGTTTGATTTGCATAACGGTTGCACCAACCGTGCTAGAGATTAACTCCATTTCACGGGCGCTTTCATCGATTTTTTCTTTGCCTAGTTTGGCAAATTTAGAGGTTTCTGCGGAATTGATTTCTGACTGGGACATGGATTCAGACACATGTGCCAGCCCTTGACGCATGGTATTAAGGCTTTCAGTTGTTTCACTTGTGAGCTTGGCTTGTATTTGGGCGGCTGTATACACTTGTTCAGAGCCAGCAGAGACCATTTGAGTTTGCCCGGCAAGTTCAGTTGCGCCGTTAAAAATACTGGCTACGATCCCGCGCAGTTTTTCGCGCATGGTGACTACTGAGCCCATTAGGCTTTCAGGGCAACATGTATCGATTTGGGTATTTAAATCGCCTGAGGTCATATTTGCCAGTGCATCGGCCGCTACAGAGGGTTCTGCCCCTAATTGATTGGTTAAATTACGACTGATAAAAACTGTGACGCCCACACCGATAAGAATGGCAAGGCTGGTAATAATCACCATGAGATATTGAAAATTACCCGCTACTTCGCGGGCTTTTGGGGTAGCGACTTTATTCACTTCTTCTTGATAGTCAATAAACCCATTAATGACTTTTAACCATTGCTTAAAATTACCCGCAACCTCAGAGGCGAGTAATGATTTAGCCTGTGCGCCATCACCCTGTTGCGTTAGGGTAATAATCTGTTGAATTTGCGGGGTTGTTTTTTTCTGTATAGCAGCGACTTTTGTTAAAATACTCATTTCCTCAGGCGTAAAAATCACCCCCGAGTCAATCATGTTTTTCATCCCTTGCTCAGATTCATGGTAAAAGGTTTCTAGGGTATTAATATGCCTCGCCAATACCTGCACCTCAGCATTATTGGTCGCTAATACGACGTCACGTATATCAATTGCCCGGTCATGCACACTACCTCGATAGTTAATTGCGTAGCGCTGTTTGACTGAATTAACATCAGATATTTCAGTTAAGGTCTCATCAATGTAGTTCACATTCTGAATACCAATAACAACTAACGACACCATCATAAATAACACTAACCCAAAGCCAGCAAATAATTTTTGTCGAATTGTCATGTTATGCATTTTGAGCCTTTAGGTTTCTTGGGAAAGATGGCTGTCTGTAATAGTACGATAACGCTTTAATAAGCTATCGGCATATTAAAGAAGATAAGTAGACCTTTTACAAAAAGAAAGTATTTCACCCATAAACAGCCAACGCTTAAAAAACGCGATAAATCCATAAGCGCAGCGCATGCTCCGGCTACATAGTCGCTTGTTTCCACGACCGTTGTTAGTCAAGACGCACAGGAAATAAGTGACTTGCCCCAGGGCGGCTTATTTTATGAGATGCCGATAAACGCAGCGCATAGGTGAGCAACGCTTTTATCTAGGAAACGATTCGCCGAATTAGCAGGGCACTCGTTCTGAATTTATGTTGGCTATAAGGCTATAACCTCACTCGTTTTTGGGGAAAAGAGGGCTGATATGTCTGTAATTCTTCGACCTAATACTTAAACGTCTCTGCCCCTTTTATTCTCCTTGCGCCACCTAACATACGAGATAATTTGTTAAAACGTAGCGAACCATCTTTTAGATGACAAAGAATTTTGCTACATATAAGAATAAACATCAGCACATGCATTATGCACCGATGTTTATTCTTTATTTAAAAAGACTCTCTCGCGTAAGACATTAAGCCTTAATCTTCCTTACGGTAAAGACTTATCAAGCATATCGCTAAAAGTAACGTTGCCATCACGCCTGAGCCGCCAGCAACGCCTGAGGGAAGAAAACCATCTCGGCCAAAGGTAATTAATATGCCATTGGCAAACATTGCAACGACACCGGCTAACGCTGTAAGCCCCCCTATTGCTTTGCCACCTTTAGCTATACTTGCCGTTCCAAAAACAAGTGCTGCTAGCCCCAATAATACTTTGGCTGCATAGTAAATCATGAAAGACAAAGCAACCACACCACCAATTAAAGGTTGTGCCCCTTCAACGTTACCCGCAACTTTTCCAAATGATGAAAACAAAGACAGGCCAATACTTACCTGCACGATGTTAAGCACAGCACTAAATGCAATAGCTGACCATCCGAGTTGAGAGTTTTTAGCCTGTACCATAGCCGCACCAGCAAAAGAGACAAGAACAGTAAATACCACTGCTTCTAGCCCCCACAAAATCTGTCTTGAAAAGCCTATTTCAGCAACATAAAGAGCAGTATAAATAGCCTGTGTTATCGCCAACACCAACAATAAATATGCCGTAATTAGCATGGTGCGTTTATTCGTAAACTCCATTATGTACCTCTTATAATTTTAAATTTAACGCCTTCTCATAGCTTTAATTCACTAGATTAGCCTTAGTTTTTTATGGTCCACCACAAATAAGTGGTAAATGACCGTATCTAGTTACCCGCCCAATACATAACGTATAGAAGCTATTATCAGCGTGCAAATTGCTAACATTATTAGCTGATTTAAACGCAGTGGCAATTTTTGAAGCAGCATGCTCCATTTACAATATAAAACCTACTAAATCAAAGTTACATACGAAGCTATTATCGTGACATAACGCTCAAAAAAAGGAGTTTTATGGGTGTAGTAGCTTTGAATGCACTAAATCAATGAAACTTTCTAAGCAGTAGTTTTCATATTGAAAAGCATAAGACAGGTGAAGTTATTTAATTCTTTCACGTGGCGAGTTAACAGGATGGGGAAGCTGTAACTCCGTTATGGGGATAACCACCAAGGACGGGTTTAAACTCAGTTTTATATTATAAGTTTTCGAAGAGCCTAGTAAGCGAAGTGCATAGTTAACTTGCGCAGCAAGCGCTTGATGCGAAGCGTAATCTTAGTCGTGTAGCGATAAATCAGCGCAACTGATTGCCTCACGTGCAGCGCTAAACCACCGCGTACTTACGATCCAACTCACTCACCCCCAAACCACTCTTCTTAGTCACCGTCAATTGCGCAACAATTCGCTCTTTCATGGCTTCAACATGACTGATCACGCCAATCATCTTGCCCGAGGCATGCAGATTATCCAGCGCATCTAAGGCGATATCTAAGGTTTCACTGTCTAGAGTGCCGAATCCTTCATCGAGAAACAGTGAATCGATACTGGTTTTATGACTGACCAGTTCAGATAAGGCCAGCGCCAACGCGAGGCTGACTAAGAAGCTTTCGCCACCGGATAAGGTTTTGGTGTCCCGTTGAATATCCCCTTGCCATGTGTCTATAACGCTAAGGGCCAAACTGGCGTCGGCTTTGCGTTTAAGCAGGTATCGACCATGTAAACGTTCGAGCTGTTTATTGGCTAAGTACATCAAATTATCAAGGGTGAGCCCTTGAGCAAAGGTACGGAATTTGTCGCCTTTCTGTGAGCCAATCAAGGAATGTAAGTAGTGCAGATGTTCAAATTCTTGCCTATGTTGGTCGATTTGCAGCAGCAGGGTTTGTTGCTCGCCTGTACGCTGGCTGTCTGAGCTTAGTGCGTGGCTAATTTCCCCTTCGCGCTTGGTGAGTGACTGTCGCTGCTGAGACAATACGTCAAGAGCGCTCGCCACGTCTTGCATGCTGGTTTGTTGCCATTGATCGGCATTAGGCGTACTTAGCAACGTAGCGACCTGTGTTTGGGCTTGCTCAAGCAACGCTTGAGCTCTGGCGTGGGCGTCGTCTAATTGCTGTTTAAGTTGCTCGAGTGACGCTCGGGTGGCTTCGTCGAGTAACGCGGCTTCAAAGGCCTGCTGATTAACAAAAGGACTATTCTTTAAACGCTCAAGCCAGGCTTGTTGACGTGTGCGCAAGCGCACTTGATTTTGCGTTAGCTGTGCCTGAGCATTTTGCACATTCGCTGCGTGAGTATTGTGCTCGCGCTCAGCGAGGCTTAGCTTTTCTTGTGCCTCATTGACGCTTTGCTCGAGTGTGCGCAAGGACTGAGCTAGCTTATCGCGCTCGTTTTTAACAGATTTGTCAGCGAATAGGGTAAAGCGCTTTTCTTTAAGGCTGGCAAGCTTGCTGGTCAGGCTGTCTCGTTCTTGAATGATTGCTGTTAACTGGGCATCTAGGTCTGTTAGTTGCGCTTGAGTATGCGCATGTGTGCTGCTGAGCTTTTCAATCTGGCTTAGGGCTTCGTTGTGCTGGGTACAATGGTGCTCCCATTGTGTGGCGTCTTGCTCTTTACGTTTTAGCCATTGCAGTAGTTCGTTATCTTGCGGGGCAGGGTAGCCATGACCCTGAATTTGCTCCGCTAACGTGGCACTTAATTGGGCAACGCTTTGGCTAAGGTTAGCGTGATCCTCTTTCAAGGCCTGTACTGTGCGGGTATGACTTTGCAGTGCATGCTGAGCAAGTTGCAACGCTGAGTCGTGTGCTTGAACGTGAGCTTGGCTTTGCTGCCACTGCTCTTTATGTTGATTGAGCAGAGTGGTTTGCGTTTTGAGCTGTTTAATATACTCACTTAGCTGGGCTGATTGCGCCTTAATTTTCTGTTCAACATGAGAGAGGTGTTCGCTATTTTCAATGGTTAATAACTGACTATCTTCATTTGCAAGTATGGTGCTATCTGTGCTTTGAATGTGCGCTGCACAAGTTTGCCAATGCTGAACTAGGGCGCTTTGTTCATGGTGCAACCCATCAATGCGTTGGCTTAGCTCCTCATGTGCGCGAATAAGTGATTCTAGCTTAGCGCGAACTTCAAGCCCTTGTTCTTTTAGCTGATTAAGGTGTTGTTCGGCTTGTTCTTTTTGCTCAATCGTGTGGGGAATATCTACTGCTACATCACTGCCAGCGGGATGTTCCTTTGCGCCGCATAAAGGGCAGGGGGTGCCTTGTTCAAGCGCCGCGCGAAATTGTACGAGTTGCTCTTCTTGGCTAACCAACTGCGTAAACAGTTTAACTTGCTGCTCTTGTGCCTTGTATTGGTTTTTAAGGGCCTCACGCTGGGTATTTAGCTTGCTCTGTTCGGCTTTATTAAGCTCGATAGCGTTATGCTTTTGCGTCAGCTCTTGGTGTTGCTTCAGCCACTGCTTTTGGGTGTTTTTGAGCGTCAACATATCAGGCAACACCTGACTTAGCGTACTAAGACGCTGTTCCAAAGCACTTAAATCACCCTGTTGCTCAAGCGCAGTTAATTGTTCTGTGTGTTGTTGATAACTTTTTTGTCGCTCATTGGCTTGAATCACACTGTCGGCATGTTGCTTTTGCTTACTTTGCACGGCTTGTTGCGCGCTCGCTAACTGGCGCTGTTCATCGGCCATTTTTATCGCTAAGGCATCTTGGCTTTGCTGGGCTTGATGTAATTGGGTCGCCTGGACTTGCCACTGACCTAAAAATTGTTTTAAGGCGCCATCGGCTTTGTGCGACGCAAGGTAATGATCAGCCTGGGCCAAGCGTTGTTGATGGGAGGTCAGCGCTGCTTGTGCACGTTGGTGTTCGCTGAGTACTGCGGCCTTTTTAGCATTCAGGTTGTTATGCTTCTCTTGAACGTAAGCCGTCTGCTCTTGATATTTGACTATTTCGTTATCAAGGGGGATGACGTCATCATTAATGCATTTCTCTTGGGCGATATGCGCGTCTTTGCTGGTTTTTAATTCATTGCTTAATGCTAGCGCAATACCCTTACGCTCATTTAGCGTCACAAGACTGTTAGCGAGCAAGGTATCGCTTTGGGTGATATTTTTCTTATCTTGCTCGCATTGTGCTTGGGTATCGGTTAATAACTCAAAAGGAGCTCGTAATGCTTCACTAGGGTGACTATTGGCTAGGCGTTGCAGCGCTTCTTTTTGTTGTTCTTTGTTTGCTTGGGCTTGTGCCACGTGCTGTTTGGCTTGCTCGAGAGCACTATTGGCGCCATTAAGCTGTTGCCACCAATTCACGTGCGCTTGCTGGGCTGTTATTTTTTTGCCCAGTGCGTTTTGCTCAGTAAGCAAGGTGTGTTGCTCGTCTTGCAATTGTTGTTTTTGCTCAGGGTTTAATAACTGTACGCCTTTCGCTTGCGCCTCTAGCTCAGCCAGTTGTTGCTTGGCTTGGCTGTAGTGCTGATGAACACGCTCTGATATAAGCCCATATATTTCGGTTCCCGTAAGCTCTTCTAATAATTCAGCGCGTTGCTTTTCATCGGCATTTAAAAACGCAGCAAACTCCCCTTGGGAGAGCATCATGGATTTGGTGAATCGGCCAAAGTCCAGGCCGGTGATTTGCTCGATAAGTTCTGATTTTTTCTTGATCTGATTAGCCAAGACCTTCTGGGATACCACTTCACCTAGTTCAACCACGGCAGCTTGCAGATTGCCCTCGGCGTTACCCCGTGAACGGCGCATGCTCCAAAATGCGCGATAAGCCACACCTTTCACTTCAAATTCCACTTCGGCGCTACACTCGGCGGTGCCACGGGTCATGATTTCATTATTGTTGGCCGATAAAGCACCTAAACGCGGAGTTTCGTGATAGAGCGCTAAACAAATCGCATCAAGTAGGGTTGTTTTACCCGCGCCAGTTGGGCCAGTGATAGCAAACACACCATTATCGGCAAAAGGGGCTTGGCGAAAATCTATTTTCCACTGGCCTTTTAGGGAGTTTAAATTGCTAAATTGCAAGCTAAGAATTTTCATTATTTAGCCTCCTCTTGGCGCACTTCTTCTACTATATTGGCAAACGTTTCACGTATTTGGACTAAGCGTTGTTGCTCTTGATCCCCCTCGAATGCTTCAAGGGCGAGACGTTTTTCAAACACATCGAACGGGGTGAGCTCAGCAAGGGTCTCGTTTTTTATTTGCTGTAAACTTTGCGCGGTTTTATGTCTGGCGCGGCGCAATTGCAGTACTTCAACGTTTCGCCCTTCAATTAAGCTTTGAATTTTTTGCTGCAAGTCGCTTAAGTAATCTTGCACTTCAACATGGATACACAACCATGTGGCTAGTTCGTTGCTTTGCGCAAAGGTTTGGCTGTTGTCGGTTTGCTCTGCGCTTTCGTCAACTCCTTCATCTTCACTGCTACGCATGGGATAAGCCGCTAATTGTTGGGTAATGCTGTCAATATCCCCTTTGAGCATAGCCATTGGCTGAAACAGTGGGATCGCTAATGGCGTAATTGTTCGCTGGCCAGTGTGGTCAAATTCCACTAGCACGACTTGCTTTTGTGATTTTAGCTCATCAAAACTCAAAGGAATGGGCGAGCCGCTGTAGCGAATATGCTCTGACTTGGCGACTATCTGCGGGCGATGAATATGCCCCAGCGCGATGTAATCCGCAGGGGGGAAACCCTCAGCAGCGAAGCCATCTAGGGTGCCGATATAAATCTCACGGACAGATTCAGACTGGCTGACGCCCAAGGCAGTTAAGTGACCGGTCGCGACAATGGGTATGTGTCTTCCCGTACCAGCGGTTATGTGATTTCGACGGGTGACTGCATGTTGATAGATGTTGGCATAGTGGGCTTTTATCGCTTCGCTTAAGGCGAGCTTTTTGTCTTCACTGGTTTCACCTGAGCGACTTTGCAATACATCGCGAGGGCGAATAAAGGGAATGGCACATAAAATGGCGCCCACCTCATCATTGGCGTCGGTTAGTTCGATAACTTGCTGCTCTATATCGTCGCAGGTATTAGCGATGACATAGGTGTGCAAACATGCGAGTAATTGCTTGGATTCGTTCAAGGTAGACACTGAATCATGGTTACCCCCTAACACCACTAATGTGCAGGTCAGTTTGCTTAGCTCTACTACAAATTGATTATACATTTGCCGGGCGTAGCTGGGCGGCGTACCGGTATCAAAAATATCACCGGCAACGATTACCGCATCAATTTCATGTGCCTGAATTTGCGCAAGCAACCAATTTAAGAAGGCTTGGTGTTCGTTTTTACGGCTTTTAGTAAAGAAGTTTTGCCCGAGATGCCAATCAGAGGTGTGTAGAATTTTGATACGCCAAGTCCTTACTGTTTTTACAATTAATATACTGCTAATACCAAGTGTACTGCATCGATGGGGCGCAAAGTAGACAGCGAAGAAAATTCATTGTCAGGATCAGCAAAGCATGTTGTTACTCATGCTTGTGGCAAGTATAACGTTAGTCGCTTGCTTGCTTTGGCGCGTGATAACGGTTTAGCCAAATATTTCGTCTGCTGATCGAAGACGTTGGGGTGTTTTAAGCGACATTAGCCTTCTTTAACCGATAACTGTTTAGTTTTCGAAGGGGTTAACCTATTGATTTAACTGGTTTGTTTTTAAGCTTTTAAGGGCAAAATTTGTAACTAAATATGTGTAATCGCGCCGATGGAGGCTTTTCGTGTTAATAGTGTTTGCAGCTCAGATTAACTGGGCAACCACATATTCAACGACTGTTATAATAATAATAAATCGTTCTTCTGGCCGGACAGAAAGCAGTAGCAGAAGACGACGCAGTGTTGAGCATTTCATATTGATACTGGGACATACAACTCATGAAGAAAACACATATCTTTAAAGCCAAAGAGCAGTGGTTAAAAGTCGCGCTTATGATGAGTGCTTCATCGGCAATTTTAAGCGGCGCAAATGTTTACGCCCAAGAACAAACAGTGGAAGCTGCAGATGAACTAGAAAAGATCAGCGTTATCGGCTCTCGGCGTTTAGGACGCACCGTTGAAGACAGCCCTGTGCCTATTGATATCATTGGCGCAGAATCGTTAAGCACGACTGGGCAAACTGAAACCAATATGATTTTGGGCAGTTTGCTGCCTAGTTTCAACTTTCCTCAGCCTTCATTGACCGACGGTACTGATCATGTACGCCCAGCTCAGCTGCGTGGTTTAGCGCCGGACCATACCTTGGTACTGGTCAACGGTAAACGTCGTCATTCTAATGCATTGCTTAACCTTAATGGCTCAACAGGTCGTGGTTCATCAGCAGTCGATTTAAATGCCATACCGGCCAATGCAATTGAGCGTATTGAAGTATTACGCGACGGCGCTGCTGCTCAGTACGGTTCTGATGCGATTGCGGGCGTCATTAACATTGTACTCAAAAGTGCCAGTAGCGGTGGTTCAGCCTCTGTAACATACGGTGCTAACGTAACAACGATGGACGGTGTTCCTGACTTAAAAGATGTAGGCATTGATGAAAACGGCAATTTGGCGTTCACTGAAGGTGGCGATCGCGAATTAACCGACGGTCAAACAGCGACCATGCGCGCCAATATGGGCTTTGAGCTTGGCGAAGATGGTTTTTTGAATATCTCTGCTGAATTTCGTGATCGAAGCGCGAGCAATCGTTCTGACTATGATAATCGTGAAAACTACGACCGTATCGACGGTGAGCTTGACCCCCGCGAGCTAACTTGGGATCGTTACAACCACAACTTTGGCAATGGTGACGTACAAGATGTAGCCGTGTTCTTTAATGCGGGTCTTGAGTTAAACCCAAATGCTGAACTGTACTCATTTGGCTCGTACAGTACTCGTGAAGGTGAAGGCGGTGGTTTCTATCGTCGTGCCAGCGACAGCCGCAATATTGAAGCGATTTATCCCGATGGCTTCTTACCGATTATTACCTCTGATATAAACGATTACTCATTTGCCACTGGTGTAAAAGGTGTTATGAGCGATTGGAACTACGACGCTTCTGCAGTTTACGGTGAAGATGAATTTCAATTTGGCGTCAAAGACAGCTTAAATACGTCTCTTGGGCCTACAAGCCAAACGGTATTTGATGCCGGTACGCTAATTTATGACCAACTTACCTTAAACGTTGATCTTAGCCGTGAAGTCGATGTTGCAGGCTTAGACAGTGGGTTGAACGTGGCAGTGGGTGCTGAATATCGCCGTGAAGGTTACGAGATACAAGCGGGTGAAGAAGCATCTTATATTCAAGGTGAGTTTGGTGGGTCTGCTGGCTCGCAAGTATTCCCTGGCTTTACCCCTGAATCGGCGGGCAGCAATAGCCGTCACAACATCAGTTTGTATGTGGATTTAGAGGCCTATATTACCGAAAACTGGAATGTAACAGTGGCCGCACGTTACGAAGACTATTCTGATTTTGGCTCAACGGTTAATGGTAAATTTGCTACTCGTTATACAGTGTCCGAAGATATTGCTCTTCGTGCGTCGGTGTCTACCGGCTTTAGAGCGCCGTCTTTACAGCAACAGTACTTTACGTCGATCGCAACCGTGTTCGTGGATGGCGAACCCACTGAAACCGGTACGTTTGCGCCTAGTAGTAATGTTGCTCAAGCACTTGGCTCTCCGGGTCTAGATGCAGAAGAAGCGGTTAACTATGGTGCGGGTATTACTTGGTCACCTGATTCAAACTTCAGTTTGTCAGTGGATTATTACAATATTAAAATTGATGACCGTATTGTGTTGTCTAACAACCTATCGGGTGAAGGCATTGAAGGATTACTTGCTGGCACCGGCGCTAACCGCGCGCGCTTCTTCTTAAATGCGATTGACAGTGAAACCTCTGGTGTGGATGTTGTGGCTTCGTACAACACAGACATTCAAAACTGGGGTGACATTGCCTTTAATGCTGGCTTTAACTACAACAAAAACGAAGTAACTGACGTTATTGACCCACCTGCAGTACTCGCTGGGGCGGGTTTTGACCAAGGTAATTTGTTTGATGATGTAGAGCTGCGTCGTTTTGAAGTGGGTTCACCTAAAACCAAGCTTAACTTAAGCGCGGTATGGAGCATGGACGAGTGGCACGCCACCTTGCGCACCACGCAATACGGTGAAACTCAAGAGCCATCAAGCAACCCCGCGACTAACGAAGTGTTGCCAAGAAAATGGGTGACGGACTTAGACGTAGGTTATGATGTAACAGAAAATCTGACCCTAACCTTAGGCGCCAACAACTTGTTTGACGTTTACCCAGACACTACCCGTGAATTGGTCGACGAAGTGGGTACATTCTCACGCTTGTTCCCATACTCTGGGTTCTCGCCGTTTGGTTTCTCGGGCCGATTTGTTTACGGTAAGGTTGCGGTAACATTCTAAAGGCAGGTCTTTGGCGGTCTTGTTAGGCCGCTAGTTGGTCACGCAAGTATGCTGACATAACAGAGTAATATAAAAACATTATCGGGGGCAGCATATGCTGTACCCCGATTTTTTATCTTTTACACAAGGTATTTGCGTGGCGGTTAGCTTATTCAGCTGTTTCAACACGTAAGTGGTAACCAGAATATTTGCGCATATTAATGACGCGATCCCCATCAAGCATCCAGTATTGGCCTTTCAACCCTTGTAATACGCCACTGAATGTTAGCTCTTTATCTAAATTAATCGATTTCACTTTTTCAGGATATTGCTCAACTGGGTAATGTATGTTCACTGCTGGCAGGTCAAGTATGTCAATGGCCTGAAAGCCATATTCATCGGTTATCTCGTCTAATTGATCTTCAATTTGGGTAATCAGATCTTCTTTTAATTGCTGTAAATCTGAGGTGTCAGGCTGACTCTTAAGCATGGTGCGCCAATTGGTTTTGTCGGCAATAAATTCCTTCATGGCGGTTTCAACCAAGCCGCTGGTTAAGCGATTCTGCACGCGCATAATCGCCATGGCTTGAGTGGCGCCTTGATCAATCCAGCGACTGGATACTTGCTCGCTGACATGACGAGTGATACCCACCTTGATGGTGCCTGTGTTGGCTAAATAAACATAATGATCGGAAAGACAATTGGCCTCTCCCCAGCGGGGCTCTCGACAGGTACCAGCGTCATAGTGGCAAAGCTCAGGTTTGATGATACAGCTATCACACTGAGCCAGTTTGGTTAGACACCGGTAGCAGTAACCTTGGTTGAAGCTCTTCTTGGTTTTTGTTTGGCAATGAATACAATTAATCAAATTGTCGAAGCTAACTTTAATCTCTTTGCCAAGCAGTGCATTCATATCGATATGTTGTTCGCCAATGGGAAGCTGATATTGTGCAAGATGCTGCGCGTCAGTGGAAACCTGCATTTTACGAATGTTGCCTTGATAAATGGTCATGATGCTCTGGTCCTGTGGGAAAATGTGTCTAAGCTTGCTTGGCAAGTCTTGTAGCCAAGCCGGTTATTGTGCCAGTTTGCAACGAATATAGCGAAATCAACCTTGGTATTTGTGTAGGGAAATAACTTTTTGCTGGGGGATATTACATATGGTTAGTAGGTACAACGGAAAACGCCATTGGCGGCGGATACTGATCACAGAGGTGGCTAGGACGACTGTGATAAGTATACGCCATCATTGCCAGTGCTCCTGGGCATTCGCCTGCAATGCCTTTTATCTCCCTTCAAATCTCAATGTATTGCCCAAATTATTCTGAATCTCCCGTCGCTCTAATGGAGCAAAAATTGACCATATGGTCTATTCTATGGTAAAAAAATTACCTGAACATTCTGTTTGTCACTGAAATATCATCAATCTCGGGCAGACTTTGATGGCCAAATTCACCGTAATAAGACGATAAACCTAAGACGAGAGCAATATGAGAAAAGTAGCCTTAATAGTATGTACCACGCTGTTTGCTAGTCACACTGCGTATGCAAACGTCGAAAATGGAAGCTTCGAAAATTGGACTGCTGGTGTGCCCGAAAGTTGGACAACCATAGACTCGGGGATCAGTCTTACTCAATCTGCCAGTCAGGTTAAAAGTGGTAATAGTTCGGCGGCGATCAGCGTAAATACAGGCTCTCAGGGTTCTACCGATTTTAGGCAAAGCGTGAATGTTGTTGCCGGACAACCTTATTCGGCCAGTGTTTGGGTTCGCCACACTGAAGGCGGTGTTAAAGCCCGTTTATATGTGAATGGTTACCGTGGTTATTCGACCGCGAATTTGGTCAATCAATGGCAACAATTGAGCTACAGTTATACGCCTAGTGCTAGTGGCAGTATTGAAGTGGGTTTGCGGTTTTATGATGGGTCAAGTTTCGATGGTTCAGAAATCGTATATGTGGACGATTTCGAACCCAATAGTGATGGCGGCTCTGCGCCTAGTGCCTGCAATAGTAATAGCGGAAGCTTTGAGTTAGTCACCGACAATTATGCCAGTGAAACGAGCTGGCAAATCACCAATAGTCAATCTGTGGTGGTAGCTTCGGGTAGCGGCTACGCTAACAATACTGGCTATAGTGAAGTACTGTGTTTGGATGACGCAAGTTATGTATTTACCATCGATGATAGCTATGGAGATGGTATATGTTGTAACGTAGGCATGGGTCAATACAGCCTTGTTTTTAACGGTGTGACATTGGCCAGCGGTAGTGATTTTGCTAGCAGTGAGTCTTCAAGTTTTACCTTGGGTACAACCTCTGGCGGTGGTGGTAATGGTGGGGGAAGTGGCGGCTTAAGCGCTTATTACGCCAGTGCGCAAGGATTAACAGGTTATAGTCTTAAATCATCTTTGTATAATATTATTAAGGGGCATACCAGCCAAGGTTACGGTGCGCTATGGACCTTTTATAATGCGCATGGGCGAGACCAATATTATGAAAATGATGGCTCAATTTTAGATATTTACTCAGAGAACCCTAGTGGCAGTGAAAGCTATACTTATACTGCGGTAAGTGACCAGTGTGGTAATTACTCAGGCGAGGGTAACTGTTACAACCGTGAGCATTCGTTCCCTAGAAGCTGGTTTGGTGGAGCCGTTGAGCCAATGAATTCTGATGTGCACCATATTTTTGCTACGGACGGCTATGTAAACTCTAAGCGCGGTAGTTATCCCTTTGGTGAGGTGGGCAGTGCAACGTTTACTTCCAGTAACGGTTCTCGCTTAGGCTCTGCCGGTGCAGGGAGTGGATTTACTGGCACTGTATTTGAACCTATCGATGAATTTAAAGGGGATATTGCGCGGGCTTATTTTTATATGGCTACTCGTTATCAGAATGTGATTGGTAACTGGCAAAGTAATAGCACCTCGTCTAATGCAGTCTTAGATGGCAGCAGCGATCGTGTCTTTGAAAGTTGGTCGCTGAATTTATTGAAAAGCTGGCATCAGCAAGACCCCGTAAGCCAAAAAGAGCTGGACCGTAATGAGGCTGCTTATTCCCATCAAGGTAACCGTAATCCCTTTATTGATTATTCTCAATTCGTCAGCGAAATATGGGGTCAGTAAGAATTCGTTTTACCCAGTAAATTATCTTATTAGTCAATTATCAGGGGCGTTATTCGCCCCTTTTTCAGTTCTATAGCATTTGTTATGCTTGAACAACACGCTAAGAAACATCGTAAAAGGGCATAGGAGGAGTATGGACACACTAGTCTTGCAACAGATTCAGCGCTACTGCGATGATCCCCAGCTGTATAAAGTGCAAACGTTGCAAAAATTGTGGAGTAATTATGGTGAAATTGCCCGCTATTACAGTCCTAAATGTGATAAAAATATCATTGTTAAACATATTAAACCGCCATCTAAAGTTAATCATCCACGGGGCTGGCACAGTGATGTGGGACATCAGCGCAAAGTCGATTCATATCGAATCGAGGCTGATTTTTATCAGTATTATGCTGTGTTTTGTTATGACGACTGTTACGTGCCTGATTATATCGCGCTAATTAAAGACACTGTGCATACCGAGCAGCAAACACTGTTGATGGAAGACCTAACATCCAGTGGTTTTTGCCTGACATTTCATACGGCAAGCGACGAGCAAGTTAAGATTGTATTGCACTGGCTAGCGCATTTTCATGGCCGTTTTTTACAAATGACTACGCCCGAACTGTGGCCTGTGGGAAGTTATTGGTATTTAACGACCCGCCAAGCTGAATACAACGCGATGCCGGCCGGGCTATTGAAAGATAGTGCCCAACAAATAGATAAGGCGTTGGGCAGTGCGCGTTTTAAAACCCTTTTACATGGTGACGCCAAATTAGCTAATTTTTGTTTTAGTGATGATGGGCGTGTGGCGGCAGTAGATTTTCAATACGTTGGTCGAGGAGCTGGTATCAAAGACGTGATGTACTTTTTGGGCAGTTGTTTAGCTGAACAACAATTGTGGGCAAAACACGATGAGTATATTGACTACTACTTCGCGCAGCTAAAAAACGTATTACTGCAAGGCAATGTGACCAAAACAGGCGAGGATAACGTTAATGCCGACAACGGTAGCAAGCACGCCATCGAGGCTCCCGAGCCTGATAATACGGTTTGGATAGATGAATTAGAGCAAGAATGGCGAACGTTGCTCCCGTTAGCTTGGGCTGATTTTAATCGTTTCCTGCAAGGCTGGAGCCCCGGACACGTCAAGATAAATGACTTTATGCAAGCGCAGACGACGTTAGCGCTGACAGGGTAAGGTTTATCTTATCGCACGCATATATTTATTTTCGATTAGGTGCTGGAAAATGTTAAATGGAACACGATGGGGTATCTCGGTCTTGCGTTTACCACCATAGGGGTTATGTAATCCGCTATTATGATTGAATACCAGCAAAAACCAGTACACCATCAAGAAACTGGCTAGGGTGATCATCGCGTTTGCTTATCTTCGCTGATGATGAATTTACTTTAGCCCAACTATTTTAAACCACTAAAACCTAGCCAATTATGAATAAATCGCTACTTGTCGCTAATATCCAGCGCGCATTAAAAGTCAATTTCATTCCTGCGATATGCTTGCAAATTATCGCTTTAGGCATTGGCTTTAGTTATTTTTATTGGCCAGCGAGTCTGCCGGTATTTAATTTTTTTGGTCAGTTAAAAGCACAACATGGCGCTAACTATGCAGTGGTATCAACGGCTTTGTTTGGCGGGCTATTACCCTATTTATACTTATTAAGTGTGGGGCAGATTAGCTTTAAACCTAAACGTCAGTTGCTCTTTTATTGTGCTCTGTGGGCAATCATGGGCTGGTTGGTGGATACCTTCTATGGCTTGCAAATTACCTTATTTGGTAACGATACGGACATTGCCACTCTTATAAAGAAAACCGCCTTTGATCAGTTTGTGTTTAGTGCCTTACTGACGTGTCCATTTTTGACATTAAGTTATCAGTTTAAAGATGCGCAATTTAGTTTTGAAGCTTTTTTACAGACCCTAAATAAGCGTTTGTTTCTACTTTATCTACCGACAACTATAGTGACAAATTGGTTAGTTTGGATCCCCGCGGTTTTGCTTATATATCTTATGCCGCCAGTATTGCAGATCCCCCTTTTTAACCTTGTCTTATGCTTTTTTGTATTGGTCCTTGCCATGTTGAACTCAGATCCAAAAGCGACTTCTGCCTCCACTCAAGCGCTACCTTAAGTCATCTTCCTAAGTCTGTGTTAATAATTGCCATGTAAACTGGGATCGTTGTGTAATCCTTAGGGTTAGTATTTTGGCGCGCTTATTTTCAATTATTTTTTTCCTCAGTTTAGGGCTGCTGCTTATGGTGACCCTTCAACTCAGTGGCATTGATGAATGGTTAGCGACAAAGCTGTATGTTTATACTGATCATTGGCAGTCTAAAAATAATTGGTGGCTAGACGCCGTTGCCCATAAAGGCGGACGATATTTGGTGATCATTATGATGCTATCGTTCTTGAGCCTGACGACTGCTAGTTATTGGTGGGCTTTATGGCAACCGTGGCAGCGCAAGGTCGGGGCGTATGTGTGCGTCGCGACTTTAAGTGCTATTGGCATCGTGTCGTTTTTAAAAGGCGTAACGACGTTACCTTGCCCTTGGGATATCCAAGGATTGGGTGGAAATAGACCACCAGTTTATCTGTACGATATATTTGCTAGTGATTTAGTCACTGGGCATTGTTTTCCTGCGGGTCATGCCTCTGGTGGTTATGCCTTTTTTAGCCTGTATTTTGCTGCTAAGGTTTGGCGGCGTCATTCATTTCAATCCTCATCTAACAATCTCTGGTTTTTGCCAGGAGCAGTGCTTGGGGCTGTATTTGGTATCGACCAGCAATTACGCGGAGCACATTTTTTATCTCATGATATTGCCAGTGCACTTATTTGCTGGAGTGTTTGCGCGTTACTTTATTGGGGCTTTTTCATCCGAGGTGAACTCACTCACGTCAATATAAATCACTGATACATTCTGTTATTTCTTCTTCAACAATAGGTATATATGTATATTCCATCAAATAAACTAAATGGGACTGGCTGGCGCCGGATTGCTAAAGCCACGCAGTGTTCTTTTCAAGGTTTTAAAGCGGCGTGGTTATTCGAATCGGCATTTAGGCAAGAACTCATATTGTGTGCGCTATTATTGCCTTGCTCATTGATACTTAAACAATCCGCATTTCATTGGCTAGCCTTAATCATCAGTTTGCTATTTTTGTTGTTCGCAGAAATGATTAACTCTGCATTGGAAGCTTTGGCCGACAGTATATCCCTTGATCATCATCCTCTTATTGGCCGTGCCAAAGATATGGGCTCGTCTGGGGTCTTTATCGCTATGTTTATTGTCTTGTTGGTCTGGGGAGAAGCGCTTTGGCGATATATAGTTTAGGCGCGCTAGAGCATTCAATTGAAGGTCACAGAGTTCAAATCGCCGCCTAACGGTGAAGCATTTTGGATTACTATCGCCTAAACGCCCCTTTTATGTATAAAGATTGCGCTTTAACAGGTGTTTTGTTGTTAATAAATAATTAAACACATGGACATCTCGATAAATCTGGTGGTTAATTTATTGACCTCCTATTTCTTCTAGATTACAGTTCGAAATCAGTCTGTTGCGCATTGCATAGATCATATATAGCGTTTATCCTTTCAGTATTATTACTAAGCATTTTTGTTATCAAATTCTTGTTTTAAGACGCAATATAGATTATTAATTTATGTAGCGAGATAGAACATTGTTTATTCCGTCAAATCAATAGGCAGTTAATTTAGCGATATGTTAATCCCTGAAAAAGCCATAAAAGATGCTGTTTATCAATTATTTGATACGGTGGATGTTCTTTCAGTGCAAGGATACGATGAAGAGCGCAGGGTTATTTATTGGAATTTGGGTAGCGAATTACTTTACGGTTACACCGAAAAAGAAGCCCTAGGCAAAAAACTAGAAGACATCATTTTCCCTGAGTATATGCGTCAATTTGTTGTCTCTGCGCACAAAGATTGGCTCGAACGGGGTATCAAAATTCCTGCAGCTGAAATCACGTTGTGCAATAAAAGTGGTGATGATGTAAGCGTCTTTTCAAGTCATGTATTGTTTACCAATGAATATAACAAACACGAAATGTACTGTATTGATATTAACTTGGCAGAGGTAAGACAGGCCCAAGCTCAAGCGAAATTTAAAGAAAATATGCTTGAAGCTGTGTTTGAAGCGACGCCTGACAGGTTTTTCTTAATAGAAGAAGATGGCACTATCATTGATTATCACGCGGGCGATAACAAAGATCTCTACGCTACACCAAAGGAATTTATTGGTAAAACGATAAAAGACTTATTTCCTGATAAGGTCGCTAGAAAGTTTAAAGTTTACAACACAAAAGCAATGTCTCATGGGGGAGGGGCGAGTTTTGAGTATGAGTTAACTATGCCGAATGGCGTGAGTTACTTTGAAGCGAGACTTAGCCACTTAAAAGCATTTAAGCAAGTCGTGATCATTGTTCGAGATATTACTGAACAACATAAAGCAGCGGAAAAAATACGGCAACATGCATATTTTGACAGCTTAACCTTATTACCCAATCGTTTTTTATCCCTCGACCGTTTAACGCAAATGATTGAGGAAGCGAAAAGAAATCGCGAAAAAGTCGCGTTACTGTTTTTAGATTTAGATGATTTTAAAAAGGTAAATGATTCATTAGGCCATGAAGTGGGCGATAAACTGCTGATAGAGGCCTCCAATAGATTAACACTCGCATTACGCAGAGCAGACACTGTCGGCCGTTTAGGGGGCGATGAGTTTATTGTGTTGCTACGCGCGTTGGCAAATGATCGTGACGCAATTGAGATTGCTGAACATTTACTCAAAATATTTCGTGAACCTTTTCAAATTGATGGCAAAGAGCTCATTTTGACCTTAAGTATCGGCATAGTTACCTATCCTGAAAACGGTAATAGTACCTCTGATTTGCTGCGTAATGCCGACGCCGCAATGTATCAATCAAAATTATTAGGACGTAATACCTATTCATTTTTTACCAAAAAAATGAACGACATTATGTTACGCCGTTTTGAAATAGAGGGGCAGATGAGTCATGCGTTAGAAAATAACGAATTTGAAGTCTATTATCAGCCCAAAATTGATGTCAAAAATGGACGAGTGGTTGGTGCCGAAGCCTTACTTCGCTGGCGCAATCCAACCTTAGGTAATGTGACGCCAGATGAGTTTATTCCTATCGCGGAACATACCGGCTTAATTGTGCCTATTGGTAAGTATGTTGTTGAGCAGGCCCTCAAATTTTTAAATGAGTGGCGAAACGTTCATCAACGAAATTACACCATGGCGGTTAATCTATCTCCGCGACAATTTAGAGATAAAGAGCTCATTAGTTTTATCAAAAAATCCCTTAGTGAAGAAGGTATTAAACCTAATAGCTTAGAATTTGAAATTACCGAAGGGATCTTAATGATCGGTAACTCTTATATTGATGATGCGTTAGATGAAATCAATAAGCTGGGAGTCAAATTATCAATGGATGATTTTGGAACAGGGTATTCATCATTAAGTTATTTACGCCAATATTCGTTTGATATATTAAAAATAGACCGAAGTTTTATTAACGGAATAACTTTGAAAAAAGAAGATTTTGACCTCGTAAAAGCAACCATAGCCATGGCCCACAGTTTGGATTTATTGGTGGTGGCTGAAGGCGTTGAAACCCACGAACAACTCAAGTTATTAGGTGAACTCGGGTGCGACTTAATACAAGGGTATTATTTTAGTCGCCCCTTACCGGCTAAAGAGATGATTAATTTTCAGTTCGCTACAAACGGCTAATATAATCTACGGGGATGATATTCACTGGGTACTTGTCTACTAATATATCTTAATCGTCTAGCCTCGTTTCGGGCATAAATAGAGATACTAGGCCGCATCCTAGCTGCTTGTTTATATCGAGGGTCTTCTCTTCTTCATTAGCCCATTTCTCAATCTAATCTTCTGCTTTTATACCCAGTAACGGAGGTGCGGGCGTTACTTCAACATCAGAATCTACCTCTAGACTCAGTAAAATTGCCTGAGCGAGAGCATCATGAGAGTTGGGTATGTCTTTCAAGGTACGGGTTTTATCAATGTCGATATCTGATGACGAACCAGCCCAGACCATAAGTGGCACATGAGTCTGTGCTTCAGGAGCGAACATATATGGCATGCCATGCAGATATACATTGTTTTCGCCTAGCGATTCGCCATGATCGCTCACGTAAATCATAGCGGTTTCATAGCGAGGCGTATTGTGCTTCAAAAAGCCAATGACTTTCGTTAAAAAGTAATCTGTATACAGAATAGTATTGTCGTAGGCGTTAATGATTTCTTGATTAGTACACATTGATAATTCACTGGTTTGACAAGCAGGGGTAAATTTTTCAAACGTTGAAGGGTAACGCTTACTGTATGCTGGTCCATGGCTACCCATTTGATGCAGCACAATCAATATATCCTGTTGTTGGGCGTCGATATACTCCTGTAACCCATAGAGCATTCCTTCGTCCCTACACTCATCGTTACATACTGGATTGGTGTCTTGGTTTTTGAAACTCACGTAAGGCACGCGGTCGGCGACGCCTTTTGAATCAGAGTTATTGTCGCGCCACAATACACTAATATCCGCTTTTGCAACGATATCGAGAACATTCTCTGTGGTCTTACTGTTGCCGACATCAAATCCCTCTCGGCCTATGATCGAAAACATACACGGGACAGATATAGCTGTTGATGTGCCGCAGCTACTGATTTGGCTAAATGATACTAGGTCGCTTTCTTTGGCCAGTAGTGGGTTGGTTTCACGGGTATAGCCATTTAATGAAAAATGATCGGCTCGGGCTGTTTCCCCCACGACGACTATCACTAACTCACGATGTAAGTCTGTATCAGGAATAGCGGCTCGGCTTGTTTCAAATACAAAATCAGTGGCTGACACTGAGCGCAAATTCTGTAAGGCCAGTGCGGCAAAAGAATATATGGGTTGAACGGGGTTGCTGTAATAACGAATAGGTTTGTGTTCTCGGAAGAAGCTGGCGTATTGGCCACTAAAGGTAAATAAATTAGCGACGATAATCGCAACACTGCTAAGCAAGGTAATGCCGGTGAAAACAGATCGGCGTTTAATATCTTTTAACTTTGCTTGTTTTTTAATGGTGATGGCGTTAAAAAATATAACGGGCAGTACACCGAGTAGCGTAACGTGACCTAACATACCGACATTGAATAGATCGGTTGCTTCAGCGGTATTGGTCGCGAACATATTGCGGATCATTTCCACGTCAAATATAACGCCGAAGCCGTCAGTGAAATAACTGCATATTGCACCCGTAAGCAAAACGATTGATATGGCTAGTTTAACTGGCATAAACCAGTTAAACAGGACACATATTATACTGGTCAGTGCCCATAGCGTCATTCCCACCGAGCCTATAAATAACGCGTTTTCAGGCCAAGGATATATTGCCTCTAAGTGGTTGAAAAATGTGCTATTTCCAGTAAGTGTAACAAATAACGCGCCAAGTACTATCGCTAGCTGGGGGCTAAACTGACATTTCTGCATTATCTGTATAGGGTGTTTAATTATGCTTATCACGATACAAACCGGAGGTGTTGAACTTTCATACTGCTAGTCACCACGTTATTCAGCACTCGATAATCGCTAGAGTGACAGTTGAGCGTGCAGGCATCTTAGTCTTGCCAACTTAACATTATCTTAAGGCGTTATTTAAATTTGTACTAAGCGCCCCCAGATCCATTCAAGTACTTTTTTGTAAAACGTTAGTTTTAGTCAAACGTTAAGTAACAAGCTGATTAGCCGTTACTTTTATCTATTTAGATTATTAGGACGCCTGTGAAATCCGTTAAAACTGTTACCTTAATGCGTTGGTTATTTGGCCAGCTTGCTCCCTATAAAGCCAAAGTAATTTGCGCCATTATCGCCTTGATAATTGGTTCGGGCTCTTGGTTATTGCTCGGTCAAGGCGTAAAAGTGGTCGTTGATGAAGGCTTTGTGGCGAATAATGCCGATAAGCTTAATCAAATGATGCTTATCGTTATGGCGATAGCACTGATTGGCAGCGTAGCTGCATATTTTCGTTTCTATTTAATGATTTGGTTAGGAGAGCGTGTTAGTGCTGATATTCGCCAATCGGTGTATGCGCATTTACTGACATTGCCCCCCGCATTTTTTGAAAAAACACGCACCGGGGAGGTCATTTCACGATTTACCAGTGATACAACTGTCTTACAATCAGTCGTGGGTATGGGTTTATCAATGGCGCTAAGGGCAAGCATCACCTTTATTGGCGCCTTACTGTTAATGCTGGTCACCAGCCCCATGTTAACGTTATATGTGTTAATTGCTGTGCCTATTGTATTGCTTCCCATTCGGATTTTCGGCACAAAAGTGCGTTATTACGCCCGTACCAGCCAAGACAGAGTCGCTGATTTAGGGGCTTACGTTGACGAGTCGCTACATGAAATACATACCGTTCAAGCCTATTCACATGAATATTTAGATAAAAGCATGTTCGAAGGGCGGGTAGAAGATGTGATGCTGGCGGCAAAAAGTAGAATTCATTTTAGGGCGTTATTGGTATCTTGCATCATGGGTATCAGTATCACTGCCATTACTATTGTTGCATGGCTTGGGGCGCAGCAAGTTTTGAACAGTAGTTTAAGTGCTGGCGAGTTAACCGCTTTTATGTTTTATGCGGTAATGGCAGGTGGGGCAGTCGCCACAATCAGTGAAGTGATCGGAGAAATACAAAAAGCGGCGGGGGCGAGTGAGCGACTAATGGAGCTGCTTAACACCAATAGCGCAGTAATAGAGCCTTTGACCCCAGAGTTATTACCTAAAATCGTATCCGGTAACCTTACACTTTCTCAGGTTGATTTTGTTTATCCAACGGGAGAGGGCGTATTAGCACTGCAACAAATAAGTTTAGCCATTGAGGCCGGTGAGCGTATAGCGTTGGTGGGACCTAGCGGAGCGGGGAAATCAAGTTTGTTTCAATTACTGTTGCGTTTCTATGATATTCAAGCCGGGCAGATAACCCTTGAAGGAGTGGACATCACCCAACTGGCCCTAGATACTCTGCGTCGACAATTCGCCCTTGTGCCTCAAGAATCCGTCATTTTTGCTACTAGTGTGGCTGACAATATTCGTTATGGACGTCCTGATGCAAGTGATGAAGAGGTGCAAGCTGCTGCCAAAGCGGCCAGAGCTGAGGAATTTATTCAGCTGCTGCCTGACGGTTATCAAACTTACTTGGGGGAACGGGGTGTGCGGCTCTCGGGGGGGCAGAAACAGCGTATTTCAATTGCACGAGCGATTCTAGCTGACCGACCAATCTTATTACTTGATGAAGCGACCAGTTCACTTGATGCAGCAAATGAGCAATATATTAAACTAGCGCTAGATGAACTAATGCGCGGTAAAACCACCTTAATTATTGCTCATCGATTGTCTACCGTGATCAACGCAGATCGTATTGTTGTTATGGATCAGGGCAAAATTGTGGCGATTGGCAAGCACCAACATTTGATTGAGAATAATGCACTGTATCGAGAATTTGCTCAGTTGCAGTTGGTCAGTTAAATATCAGTGCGTTAGTGTAAACCGCATACAATAACGCTGTACGAATCAATGTATATCGAGAACATTTATATGAAAATTGCTCAAGTGGGAGAACCCATACTGCGTAGCATGGCCAAACCTGTTACTGACAGCGAAATTAACAACGCAGCCTTGCAAACCTTTATTGACGACTTAATGCAGACCATGCAAGTAGCCAATGGGGTAGGTATTGCGGCGCCACAGGTTTTTGACGAACGTGCCGTAATGATTATTGCATCACGACCTAGCCCGCGGTATCCCGATGCGCCAAACATGGCACCCCTAGTACTGATTAACCCAAAAGTGATACACAGCGCTAACGAAACCGTAAAAGATTGGGAAGGGTGTTTGTCGGTTCCTGGTTTACGAGGTTATATCCGCCGAGCACAGTGGGTAGAAATTGAGTATCAAACCCGAGAAGGTGAGCCAGTTACCCTGCGATTAGAAGGCTTTGTGGCACGAATTTTTTTACACGAATATGATCACTTGATTGGTAAAACGTGGCTTGACCATGTGGAAGCCAACACTGACATTATGGCTGAATCAGTTTGGCGACGTGTTATTGCAGGGATTGAAGACGACAGTTAGTATGTCTGCGTTGATATATCATGGGGGTAAATAAAGCTGAATTTGTGTAGGTAAACTCTGCCCAAATCTGTTAATTTCCGCTAGTGATTTAGCATGATACCCCATGGTTTCAGGTATTTATAATGAGTGAGAGTATAAGTTGCATACAGTGTTAAGTAGATATTCGGTTATTGGTTTGTTGTCGCTGATGGGTAGCATGAGTCTACCGGTCTATTCACAGGTGTCTTCTAACGATAAACCTCAAGAAGAGGTTGCTGATGGGAACAGTCCTCGTGAGCTTTTTGATCAATGCGTGATTGAGCTGCAAAGCCAAGCTAAAACGGCTGGCGTATCAACGCGGGTGACTCAGGACGTATTGGGTAACGCAAAATATAAAGAAAAAATTATTTCGCTGGATCGCAATCAGCCAGAATTCGTGCAAACGTTTACCGATTATTTTGATAAGCGCGTGAATACATGGCGTATTGAGAAAGGCCAACAAATGATGGCTAAACATCGCGCGTTCCTCGCTCAGTTGAATAAAGAATACGGTGTACCTGCACAATATTTATTAGCTTTTTGGGGGCTCGAAACTAATTTCGGATCCTACAAAGGTAAAAGTCCGGTGATTGATTCTTTGGTGACATTGGCGTGCGATAATCGCCGGAGCCGTTATTTTTCTAGTGAATTGATGCAAGCCTTACTTCTTATCGATCGTGAAAAATTAGATGATCAGCAAATGGTTGGCTCATGGGCTGGGGCAATGGGGCATACTCAATTTATGCCATCGGCTTATATGAAATATGCGGTAGATGGTGATAAAGATGGGCAGATAAATCTGTGGGATAGTGAGAAAGACGCCCTCGCATCAGCTGCTAACTTCTTAAAAAATTTGGGGTGGCAGTCAGGATATAAATGGGGGCGGGAAGTTAGTTTACCTGCATCGTTTAATTATTTACTGGCCGGTAAAAACGACCCGAAGCCGTTATCCATTTGGAATACAGCGGGCGTCACGCGTACCGATGGTAAGGCTATCGGTACAGGCGATATTAAGGGCGCATTGTTAGTCCCTGCGGGCCATGACGGACCAGCATTTTTAGCCTATAAAAACTTTAACGTGATCTTGCGTTGGAATAACTCTGAATATTACGGCATTGCCGTTGGGCATCTTGCTGATCGAATTGCTGGACTAGGTACGCTCTCAAAACCATTGCCGCATTTGCCGAGTTACACAGTGGATGAAATGCGCCAGTTGCAAGACAAATTAAATGAGCTGGGTTTTGATGTGGGTAAGGCTGACGGTATTTTAGGTCCCGGTACTCGCAGTGGTATTCGGCAATTTCAACTTTCCCAGGACATGATTGCAGACGGTTATCCTGCCCGTAATGTGTTCGATGCCTTAATGAGCCAGCCGTTACCAACTAACTCTTAGGTTAGTGTTTTGATAGCCTTAATGCCCATCGATTTTGATGGGCATGTACACTCTATGTCACCGCGTCTTTAATTCCCTTTTTCGAACGACTTTACTGGGCTAAAAAGCACTTTAGGTATATACTCCTGCGGTCAAATTTTAAGCACATTTTTATTTTTTTGTGGAGTTGTATGTCCAACCTGAGTCAACCTGTCGCCAAATCGCCTGTTAAACGCCAACCTGTAGGGCGTATGAAAGCCGAACGCGGCCTTTTTTCTTATCCCAAGTATTGGGCTGAGTGTTTTGGCCCTGCGCCATTTTTACCCATGTCACGCAAAGAAATGGACATCTTAGGTTGGGATAGCTGCGATATTATTATTGTGACTGGGGATGCATATGTTGATCACCCTAGTTTCGGTATGGCGGTGATTGGTCGTGTGCTTGAGTCTCAAGGATTCCGTGTGGGGATTATTTCCCAGCCAGATTGGACCAATAAGAATGACTTTATGCAGCTCGGTGAGCCTAACCTATTTTTTGGTGTAACCGCAGGTAATATGGACTCCATGATCAATCGTTACACTGCTGAGCGTAAACTGCGTCATGACGATGCCTATACGGCTAACAATGAAGGAGGCAAACGCCCTGATCGCGCGGTAACCGTTTACACCCAGCGGTGTAAAGAAGCTTATAAAAAACCTGTCGTCATTGGTGGTATAGAGGCGAGTTTACGACGTATTGCTCATTACGATTATTGGTCAGATAAAGTACGTCGCTCTGTATTATTTGATTCTAAAGCCGATATGCTCATGTTTGGTAACGCTGAACGGCCATTGCTTGAAATGGCACACCGCTTTGCTGCGGGTGAAACCATCGAGCAAATGCAGGATATTCGCGGTACTGCTGTTATTCGCAAAGAACCGCTGCCTGGTTGGCAAGGGGTTGATTCAACGCATCTTGATAGCATTGGAAAAATTGATCCCGTCATTAGTCCCTATGAGATGATTGAAGACAAGTGCGCAATCTCTTCTGAAGCTGAAAAACAGGCTGCTATTGAAGAGCAAAAAGCTCAGCCGATTGTGGTACAACCTTTTACCTCAAAAACCCAAAGACGCAAACCGTGGGATAAAACCTATGTGTTATTGCCGCCCTATGATGTGGTTCGCGCTGAAAAAACCCATTACGCACACACTTCTCGCATCTTGCATAAAGAAACCAATCCAGGTTGTGCCCGTGCCTTGGCGCAGAGACATGGCGATAGAATTATTTGGATTAATCCACCTGCTTATCCACTTGAAACCGAAGAAATGGATGCCGTATTCGATTTACCCTATGCCCGAGTACCACACCCTAGCTACGGCAAAGCCAAAATACCCGCTTACGACATGATAAAAACCTCGGTGAATATTATGCGTGGTTGTTTCGGCGGTTGCACATTTTGCTCGATCACTGAGCATGAGGGGCGGGTGATACAAAGTCGCTCTGAAGAATCGATTATTCGAGAAATAGAACAAATTCGTGACAAAGTGCCTGGTTTTACCGGCGTTATTTCAGACTTGGGCGGACCTACCGCAAACATGTATAAATTGCGCTGTAAAAGTCCTAAGGCTGAACAGGCGTGTCGCCGTTTATCCTGTGTGTGGCCAGAAATTTGCGGCCATCTAGATACAGACCAAACGCCTACAGTAGAGCTGTATCGTAAAGCCCGAAAGGTCGAAGGTGTTAAAAAGGTTCTGATTGCATCTGGCGTGCGCTACGATTTAGCCATTGAAGATCCTAATTATGTACGTGAACTGGTGACCCATCATGTAGGTGGTTATCTTAAAATTGCCCCTGAGCACACTGAAAAAGCGCCGCTTGATAAAATGATGAAGCCGGGCATGGGTACCTATGACCGCTTTAAAGAAATGTTCGACAAATACACCAAAGAAGCCGGCAAAGATCAGTACCTCATCCCGTATTTTATCTCTGCCCATCCAGGCACTGAAGATGAAGATATGTTGAATCTGGCGCTATGGTTAAAAGAGCGTAATTTTAAATTAGATCAAGTGCAAAACTTCTATCCATCGCCGATGGCAAATGCCACAACTATGTATCACACGGGTAAAAACCCAATCCATAAAGTGACGCATAAGAGTGAAGATGTGTCGATCCCTAAAGGTGAAATTCATCGTCGTCTGCATCGGGCATTCTTGCGTTACCACGATCCGGTCAACTGGCCATTATTGCGTAAGACATTGACCGAGATGGGTAAGGCATACCTGATTGGAAATGGCGCGCAGTGCTTAGTGCCGGCAGAGGGGCGTAACGAGCTTAAAGGGCGCGATCACAAAGAATACGCAAAACGCGCAGCGAATAAAGCTTACGCTAAAGGCAAAGGATCTCATTCGCCTAACGCCAAAAAGGCGCAACAAGGATTGACCCGCTTTAGTGATAATCAACCGCACAATAAAGCGGCTGCCGCCGACGCCACTAGCCGCAAGAAATCTAAGCCTAATGCTAAAAGCCACGCTAAATAAGTGTGACTTTTGGTAACGTGATAGACAATGTTTGACTTATTGACGGCGGCGGCGCAAGTATACTAGCGCTGCCAATGGCAACATTAATAATGAAAACGCGCCTGGCGTAGAGACCTCCCGTAACACTTGACCACGTATTTCGCCGCCGCCATAGGTCGCTGTGTGTATATTTATATACCACATTCCAGCCAGTAAATCGGTTGCTTGCTGATTTGATAATAGTGCATTGCCCATGGATGGGTTTATGGTGCTATCGAGAGCTAATTGAACCCCTGCATTTTGCATGGGTGTTGCCGGACCATGAAAATGGGCCGCAGTTACGTCAGCCAAGCCGGTCCAACTGACCATCCAAGAAAAGTCATTCGTTATATCGTCAAGCCACATATTCGCTACGCCGGTTGCTAAGCTGCCGGTACCGTTTCCCGCATTGGCCTGAAGCCCATCAATCGCGGCAGAAAAAGAAATTAAGCTGGCTTTTGCCGGAGCAATAGCCATCACTGTCATGAGCATGACTAACTGTAAAAATCGAGCTGAGCTGGTAAATTTGAACATAGTGTTAAGTCTCCGGTAATTTCAATTCGGACAACAAGTACTTGGTTTTATGGCATCAAGACGTAATAAATTGAGTTAAGTTAAAATGCCCAATATGGGATTTTGTATGCTAAGTAATATTAAACATATACCGAGGAACAGCACATATTAGGCCAAACCCAAAATAGGGTATTATTTCAATTACTTAAATTTATGACTTAATTCTTAGTCAACATAGATGTAAGAAATTTCGACATTTAATAGGGTAAATGGGCGGTGTACTGTTGTTGGGCGAGGCTTTACTAATCCACATGGGTATATAGAAGCGTTGCAAGAGGGATTATGCATATATTATCAGGCGGGCAAAACGACAACAGCCACATATTTGCGTCTGTTATCGTCTCGGAAATTGGGCTAATGACGGTCTATTGATTCAGCGCTTTGATAATTTGTTCGCTAAACGCCGGTAAATCATCTGGATTTCGGCTGGTAATGATTTGGCCATCAATCAGCACTTGAGCATCCTGCCAGTTGGCACCAGCATTGCGTAAATCAGTTTTGATACTTGGGTAAGACGTTAAGTTACGACCCTTTACTATTCCCGCTTCTATCAATAACCAAGGTCCATGACACACCGCCGCGACTGGTCTTTGTTTCTCGTCACTAAAGAAATCTTTGATAAAGGCAATGGCTGCTTTACTGGTGCGAAGCGTATCCGGGTTGAACAAACCGCCGGGTAGTACCAAGGCATCGTAATCTTCACTTTTAGCTTCTTGTATGGTTAGGTCGACCTTAATGGAATCTCCCCAATTGTCTTCGTCCCAGCCTTTAATAGAGCCTTTTTGTAGCGAGATGATGTCGACACTTACGTTAGCCTCCTTTAAAGCGTTTAACGGATAAAAAAGCTCACTTTGCTCGAATCCGTTGGTGGCTAAAATAGCTACCCGTTTATTTTCCAAGGAATTACTCATGATGTCTCCTTTGTTCTTAAGCTAAAAAATTATTTGCGAGAAGCGCTCTATAAGCGTTATTTGCTCTTTATTAACTTATTGGCTGTTGCTAGGGACGTGCCAGAGATGCGTCTTTAGCTTAAAATGCTCGCCAAACGCCGGAAATAAAGGGCAAAGAAGTGATGCCTATGAAAATATGTCTCCTATTAAAGGTAAAAAAGTAGGGTGTTTTTATAGAGCTAAGAAATTTTTACAGGCTGACGATGCAGGGCAAAGAATAAAGAAAAGTATTGATGATAAACGGCGCTGGGGAGCAAATCCAACCTGTCAACAAAAAGACCACGGGCGGAAAGCACCGACTGGGTGACGTAAGGTGATCCATCAATTATGTCTTAAGCTGGATTAAGGCTTAGAGTAAGGCTTAGAGTAAGGTTAGTTTTTTTCGGCCTACTCTATCAGCCGTTAAACTGCTGATATATATGGCGTCATCCGTTTCAAGTACGCCAGTGGTGAACGGGTATGCGCCGCTTGGATCTTGTAAATCCTTAATGACTTGACCATTTTCATCTATTTTAACCACATGCCCATAATCTATGGCTCCCGGGCGCATAAATGCAGGCAAACGCTGCATGACTTTACGCAGAAAGGGCGAATCGTCTAATGCATCTAGGCTTTTTGAGCGAGGTGACGCAAACCCGAGCCAGTAACCACCAGTAGGGGATTGGGCAATATTGTCGGGAAAACCAGGTAAGTTATCGATAACAATATCGACCTGTTTAGCTTTTGGACCACTTAACCAATACCGCAGGACTCGGTAACTGCCTGTCTCATTAACCAATAAAGATTGTTGATCATGACTCACGGCTACCCCATTGGCGAAGACTAATCCGTCGAGCAATATTGTTGTTTCCTTACTTTGTGGATCGTAAGCTAATAACCGTCCATTACCCGCGTGTTCTATCACTTCCAATAAGCTTGCGGCTAATGTTCCGCCAAATTCTTGGGCTGAGAACTTAGTGGTGGCATCTGTAAAATAAATCATGCCGTTTTGCGCCACATCCACATCATCTGCATACACTATTTTACTACCGTTCACCTCATTGCTAAGTACGATTATCTCGCTTTGGGAATTAATGGCTAACAACCCTTTTTCTGCATCTGCTACCAATAAGTTACCGTGTTTATCAAATTCGATTCCCAATGGCCGTCCTCCTGTATTGAGCCAAGGTTCAAATCGTTCAGCACCGGGCTTTAAGAGCATGATATTGCCAGAATGGGTGGCAGTAGCGATTGTTCCGTCGCTGGCCAAGGCAAAGTCTTCCGGACCTTGTTGACCTTGCAGTGATAAGGTGTCTATATTAGCTAACTTTTTATTCTGAGTATAAGGGCCTGTATAGCCACGTTCTTTTGGCGCTAGCCAAGCCTTTGGTTCAATGGGAACGGGCCACAGGAGCAAATAGGCTGCGGATGCAACTGCAAGCAAAATACTGAATTTGAAAATTTTCATGCTATCTTCCTGATAAAAATGATATTTCATATATAACATATTGTTGTTTTTGGGTTAAATTGACACTAATTATTCAGGTATATTTATTAACCTTATTCGAACGTTAAATTGTTATTTAACTGACATAGACAAGAAGTAGACTCAAATTGAGTGAGTGCTTTTAAGTTTCTAGCACTTTTTGATGATATTAGATTGGTAAAATTCAATTTAGTCGCATTTTGGCTGTAGTAAAATGCTTTTTCTCGATACTTAACATCTTATTAACCCCTATTTTTATAGGGAATAGCCGGTATAAGGCCGTAAATAAACTGGTTGTTTTTATTTTACAGCGTTAAGCCTTATACTTGTCCGGTTTTATTTACATACTCAAGAACGTCCGGTGTTCTTTGAGTCAATCAAGAGGTCCTAATTGTGTTAGAAGCATATCGTAAACATGTTGAAGAACGTTCTGCCGAAGGTATCCCACCTAAACCATTAAATGCCGAGCAAGTTGCTGGTTTGGTTGAGTTACTTAAAGCGCCGCCTGCGGGCGAAGGTGACTTTTTACTTGAGTTGTTATCAGAGCGAGTTCCACCGGGCGTAGATGAAGCTGCATATGTAAAAGCAGGCTTTTTAAGCGCTATCGTTAATGACGAAGCGACGTCTCCGCTTATTAGTAAAGATGCGGCTATCCAGTTATTGGGTAACATGCATGGCGGCTACAACATCGTTACTTTGGTTGAGGCCTTAGATAATAACGACTTGGCTGAATTGGCTGCCGAAGAACTTAAGCATACTTTGCTTATGTTTGACGCATTTCATGATGTTGAAGAAAAAGCTCAGGCGGGCAACGAATACGCTAAAGACGTTTTACAGTCTTGGGCCGATGCTGAATGGTTTACTTCTCGTCCTGATATGCCAGAAAAAATCACCTATTCAGTATTTAAAGTGACCGGTGAAACAAACACCGATGACTTGTCTCCAGCTCCAGATGCATGGTCTCGTCCTGATATCCCTTTGCATGCTCGTGCTGCTTATAAGATGACTCGTGATGGCTTAACACCTGAAGTACATGGCGAAGTAGGTCCTCTAAAACAAATCGAAGAAATTAAAGCCAAAGGCCATCCAGTGGCGTTTGTTGGTGATGTAGTCGGTACAGGCTCTTCGCGTAAATCAGCGACTAACTCTGTACTTTGGTTCTTCGGTGAAGATTTACCCGGCGTGCCAAACAAACGTGGTGGTGGTGTGTGTATTGGTAACAATGTAGCGCCAATCTTCTTCAACACAATGGAAGATGCTGGTGCGTTAGTATTTGAAGCTAACGTAGACAAAATGAATATGGGCGACGTGATTGATATCTTCCCACTTGAAGGTCGTATCACTAACGCTGAAACTGGCGAAGAACTAGCTAAGTACGAGTACAAGTCTGAGGTATTATTAGACGAAGTACGTGCTGGTGGCCGTATCAACTTAATCATTGGCCGCGGCTTAACGGACAAAGCCCGTGAATCGTTGAAGTTAGGGGCATCTGACTTGTTCCGTAAGCCTGATCAACCTGCAGATACAGGCAAAGGTTATACCCTTGCTCAGAAAATGGTTGGTAAAGCCTGTGGTGTTGATGGGATCCGTCCTGGTACCTACTGCGAACCTAAGATGACTACCGTTGGTTCACAAGATACTACTGGTCCTATGACCCGTGACGAACTTAAAGATTTAGCGTGTTTAGGTTTCTCAGCTGATTTGACTATGCAGTCTTTCTGTCACACAGCTGCTTATCCTAAGCCTGTGGACATCGATACTCAGCACACGTTACCTGATTTCATCATGAATCGTGGTGGTGTTTCATTACGTCCTGGTGACGGTATTATCCACTCGTGGTTAAACCGCATGTTGTTGCCTGATACCGTTGGTACAGGTGGTGATTCACATACTCGTTTCCCTATGGGTATTTCTTTCCCAGCAGGCTCTGGCTTGGTTGCTTTCGCCGCTGCGACGGGTGTTATGCCGCTTGATATGCCTGAATCAGTATTAGTGCGCTTTAAAGGTAAAATGAAGCCGGGTATTACTTTACGTGATTTGGTGCATGCCATTCCATTGTACGGTATCAAGCAAGGCCTTTTGACCGTGGCTAAGAAAGGTAAAATAAATGCCTTCTCTGGTCGTATCCTTGAGATTGAAGGTCTTAATGACTTAACCGTTGAGCAAGCATTTGAATTATCAGATGCGTCTGCAGAACGTTCAGCTGCTGGTTGTACTATCAAGATGTCTAAAGAATCTATTGCTGAGTACTTAACGTCTAACATTACGATGTTACGTTGGATGATCAACGAAGGTTACGGAGACCCACGTACTCTTGAGCGTCGCGCACGCAAAATGGAAGAATGGATTGCTAACCCAGAGTTAATGGAAGCAGACAAAGACGCTGAGTACGTTGAAACCATCGAAATTGATCTGGCTGAAATCAACGAGCCAATTCTTTGTTGCCCGAACGATCCAGATGATGCCAAAACGTTGTCTGACGTGGCTGGCGTTAAGATTGATGAAGTGTTCATCGGCTCTTGTATGACGAACATCGGTCACTTCCGTGCAGCAGGTAAACTGCTTGAGCAATTCAACAAAACGTTGCCGACTCGTTTGTGGATCTCTCCACCAACGAAGATGGACAAAGCTGTGTTGATGGAAGAAGGTTATTACAACATCTACGGTCGTGTGGGTGTGCGTACTGAAATGCCTGGTTGTTCATTGTGTATGGGTAACCAAGCGCGTGTATTAGCTAACTCGACAGTATTATCGACCTCTACACGTAACTTCCCTAACCGTTTAGGTGACGGGGCAGATGTATATTTGTGCTCTGCTGAGCTTGCGGCCGTTGGCGCAATTGTTGGTCGCATTCCGACCACCGCTGAATATATGGAATATGCTAACAAGATTGAATCTATGTCTGGCGATGTGTTCCGCTACTTGAACTTTGATCGTATTGATGAGTTCACTAAAGCAGCCGAAGCAGCTAAAGAGAATATTATCCCTGCATTGAACATTGCATAAACACTGATTGATTTAACTAAATCAGGGTAAAAAACTACAGCCGAACAAGTTAATGCTTTGTTCGGCTTTTTTGTGCATGAAATTTTATTTTTAACCAATCTAATCAAAATGGCTTATTCACTTATAGGCTCAGGTGCAGTAAACTTACCCCTTGGTGAATAAACTAACTCATTGTTTTAGTTGGTTTTTTCGTGTGAATTAATATGCGAGTAGATTGTAATGACTAGTAGAGTGCCGCGTGAAAATATGTTGGCAGTCATCGTCGTGTTGTACTTAATCGAATGGAATATTTATGTCGTTAAAATTTTTACGTTTATTTCTACCGGTTTTATTAACTGGATGCTTAGGATTAACTACGTTTCAAGCTGTAAGTTCGGTAGATGATGGGCAATATCAGACACTACCCTTAATTGAGATTACAGTGGGTGATTTACCGTTAAAGGTTGAATATGCCTATACGTTCGAACAACGGGCAATGGGGTTGATGTATCGTAAGTCAATGTGCGAACAATGCGGAATGTTGTTTAAGTTTTCTGGTTCGAAGAAAGCCAGTATGTGGATGCAAAATACTTTTCTCGCGTTAGACGTGGCATTTATTCGCAGCGACGGTGTAATCACCGATATTAAGCCCATGCAGCCTCAGGACTTAACATCAGTGGGTGCGTCACAAGCAGTACTTTATGCCCTTGAGATGAATCAAGGCTGGTACGCTAAACACGGTATAAAAGTTGGCGATAAAATGGTCATAAAGGCGCAGTAACTGCCTACGCCTGCTTCAATTAATGATCCCTTTTACCGCTCCCTTTTATTGTTAGTGCACCCCCAATGAACTAGTGCAATCGAGGCGTGATACGCGCTTTGGTAATTTGCTCGAAACCATAGGCAGCTTCTATTAATATTCCTTCAGATTTTGCCGCACCGAAGAAGCTAATATTGACTGGCATGCCACTTACATCCCCCATCGGCACTGTAATATGCGGGTAACCTGCGACGGCCGCCGCTCCGATTGCTGAGCCTAAGAAATGATCGCCATCTATATGATCAATTTTCCATGCTGGTGCGGTTGTGGGTGCTATCAGTAAATCAACGTTGTACTTAGCTAATGTGGCATCAATGCCTTCTTTTCCTGCTTTACGTTTGGCACTTGCTAATGCATCAGTATAGATTTTGTCAGATAACGAGGGGGATTGCTCAGCGCGTAAAAATGTTTCTTGAGCAAAAATAGGCATGGTACGTTCTTTATCCATAATATTTTTTTCAATCGCTTCTTGCAAGCTACGAATAGGGGCGTTGCTTTGCGATAGGTAATGATTTAAATCTGCCTTAAATTCAGTTAACAACACGATGAATTCATCGTCGTTCCAACTACCTTTATTTTCGATATTGGTGTTTTCTACGATTATCGCTCCAGCTTCTCTTAACGTGGCGAGTTGGGCGTCGAACACCTCATCAAGTTGCGGATGATAGCCCATCAGATTACGTACGATACCGATACGTTTGCCTTTAAGGCCATCCTTTTTTAGATGAGTTGCTAATGCTATCGGCTCAAACGTGCTGGCATCTTTAGGATCTACGCCCATCATGGCTTCTAGCATAATGGTTGCATCCGTTACCGTTCGAGCCATGGTGCCGGCGGTATCTTGTGAGTGGGCGACGGGAATAATACCGCTGCGACTCACTAATCCTAATGTCGGTTTGATGCCGACTATGCCATTGACTGCTGCAGGGCAAGTAACTGAGCCATCGGTTTCTGTACCTACCGCAAGCAAGGTAAAGTCTGCCGCGACGGCGACGCCTGAGCCGGAACTTGAGCCACAAGGTGTGCGTGTTGGATCATGAGGATTCAAGGTTTGTCCATGCAAGCTGCTCCAACCACTAGAGGACATGTTTGAGCGAAAATTTGCCCATTCTGACAAATTGGTTTTACCAAGAATAATCGCATCATGTGCTTTGAGTTGTTTCACTAAATAAGCATCTTCTGTGGGAACGTGATTACGCATCAGCCATGAGCCAGCGGTATTTGGCATACCCGTAGCATCGATATTATCTTTCAATAACACTATTGCGCCGAATAATGAACCAAGAGGCTGGCCACTTTTTAGTTTTTGTTCTAAAACATTTACTTGCTGATCAAGCTGATTGCTTAGTGTTGCCACTGAATTGAGCTGTGCGCCATTTTCATCAAATTTCTGTATTCGTTGTAAATAATAATCACTTAGCTGGGCCATACTAACTTGTTGCGTGCGCAGCAGTGTTTGGGTTTGCGCTAAGGTCAGTTCACTCAATAGAGGAGCCGCAGCTTTGCGAGGTTGTTCTGCGAGGCTGTTGGCTACCATTATGGTGCTAAGTAGCCCTGTGGCTAGAGTGAGTCGATAGAAACGGTTGAAAAGCATAGCATGGATCCTTAATTTTATTTTTATTGCACGGTGTGTCAAATTTTAAGCAGAATTCTCATGCGTTGATTGTCAATTTGAACATTTAAGCGGCTTTAGCAGACGCGCTTACGTATAGCCTATTCCAAAAAGTGCACATAAACTCACAAAATATGCTTTATATGAGCAAAAAAACTGGTAATTTATGGCATCTTTTTTGTTCAAATTTTAATTAGGAAAAACATTGAGTGACTCTTCGATAAACGTAGCAAAATTTGGTGGCACCAGTGTCGCAACTCACGCAACGATGCTTAATTGCGCTAAGGTTGTTAAAGCTAACCACAACACTAGAGTTGTAGTGGTTAGCGCTTCCGCAGGCGTAACCAATATTTTGGTTGAGTTAGCTCATAAGGCGCTAACAAAAGACGAAATTACCGCTTATATTGAACAAATTCAAGCAATTGAGTTTGCAATATTACATGACTTAGGTGCCCCAACATTAGTGGCCGATAAGCTAATGGAGTTACTTGAGTCATTAAAACAACTGGCCTTTCACGAAGAAATGCTACATCGGCCAGATTTAAAAGATGCCCTGTTATCTCACGGCGAGCGTATGGCGTCTCTGTTGTTTAGCGAAGTGTTGTCGCAAAATGGTGTACCTGCTGATAATTTCGATATACGCAAAGTGTTACTAACCGACAGCGAATTCGGTCAGGCGGCGCCGCAACTCGACGGCATAAAACAGCGTGCCACTCAGTTAATGGCGCCGGAGATTGCGAATACAGTATTAGTTACGCAAGGTTTTATCGGTTCTGATGAAGCGGGCAATACGACTACCTTAGGCCGTGGAGGTTCAGATTTTACCGCTGCCTTATTAGCTGAAGCGTTAGGTGCCCAGAGCTGCGAAATTTGGACGGATGTAATAGGCGTTTATACAACGGACCCGCGTATTACCGATGCCGCCCGTCCTTTACCCGAGCTTAGCTTTGAAGAAGCGGCTGAAATGGCGACCTTTGGTGCGAAAGTATTGCATCCTGCAACGATGGAGCCAGCCTTACGTCAAAATATTAGAGTGTTCGTCGGTTCAAGCAAAGAACCTGAAAAAGGCGGCACCTGGATTGTGCGTGATTGTGTACATGAACCGTCTTATCGTGCAATAACGCGTCGCAAAGACCAAGTGATGGTGACCGTTAAAACACCGAAAATGATGTATGCCCAAGGTTTCTTGCAGAATGTATTTACCATTATTGCTAAACATAATTTGAGCGTTGACTTGGTGACCACATCTGAAATCTGTGTATCGTTTACCTTAGACAACCCTCCGAATTCTGTACTACAGCGTCTTAATCGAGAAACGATTGAGGAGTTAAGCCAAATTTGTGAGGTGCAGCTTGAAGAGCATTTCGATTTAGTTACGGTCGTAGGTAATAATATGCACAGTGCTGCCGGGGTCTCTAGCCGTATCTTTGCTGCTGTTTCTGACTTTAACTTACGCATGATTTGTTTCGGCGCAAACGTTCATAACATGTCGATGTTAGTGAGCGAGAAAGACAGTACCGATGTGGTAAAAGCACTACATAGAAACTTATTTGAAGATTAGTGATGTAACGACTGCTTATATAGTCAGTTAGTTTATAGACGAATATAAGGTATCACAGACGTAGAAAACCGCTACCTGTTGTGAAGTGACCCCAATAGTTGGACATACCAATTGCTGGGGGTCTTTTTATTTTTTGGGTAGTGGAATAATTAGCTGTAATTAGACTTTGAACTGCTGTACTGAGTGTTGAAGCTCTTCAGCTAGCTTCGCTACCTCATGGCTTGATGCAGACGTTTGGTGAGCGCCTACAGAGGTTTCCTCGGCAATATTCACTATATTTTCTAGTTTTTCGCTAATCTCTTGAGACACCACGTTTTGCTCTTTGGCTGCTTGAGCAATTTGTGAGCTTACATCGTACGCTTTATGAACCGCATCTGAAATTAACTGTAACGCTTGAGTTGATTGTTCCGTTTTTTCTACACATACAGAAGTCTGCTCTTTACCTTGATTCATTACCGCAACGGCCTTTTCAGCTCCAGCTTGCAGCACTTCAATCATGGAGTTAATTTCTTGGGTTGACTGCTGAGTCCGACTAGCTAACGTGCGGACTTCATCGGCTACTACTGCGAAGCCTCGTCCGTGCTCACCAGCGCGGGCCGCTTCAATTGCAGCGTTAAGGGCTAACAAATTCGTTTGATCCGCCACTCCGCGGATAACGTCCAAAATTCCGCCGATACTTGCACTATCTTGATGTAATTTATTGATAACTTGAGCGGCTTCATCCACATCTCTAGCAAGCACTTCGATAGTGCGAATATTTTCTTCAGAAATCGCTTTTACTTTCTCTGCTTCTTCGTCAGCGTGTTGAATTTGACGCAGGGTATCTTCAGCGCTTTGACTAACCACCAAAGAAGTACTATGCATTTCAGTTGTCGCGGCGGCCACTTGAGCAATTTGTGATTTCTGTTCTTGAATAGATGTTGTGGTTTGCGTGGTAATGGCTGAGGTTTCTTCAGACGCAGCGGCCAATTGTGCTGAACGCGACCCAATACTTGAAATGAGCGTTTTTAAACTATCAACCAAGTTGTTGCAGTTTTTCGCCAAGGTGCCAAATTCATCATCCGAAGAATCATCTAAGCGGCGGGTTAGATCGCCAGAAGAGACAATATTGAGCATCTCGTTAACTCTGTTGAGAGGGCGAATGATGGCGCGAATACTGCGATATGCAATAAAGCTGGCGATTAACACGGATATTAGCGCAATAAAAATAGTCTTCATATTACCGGAATCGATTGATTCTTTAACCAACTCTTTGGCCACAGAGGCTTTATCATCAGCCAAGGTAGATAATGTGTTTAGTTTTTGTATGGCTAACTCTATATTGGCATCCGATGCTCTGTAAGCTGCCGTGGCATCATTTTGTTTGTTAATTTTCTTTATTTGGTTTTGCAATAAGCCCGTTGAAGAACTGATTAGATCTAATACTGAACCTGTCATTTGGTATATTTCAGCAAGCGAACCTCCGGGATCATTGGCTCCAGCTGCTTTTTGGATTTCATCTAATGTTTCACGTATTTGGTTAACCACGAGTTTAACTTCATTACCTAGCGTGTCGGCTCTAACAAGATTTTGAGTTTTGACATATTCCCCACCTACTGTAAGCAAAGACATTAGATTAGTTTCGAGACGGTTAGTTAACTCGGCTGCATTTTTTAGCTGGGGACTATTTTGGACTTCATCGAGGTCTGCAAAATCTAGAATAAGTGAAGAGGTATCGTCCGCGTTGTCTTCAATATCACCGAGTTGACTATTTAGTTTATTGCGCATGCTTAGATCCGCTTGACGACTGTCAAATAGTTTCATGACATTGATTTTGTAATCTTCATAAATGGTATCCACTTCAGCTAAAGATGCATTTAAATCTGGCTCTTGGCTGAGGACGCGTTTAAGCGTAGCAAACTCACTTTCAAAGATACTTTGACTATCTTCAAATGCTTGGTTTTTTTCTTCGAGCGCTTTCAGTTCATTGCCATAATAAGCTTCTGCGGTAAGGCGGCCCATGTTCAAAAATGACACTTTAAGCTGGCTACTGCCGCTGACAGTGGGAAAGGCTAGATTGCTAACTTCTTCGGTTGCTTCGTCAATATTACTCAAAGTGGTGAGTGAAAATATTCCCATGACGATAAGCAACGAAGTTATAATGGCAAAGCCACCCACTACGCGCGTAGCTACAGTCATTTTCATTTATGATCTCCAAATAAGCGTATTTATTATTATTGTTATTAGATGATGTTGTTTTCAGCTATTTAAAAAGCTATGTATTAGTCTTGCACACTATTGATGGCGATCCTATCGAGATAAAATATGTTATTTGACGCTTACTTATTAAAAACGATAACATTTTTGTAAAAAACGATAATATCGTACTTGGTAGTATCGGCATAATATAAGGTAACATTAATGAACTTTATAGGTTTCGGGTAAATATATTTCTTTGAACAGATCTCTAGTTGCATAGCTATATTAGGGGGTCTTGGGTGACTAACGAGATGTTAGGACAGAGTAAGAGTAAGAGTCATCAAAAGTTAGAAGCGAAACTAATGTGTTAATATAAACACTTAACTGTGCAGTCGTTTCATAGTGTCTATACAGAGTAATGTCATACTACCACCCCAAACAAAACCGGTATCCAACGCAAAAAATTGTTCGGTGTCAGTCTCGCCATTAAGGGCAGCCCAATGACCGAATACTACTTTTTGCGTAGCTGTCATATTGGGGTTTTGCATGTTAAACCACGGAAGCAAAGATTTTGGCGCGTCACTGGGTTTCGTTTTGCAATTGAATTCTAATCGCGCGTCTTTTTCTAAGAAACGCATTCTGGTAAACGCGTTGATGATAAACCGTTGTCTGTCGTTGCCACTCAGCCCATCGTCCCAGATATTTGGTTTGTCGTCGTACATGCTATTTACCATAAGTTGCCACTGTTGTGATTGCAGCACTTCACTTATTTCAGTACTTAAGGCCATTGCTTTATCAAAGCTCCAAGCGGGATATAAGCCAGCGTGAGTGAGTAAAATATCTCTCTTTAGCAGCATGGCTAAGGGTTTTTGCCGCAACCAATCGCAATATTTATCGAAATCTGGCGAGGCTATGACCTCATCGAGCTTATCGGCTTTTTTGGCCCGCCTAGCGCCGCAACGTATTGCCAGTAAATTAAGGTCATGATTCCCGAGCACGGTTTTAAAGTTATCACCTAAGGAATAGAGATAAGCGAGGGTATCGAGTGCTTCAGGACCACGACCAATTAAATCGCCTACTGCGTATAAGGTATCGGTCCGGGCGTTAAAATCAACTTTGCTTAATAAGGCTTTTAAACCACTTAGGCAGCCTTGAATATCGCCAACAATATAATCAGCCATAAGAGACCTAAGGTTTAGTTGATAAGATGGGGAACGGCAAGACGGAAAATATTGATAGGTACACGAAATATCGCGCCGTCTTTGTCTTGCATTTCATAATAGCCTTGCATGGAGCCTACAGGCGTATCAAGCACCGCGCCGCTACTGTATTGAAAGCTCGTGCCGTTTTCAATGTATGGTTGCTCACCGACAACGCCTGCACCTTCAACTTCTGTTTGTTTACCATTGCCATCAATTATGAGCCAATAGCGATTAATGAGTTGCACGTTCTCATCGCTATTATTGGCAATATTAATTTCGTAGGCGAAAGCGAACTTGTCTGCGTCATTGGCCGGGTGATCCGTCAAGTATTGGGTATTAACCGTAATATTAATTTTATTGCTGAGCTCGTGGCCAGTGCTAAGAGACGTTGTCATCTATTCTTCCTGAAGGTTAACGGCAAGATCCGCTATTTGGCCAAACTGTGCTAACGAAAGATTCTCGGCTCTTAAGTCAGGATTAATATCCAGAGAAATGAGCTGGGCTTCGGTCAGGCTCTCTTTCAAGCTATTGCGAATTGTTTTACGGCGTTGATTAAATGCCTGAGCACAAACCTTATTTAAGGATTCTTCACTTATCACGCTGACCGGCTTAACCTTATGGGGCATAAGACGAACGACCGCCGAATCAACTTTGGGAGGTGGATTAAAGGCGCTAGGTGGAACATGGATAACAGGCATAATATGGCAGTGGTATTGGGCCATAACAGACAGCCGACCGTAGCTTTTATTGCCAGGTGAAGCTGCTAGTCTATTAACCACTTCTTTTTGCAACATAAAATGCATGTCTTGCACTTTATGCGCAAACGAAAATAAGTGAAACATTAACGGGGTTGAAATATTGTATGGCAAGTTACCAAAAACACGTAATGGTTGCTCTTCACTGAATAATTCAGAAAAATCATACTTCAGTGCATCTTGTTCAATAATATTAAGTTTATTGGCTATAAATGGATGGGTGCGAAGACGCTGGGCCAAATCTCTATCCAGTTCAACCACAGTAAGCTTGTCAATAATGTCGCAAACAGGTTCGGTTAATGCGCCTAATCCTGGGCCAATTTCAACTACATTTTGCCCGACTTGCGGGTTAATTGCTGACACAATTTGATCGATAACATACGCATCGTGAAGAAAGTTCTGTCCAAAACGTTTTCTGGCTGTGTGGCCTAAGTGTTGTTTGCTCATTTTTTACTTTTTGCCAATGAAATGGCTTCCTTGATAGCAATGTCGAAACTACCGGCATCAGCTTTGCCAGATGCGGCTAGATCGAGCGCGGTTCCGTGGTCAACGGAAGTGCGAATAAAGGGTAATCCCAATGTAATATTGACGGCTTGGCCGAATCCTTTGTACTTTAACACGGGTAACCCTTGATCGTGATACATAGCGAGTACCGTATCGGCTTGGGCTAAATATTTGGGATTGAAAATAGTGTCAGCAGGCAAGGGACCGGTTAAGGTAAAGCCCTCTTGTCGAAGCGAATCTAACGCCGGAATAATTGTGTCAATTTCTTCTCGGCCAATATGCCCGTCTTCGCCTGCGTGAGGGTTGAGTCCACATACAAAAATGTGCGGTTGGGCGATACCAAATTTGGTTTTTAAATCATGATCAATAATGCGTATAACTTTATTTAGCCGTGACGTAGTGATAGCGGCTGATACTGCAGTAACTGGGATATGGGTCGTTACCAAGGTAACTCTCAATCCAGTGGTCGCCAACATCATTACCACGTCAGGGGTATTTGATTGTTCAGCAAAAAACTCAGTATGACCACTAAACGGGATCCCCGCTTGATTAATAATGCCTTTATGCACTGGTCCGGTGACCAAAGCATCAAACTCACCGTCTAAATTCTTTTGGCATGCTTGGTAAAGGGTGTCCAAAACATAATGGCTGTTATCTTGATTTAATTCCCCAGGCTTTACTTCAGCGCGCAAAGGAATGTCTACAATATAGAGCGCTCCAGCTTGCTGAATATCCTGACAGGATGAATCGTAAGGTAACAATATAAGCGGCAAACCCAAGGTTTCAGCCCGAGTGCGCATAAGCTTTGCATTGGCAAAAACAACCAGCATGGCCGACCATTGATGCTGAGCCAAGGAAATAATTAAATCTGGGCCAACCCCAGCGGGTTCGCCCGGTGTAATCGCAAGTTTAATGGTCATAAACTAGCTATTGTCTTTTTTATCAAGCAATTCAACATAAGCACTATCACGCATTTCTTTTAACCATGCTTCCGTTTCTTCAGCGAATTTACGTTGGAAGAGCAACTGATAGGCTTTATCTTCTTTAAGATTTTCCGTAGCGTCTTTTACGCGTTTGCCTGTAAGTTGCATTAGATGCCAACCGTGAACTGTGCGAATCGGTTGACTTATTTCGTCTACTTCCAGTGTCTGCAAGGTATCCCTGAATTCAGGTACATATTTATTAGGATCTGACCAACCTAATTCACCACCGCGCAAGGCAGAACCAGGGTCTGCGGAGTGCTCTTTGGCTAATTCTGCAAAGTCTGCTTCACCAGCAATAATTTCTTTTCTGAATTCTTTGAGCATTTTTTCTGCTTTCTCATCGCTCAATATAACCGAAGGTTTAATCAGAATATGACGAGCATTGAGCTCTGTGACTTCGACTTTTTCGATCCCACGCACATCTAGAATTTTCAACACGTGAAAACCAGCACCGCTGCGAATAGGACCTATAAGCTCATCTTTGCTTTTACCTTGTACGGCTTCAGCAAAAAGCGTTGGCATTGAGTTGATGTTCATCCAACCTAAATCACCGCCTTCAAGGGCTTTAGATCCAGATGAAGAAGCCGTCGCTATTTTGCCAAATTCAGAACCATTATTGAGTAACTCCAACACTTTGGTGGCCGTTTCTTTGGATTTATTAACGTCTTCATCTGTCGGGTCTGGCGGGAATCCAATAAGGATATGGCCTAAATGGTATTCAGCTTGTTGACCGCCTTGCTCATCGATGAGCTTAACCAAATTACTAATTTCCTGTGGGGTAATATATACACGACGACGAACATTGGCGCGGCGAACCTCACCCGTAATGAGCTCTTTTCGCACTTGTTCGCGATAAACTTCATACGCCACGCCTTCAGATGCGAGCTTCTGACGCATTTGGTCAACACTCATGCCGTCTTCTCTGGCAATATTATCGATGGTTTGATCGAGTTGCGGATCACTAATTTGAATGCCCATACGTTCGGCCATTTGGCTTTGAAGGCTATCAACAATCAAACGTTCAATTGCTTGCGTACGCAACACTTTGTCTGAAGGCAGGGTTTGATTGTTAGTTAATGCGTTACGTTTTACGGTACTGACTAATTCATCAATTTGACTCTCAAGAACAACACCTTGATCGACGATGACTGCGACGTTATCCAAGCGTGTTTGCTTAGCGAACGTGTTTAACGAAATAAATGCCAAAAGGGCAAAGGTGACTACAGTTAATTTCATATTTAAGGTTACTTATTAATTTAAATTTACACCTAGGTGTTTGGGTTATATTTTTATTGTGCTTGGGGCTAATCTAACAGATAAGGCTGTCGATAGCCGAACAATCCATCTTCTAACATATCGCGCCCTGAACTATCGCCACCAATTCCTTTAAACAAGAATTGCACCGCGATACCCGAATCAAACTCATCCGTGCTTTGCAAACCATTATCATCAAAACGACTCGTTAACTGACGCTGAGCGACTATACGCAGTGCCCAACAACAAGACTCATATTGCAATCCTGTATAGCTTTCAATTGTGCGGTGACGGTCCATATCTCTGTACCAACGCCCAACCCAATACCAATCCTGTGTTATTGGCCAGCTTGCCGTTAACCCCATTTGACTGATTTTTTCACCGGATAAATCGCGAACATAACGATGGCTAATTTGCACCATTTTGTCATGTGCGAGCCGATATTCAAGGCCAACACTGCTGCGCTCAATTTTGTCAGTTTGAGTGGATACTTGTGCTTCAGTGTGGGCTGACCACTTACTGCCAATACGCCAATCTAACTCTGCGGCTAAGGCAGAACGGTCGTCTTCTTTACTTGCTGCAGTCACTTTGTTGTCTTCAAGATAGAAAATCTGACCTAAGCTAAGTTTAAATTGTTCCCTATTATCTTTATCTATTATTCGCGAAGTGACCCCGAAGGTCACTTGATTCTTATCACTTATGCGGTCTAGCCCAGTAAACTCCTGACCTCTGAATAAACCTGCGAAGTCATTAAATAAGCGAGTAGTATCATATAAACCAATATCAGATTGGTCTTCAAAGCTGGTATACAGATATTGAACTCGTGGTTCTAGCGTTTGGGTAACATCACTACCAAGCCAATTTCCATCGCGTTCAAATATTAAAGCGCCATATAACTTGGCCTGCCCCAAGGTGCGTGAAGCATTGCGGGCTAATGCCGTTTCTTCAATATCTTCCTGACGATAAACCGTATGCATAATAGACGTTTCGGCTAAAAATTCACCCCAACTGTTTTCATAAGGAAAACTAAGGGTAGGGGCTATGTGCGCTCGAGTTGCTTTAGGACTAGTGCCGTTAGCGTTATCAAATCTGGCTAATTCAGAATGTATATCGAATTGGAATCCTGCCGGTAGGTCGGTTTGGTAATCTAACTTCAGCTCGGGTAACGCTCGGTAGGTGTCGTCGTGGTCGCCTAAGATTTCGAAATCCCTCAGTTGCAGGCTCATGTTTAATGCATCTGAGTAATAATGTAGTCCTAGGGTGCGATACAGATGTGTATCCGCTGAGCTGTAATAATCGGATCCAAGGTCAGATATGTAGTTGTCGTCGCTAATGCCATTGAAATCTACGTTGACTTGCCAGTCTTCCGATAAAGCACCTTTGTGAACAAGACGATAAAAGTAACGATCTTCACCAGTGGAACTATCAGAATCATTGGCCAAGTATTCAACATCAATTTGGCCACTATTTTGTTCCGTCAAATAACGAAACTCTGTTTTTAGCTGCAAGCCTCGATTACTCATATATCTAGGGCTTATCGTAGCATCATACTGGGGATCAAGATTTAAATAATAAGGTTGCTCAAAGTCAAATCCATTACTACTGCTACTGCTGATTTGAGGAAATAACAAGCCAGTTTCACGGGCATCAGTCACCGGAAATGAATAATACGGCAGATAAAAGATAGGGATATCTTGCACATAGAAAAAAGCATTGCGTGCAACACCTCGAGTTTCATCAGGCTTTACTTTAATGCTATCGGCATGCACCAACCAATCTTCGTCACCCTTTGGGCAAGTAGAAAAGGTCACCCCATTGAGTTCTATTCCCTGAGTTTGATCGACAACTAATAGTTCGGCCTGACCTCTGGCATTCATTGTGGTGAATTCGTATTGGGTGTCAGCAATTTCCATACGATTATTTTGTGTATTGAGCAGGACCTTCTGGCTGGTGACACTCAATTGAGGGGTTTGATAGGTCACATCCCCAGATGCAATTAATTGCTGAGTGGTGCGATTGATTCGCGCTTTGTTGGCAATAATTTGTGAGTCTTGCGATAATATTTCTACATTACCCTCGAATTCTGCAAAATTATCTTGCTGTATTGAGGTCATATTAGATATAACTTGAATTTGTCCGTTAGGCAGACGTTTCTCTACCACGAAAGTATTTTTGGGTGCTGGGCATGTTTCTTGGGCTACAGCGCTAAGCGAGCCGACTGAGAGAAAGAGCACGTAAAGAGGTTGCTTAATTTTCATACGGTAGGGTAAAAAGGCAGCCTGATAATGGTTAAAGTCATGGGAGTTAAGCTCCAATTTTAAGGGTTTCGCACAGATTTACTAGTAAACTTGCAAAAAAAGCTAGATTTCGCCATTCTTCGCTGTCAAATAATACCCCAACACGAGGTCCTAAGTGAGCCCATTGGCACAAAGACAAGCACAATTGATGGATTGGATTAATCATTCCACACCTTTTTTGTGTCAACAATTACACATGGTTTACGGTGATGCCAGCTTTAGGCGTTATTTTCGCTTTACCTTTGAAGGGCATACCATCATTGCGGTCGATGCCCCACCAAAATTTGAAGATAGCCATAAATTCGCGTTAGTCGCTGAGTTACTTGCAGCCAATGGATTAAAAGTGCCTGACATATTGGCCGCTGATCACGATTTAGGCTTTTATTGCCTCAACGATTTTGGTGATGTGCAATTAGCCCATCGCCTGAACGAAAAAAGTTGCCACCGACTTTACCCACAAGCATTGGCACTTTTGCCAAAGGTACAGCAATGTGTGGCTACATCTCAAGCACCTTTACCAATCTATGACCACAAACTTTTTAGTGCGGAGTTTGAAATCTTTACCCAATGGCTGCTCAATGTGCATTTAGCGCTAACGATCACGACCACGCAACAGGCGTTACTATCTGATACGTTCAATGTACTTGCCGACAATTTTTTCGAGCAACCTAAAGTAGGTGTGCATCGTGACTTTCATTCACGTAATTTGATGATGTTAGTTAATGATGAAATTGGTGTCATCGATTTTCAAGACGCTGTAGTGGGTCCCATTACCTATGATGCCGTTTCCTTGTTACGAGATTGTTATCGTCGCTGGCCTGATGAGTGGGTAAGTGATTGGTTGCAAGCATTTCACGGTCAATTCTATGCACACTATCCACTTGCGCAATTTACCCGTTGGTTTGACTTAACCGGTATGCAGCGCCATATTAAAGCCAGCGGCATCTTTGCTCGCTTGCATCATCGTGACGGTAAGAGTGACTATTTGGGCGATATTCCGCGTACGCTTGGTTATTTAGTTGATATTGGCAGATTGTACCCACAATTAAGTGCCTTCTCAGACTTTATTGAGCAAGACGTTTTACCCCATGTACTCGCTAGCCAGAATTCAGAAAAAACAAAAATTGTATCCCTTGCCGGTGGCAAAGGGTAAGTCGATGAAGTGTGCTGAATAAAGGTAAGTTTCGATGAAACAAATCAATACCGCCATGATATTAGCTGCTGGGCGCGGGGAGCGGATGCGCCCGTTAACCGACGTCACCCCGAAACCGTTGTTAGAGGTCAAGGGTAAAGCACTAATTGAGTACCATTTGGAGCGATTAGCTGCCGCAGGTATCGAACGAGTAGTGATAAACCATGCTTGGTTAGGCGAGCAATTAATACAGCGCTTAGGAGATGGCAGTCGATACAATTTAGACATACTGTATTCGAAGGAGGAGACTGCATTAGAAACAGCTGGGGGCATAATTCATGCGTTGCCTCTTTTAGGCCCATCCCATAACGAAAGCCATTTTTTAGTGATAAATGGGGATGTTTTCACTGACATTTCATTTGCTCACATACTTGCTAACACCCCATTAAAAATTTCCTGTCAGGGGAATACATCGTTGCTTGCCCACTTGATTTTAGTTCCTAACCCCCCACACAACAGAGATGGCGATTTTTATTTGCAAGACCAACACGTTTTCAAGCAGATCCCCAAGAGCATTAACGCGACAAAATACACCTTTAGCGGGATTGGAATATACAGCAGTGTATTGTTTAGTCATTTACCACAAGGCAAGTTGCGCTTGGCGCCAGTATTAATCGATGCTATGGCCCAAAAGCGAGTCACCGGCGCTTTATACCAAGGTACTTGGATTGATATAGGTACCCCCCAACGATTAGCGCAATTAAACTAGCACAATTGAAATAACACAACGCAGTCATATTAATTTAAACACAGGGTAGACAATGATCGGCAAGATTTTAGGCACCATTTTTGGTTTTATGTTCGGACGTATCCCCGGAGCAATATTAGGCTTTGTGGTTGGGCATATGTTCGACAAAGGCTATAGCCAAGACTTTAATCAAATGGGTGGTTTTAGCGGTTTTTTCACCAGTCAGGACGATTTTAAGAAGCAAGCGATATTCTTCCACGCTTTGTTCTCGGTTATGGGACATATTGCCAAAGCTGACGGCAAGGTAAGCGATGTCGAGATAAAAATGGCCAGCGCCTTGATGGATCAAATGGGGTTAGAAGGCGATACACGAAAAGAAGCTCAGCAAGCATTTCGTGAAGGCAAAGAAGCTGATTTTGCCCTACGCGAAATTCTGCTAGAACTCAAAGAGTCATGCCATGGCCGCCGGGATATTATGCAAGTCTTTATCGAAATCTTGATCCAAGCTGCCTACGTCGATGGCCGTATGGACAAAGCAGAGCAAAAAGTACTGGAGACTGCAGCACTTCATCTCGGTTTCAAGCAAAGTGAATTACTGTATTTGCTATCCGTTTACGAAGCTGAGTTACGTTTTCGTCAACGCGGAGGGCAACGTTCTGGGGCGCATTCATCCCAGCGTGGCCGCGGACAACAAGGCAGTCAATCCACTTATTCTACTCAGCAGTCATTAAATGATGCCTACCAGATTTTGGGTGTTAGCGAGTCAGATGATGATAAAGCGGTTAAGAAAGCTTATCGTAAGCTTATGAGTGAAAATCATCCGGATAAACTGGTTTCAAAAGGTTTACCTAAGCAGGCGTTAGAGCTGGCAAAGAACAAGGCCCAAGACATACAGGCCGCTTATGAGATGGTCAAAGAAAAACGCGGGATGCGCTAAGCCTGCTTTGCTCATGATACTGAGATACCTTGCTTTTGTACCCAAAGACTAAGCAAGGTTAGCAGATCACATCGAACTCTCTGTACGTGGTTACTGCATGTACAAGACCTATACGTTACCGATACTCCTATCACCTTCATTTGTCTTCCAAATGAAGAAATACCGCTTGCCTAGTAGTGTAAAAAAACACTCCATTAACATATGTAATTTCTGAGTCGTCGTTTATTTTTCAATAGTAATATTTCTCTTTTTTTTACAATTCCAGACGTTTACGACTTCATAAAAGTGCAACATTTTTGCACTTAAACTGTAACGGTAAGTCGTCACATTGTTGCGGTCTTTATAATCCTAAGAGAATACACACACATGAAAACGACCGCTAAAACACACTTAGCACTTTGCGTTGCTATGGCCATAGGTAGCCAATCTTTAATCAGTTCAGCCGTTGCTCAAGAGGCGCCAGACGATGCCGCAATTGAAGAAATCACAGTGGTGGGTAAAAGCGTTTCTTACGCAAACAACCAAACGTCTGATGAGATGGCAAAACAGCAAAGTTCATTAACCAGTGCACTGGCTGTTATCGATAATTTACCCGGCGTATTGATCAATGAAGGGGATACGTTTGGCTCTGATGATTGGTCAACAACTGTGTCTATTCGTGGCTTTCAATTAAGCCTAGATGAGCAGCAAATCGGTATCACTATTGATGGCATTGCCAACGGTAACTCAAATTATGGCGGCGGTGCGAAGGCTAACCGTTACATCGACACTGAAAATTTAGGCCGTGTTGAGGTATCTCAAGGTACCGGTGATATTGCATCGCGTTCAAACGAAGCCTTAGGCGGTACGCTTAACTTTACAACCATCGACCCAGGCATGGAAGAGTCTATGGTGGTGAGTATTTCTGGTGGCAGTTTTGATGCGCAGAAATATTTCGTACGCTACGAAACCGGCGAAATTGCCGCTGATACTTATGCATGGTTTAGTGCATCTACCAGCGAAAACACTGACTGGGTAACCCAGACTGCTGAAAACAAGCGCGATCATTTAGCGGCTAAGTTTATGACAGTGGTGAGCGACGTTGATATCAAAGGGTATTTCTCTTGGGATGACGTTCATGAAGATAACTATCAACGCGTTAGCCTAGCGCAATTTGAGCAAAACCCAGAGTCAGATGGTTTATCAGGTGAATGGGTTGGTATTCCTTATGTGGATCAGGTTTTTCGCCAAGCCTGGTCAAGTTTGCGTGAAAACATGTTTGCTTATTTAAGTGCCGATTATAAAACCGACAACTTCGAAGTATCGGGTAACGTTTATTATCACGACAACGAAGGTCGCGGTGATTGGGTACCGCAGTATGTCGTCGACGTAACCGCAGACGGTGAAGGCGTTGGGCATTCTGAGCTTACTTCAGGCAACACGGTCTATGGTGGTAGCGCATTAGGTCAATTATTATTTGTTAACGCGAGTGGCTTAGCAGTTAACCCTATTGACGGTTGTGAAAGCTCCATCACTGCTCCATACGGTGGTGCCGGACCTGAGTATGACCCAGGTTGCTATGCCCAGGGCGCTATACCTGTTGGTTCATACCGCCACACCCATTATCAAAAGGAACGTCTTGGTTTTGATGCCGATTTTGCATGGTACACGCAAATCAATGACATGGATAACACGTTACGCGGCGGTATTTGGTATGAAGATTACAACCGCGAAGAGTCTCGCGATTGGCATAAAATCTTAGATTCTCGTAGTAGTTTTGAATTTGATCATACCCCTTACTGGGTACAATATTCACGTGAATTCCCAGTTGAAACCTTGATGGTGTACGCAGAAGACGAGCTCGATATGGGCTGGGCAAGTGTGCGCTTAGGCATAAAGCGTTTCTTTGTCGACTTAGAGCGCCAAGATAACTTTGATGCAGCGAACAAAGCTAAGTTGAATTCGGATTCAGACACTTTGTTTTCTGGTGGTATCGTGGCCCAAACTCCTATTGATGGCTTAGAAGTATTCGCGGGTTACGCAGAGAACTTCGCGGCGATTAAAGATACCGTACTTGAGCGTGATGCGTCGACGTTGACCCAAGTAGAGCCAGAAACGGCAGAAAATGTTGATGTGGGCTTACGTTATGTCTCACAAAACATTAATGCGAGCTTGACCTACTACAGTATTAAGTTTGATAACCGTTTAACCTTTATTGCCCCTGATTCACCGGATGGCATCGATTACCTTATTGGTACTAATGGTAGTTACGTCAACGTAGGTGGTATTGAATCATCTGGTTTCGAAGCATCGTTGTCGTTCAATGTGACTGATGAGTTATCTGTCTATAGTTCTTACACATACAATGATTCACAATACACAGACGGTTCAATTGACTTCCCAGAAGGTAATACCGTCTTTGGTTCTCCTGAAAACATGGCGGTTGTATCCCTTGATTGGACACGTGGTAATTACTTTATCGGTGCCTCAACTAAATGGGTTGACGATCGTTTCATCGATGCGGGGAATACCCAAGTTGCCGAAGCTTATTTAGTCACTGACTTTTATGCAGGTGTCAGCTTAGATGCACCGATAAAAGGAATTCAATCGATTGATTTACGTTTCACTGTAAACAATATGTTTGATGAAAGTTATTTAGGCGGGATTGCAGGTCAATCAGCCTGGATTGGCGCACCACGCACAGCTGCATTTAACGCACAAGCACGTTTCTAAAACGCTGTGTGAATGCTAAAAACAAGGCGAGCTTAAGCTCGCCTTGTTTATTTATGTTCAGTTCAGTTCAGTCCACTCCACTTCACTTAATACTGATGAGATCCTTATGAAACAGTTAAAACGACTTGCGATATTGTGCCAAACCTTGCTGGCTATTTTACTCAGTTCACCGGCATACAGTGCGGATAATGTGTTAATTATCAGTATCGATGGACTACGTTGGCAAGAAGTCTTTCGAGGTTATGAAGCAAGCTTGTTAGAGCAGCCAGAATTTACCAACCATGCTGAGATAATAGCTCATGAATTCAACGGTCAGACACTAAACGAAAAGCGCCAAAAACTGATGCCATTTTTATGGAACGTAATTGCCAAAAATGGTTTGCTCATCGGCAATCGTGATAAGCAATCGGCCATGGATGTGAGTAACAGTTGGTGGTTTTCTTACCCGGGATACAATGAAATATTAACGGGTAAGGCGGACCCACGCATTGATTCTAATAAGCCAGTTGCTAATCCTAATGTGACATTTTTAGAATGGTTGAACACCCAGCAAGGGTACGAAGGTCAGGTAGCGGCATTTGGTAGTTGGGCTGTATTTCCGGCCATTATCAATGCAGAACGTAGCAATTTACCGCTCAACGCTGGTTTTATGCCTGCAGACTGGGCTGGCTTAACGCCCTACGCCCAATGGTTAAATCAATTGCAAAGTGATATACCAAGCCCTTGGCATAATGTGCGACTCGACGGGTTTACAGTGGGTTTTGCTCAAGAGTATATTAGCGCTAAGCAGCCTAAAGTCATTTATGTGGCATTAGGTGAAACAGACGACTTTGCTCATGATGGTGATTACCCAGCTTATCTTAGTTCGGCTCATCGCAGTGACCAGTTCATTGCGCGCTTATGGCAGCAACTGCAGTCGATGGCACAATATAAAGATAACACTAACTTGATCATTACCGTCGACCATGGACGCGGAGAGACTAATGAGACTTGGCAGCACCATGCTAGCCCTAAAGCGACAAAAGGTTACTTAGATAATTTAGCGCAATATGAAAAGGGCATTGTTGGTTCAAATCAAGTGTGGATGGCGGCTATCGGTCCCGATATAGCATCTAAGGGGGAGCTACAAAACAGCAACACTTTCAGCCTCAATCAGGTTGCAGCAACTGTGTTACAGTTACTCAAACAAAATCCAGCAACATTTGCTAGCGTCAATGGTCGCCCTATTGGTCAGGCCATGCTGATTAGTCCCAGCCCCGTTAATAACAAAAAGTAAATATGATGAAATCAATTAAGATATGTATTGCGAGTGCATTCTGTCTCACCAGTGTTGCTTGCACTACTACATCAATGCCCGTTAGCAGCAATGCACCAGCACCCAGTAGTACTAATGTACTTACAGTCAGTTCTGCAGACAAACATCAATTCAAGGTGTTAATTGGCTCATGCTCACACCAAGACAAAGACCAGCCTATTTGGCAACCGATGCTAGAAGAGCAGGCTGATTTATTAATGTTGTTGGGGGATAATATTTACGGTGATACCGAAAATATGGCTTTGCTGAAGGCTAAATACCAAAAGCAATGGGCTAAGCCCGGCATGCAGAGAATGCTTGCTGCTACGCCAACCATTGGTATGTGGGATGATCACGATTTCGGTCAAAACGATGGGGGGAAAACCTATCCGCAAAAAGAAGCCTCACGTCAAATTATGCTCGATTATTTTAACGAGCCACAAGATAGCATCAGACGTACCCGGTCTGATGGTATTTATACTAGCTACATGTTCGGCAGCGCCCCCAAGCGGATACAAGTCATCATGCCAGATTTACGGTGGAACCGAGATGCATTAGCTCATGTTACGCCTAGCGAGTATAGGCAGGTAAAAGCCCCGCAACATTTAGGACCGTATTTGCCGCACACAGATGCAAGTCAAAAAATGCTCGGTAATGCTCAATGGCAGTGGCTAGAAGAACAGTTGCAACAACCGGCAGATGTGCGAATTTTAGCCTCAAGTTTGCAGCTCTTACCGGAATTTAGTGGATGGGAGTCATGGGCCAACTTCCCAACAGAGCGTCAACGCTTGCTTGATTTGTTAGTGAAGTATGAAATCAGAAATTTGGTCATTGTCAGTGGCGATACGCACTGGAGTGAGCTTAGTCAAGTCCGTTTTGAAAACGGTCAAGCTCTTTGGGAAATGACCTCGTCGGGTTTAACGGAAGAGTGGAAGCAAGTGAGCCCAAATAAGCATCGAGTGGGTAAAGGGTTTTCCAAAGCCAATTATGGTGTGCTGGATATTGACTGGAGTGACAAGCATCCAAAAGTGACGATGAGCATTAAAGATGATACAGGTGTTGTAAAAATGCAGCAGGAAGTTTCCTTATAAAGTAATCGGATACTTTGAGCGAGACTAGGCCTAAAAGCAAAGGCCTAGTCTCGTATCTCTTTACTTCTTTTATAGTATTGTTTGCTATCGTCCGCAATCAGCCAAAAAACCAGGTATGCATCATTCTGCCCGGCATAAAGGTAAAAACGCCAGCGAGGAGTATCGCCCCAATATATAGCAACACCATACTGCGTTTATGCTTAGCGATATTACCTTTACGTACCGCAATATAAGCGCTGGGTACCGCATATAAAACAAGTAAGCTAAACAAATGCACATAGCCAAAGTGGCCAATAATTATAGGGCCAACTTCGGCTGCCATAAACAACGTAGCCAGCGCCGTTATCAGCATTAGAGTCATATAAACTTTGCCCAATAAACGGTGTGCTGGCGTACCTTTTCGATTGGCCAACAAATATGTTCCTATTAAAAATGCTGGCAATACCGTGGCAAGGTGAAAATAGGCGAGTTGCAGGTAGGTCATATTTTCCAGTTCCGTGGATAGGTTTATTCTTAACTAGGCTGGATTATATGTTGAGTAATTTTAAAATATCATGGCTTTTAGATATTTTTTGTCAGATGGGCAATGCAAGTTAAGTACTTGATAGGTTTCTAAGGTGTGCAAAAGCCACTGCTTCATTTACTAGAAACAGTGGTTTGGTATGGTTAGCGCACTTATACTGCGTCGAACGCTTGAGCTAGGTCTGCTTCTATATCGTCAATGTGTTCAATACCGATACATAAGCGCAGCATTTCTGAACTGATACCTGCACTTTTTAGCTCCTCTTCATTTAATTGTCTATGAGTTGTCGAGGCCGGGTGGCAAGCGAGCGTTTTGGTATCACCAATATTCACTAAGCGCTTGATAAGCTTGAGGGCATCGTAAAACTTCACCCCTGCATCAAAACCACCTTTTATGCCGAACGTCATTAATGACGACGGGCGACCATTGAGATATTTTTGTGCCATATCATAGTACTTATCGCCTTCAAGACCCGCATAACTGACCCATTCAACTTTCGGGTGGGCTTTTAGGTACTTAGCAACTGCTATGGCGTTATCACAGTGACGCTCCATGCGCAGGGGCAGAGTTTCCATGCCTTGCATCAGCATAAATGCGTTAATAGGAGATAAAGCGGAACCTGTGTTGCGAAGAGGCACAGTGCGGGCTCGGGCAATATACGCTGCCGCACCAAAATCACGCGTGTATACCACGCCGTGATAAGCCGGTTCAGGCTCATTAAGCATAGCGAAGCGCTCTTTATGTTCAGTCCAAGGGAATTTACCTGAGTCAACGATAATACCGCCCAATGAATTACCGTGGCCACCCATGTATTTGGTCAACGAGTGCACGACTATGTCTGCGCCATATTCAATTGGGTTTAATAGTGCAGGAGTGGCGACGGTATTATCGACTATCAAAGGGACACCATGTTTATGAGCCATTGTGGCAATGGGCTCAATGTCGACTATGTTACCCGCTGGGTTGCCGATAGTTTCGCAAAACACCGCTTTGGTTTTATCATCCATTAGCTTGGCTAAATCTTCGGCTTTGTCTGAATCAGCGAAGCGTACTTCTATCCCTAATTTAGGCAATAAATGCGCGAATAAGGTATAGGTACCCCCGTATAATTGTGGCGTCGCTACTATGTTATCGCCTGCTTCGGCAATCGTTAAAATGGCATAGTTAATTGCTGCACTGCCTGCAGAAACAACAAGTGCCGCAACACCCCCTTCAAGGGCTGCAACCCGTTTTTCAAGTACATCCCATGTTGGATTCATAATACGGGTGTAAATATTGCCAGGCACGGCTAGATCGAATAAGTCTGCACCGTGTTGAGCATTGTCGAATTCATACGCGACGGTTTGGTAAATAGGCACCGCGCAGGACTTAGTTGTGGGGTCAGTTTCATAACCCTCATGAATGCAGATCGTTTCCTTTTTCATGGGAATGCTCCTTATGTTGAGTCAGTTTGTAAAGTTGAGTAAGCAAAGGAATTACATTATCAAAGGTTTGCCCAAAAACTAGCCTTTTATAAGAATTTTCTGCGCTAAATTAGACTATTCGACATTATTTAGAAAGTGAATGGTCACTAACCTTCGCGTTTAAATGAAAAGCTGGCATACAACCAATAGCAAGAGGTAGTATCAATACCAGACGATTTCAAGTAATACGTAGCAGAACAAGAGGTGATGATTGAAGTATTTATTTGGCCTTATAATTTCCTTAACGCTTAGTTGGTCACAGGCGCACGCCTATACCAAAGAGTTTACTGAAGCCGAACTACAAGAGATGGTAAATACCATCATGCCCATGACGCGCACTAAGTTTTTTGTGACCATGACGTTGTCTGAACCACGGCTAAATTTACTCGATGCGACTAACGAAATAGGGATCGGGGCAAATATTAAGGCCAGTGCGTTAGGCGCATATAGTGGCACTGGCAGTAGCTACATAACAGGCAGCCTCGCTTACAATCAAGAGCAGGGCGCGCTGTATTTTACCAATGCCAAGCTGGTGGAGCTGAATCTACATAAAGTGTCTCAGAGCCAGCAAAATGAGATCAAGAAACTGCTGCAATCTGTTGTGGGAACGATTTTAGAGTCACGTCCTATCTATGTGTTAAATGATGCGGATCTAAAACAGAAATTGGCTAAAGCAACGCTGGAGTCGGTAGTGGTAGAAAATGGCAAGTTAATAGTGACGTTGGGAATGTTTTAATGCCACTTTTAGCCGTGTGTTGGAGCCTGTATTGCAAGCAATGCTTGTATATGTGTGATTATTAGCGATCACGAAATTATTATAGCTGATTTAATACAGCTTGGAGAGCGCTTTATGCCAATACCCTATTTAACTGTCCCCAAGCAGAGAATAGCGATAAATGCTGTTATCTTGCTAATGGGGTTTTGTGGGCCTATAACGGCGTTTGCTAATGTGGCTGAATATAAAGGAAGTAGACCAGATGTTAATGTCTCTCAGTGGGGAATTGGCATAGGTGCAATAAGCCAGCAGCAGGGAATTGAAGGTATTGATAGAAACACCGTTGTCATTCCATTTCTAAGTTACGAAAGCCAATATATTCGTTGGTTTGGTCCAAGTATTGATATCAAACTGCCTAGCTTAATAATCGATAGCACTCAGAAAATAAAATTTAGTCTCACTGGCCGTTACGATTTTGGAGGCTACGATAATGATGATATTGAAGATACCCCTATTCTACAGGGAATGGACGAACGGGAAGGAGGCTTTGGTATTGGGGCTAAAGCCCATTGGCAAAATCCTTGGCTTGATGTGAATGCCCAGTGGATGAGCGATGTATCTGGCGATAGAGAAGGTTATTTTTTCAGTCTTGGTGTCGACAAAACGTGGATGTTTGGACAGCAGATTATGCTATCGCCGCGCATTGTCGCTGTTTTTTTGAATGACAATTATGTTGATTTTCAATACGGTGTTCGGTCTTATGAGGCTACTGCTGCTCGCTCGATGTATAAAGGTGAGGCTACGGTGAACATAGAATATGGGATGCGCGTGGCGTACTTGTTTGATAAACGCAGTTCAGTTTTTATTGATGGCAGTATCACGAGTCTAGGTGATGAAATAAAGGACAGTCCGCTGGTGGATAGTGCCACCGAAAATAAATTCATGTTGGCCTATTTATATAAATTCTAACCTATATGCGCACTAAAATAAGGACACATATGTCAGTTAAACCACTTTTGCTATTGTGCACTATGACCTTAGGTCTATTAGGCTGCGCCAATAACAACGAGTCACAAAAATGGGTAACCCTATTTAATGGCAAAAATTTAGATGATTGGGTGATGAAAATTAATCACCACCCAGCAGGGGATAATTACGGTAATACCTTTCGCGTAGAGGATGGCTTGCTGAAAGTCCGTTACGATCAATACGAATTTACTGATGAGTTTGGGCACTTATTTTACAAGACATCTTTTAAAAACTTTCATCTGCGTGTTGATTATCGTTTTAGTGGGGAATTTGCCAAGGGGGGAGCTAAATACGCTGAATTAAACAGCGGTTTGATGTTTTATAGCCAATCTCCAGAATCCATTAATAAAGACCAAAACTGGCCAGTGTCAGTGGAGATGCAATTTTTGGCTGATTTAGGTGATGGTAAGCGTATGACGGGGAATATGTGCTCCCCAGCTACCAACATTGTGTATCAAGGTGAAGTGTATCCCGCCCATTGTCTGTCCTCAAATTATCCCGCATTAGCAAAAGATCAATGGGTTACTGCTGAGTTATTGGTCGAAGACGATTCGATTACTCAGTTAATTAATGGTCAGGTCGTGTTGCAATACAGTCATCCCACTCTGGACGGCAACGATAAAATAGTGAACGGCCAGAGCGCTATATTCAAACAAGACGGCAAAGTATTACAGTCTGGATATATTGCTCTGCAAAGTGAAGGGCAGCCCATCGAGTTTAAAAATGTGGAAATTAAAGAACTGGATTAACGAGGTCGCTGCTTTGGATTATTAGCGTATTAGTGCACTAAATCTTCGCGCAGTGAGTTGGCTCGCTTTGCGCTGATAATTATCACAAAAGTATGCCGACTATCACTATTCATTAACAATAACTGCGACACCCTTTTGTTTGAAAAATAACCTGTCTACACTGCTGTCATTAATTTTTAAACTGACGGCTATTTTCTATGAAACCATTACTTATGCTCGTGACTATGGCTTTATTCTTTTTGTCAGGCTGCGCGTCAGCCGTAAAGCGCCACGAACTAGTTAAGGGGCATTTGAACAAGGTCGTTGATTGTGCTGACGCACATCTCGATATTGCGACCCTTGAATTACAAAAAACGACGACTCAAGAAAAATTAGTTAATGGCGTTGCTTCTGTCTTGCCAACTTCAATTTTACTAAACGTTATCTTAGGGGAGTACGGTAGTCGTGCTGCCATTGCAACAGGAGCGTTTGATAAAACACTCGACAATAAAATAACTGCCATTGAAAGTGACTGTATGCTTGATGATGTTGCCAATGACTTGATGCTCGTAAAGAAGTAAGTTTATAACTACATGCCTGCTATGTTTGAGCTAGGCTTATTTCGTACTGGCGTTTGCCTAATATTTTGCAGTAGCATAAGCCCTACAATAATAATAAAGGCGGCATTATGAAAAAATCACTTGGTTGGGCGAATTCTTTAGATTGGTTTATGGCGCTGTTGGCTTTATTAGCGGGTTTGGCGGTATTGCAAACTTTTATAATAGGTAGGCATTATATTATTCCAACTATATTATTGGTCGCCACTGTACTGCTAGGGAATCTGGCTTGGTATGGTTTGACCCAAACCAATTGGGCAAAACGGATTAATTTTTGGTGTGGATTCTTACTGACCTCTCATGGCTTTTTTGCATTGTTTTGGTCCAAGAAATATCGAGAGATACTTGGGGATCAGTTTGAGTTAGTTTGTGGTGTTGTTACTTTAGTCTTTCTGGTGGTGACGTGGTTATATGCCAAGCAGAATAGTTTTTTTGCAAAAGCATAAATGCTGGAATCGACTCTAAGGGGCGGGTGTGGCAAAATCTGCGTTTTTATTTTTGCCGGTATGTTCCTTCAAAACCTAATTTTGGGTGAGCTTCCCCTTCTGTCAATATGTTTGTTCGGCTAAGAAAATTTTATTAAATTAATAAGCAGTTTGGCTCTTGCCAAACTTATCTTATGTTTTTAGAGCCGATAAATGATACATAATAGGTCAGCAATTTTTTGATTTTTTTAGGATGTCTCGGATCGGTCTACGATATGTCTATAGCGTCAATACATGAATCAAAACAGGGTTCTTACATCTTGTTACCAGAGGCCTAAAAGCGGATCGTTTTTGCAGTTAGGTGTCGGCAAACCAAATAATATTACTGACTATCCTAGTATTCGTTATCTCTAGCAGATTGTATAAAAATGAAAAGGATTACTAGTTAATAATTTAACTGTTGTAGTAAAACTATACACATATCTGCGGTCACTTTTTGAAGCGGCTAAGCAATTTTTGTCGCAGTAGCGCGGGGGAGCGCTTTTTTATAATTTCAGGTATGAGTGTATAATGAGAATTGATGAATTAACTTTTTTTAGATTTATAGCAGCCTCAATTGTTGTTGTTTTTCATTTTGGAAGCGATGCAACCGGCTTTGCCGGTGCATTAGCGGCAGGACCACAAATGGTAACATTTTTCTTTGTTTTGTCAGGATTTGTTATGGGTATATCCTATTTTAATAGAGACATAATTAATAAATCCTATTGGTGGGCAAGGATAGCTAGAATAATGCCAGTTTATTTATTAGCAATAGTTTTGATGGTGTTATCATCTTATTTACAAGGGAAGCAGGTAAATAACCTTTCATTATTTTTGAATTTATCACTTCTGCAAGCCTGGTTTCCTCCTCATCCTCTATCTATAAATGGTCCTGGCTGGTCACTTTCTGTAGAAGCTTTTTTTTATTTAACATTTCCATTTTTGTTATATGGTATTAAGTCTAGGAGTATGTCGGTTAGGCATATGATGATAGCTTCACTATTTGTGTGGGGGGTTACACAAGCAATAACGACAGGGGCATTATCTGCTGGTTTTTACGGTGGTTTCCCGTCGTTTTCCCACGATCTAATCTACTATTTTCCTCTTACACATTTTTGCAGTTTTATCTTAGGGGTTTATGGTGCAATGTGGGTTTTAGAAAAGAAGTGTTCGATTACAAATAATACAGCTTCATTTTTTATTGTGGGAATGATTACTGCAACATTAGTGATGTTACTTAACAACGAATCTAAAATTTCAAACTTTTTTGAGCTAGAGTTTGCTTTTAGCTCAAGCTTTTTCGCGCCGATTTTTCTTGTTTTTATTGTGGCCGTTTCTATTTGCCGCTCTAAGTTAATTCGAATGTTTAGTGCAAGGCCACTTTTGCTCTTAGGTGAGGCGAGTTTTTCGCTCTACATATTACAGATACCCATTCATCAAATTTACGAAAAGTACATCGTAGGTGATTTAGGCTTATCGCCACTCGTTCATTTTACATTATTTTTTATTATCTTAACGATAGCGTCAATTTTGTCTTTTATCTTGTTCGAAAAACCTGCAATGAATTTCATCAGGTATTCTCTACCGAATGCCATAAGGAATACAGTGAACAGAAGTAATTAAGGAGGACAATTTCTACTACGGTAAAAAACCGTGTTTTCTTTGTCTTTTACAAAAGCAATAGGTCTTATGATAAGTTTTAGTTTGCCGCACTTCCATTTTTAATAACATCCTATCAAAAATGGAATCTCGTCAAAGTAATAGTGACGCGTCGAATGCATTTACGTTTAGCTGTCATTTTGCTGCGATACAGATTATTTCATCGATATAGAGTTCAAATTTAGTGCACTTTTTAGTTGGCTGAAATTAGCCAAAGGCTTAGCACGCTACAGATCAGATGTATCTGACACTTAAGGTTTACCGGCTAATATACCTATAAGGTTAAGATGATTACCGCATTGCCAAGTGCGTGATGATTAACTATACGTTCGGTATCTTTCTTAATTCGCTTTAGGGTTTATTAATTGTGTTTTTGCCATAACAAACGCTTTTGCTTCTTCCGTTAGGGCTCTGGCCGATAGGTAGTTTTTGCTATCGTTATGATAGAGCAGCCAGCCATTTTCGGTGCTTTCTATTTTGCTGATATCGGCCCATCGTATGATACTTTCAATATGAATAGATTTGCTGCTGACGGCGTCTTCATCGATGGTTAACGTCAGTTCTGTATTGGCTGCCTTGCTGATTAATTGTCTGGCCAGCCACCACGGTTTTTTAAAACGAATACTAAATACTTCTAGGCCGCCTAGGGCGATGATAAACCAAGCCACAAATGCGTTTATCTCGGTTAACATAAGTACTGCTAAGCCTACTAGCGCTAGTAGAGCCGCAATCAGATAGACTTTTTTTGAATTATCTGCTGGAACCGATGCTTCGTAAGTTTCAATATAATGGCTTTTATCGAGTAAATAGGTCGTGGAGTAGGTAAATGCTGTGGTCATCGGTTTTTTATATAAAGGAAAAAAAGCCAGTGTAACGGGATGCGTGTTACCTTAATAGGTATATTCTTAATATATAATACCTTCATTCGCCCAATCCGTTGATTATTAAATTGCTGTAAAAGCAAACGTTAATGTTCACGCTTAGCCATTTTTAAACGGATAAATAATGCCGGATTTACAACTATTTACTGACGGTAGTGTTAATTCTCAGCGAAAAGTGGGTTATGGCGCTTACCTACTTATATCTGATCAGAATCTGCCGATTGATACCCTCAAAGAACGAGTTAAAATAAAACGTTTCGAACAAACAAGTTCGACTAAACTTGAATTACAAACCCTGTTATGGGCATTGTCAGAAATAGATGCTTTGGTGAATGGTCAAGGTTCAAGTTTGACTGTGTATACTGACTCACAGAATATCATTGACTTACCGAGCAGGCAGGCCAGCCTAGAACAAAATGATTATTTCTCTGCTCGCAACAAACGACTGAGCAATTATCAATTATATCAAGACTTCTATTGTTTAATATGCAAAATTGAATGTGTATTCGTGAAAGTCAAAGGTCACCAAGTTACTAATAATAAAGCGGAAGTGGATAAACGCTTTACCTTGGTGGATAAGGCATCTAGACGGGCTTTACGAAGTGAGTTTTAAGTTTTTTAAGAAAACATCGCAGACGAAACATGCGCACTAACCAAATTAAAAATCAATCCAATCGATTGATGAACTTACTGAGGATTTTGAGAGCATGGACTGCTTCATTCCAATAGATACTTATTTCGCTGGCTATTCATCTATTTAGGCTAGCCACTGGCCCTTTCACTATTCATCCTCTGGCGTTTCTACTACGCTTTTAATATCAGCGAGTTCTTGTTTTAACGTATCGATACGCTTCTCCATGGCTCTGCGCTGATCTTTTTCGGCCTCGGGGATTTTGCTTTCTAAGGTTTTAATTTGTTCGAGTAAGTCGACTTTGTCAGTCGCTTGTTGTTGGGCCTGCTCTGCTTTGTCAAAGACCACGTCTTCTGCTGTGCTGTCGTTTTGTATCTGATTAAAGCCTGGGGAGTGGGCGATTTTTCGCTCTACGTCTGGGCCTGCGTGTTGGCTAACAAAGGTAGGCGACATTATTTCTATATCATTGTCATGTAAGCAATCGAGCACATGTCGATGAAAATTTGAACGGGCAGTAAGCAGATTCTTTGTCTCAACAAGTAGACCGCTGACCCGGTAGGTGACCGAAAAATCACCAAGCTGGGTAACGTGCACAAAAGGATCTTCTAGTCCAGTTTGTTTAGCCGCTTGTAATAATAACGCATCTATCTTGCTGTGATGCAAATCATAACCTAAAGATAATTCGACACTGATAATAGTGCCTGAACGGCGAATGACGCTAAGGGGTTTATTGATCAACAGGTTGTTAGGAATAGACACCAGTTCTCGGGTTTCAGTTTGAATTTCACAGTCAAACAGACCTAATTCAGTTACGCGGCCAAAGAAGGTATCAAAACTAATAAAGTCGCCAGTGCGAAAAGGCTGAGTGAAGCGCATTAATGCTCCGGCCATCAAGTTGCTAAACAAAGTGGTAGAGGAAAATGCCAGCAAACCAGAGAGTACTAAGCCTATTAAGCTTAATATCTGTAGCTCTAGACTTTCTGATACCGGCAGCATAATCACCACTGTGATCAGGCCCACTAGCATAAGCGTTAACATACCAAGCTGACGAGCAAATATATTCTCATCTCCCGTGCGCTTTAGCTTATTAAAGAACACGGCTTGCACTAACCAAGTGAGCAACCCAAAAATACCCAATGTGATGACAACGGGAAGCCAATCACCGATGAAGTTGTTGCTTGTAAGCATATTTTTTCCGTATCAGTAATGGTTTTATCTACGAGGTAGGTGTTTGTTATACCTCGTTATTGCAGGCAAATGCCAGTCTCTTAGATAAAAGTAACAATGATTAGGTTTCGAATGATCCCTTGATAACATTCATTCTATATGCAGAAATCAATAATTGACATTCGTAAAAACATATATATGATATTTCGCATATCAAGCTGCGGAGCGTTGTATGTCTACCCCGATTTTGTCCCCTCTTACGTTTTATAAATGCTTGTCTGATGACACACGACTTAAGGCGTTAATGTTAATTTATCTCGAAGAAGAGTTGTGTGTATGTGATTTAATTACTGCCTTGAAATTGAGTCAGCCTAAAGTGTCGCGTCATTTAGCTGATCTACGCCGTTGCCATATTTTGCTTGATGAGCGCCGAGGGAAGTGGGTTTATTATTCCATTAATCCAAAGATGCCGGATTGGGCTATGACCGTACTGCAAACCACTGCCCATAATACAGAGGCCTATTTGAATGACTGCATTACCAATTTGAATATTGCCAAGCAAAATGAATGTTGTGATTGACGGATCGCCAGTATGGAAAATTCGCTAACACTGTAAAACCATTACCCACTAAATAACGGAAAATAGTAGAGCTATATCATGTTAAAAGTCCTTTTTATTTGTACCCACAATCGCTGTCGCAGCATTTTATCTGAGGCCATTACTAATCATGTTGGGCAAGGCGAGTTTGACGCCCGCAGCGCAGGCAGCCAGCCTGTTGGTGAAGTGCACCCATTATCTATTAAATACTTACAGGAAGCGGGCATTGCCACCGACGGACTAAAGAGCCAGTCTTGGGATGAATTTGAAGCGTTTGCCCCAGATGTGGTCATTACCGTTTGTGACAGTGCGGCGGGTGAGGCTTGTCCACTATGGTTTGGTGATAGCGTTAAGGTGCATTGGGGCTTATCAGATCCATCAAAATTAACGGGTAATGATGAGGAAATCGCCCATGCTTTTCGCGCGACAATCGAAGAAATTACTCAACGAGTACACGCTATGTCGCGCTTGGCGTTAGACAGGAAAAATCCTCAAGCATTGCGTGATGCCTTTGCTGTACTGGGAGCACAATAATGTCCGATTTTAACCCCATTGACGCACCAGAGGTGCCAGCAGACTTATCAGAAAATATAGCGACAGAGTCATTCGTCGTTCCGTCTTCAGGTAATTTCAAAAGTGCGGGGTCAAAACACAAACCAAGGATCCTGTTGTTGTACGGATCACTTCGAACGCGCTCGTTTAGTCGCTTAGTGGTGCAAGAGAGCGCTAGATTACTCAACGCCATGGGCGCAGATACCCGGATATTTGATCCGACAGGTTTGCCCTTGCCGGACGCAGAAGATGAAATGCACCCTAAAGTCGCTGAATTGCGAGACCTTATGTTGTGGTCAGAAGGACAGGTATGGTGTTCACCTGAACGCCACGGTGCCATGACGGGCATTATGAAAAGCCAAATTGATTGGGTGCCCTTGTCATTAGGTGGGGTGAGGCCTACTCAGGGTAAAACCTTGGCGGTTATGCAAGTTTCCGGTGGTTCCCAGTCATTTAATGCGGTAAATCAGATGCGCATTTTGGGGCGCTGGATGCGTATGTTAACCATACCTAATCAGTCTTCAGTGGCAAGAGCCTTTATGGAGTTCGACGAAAATGATCAGATGATGCCATCACCTTATTACAATCGTATTGTGGATGTGCTGGAAGAGCTGATGAAGTTTACTTTACTGACGCGAGATAACACCGATTATTTGGTAGATCGTTATTCTGAGAGAGTAGAAAGCGCTGAAAAGGTTAGCCAGCGCGTAAATCAGCGGTCGATATAATTTTAAGCAAAGGGTAAGGCGAGTATTATGGGCTTATTTGAACGTTATTTATCAGTTTGGGTCGCGCTAGGTATTGCTGCGGGCGTGCTGTTAGGCAGTATGCAACCGGAGTTATTTGCAGAGATAGCTGGTTTTGAATATGCACACGTTAATCTGGTGGTGGCGGTACTGATTTGGTTGATGATTTACCCGATGATGATCCAAATTGACTTTTCGTCGATCAAAGATGTGGGGCGTAAACCCCGAGGCTTAATACTGACATTGGTTATTAATTGGTTGGTTAAACCCTTTACCATGGCCGCATTAGGTTGGCTATTTTTTAAAGGAATATTCGCCGATTGGGTCGACCCGCAAACTGCGAACGAATATATAGCTGGCATGATTTTACTTGGCGTAGCGCCGTGTACCGCCATGGTTTTTATCTGGAGCCAACTGACAAAAGGCGATGCAAATTATACGTTGGTGCAAGTATCGGTGAACGATATCATCATGATTTTCGCGTTCGCACCGATTAGTGCGTTGTTGCTCGGTATGAGTGATATTCAAGTACCTTGGGAAACGTTGATTATTTCAGTGGTGTTGTACGTGCTCTTACCTTTACTCGCGGGAGCGATGACACGTTCGTGGTTGAATAAAGGGACTGGTACTGCTGAGTCGCAAACCGATGATGCGAGGATTACTAAATTTGTGAGTGTACTGAAGCCTTGGTCAATTATTGGTCTATTAGCGACAGTCGTTTTACTATTCGGATTTCAAGCACAAACAATCCTGGAACAACCACAAATGATCGTCTTAATTGCGATCCCTTTGTTGCTGCAAACCTATGGTATTTTTGCCATTACTTACTACGCAGCAAAACGCCTGCGCTTACCCCATAATGTAGCTGCACCAGCCAGTATGATTGGCTCATCTAACTTTTTTGAATTGGCCGTCGCGGTAGCAATATCGTTGTTTGGGCTTCACTCAGGCGCTGCGCTGGCCACAGTAGTGGGGGTCTTAGTTGAGGTGCCAGTTATGTTGTCTTTGGTGTATTTTGCCAACCGTACTCGTCAGTGGTTTGATTGATAAAAATCGGCATCGAAATGGTATTAATGCGCAGATAATCCCTTGGGCCTAATATTCATTGTAAGCATAAAAAACCAGCTTTTCAGCTGGTTTTATTTTTAAATTCTAACTAAACGTCTTATTTATCAGCGGCTTAAAACGAATTAGTCATTGTTGTGCAAGCTGGCATTAAGACCGCCCCACTTAGAAGAATCTGCAACAATCGCTTCAACTGAACCCGTTTGGCTATTGCGACGGAATAACAAACCGTTCATACCTGACAACTGGCGTGCGGATACCACTTCACCATCAGGGGTCTTTACTTTAGTCCCCGCGGTAATATACAGACCCGCTTCAACGATACAATCATCACCGAGTGAAATACCGATACCTGCATTAGCACCTACCATGCTGTTTTTGCCTATAGCGTTAATGCTCTTGCCACCACCAGACAATGTGCCCATAGTGGATGCACCGCCACCTATGTCAGAGCCGTCGCCTACGACTACGCCCTGAGAAATACGTCCTTCAACCATAGAGCTACCGAGTGTACCTGCATTGAAGTTAACGAAACCTTCGTGCATTACGGTGCTGCCAGCAGCTAAATGTGCGCCTAAACGTACACGGTCTGCATCACCAATTCGTACGCCCTCAGGAATAACGTAATCGGTCATGCGCGGGAATTTGTCAATAGAGGTAATGCTTAAATGGTGGTGTTCATTGGCAATGGCACCACGAAGCTCGTCGACTTTGTTCGGTAATACCGGGCCTGCTGAGGTCCAGGCTACATTCGTCAATAAACCAAATATGCCAGTTAGGTTGATGCAATTTGGTTGCACTGTGCCTTCAGATAACAAATGCAAACGCAGGTAAGCGTCTTCGATGGTTTTTGGCGCGCCGTCAATTTCAAGTTCAATTTCAACGAAATCGCTGCTAATCAATCCCACTTTTTGGGCTAGGCAGCTACGCGCAATTTGGGTGTTTGCGCGTGGGAACCACACATCTAACGTTTTACCACTGGCGGCATCGATGTAACGATGACCAATACGTTTTACAGTCATTTATTTTTCCTAGTTTGTTCGTTTTAAGGACAGAAACCGAATTATGTCTTGAATCGACACATTTGACAGCCCCATTTTGCTTATAAATTATAATATTCGCGGTTTTTAGTGCCGATAAATAGCTGTCACAGCTTACAAGCTTAACGATAATTCACTTTTGATTTTTTCAGTGGAAGCAATTTTTTCCTGTACTGCAAAATCAATCAACGACAATTCTACCCCGCGATTAGCTGAATTGGCTGCCGATGGGTCGAACGAGCACAACGTTAGTACTTCATTGTAACTGTGCATTTGCCATACATAGCATCGGTTAAAGCCACTGTGCAATACAGCGTACCCGGTATCATCACTGACAAATTTAGCACTGCGTGATACTTCCAACGCTTCGAAGTATTCTATAACGTCATTCGCAACATCTTCTCTTGGGTTTAACGCTGCTACAAAACTATGAAGCGGCACATCACCTTGCTGCGTGCTGATTTGCTTGCGTGCAGTCTCAATCGTCAGAGGTTCTCCATACTTAGAAACTGCTGATGCGAGCACATCTTTCAATACTTCTTTGATGCCAATATAAGCACTCTCAACGGTATACAGGCTTTTAATTTCATTGATGAAACCGTTAAATTTATTGAAGTGCAGCTCTATTCGCTGTTCTAAGCGCGAGGTTTGGTAGGGTTGATAGAAACTTAGGCGAACTTTATCGCTGCGGGTACTGCGGGCAATATGGTGTAGTTTTGCCCCTTGGTCATACAGCATCATGGCACTGGCGAGGGCGTTATCCCCAATATGGATATGTTTTATGTCCATGGTACTGCGGCTATTTTGGTCGGTACCTAAACGCTGAGATGCATCAAAGCGTTTTAATCCAGTGGTTTGTTCTAATGGATGAACGATCGCGGCGTGGGCTACGCCCAAGCTGACTAATGAAAGGTAACTAACTAACAAAAAACATTTCGGTATTTTTATCTTCATAGGGTTCCTAATGGCGTGAACAACAAAGCCTAGGTTGCAGCATAGCACTTCGCGCACTCCGGCAACACTGATGTGCGGTTTGTGTTGTAGGTTGCTTTAAAATCTTGATTTTCAAGCAACATTAATTGTCAAATTGCTTGAGGAAAGTTTGTTAAATTAAGTTTGTTAGGATCAACTTAACTGATTTTGTCGAGACGTCGTTTAAGCACTTGATATTGAAACATTAGCAGATTAATCTACTACAAAGTGTGAGTGTTTTAACCTGCTTTTAATTGATGACGAGACGCTAAAAGTGACCTAAACAGAGTCGTGACTAAGCGTCCGTTCAAAGCCAATATCTAACTTCATTTCTAAGGTGTTTCATTGAGTAAGTGTATGACAATCTTTTGCTGCTATTCCAAGCATGCCTTAACTGCTGTATAACGGCGCCATGAAAATACCAAAACGAATCCAACCACTGGTTGATGATGGCCTTGTTGATGAGGTGCTTTACCAGCTTATGAGTGGTAAAGAAGCCACCGTGTACGCTGTACTGTGTGGTAAAGAAATCCGCTGTGCCAAAGTATATAAAGAAGCGATGAAGCGTAGCTTTAAAAAAGCAGCGCAATATCAAGAAGGCCGTAAAGTGCGTAATACCCGCCGCGCTCGCGCCATGGAAAAGGGCTCTAAGTTTGGTCGTAAGCAACAGGAAGATGCTTGGCAAAACACCGAAGTCGATGCATTATTTACGTTGGCAAAAGCCGGTGTGCGTGTGCCTGAACCTTACGGATGCTATGACGGCGTATTGCTAATGGAGCTAATCACTGACGATGACGGTGATGTGGCGCCGCGCCTAAATGACGTCGCTATGTCTGCTGAGCAGGCCATAGAAGATCATGCTGTGGTGATGGTGTATGTTATGCGAATGCTTTTGGCTGGCTTAGTGCACGGGGATTTATCCGAATTTAACGTTTTAGTTGATGCATACGGCCCGGTTATTATCGATTTACCACAAGTGGTCGACGCTGCAGCGAATAATAATGCGTTTAGTATGTTGCAGCGTGACGTGCGCAATATGACTGAGTATTACGGTCAATTTGCTCCAGAGTTGAAAGATACGCACTATGCGGAAGAAATGTGGGCGTTGTTTGAATCCGGTGAACTTGAACCTGATACCCAGTTGACAGGACATTTTGATTTCCCTGACGATGAAGCGGATGTAGACACTGTTCTAGAAGAAATTAAAGCTGCGTTCGAGGAAGAGCAAGAACGTAAGGCGCGTATAGCAGGCCCTAGCGAAGAGGAATAGCTAGCAGGATTTTACTTGCTAGCAAATAACCGCTTCGTCACGGATAGCATCAGCTATCCGTTTTAACTGTTTCTTTCGACTAAACCTAACTAAGTCAACTTAGCGTAAATAGAGTTGCGCATTTTGTTGATCAATTCGAAAATCGAACTCCCGCAAAAAGTTCATACCCAATAAGCCATCACTGTGCGCTAACTCGCCAAGCGGTAACACCATTATATTGATATTCTTCACGTGAAGATTGGCAATCTCTAGTGAGGCAAATTGATACATAGGTGAGCGGACAGTGCCATTGGCCGTCTGCACGTTAAATTGTCCGACAAATTTGGTTTGGACTATCTTGAAAAGCTGCTTAAATTTTTGGCGTGAAATTGCAGTTGTTGATGCACCCGTATCAATTAAAAAATTCACTTGATGACCGCTTAGGCGGGTCGTTACCACATATTGATCGCCATATTTGAGTAGTGCTATGGGGGTATCTTCATTGTGACGAAATGGATCTGTAAATGGCTCAGAAAGTCGAGAGTCATGATTAGGTTCAGTTAATGATTGATAGGGTCGTGCAATGAGCTGTCGAATACGGATAGCCTGAGGATCATCATAGCGAATTGACGCCAACACATTTTCCATTAAGTTAGCTTGTTGCTGGCGTGCATAAGCTGTAGCAAGAGCCAATATAAGTGAACGACTGGTAGGACTAACCTGCAATAATGGCTCGATAAATTGTGCTAAAATATCCCAAGAATTAGCTTGTGTAAGTGCAGCTACCGTTTCTTCAGTTAAACGGGTTACCGTTTGCTGCACATGCTCTTGTTGGGCGGCACTCAATGGTAAGCTCAATAAGCTTTGATAATGAATAATCGCGTCACTTAATAAGCTGGTGTGGACGATATATTCAGCCTCCAGCAATAAAAAGTCGATATCTTGTGGATGTTGACGCAAATAAAGCGGCAGGAATTCGTCTAACTTGGCGTATTCCTGAGCCGCCAACCAGTGTCGGGCTTGAGCTAAGTATGCCTCTCGGCGAGCGAGAGGGCGTTTGTTAGTAAAATCTTGCTTAGGCTCTTGTTGATATAATCGGTCGTTATCAAGACGTTCGTAAGTGGGGGGGAAGTTGGTCTCTAATCTTTCCTGTTCACCGAGTACTGCAGCTTTGGTATCTTGGTCTGCTGCGTCAACTCTTTCAGGTAAATAAATTTTTGTTGTATCGATTCGTTCTCTGTATTGATAGAGGTTAATGACCACTGAAGCGATAAGCAGTATCAATAGGGTAGTGTGCGTTTTAGTCATGCTATGCTAACTCATCAATTTGAAAGCATCATAATTTTGAGGGCGGGCGCGGCTAGTCACACTGCGTATCTCCATCTGGGCTCATTGATCGTTATCAGTGATCATTGCGCCAACGTACGTGTCGGTAAATATTTTTGGCATTCGCTTCGGTCTACCTGAGCTTAGGGCAATACAGACAAATTCTGTTCTCGCTTTTAGCATGGTTAAGCCATCACTAAGCCGAATAAATTGAAAGTGTCGGGCGAGTTTTAGTTTGTTGTCACAGCTTATTATCCACGTCGCGCAGGCGAGGGTATCTCCAAGCAATGCTGCGGCGAGGTAATCAATTTCGTGACGGCTAATCGCCATACCTCTATCCAGTTCCTGATACTGCTGAATACTTAGTCCTAATGAATTCGAATGAGCCCAAGCTGTGCGCTCAAGTTGGCTGACATAGGCCACATTGTTTACATGATTGTAGTGGTCGATTTGTTCAGGGCTGATTTGCCATTGGCAAATAAAGGGCTTTGGGTGTAGCCAAGGAAGGTGCTCTAATGGGGTCGGCATATTCGTTTAGGTCTCGAGTGTCATTTCAATACTAGGCACATAAGGTAACGGGTTTTCCCCCTGCGGGGCAAATAATAGTGACGCAAGGCACTGCTCTTTCGTCACTATATTTTGCATAAACAGCTCACTATTAGGGATTTTCTTAAACGCTTTGAAACCATTTTGTAAAAATTGATGTAGGGTGAATAGGCCTTTCACTTTAGCTGGATGCTTTGATAGGGCCAGCATCATGGTCACACCTTTTACCGCAACGGCCTCGCGTAGGTTAATCCCTAAGGTATTTAATAATGCTATTTGCTCTTGGCGTAGAGATAAATTATCACCAGCCAGATAAGCCTGTGCGTAGCTCTGTCGGTCAATTACGATGAATTCAGATGTAGCTTGTTCAACAAATTTAATGGCTACAGCGTAATCCAATTCAAAAGACAAGGCCTGTAAGCGAAGAGCAGACGCTAACGAACTAAGTGCTTTATTAGGCATGTACTTATGCATTTTCGGTACAACTCGGATTATATCAGCATCCCTTTGGCTAAAATTTTGGGGACCGTATATTTGTTCTACAAAAAATTGCAGGGCGGGTGCATGAAGAGGATCATTCAGCAGGGCCTGATGGGTGGCGTGCATGCGGAGCGTTTGCCATTTTTGTACACTCTGAACAAGTGGCTGTAAACCCGCTTCCAGGGCAATATTTTGCACGTCTGCCACCGTACGCAGGTGGCGAGAAATTTGTGAAATTAAATCAGGCATATAATTAACAAGCGTGATTTAGACTTGGGTGAGCCCCAGCGAAAATAGGCATTATTTTCTAAGGGTTATCTTACCGAATACGTCGGCGGTGATGAAGCCTAGGTTTTTGCTACCATTTTGCGCTTCAAAGTCATGGTCGCCCATAAAATGTTCCCGCACATCGCTGCCATCGTTGTCACAATAAGCCAACATAAAACCCATAACGTCACCAGCCTTAAGCAAAATTGCTGCTTTTGGGTCTGCATCAGTATAGTCATTCGGATAACGTTTTATGGCCACTTCCCATAATACGGTATTGGGTGTACCTAATTGGCGCTTCCAGATACTGCTGATATGGTCATTATACAGATGCGCCTTTTCATCATCACCAATATCAGCTGCTTGGTTATCAAGACCAATGTGATATGCCAACGCGGTGTGGTTGAACTGGTGAATTCCACCTGATGCATCTCCATCAACAAAAATCTCAAGCGCATCATCATCCCAATAACGATCTAGGGGATCTGCATGGGTGTCAATTAACATGTCATCGGTAATTTCAGCTTGTAAGTACAAGTAATTTTCATCCCATAATAAACGATAACGGCCATTAAAATCTGCTTTTTCAGGCAAGGTGCCGTCCATCAAATACGGCATATCATGCCACTTTGCTTGCTGCCAAACGGCGTCTTGTTGGCCATCTATGATGGGTGCCACTGAAGTATGTTTAACATCAAATGCTTGAGCAGAGGCCACGCTGAACGTGCAGGCGATTAATAGCGGCTTTACGATACCTTTTAACATGATATGTCCTTGTAGGTGAGATGAAAATAGTCGTGGCTATAGCTTGACGTAAAGCAAGAGGTAACACAATAGAACGTTTATCGGCTTGAGTTTATAGTATGGGGTTCGGTAGAATGCCGCCCTAATGAATACCTTAAATTCCCCAGAACCGTCATGTGATCTAAGTCACTGCGAATTGCATCACGTGTCGCATCGTTTCCAAGACGCTATCGCGCTATTTAACGCAGCCTTTGCTGAAAGTGAAAATACTCAGTTGGTCAAAGGCTTAGATGAGCCCGAATATATCCCAGCAGGCAATAATTGTGTTTATCATCAGGTGATTTTTGCGCATGGTTATTTTGCCAGTGCACTACATGAGATAGCGCATTGGTGCATAGCAGGCGCCCAGCGTCGTTTACTCAACGATTACGGTTACTGGTATTGCCCTGATGGTCGTAACGAGCAACAACAAAAACAATTCGAGCAAGTAGAAATAAAACCACAAGCAATTGAATGGGCATTTTCCGTCGCTGCGAATAAACCATTTCGTGTCAGTACAGATAACTTAAATGGTGTTGAACCGGATACGAAACACTTTACGTTAAACGTGTACGAGCAAGTGATGCGCTACTTACAAGAAGGCTTTCCTCCGCGAGCGGCATTGTTTATTAAGCGCTTGGCTGAATTTTATGGAACTGACGATATCATTGCGGCCAAGTTTGCGTTGCCAAATGCGGATGGGAGTCATCCAGATAAACCAATTGAGGAGGCATTATGACCAATAAAGCGCCATTTTCGCTAGGTCTAATCATAAACCCGTTTGCTGGTATTGGTGGCAGTGTGGCTTTAAAAGGCAGTGACGGCAGTGATACCCGCGCGCAAGCTTTGGCGCTAGGAGCGCAAAAACTAGCAAATAGTCGCACACGATTAGCCCTTGAAGAATTACTTCCTTTTAAAACGCAGATACATATTTTTACCGCAGCCGGTGAAATGGGCGAAACTTTAGTCGCCGAGCTAGGCTTTAGCTACACAGTGATATACCAGCCACAAACGTTGCAAAGCGAAGCGATCGATACCGAGCAGTGCGCGCAAGTGTTACAAGCACATAATGTCGACTTACTGTTGTTTGCAGGGGGGGATGGAACCGCACGCAATATTTGTCATATTGTCGGTGCCACGTTACCTGTGTTGGGCGTGCCAGCAGGCTGTAAAATTCATTCAAGTGTTTATGCCGTGACGCCGCAAGCTGCAGGGCGTGTGGTGGCCATGTTGATTCAAGGACAAATTGTCACGCTGCAAGACGCTGATGTTATGGATATAGATGAAGTATTGTTTCGTCAAGGCCGTGTTAACGCACGCCATTACGGTGAGATGCGCGTACCCAGTGAGTTGCGTTATATGCAGGCGGTTAAAATGGGCGGAAGAGAGTCCAATGAACTCGTGTTAGCCGATATCGCCGCCCAAGTGATCGAATTTATGGATGAGCACCCCGAGCGTTTATTTGTGATGGGATCAGGTTCCACGGTTGACTTCATCATGCAAGAGCTCAATTTGGCCAATACCTTATTGGGGGTCGATATGGTGCAAGGCGGCCGACTAGTCGCCAACGATGTGTCCGCTGATGTGTTACTGAAACATACTGCAATGGCCCCTACCACCCTAGTGATTACCTTAATTGGTGGCCAGGGGCATATTTTTGGGCGAGGTAATCAACAACTTAGCCCTGGTGTATTGCGGCAAATTGGTCGCGAGAACTTTTTAGTTGTCGCGACGAAGGGAAAGTTACAGGCTCTTAATAATAAACCTCTTATCGCAGATACCGGTGATATCGCACTAGATGCACAGCTCGCGGGCTTGATAAGTGTAACCACTGGGTATAAAGACCAAGTTTTGTATCCGATTGCCAAATTTTAATAGGCTGAACAACTATTTTTGGCCCATTTATCAACTTACATTGTTATAGGACATTAGAAACCTCAATGATTGAATCAGTAAACTGTGACGTGACAAAACAAGCGTTTGATGACTTTGTGGATTCCACCCAAGCTTATCTTGACAGCGTGGTAATTGACGGTAATGACCAAGAATTGTTTATTGCCAGTTATCTAACGGGGCATTTTTCATTAGTAGGCAGCAACGCCTTAAGATTAGATGACTTCTCCCTAGATACGTTGAATACCTACATGTTAAAAAGCTTAGAAAAGGCGTACGTAAACAAAGAAGTGTTAGGCCAAGATAAAATCGAAGTCTCAGCTTTATGGCAACAATTGTTTAGTCGGGCTGAATAAAGTCTAGGCTGATTTTCGCTAAGAATGAGAGCTGGATTACCCTCATTTTTATGCCTTTTAGTTTGCTGATTTTTCATCTTTTAACCGGGCTATATTTCTCGGCGAATAAGCTGTCGAATAAGAAAGCGGTTAGGGTTTAAGGTATTCAGTAAATCATTTGGTAAAGGTAATGGCTGAGCGCTGATTTGGCTGGCCAGTATTTCGGCCATCAGTGGGGCAGTGGTTAATCCTCTAGAGCCCAAACCGGTGAGCATATATAGGTTCGGCAGATCGCTTCCTTGAGGGTACTGAGTCTGCGGAAAGGCTTTATATAAATCCGCCAACTCAATTTTTTGCTTGGCAATATCCGCCAATGCACCGACTAATGGTAAGTGATCTGGTGAGCTACAACGCACCGCTGCACGGCCAGCTCCATTTCCTTCAACATTTTGTGCCCATGGACATTTTTCAAGAGATTGATAATGAGTGGCCAAATTTTTTGTTTGCTCTTGGAGTCGATAATCCGTCGCCAGATCATCTTTTATATAAGTCGAACCCAACGCATGTTGTCCTTGATATTCTGGGGTTAAATATCCTTTATGACACAGTACCGTATTGAGGTTAGCTAAGGCTGGCTGAGCAGGAATGGCTTCAACTTGGCCGCGAACCATACGTAAAGGGAAGTCATCTAAATCAGTAACACTTTGGCTTTTGGCCCCCGTGGCGTAGATAACAATATCGGCGATGGCTTGATATTGTCTATTAGGGGTATTTTCAGCTAAGCAATCAAAGTTTAATTGCCATTGCTCATTATGTCGTTCAAGTCCGGTCAATGTCTGATTGTTATGTAATGTGGTTTTGCTTAAATCCCCAGCGGCGTTAAATAGCGCTTTGACTAACTGGACTGGGTCTATCCAGCCGCCTAAAGGCATAAATAGACCACTGTAGGGCATAGCGCATTGACTGATATGTTGGGCTTGCTGTGAGTCAACATATCGGACTAGATCTTCTGGCCAGATATTATTGTCAATTAGCTTTGCGTAGCGTGCTGCTAAAGCAGGCTTGAATCCAAGCTGCAATACACCGCACCATTGATGAGCAAAATCGTAACCGTCAGCTAACAGTTTTCGGTAAACACCTGAGGCGTATACGAAGCTATGGGCATTAATTTGACTGCTGTGGCTAGCATCTGCATTCAACTGAGGGTAAAACCCAGCCTGAGGGTTACCGGAGGCGCCTTGGGCAGGAGCTGAGTCGTTGAAATAGATATCGCATTGATAGCCTCTTTGCGCTAATGCATAGGCTGCTGTCGCCCCAGCAATACCTGCACCTATAATAGCGACAGTCGGTTTTTTGTCCAAATTAAACGACTTCGATAGCGCCGCCCTATAGGCCGAGCGATGATAATACTTGGCTTGTTGTCGTTCACTGTTTGGATGAAGAATATGTCCCGCGAGCATTTCACGTTTTCGACCATGGCCCTTACGTTTTTCTACAGTAAAGCCGACATCCCGCAAGCCGCGCTTAACAAAGCCCGCAGCGGTAAATGTAGAAAATGTGCAGCCGTTACTGGCGAGTCTGGCCATTTGCTCAAATAACGCGTGGGTCCACATTTGTGGGTTTTTACTGGGGGCAAAGCCGTCCAGAAACCAGGCATCGACTAAGCCCTTTTGATCCACATATATTTGCGGCAGTGAATCGTGGATATCACCCAGCCATAAATCTAAAATCACCCGATTGTTACAAAAGTTCATTCTATGACAGCCAGTTAACGGCATGGGATACTGACTAATAAGTTCCTCTGCTAAGTCATTAAATTGTACAAAAGTCCCTAACGCCTGCACTAAGTCTTTGCGATTTAGCGGAAATTTTTCGGTACTAACAAAATGTAGGCTAAAATGACTATTGGGATTCTGTTTAATAAATTGGCTGAACGTCGCTAGGGTAACTAAAAAATTTAACCCTGTGCCAAAGCCAGTTTCGGTTATCACGAAGGTATTTTTGGACCAACGTGACCAGCGATCCAGCAGTTGATTATTCAGAATGAAGACGTGTTCGGCTTCGGCCGCGCCGCCGGCAGCGGAAAAATAAATATCGTCAAAATCCGTGGCCAATGGTGTGCCATCGGCATTAAATTCAATATATGCTGTTTTAATGGTCAATCGGGTGGGTCTCCGAGTATGCTTGGACTAGTCTTCAAAAGCGCGATAGTTTAAGGTAACTGTCTGAACAAACCAAACAGTGTATATAAACCAAACTGTATTGCTATTTTTAACCGGTGATGATTTGTTGAACAGTTTGCGCTGTGTATGATATTTATACACAGAAGAGCAGACCAGTTGCGACGTTAAAATCGTTACCATATGCGGCAATTTTATAAGCAGCAATTTTTTGCTTGAAGGGTTAATCATGAGAAGAGCGGTTATCACCGGACTAGGTATAGTTTCTAGTATTGGTAACAACAAAAATGAAGTCACGAAGTCCCTTAGAGAGGGGCGTTCTGGCATCACATATTCTGAACAGTTTGCCGAAAATGGCATGCGTAGTCATGTTTGGGGTAAAGTTGATATTAACTTAGCTGACCACATCGACCGTAAAACGTTACGCTTTATGGGTGATGCGGCGGGCTATGCGTACATTGCTATGCAGCAAGCGGTAGAAGATTCAGGCCTTACGCCTGAAATGGTGTCTAACGTTCGCACTGGTATTATTGCCGGTTCAGGCGGCGCCTCTTCTCAGCACCAAGTCGAAGCAGTCGATATTTTGCGTGAAAAAGGTTTACGGCGCGTTGGTCCTTATATGGTGACACGCTGTATGGGCAGTACGGTATCTGCTTGTTTGGCGACGCCATTCAAAATCAAAGGTGTTAACTATTCGATTAGTTCTGCATGTTCTACCAGCGCACACTGTATTGGTAACGCGCTAGAGCAAATTCAACTAGGTAAGCAAGATATTATTTTTGCTGGTGGCGGTGAAGAGTTACATTGGACATTGTCTATGGAATTTGACGCTATGGGTGCACTTTCTACTAAGTACAATGATGAGCCGAGTAAGGCATCACGTACCTATGACGCTGATCGCGATGGTTTCGTCGGCGCAGGCGGCGGCGGTATGGTTGTCGTTGAAGAACTAGAGCATGCATTGGCTCGTGGCGCTAAAATTTACGGCGAAATTGTCGGTTATGGTGCTACGTCAGATGGTGCTGATATGGTTGCCCCTTCAGGTGAAGGCGCAGTTCGTTGTATGCATCAGGCAATGGAAGGGCTTGATGAACCTATCGATTATATTAATACTCACGGTACGTCTACTCCAGTCGGTGATGTAAAAGAGCTATGGGCTATTGGTCAAGTCTTCGGCGATAAAGTACCACCATTAAGTGCAACTAAAGCGATGACTGGTCATGCGCTTGGTGCTGCGGGAGTAAACGAGGCGATCTATAGTTTATTAATGATGGAAAACGATTTTATCGCCCCTTCTATAAACATAGAAACCCTAGATGAAGCCGCAAAAGGTATGGACGTAGTCACTACCACGCGTGATGCTAAGTTAAACACGGTTATGTCAAATAGCTTCGGCTTTGGTGGCACCAACTGTACGTTAGTGATGCAGCGCTACAAAGGCTAATTACCTAACGTTATTGAACGACGAACGCCCGCTATCAGCGTAATGCCGTTCACTTAAGGTGAACGGCATATTTACTTTTGGCAACCGGATATCTATTTTTTGATACTTTTAAGCAC
>NZ_WTPY01000001.1 GCF_011378905.1 Paraglaciecola sp. 20A4 | reverse complement strand
GAGTATAAGATCACAGCGACATCAGCCCGTCAAATAATGTTGTTTTTGTTCAAAAAACGTTCATGATCTTGCCGTGGCAAATGAGGCTGTTATTGTATTAGAACATTAGAAGAAAATGGGACTAATTTCTTTTCAGGTCGAATGACTTTTATTAGCTCCCAGCTATTAGATTATTGTTCTGGACACCCAGCCTAAAAGCAGAAATATCGGAGACAACATTCGTGTTCTGCGGATGTAGTTATAAGCAGCATGACTTGTAAAATAAGTCGTGTTTTATTCTTTCGTTTTCACTATTAACAACCGTGAATAGGCCTCTACTCAAAGTATCTGAATGGTCGATTAATCGCTTTAATGCCACAAATGTATTTACCTGTTGTTCATCGAGGCTTACTACATCTACCCTTAACTGATTAGAATTCACGTTTTTTAAATACGTGAAGTATTTACCAAGGAATCCAGCTATGACATCTGAGATCTGAACAGCGCTATTGTCATGGGAATTCACAAACTCGTAGTTTTTAAGCGGATTTCCATTGTCAGTCCATGAAATACCCTCAATCAGGTTTTGAATTTGCTCTTCTTCATCAAATATATGCCATGAGTTTTTGAAAATATATAGTTTCTGAAGATAGAAAATCAAGAAATTATTAATCAACTCTTTACCATGCCCCCCTGAAATAAAAGGAAGGTCATCTAATGTGAGAGCTTCTTCAAAAAGGTTTTGAAGCATGTTAGCTCGATGATTCGGCAACATGTCGCTATGTGTCCTTACGAGAGATATCATCCAATTGCAGAATGCGTGGAATTTTTCCTGTTTCACATCTGGGTAATTAAAATGATTTAGCTCTCGCAAGAAGTCAACTTTGGTAGATGTGATAACTTCGTAGAAATCACCTTTCAATTGAAGGTGATTAATAATGAACGTTGAATTTTCGGCTTCACTGATAATCGAATCAATAATGTCAATCACAGACCAATAAACGATATTTAAGTTAAAATAGTGAATATAAAAGCCATTTTCAGATAGCCAATCCAAAATTTTATTGAGCTTTCGAGATTTGAGCATATCGATGAAGCTACCTTTCGCAACATGCTTTAACTTCAACTCCTTTGCTGTTTTTTGAAGCTTTAATGTATCGAATAAGGAGGCGAAATCTGAATTGTGATGTGTTCCTTTATGCACGATTCCAGCGAGTACAAAATTGTCTTCCTGCTCTACGTTAAGACCGAAATCAGATAGGTATAACTTCCTGATATTATTTGTCTCGTCATAGTAAAACGTATAGATATCATCTATGTTTTGAAGCCCGTTGTGGAGGGCAATACTCTCTCTAATTTTATTGATTTCCATATTTGCGGCTAAGTTCCATTATTATATTTGAGGGTGCCTTGGAGACTTCTATTGAATTGGTGATAGCTGTTTTGTTACCAAGCCGAAAATTATTACGTCAGCACAACGAAGTGCCTTATCAATGATTCTCATTATTTTCTCGTTCTGTTTCTCTGCCAAACAGTTTGGCGATTTTAGCATACAAGTCCGCCTGTTAACTTATACTTAAAACTGCTCAACTTAGGTTGTTTTATATGACCATAAGCATGTTTTAATTTCTAGATTTATTCTCCTTTTATTTTTAAATCTGTAGCGGTGATTACCCGTTAGATGAAGTGGCAATGAAGAGTTACCAGCTTACCAATACCGCTGTAACATTCGAATAAACATGCACTTTTGACCATTCAGTGAACTTCAGATTGGTAACGATAAGTACGTTAGTTTTTTCGTAAGGTTTAGTTAATAAATGAAACAGTAATGTTCCGCCTGCTTGGCTAAAGAGCAGGAATTTTTAAGCCAGAACAGATGAGCAGTTCAAAATGCCTCCATAACTATCAACTTGGAGCACTATTCCCGCTAAAGTGAACAACACCGTGCATACCAATTAACCACTGTTGTAGTGGTTGGCCTGCGCCACCTTTTTATATTTAAAAACGTCAGTCATGGCGATTTGGTGATGCTGCGCTATACTTTTAACAGAGTTAATCTAGGTAATTACTAAATGCCACACAGTAAATCAGCGATAAAAATAGAAGCGCCAACAATGGAAAATGAGGTACTTCAGCCTTTGCTAAAGAGCAGAGCAACGCCAACCAAGCTCCCACGTTGGATGGACGTCAATTTAACGCTTATGTCGGGTTGAATGACTTACGAGCAATTCAGCAAGTTGGCGCTAGTATCTTTGATTTTTTCTGCCGCTACGCTACTGTCCCCAGTCGAACCGAAGCCAAAATCCAAGCTTTCGCCAAAGACCATGCTATTGCGTGCTAATTGTTTGAGATAGAAAGTGTAAGACAACTAATGTGCGAGGAGAGCCATGATGTATAAAACGTTAGATGTGATAGCACTTTCCGAGGAGATAGAGCGTGATAGTCAATCGGGGAAGTTAACAATGCAATTGCTGGCCGAAGGACAAACGCTATACGGCAAAAGCCCCGATTATCCTGAATTCCTTGAGCGCATAACCCCAGATGGCCGAAGAACATTAGGCCAATGGCGAGATGGAGAGTTCGTTACTGAAGCTAGCCTTCTCTGACTCTTGATAGAATAAAGCCTCGCAACGAGGCTTTGAGGGCAAGGAAATAATTTATCATATGATGTCAGTCTATTCATCACAGTAATTCTACTCTGGCTCCAGTTTTATTAGTTCTTTTCTAAAAGAGTAGAAACGAGAAACTCAATTCTCCGCAGAAAGCAATCAGCAAATGATTTATTCAATTGCGCAGAGTGTTTCAACCTAACGAGAACACTGGTTCAATGATAAAGAACAAGTCGTGCATTAATTGAGAATATGCACTCTTAAGAACCTTAATGAATAAAACCAATCCTCAAGAAGCTAGTTCGTTCTTAAAAATACCAACGACATACTCAATTTATTAAACACTCTAAGATTGTTTAATTATCACCTCAATAATAAAAATCCCATTAGGTTATAAACAATATTTTATGCCTTATATTCTTAGTGTATTTTATTACGTTACAACAGTTTGATAAATCTTATTTTTCTTAAAAAAACAAACTATAAATGAATATACCCAATTAATAGATCAACTATATTAATGTTATTTTTCAATCACTTAAAAAAATAAATCGCTTGAATTAAAATAAACTTTGTCCACACTAAATTAGTACTTACACAAGTCACGGAGTGCTATTAGGATGGCAAACAAGAACATTTTTATTGAGTTATACAAATTTGAATTTGTCAGCTCAAATGAAATTTCTAACAAAGATATTTCAAAAGAAGAAGAATTGGCTTTACAAAATATTGTGAAGCAAATTTTAGCATCCAATAGCGCTGACACTAAATTAGATATTTTGGAGTTAAATAATGAAATTAGTATCATACGTAAGAGTTAGTTCCCAAAGACAAGCTTCTGAAGGGGATTCGATTGAAGGACAGAGAATACAAATTAATGATTGGGCGAAAGCAAATAACCATGAAATAGTAATGGAATACTGCGACTCCGGTTTTAGTGCGTTCAACGGTGTTAGGCATGAGTTCAAAAGAATGATTTCAGATGCGGTAGCAGAATCTCCGACATTCGAAGGTATTGTTACATATAACTTATCTCGGTTTAGTAGAAACAACCTAGAGATGTTGCAAACCAAACATGTTCTGGATTTAGCTAACATTAAACTTTTTTCAGTTAATGACCAAATCCCGGAAGACAGAAAAACGGCAAGGTTAGTCACAGCTTTGTTTGGCGCAATAAATGAAAATCAAAGCGAGCAAAATAGTGAGACTGTGCGTGATCGATTGACCGAAACAGCCAAAGCTGGGTTTCATACTGGCGGAAGAACCTTATTTGGATATAAATCTATTGTTGCACCTAAAGAGATGACTTCAGGTCAAAAGGATAGAAAAATACTAGTGGTCGACACAGAAGAGGCTGAAATTGTTAAACGATTATTTAGTTTATCGCTAAATGGCAACAATGGCCTTCCTATGGGCATTAAAGCGATAGCCACCTTATTAAATCGCGAAGGAGTTAAGTTTAGAGGAGGTCAATGGAATTATAATAATGTAGATCGATTATTAAGAGAGACATCTTATTATGGCATTAAAATTTTTGGTAAATGCCGCGATAATAAAACACCAAAGTACTCTCAAGTACCTGTTAAAGTGCCAAGTATAGTAAGCAAAGAAATATTTGATGCTGTAGGTCTGGGGCTAACTCAACGAAGACCGGGTACTCATAAATCTAAAGGTATCAGTAATCCTACGTTGTTAACCGGAATATTAAAATGTGCAGAGTGCGGTGCAGGATTTCGATTAAGTACAGGCAAAAGTGGAAAATATAGGTACTACACCTGTGGGCAAAAATTAGCGAGAGATGTGGACTCTTGCTCCGCACCTAGAATTCCTAAAGATAAAATAGAATCCGCGATCATAAACGTTCTTAAAAAGAGAATATTAACGCCTGAAAGACTTGGTAAAATAACAACCTTTGTTAGATCTAAGAATACGACAGACAAAAATAATGTTAACCATGAAATCCTTTTATGTAATAAAAAAATAGTGGGTATAAAAGAGAAAGCAGATAATCTTTGGACATTAATTTCAGAAAAAAAAATAACATTTGACGACACCCTTTCTACGCACATGGACAATCTGCAAAAACAAATCAAAACGTTGGAGCTAAAGGTCGAAAAAGCAAAAATCGAAGCATCTCTAAAAATTTGGAATTATGGCAGTAAACAAATTGAACAATTCATAGGTGATAGCTTTGATACTTTAGCGAGTTCACGCCCGGAGGCTGTAAAAGCCTATTTAGCTAGTATAATCAATGAGATACGTGTTCATAAAAAAAGTGTAAAGGTAGTAGGAGGAAATTATCCGCTCGTGGATATTATATCCAGATCAAAAAAAATGGGCACCTCAAATGAGGTGCCCACTTATTTCACTATTTGGCGGAGAGAGAGGGATTCGAACCCTCGTTAGGTTTAACCCTAAACACACTTTCCAGGCGTGCGCCTTCAGCCACTCAGCCACCTCTCCAAATTGTTGAAATGTAAATGTACTTACATTTCGGATTTTTTGCTTTACCGTCTTTAAATCACCAAGCGCAATATTCAGACAAGCTTTTAAGCAGGCGCGTATGTTAGGGAAAACAGCCTAGCTGCGCAAGTGTTTACTGTGAATAAGCGAGTAAGACGGTGGTTTATTGTTCAATTATCGGAATTTTATTGAACTCACCGCCTCTAGACGTATTTATAATACGAATTACGCCGGTAATTCAATTTTACCGTCTATGACCATGATGCAGTCCATACCGGCATTTTTTGCTGCTTGGCGGCCTATATCTGTATCTTCAAATACTACGCACTCAGAGGCGCTAAGCCCCATATTTTTCGCTACGGTTAAAAACGTTTCACCGTCAGGTTTGCCATTTTTCACATCAGAAGATGTCACCACAGTTTCAACTCTATCGAGTAAACCTGTTCGCGTCAGCATGCGAATGGCATTGTCTCGCTCTGAACCTGTGCCTATTCCCATTTTGAGTACGCCTTTATAACGCTGCATAACCTTAAAAGTGTCTTCGATAACGGTTAGATCATCATCTAACGCGAGCCATGCTTGACGCTTTACTTCGGATACTTTGTCTAAATCGTGATTTTGGCCGTATTTTTCATTCAGCAGCTTAGCTATTTCCCGTGTCGGTACTCCGCCCAGTGCATGTATGTATTCCTTATCGTAGGGGTAACCAAAATGCTCGCATGTTTTTTGCCATGCTATTGCATGAGAGCCCATTGAATCGATTAACGTTCCGTCCATATCGAATACAATTCCTTTATAACGGCTTAAATCTGGCATGAAACACTCCTAAATAGTGGGATTAAAACAAAACTCTATAGTGTAGATGTGGCCGAAAAATGAAAAAGCCAGCATTAGCTGGCTTGCACATTATTCTTTAGGTCAGAACGAGCAACTATGCGTTACCGGTCACTTTCATTTTCAGTTCAGCAGAAAAGTCTAACATTCTGTTTAGTGGTACTAAGGCTTTGTGACGTAATTCATCATCGACGAATATTTCATGGCCTGTTGGCTGCGTTAGCGCTTCGTAGATAGCTTGCAAACCATTCATGGCCATCCACGGGCAATGCGCGCAACTTTTGCAGGTTGCACCATTTCCCGCGGTAGGAGCTTCAAGAAATATTTTGTTTGGCTCAAGCTGCTGCATTTTATAAAAAATGCCACGGTCAGTCGCCACAATGAATGTTTCATTGGGAAGTGTGCGTGATGCATTAATTAGTTGAGTAGTCGAGCCAACTGCATCTGCTAATTCAACCACACTGGCTGGTGATTCAGGATGGACCAATATCGCTGCATCTGGGTAAAGGTGCTTCATCTCGCGCAGTGCTTTGGCTGAAAATTCATCGTGAACAATACATTCACCTTGCCACATTAGCATGTCAGCACCCGTTTCTTTAGCAATGTAAGCACCTAAGTGACGATCTGGGGCCCAAATGATTTTCTTACCTTGTGAGTCTAGATGCTCAACAATTTCAAGGGCGATACTTGAGGTAACTACCCAATCAGCACGGGCTTTTACCGCTGCAGAAGTATTCGCATACACAACGACGGTATGATCAGGATGAGCATCGCAAAAAGCCGAAAAGTCATCCTCAGGGCAACCAATGTCCAATGAACACGTCGCTTCAAGGGTTGGCATAATCACGGTTTTATCCGGGCTGAGTATTTTGGCGGTCTCACCCATAAATCGCACACCCGCGACCACGAGGGTTTGCGCATCGCAATCTCGACCGTAACGTGCCATTTCTAAGGAGTCAGAAATACAGCCGCCGGTAGCTTCCGCCAAGGCTTGAATTTCAGGATCGGTGTAATAATGCGCAACAAGGGTGGCATTTTTTTCGACCAGTAGGTGTTTTATTTTGTCGATATAATCTTGTTGCTGAGCAACCGTTAATCGCGCTGGTTTTGCTGGAAACGGATAATCCACCGTACCAATTGAAAGAGCTTGGTTCATAGTGCTAAGTTGGTTACCACAAACATCGTAAATCGTCAGAGTAGTATACCGACTGTGCGAGCAAAAATCACACTTCCCGTTAAATCCTCTTTTTGAGTTTAATCCGCTTGTAGGAATTGTTGATAGCGCGAACGCCAGTAGCCGCCTTGTTCAGCGTTACCACTGGCATCAAATCCTTGATAAAAATTTATGTAAGCAGGCGTTAATAGTGACTTATTTGCTAACCGCTCAGCCCACGCGCGTAAATAAATCGCTGGAATATACGGCACATCGTAAAACTCCATAAAAGTCATTTTAGCGCTGGGTTTATAGGCTTGAGCTTGATGATTATCACAGGTTCGGGATTGACTGATTGTCAGCGCTTTACCTTTCAGCAAATTTTGCCAGTCATGCACGTCAGGCTTTTCATTTGGGTTGCTGAGTCGCAAGTTAGGCGCGTCACTGCCGGTGCATATGGCCATAGCAAGACCTGAAGACAGTGGGTATTCATCAACAAAACCGGAAAAATGAGCAAGTTCATGCACAAACACATTGTAATCATCTTGTCTGTCTAGAAACATAACACCATTGTGAACATTCGCTTTGCCATTATGTGCTAGCACCACTACATGGGTAAAACGTTCACGGGTCAGTGACTGACTTAGTTGGATCATATCGCAGCCTAAACGCCCCTCGCCTTGCCAATTGCCGGAACACGTTAGGGCATTTTCCGCCAACCAAATAGGAGTATTAGCACAAATGGGTAACCCTTGTAATCGAGTGTCTCTTTTAAACTGCTCAATGAGTTCATCAGCTTGCAACACAGATTGTAAGGTACTCGCAACAAATTGTAGCTGTTGAACACAATGGGTTGCTGAGCGTTTACGGTTCAATGCTGTAGACTCTGACTTGCGCTGCCCCACTAACGCAGAATTAACCCGCATATTCAGTAAACGGGATGCATGGGCACTCCCCAACTGCACGGCCCTATTTAATAATTCAATAGCCTGTGACTCGTTTCCTGATATGGACAGCCACTTTGCATAATACACTGCACTTGCTGGGTCTCGCTGTGCCGCTATCTCCAGCCAGTGCTGGGCTTTTTGCGGTTCGCTTTTAGCAATCCAATAATGGTATAGGGCTATTTGCGCATCAATATCTCCGCGCTTTGCGGCGTAACTCAGCGCTTTACGCGATGCCTTACCTCGACCATTATTTACCTGAACGTGCGAAAAATATTGCTGCGCTTGAGGAGAGCCCGCTAATTTAGCAAAATGCAACCAATAGGCGTTATTTTCGGTTATTGCTCGTTGGCTTAAGCGCGCCAGTGCTTGATTATCACCAGCTTGGTAAGCTCTATATAAAAAGTGTAGCGGGAATTCGCTGGTATTTACTTGAGAGGTCAAAAAGGGCAAGTAACGGATAACATCACTGTGCCCAGCAGAAGCCCAGGCCATAAGGCAAAGTAAATAAAGGCTGGTCTTAAGCACCAGTTATAATGTTAAGTGATGGTGTTGTTTATTGACCTTCACTTTCCGCTACCGCTTCATCACGCAGCATATCAAGCTCTAAGCGCGCGTATCTGTGTTCAACATATTCAAACACATTGGTACTCAGGGCTAACTTGAAATAGTTAGAGGCGACACCGCGATTACCAAGAGCTGAATTGTACTTACCAAGATAAAAATAGGCTTCACATAAGCGGTCGGTTAATTCCTGCTGACTCGTTACCCCCTGAATTAAACCATTCAGTAGTGCCTGTTCATCAATTCGACCTAAATAGAGGTCGACTAAGTGCGTTGCCCAATTATCTTCATCCAAGTTTTCGCGGTTGTCACTCAACGCCATCAATGCTTGCGTTTTATCCAGTTCGCTGTGCGCAATAAAAGCCCACAGCGCTCGATACGGATCCGATTCATCCTTGCGATAAAACTCGCCAAAATCATTCACCGCTAAGTCGGCACGTCCGCCGTAATAAAGGGCAATTCCGCGATTTAAAAAAGCGAACTCATAATCGGGGTTAATATCCAATGTGGCATCAAATGCCTCATAAGCTTGAATAAAGTTCATTTGCTGAGTGTAGTGCACTCCTAAAGAGTTATACGCTTCAGCCATATCAGGTTTTAATCGCAGAGCGTTATCAAAATCGTATTGGGCTAAACCTGCCAACCCTACACTGTCATATAACATGCCGCGTTGATGCAGTAATTCCGCTCGTTCTTGATCTTCTAACGGCGCTTTAGCCAAAATTTGACTATAACGTGCAATGGCCATTTGTGAACGCACACTCATGGGCGCAGGTTCAGCGAGAAGTAAATTACTCATTTGAGCTTGACTAGACTGAGCTTGATTGCCATTGGCGCAACCGCCAAGTAACAACCCTAACAATATTAGAGAGAGAAATTTATTTTGCATAAGAATGTGCGACGCTTGACCTAAAAGTGATGGCGATAAAAAGCAAAATCAGCCAGAAAGTGACGTTAGATTATATGGCAGGGTGGCGTATTTAGCGGGAAATGTAAAGACAACCACAGCCCGAAAATTGCGTTCTACTGTATCAAGTTGTAAAAATAATGCACACTAGCGGGCTACCATAAAAACAAGCGGTGCTATTTTGAACAAGCCACAAACCGACTTACAAACTTTATTTAATGCAGCCCTAGATGTACAGGCTAAAGCTCATGCCCCATATTCTGATTACAGAGTCGGTTCAGCTTTAGTCGCTGAAGACGGCGAAATATATATTGGCTGCAATGTAGAAAACGTATCATTCCCATTAGGCCAATGCGCGGAAGGCAATGCGCTAGCTGCGATGGTAGCAGGTGGAGCAAGGCACGTTAGGGAAATATTAATCGCTAGTCCAAATGAACACTTTTGCTCACCTTGCGGCGGCTGTCGTCAGCGAATTTTCGAGTTCGCAAGCAAAGAGACTTTAGTCCATATGGCCACCAGCGAAGGCGAAATAAAAACCCTAACGATGAATGATATTTTGCCCTTTGCATTTGAACAATAAGCTTAAATAAATTGAACAAAAAAACAGCATTGCGAAATATTAAAGTGCGGTTATAATGAGCAACGTTTTATAACGTATGCACATAGAAACAACCTATGTGAGATATGTCCATTTTCTTTACAGCGCTTTTAGTAAGTCAACTGCCACATATGGTAATAGATTGAATTAAAAGGAATTATTGAAGTTGGTCTAGTTAATGCATTGTTATCAGTCCAAATGACAGTTTGCAGTTAGGTAGTAGTTAAGGAGTAACCTATGACAAGTTTATTTAAGAAAGCGAAGTTTTACTCGGTAGCAGCCCTTTTGGCCATTGCCACAACACAACATGCTAGTGCAGCTGTAATTACTCTAGGCGGTCAAACAGCCACCGACGGTTCAGGCCAAACCAGTTTAAATGTTAACGCTGATAATACGATTAATGCACTGAGCGACGGCTTCTTTGTTGAAACGTTCGACAAAGCCACTGCAATTGCTGGCTTACCGTTAACCCCTGAAGAAAGTTATAACGTTGCGGGTAAATCTACGGGTTGTGCAATCAACTCACCATTAATAGTTATGCCCAGTACATCATCAGTTTTGAATGTGCGCACAGGTTCTGAGCACAATGTTGCTGCTGCACCTGCTGGAGACAGCACATGTTACGCCTACACCACACCAGAAGTACGCGGTGTAGATAGTTACGTAGACATTGATTACACTGCGTTTTTGGCTAATATCGGCAATTTTGAATCTTCGCTTACTGGTTCTAGCATTGATTATCTAGGCTTTTACTGGGGCTCAATTGATACATACAATACGTTTGAATTCTATTCAGCTTCAGATGTATTAGTAGACAGTATTGACGGACAAGAGATCTTAGATTTAGTTGGTGGCGTTGAAGGCGATAGGTTGTCTGATAAATCTAACGTTTACGTGAATATCAATTTTACCGTAGATGAAGCGTTTACGCGTCTACGTGTTATTTCATCAGGTGTGGCCGGTGAGTTTGATAACATTGTAGTAGGCCTAACTAACCGTGAAGTTCCTGCTCCCGCTGGACTGGCATTTTTGGGCTTAGGTCTAATGGGTTTAGCGCTTCGTAAAAAATTAAAAAAATAATAAATTTTAATCTTGAATTTTAAAGCCGGCTTGCCGGCTTTTTTTATGCCTATAGTATTTATACTGTCGATATCGGGTCGTGTCTAATCGGTAGGTGTCAGAAAATAATGCACTCGATTAATAATAATCAATTGCGTGGACGCAATTGATAGGTCCCCCTGAGAAAGTATATTTTAACCAGTACGTGTAGTTGAAAAACACGTTGTAAGGCCCAGTAAATAAGACTTTCCCATGATCATCTCGTTCATCTAAACACCCTATTTAATCACTTTAACTAACGACCACTTGATTGAAATTAAGTCTATGCGTGGGAACTTTTTACAATAACTGTGCGTTATTTGCATCACCCGTGGTGCAAAATTTTACACATTTATTGACGTCTATATATGGTTCACACGCAACCTTATGAAATGTATCAAGTAATTAAGTTGGCGCAAATTATGCTAATACTTTAGTAGCAGTCAATGTAGCTGCATAACGGAGTTACACATGAAAAAGTTGTTAACAAACACAAAATACTTATTTACTACCACAGTAATTGCATTGGCTGTGAGCCAATCTGTAAATGCTGCGGTTATTACCTTCGGTGGTCAGGCTGCGACCGATGGTTCAGGCAAAACAAGCGTTAACGTTAATGCTGATAACACAATTAATTCCTTAAGCGACGGCTTCTTCGTTGAAACATTCGATACAAACACCGCTATAACGGGGTTAGACTCGGCGCAAAATGAAGACTACAACGTTGCGGGTGCATCAACAGGCTGTGCAATCAACTCACCGTTGAATGTTACCGCTAGTGGGTCGTCGGTTTTAAACATACGTAAAGGCTCTTCAAGAAACGTTGCTGCGGCACCAGCTGGTGATACGGGCTGTTACGCTTATACAACGCCATCAACAGTGGGCGTGGATAGCTACGTTGACATTGATTACACAGACTTTTTAGCCACCTTAGGTACGACTGTACCTTCGTTAGCAGGGTCAAGTGTCAATTACTTAGGATTCTATTGGGGCTCAGTGGATACGTACAATTCGTTTGAGTTTTACTCTAACGACGTATTGGTAAGTAGCATTACCGGTGAGGAGTTATTATCTCAATTAAACGGTACATCTGGTAACCAGGCTGCAGACTCATCTAATGTTTACGTAAACATTGCCTTCAACGCTAGTGAATCATTTAACCGCTTACGGGTTATCTCTTCAGGTGTGGCAGGCGAGTTTGACAACATAGTTGTGGGCTTGGATAAGCGCGACGTACCTGCTCCAACTAGTCTTGCTATACTCGGCTTGGGTCTACTTGGCCTTGGCGTTGGTAAGCGTTTCAAAAAATAACGCTTCACTGAGTTGCGTATACTAAAAGCCGGTCCGCCGGCTTTTTTTGTGGACGTGCATCAGACTAATGATGCATTAATACAGATTGGTATAAACACCAAACGCCACCAATGTGAATTTTTTATTAAGACTGCGCTTTTTATATGCGCTGTCATAAATTTGTTGCTTTGCACCGTTAATATCCGGCAGATTTTTTAAACGTTGTCGAGTGAATACTAATGAGCAAAGCACTACACAAAGCACCGTTGTTTTTCATCAATACACATTTGAAAAGTAACGCTTGCGATGTTGCCCCTACGTATCAACACAAAGCTAAGCCTGCTACTACCCATTCCATCGATACCTTATTTAGGGCTCACTGGCGCGACGTATGCCGGTTACTCCATAAATGTTATGGATCAGGCCCCCCGGAGCCCGAAGATGTTGCTCAAGAGGCTTTTAGCCGGTTTGCACAGATGAGTAATACTGCCGATGTACAAGACCCCAAAGCCTATATAATCAAAATAGCCATTAATATCACCTTAAAATCCATTGGTCGTATATGTAAAACTCGAGCATTTATTGCCGAACAGCTTCCCCTCAATGAAGAGTTGTTTGACGAAATTTGCCCAGAAACCATCTTACAGGGCGAACAACGTATTGCGGCTATTCAAAAAGGCACCGAACGGCTAAGTGATAAGCAGCGTGACGTATTAATGCGGGCTCGAATAAAAGGGCAAACTTATGCACAGATATCGAACGATACTGGTTGGAGCCTCGCGGATATCTGCCGTCAGTTAAATACCGCAATGGCTATTTTAGAAAGCATAGATGATGAAATCGACAGTAACAGCGTTAAAAACAAACATTCTGAACATCGTGATTCGCTTGCAAGTAACCATGCCAGTGCATTGCAAAGTGCGTTGCAATCATGAAGTATAAATCAACTGAGTCTGTGGCGCGTCATCTCGACGACATTCAATCAACAGCTCCAGCTGGAAATACACCCAAAGCTCAAGCGCGTGAATGGCTGACCTATTTATATTCCGGTCATGCAACATCTGAAAAGCGTGAGGAGTTTGTTTTATGGCTTAACAGTAATAAAATGAATCAACAGGCATTCACACATTATCAGCAGATTTGGCAAACAATAGGTATGACAGATTCTGCCATAGACTGGATAACACAGCATGCTAATCAGGATCCGGTTGCTAAAATACCTCACAAGCCAAAGCGCATCCTTGCCAAATCAGCCGTGTTACTAAGTGGTATAGCAGCCAGTGTCTCGTTATTGATTATTAATGGTGTATTTCACACCACGAATACCTTAGAGATTATAACGCCAGATACAGTCTTCACATCATCAATAGGTCAAAATCGCACTATTACCTTAAGTGACGGCTCTGATGTGACCCTAGCCGGAAATTCAAGTATCGCAGTTGATATTGACCAGAACGCTCGTCGCATAACACTGCACAAAGGCAGTGCTTACTTTGATGTTACCCACGACCCCGCCCGCGTATTTTCAGTTACTGCGCAACATACTCAAGTGCGCGTACGTGGCACCGCATTCGAAGTTAAACGAAGCACCGATAACGCAGTAAAGATTTCGGTGCAGCGGGGCTTAGTAGACGTAGCCGATATGCCCGAACATGGCAACTTGGATGAGAAAGTTCTGCAGTTACACGCTAACGAGCAGTTGCGCGCCAACATAGACGGTACATTTATTAGCGACGTCACTCAGTTTAATCCAGAAACAGAGTTTGCTTGGTTGAACGAGCGCTTGATTTACGACAATACTGCTTTGAAAAGCGTCATCATGGATATCAACCGATATAAACCGAAGCCTGTTGTCATCCTTGATAAAAGCATTAATGACTTGCCCATCACTGCATCTTTCACATTTAACCAGATCGATCAAATGTTAGCGGGTTTAGTGGCAGCCTATCCCATTACATTAATTGAAGAAGATACGCGTACTATACTAGCGAAAAAATGACCTGATGGGCTGTACGCCTAATTTGGTAACAGCCCCATCTACTGTATATACGTAGTTAGGATTAGTAAAAATACGAATATATATATACACAATTGTTCAAAGCACTACGCGTAATAAACCACCCACTGTGTGAAGTTTTTATGAAACAAGCACGTTCACTGAAAAATCTATCTCCATGATGACTCTTGTAGCGAACCCATATTAATTAACTGGAATACACATCATGAAAACACTCAGTCGTTCTATTAAGTGCGCTTTATTTGGCGGCGCGCTTGCTTCGCTTTTTCCTATTCATGCGCTAGCGCAGAAAACCGAAGTAAATATAGCTATTCAACCCCTTGGTCAGGCACTTAACCAGCTTTCTCAGCAAACCGGCACGGTAATCATCGCTCCAAGTCGTCTTGTCAGCAATAAACAAGCCGTGGCAGCTAAAGGCGAGCTATCCGTTATCAAAGCCGTAGAGTTATTATTGAAAGGCAGCGGATTACAAGCACAAGAACAACCAAGTGGAGCCATTGTTATTAAAAAAGCAGAAACGAATTCACTGACCCCTATTAAGCGCGCATCTCATTATCAAGCGCCTATGGACGAAGTCGTTGTAACGGCGCTAAAACGCGATAGCAGTTTACAAGATGCACCGGTGGCTATATCAGTACTTGGCGGTGATGAGCTAAAAGCAAGAGGCGTCACTGACTTCACAGACCTAATCGACAGTCTGTCAGGTATCTCTATTAACTCAGCTTTCGGTGGCCCTGAAAACAGCTTTATCACCATTCGTGGTATTGGTGGCGCAGATGACTACAAACCCAATGGCAACCCATCGGTTGCACTTCACGTAGATGGTATTTACCAAACTTCAAATGCTTATTTAAGTATGCCGCTTTTTGATTTAGAGCGCATCGAAGTACTGAAAGGGCCGCAAGGTACTTTGTATGGTCGTAACACTACCGCTGGTGCAATTAACGCTATTACCCGTGCCCCTGGTGATACATTAAATGGCTATGCCGATATTGAATATGGCGCATATGATTTTGTCTCAGGAAGTGCAGCGGTCGGCGGCCCCGTATCAGATAATCTTGGTATTCGTGTTGCGGTATTAATGGAGCAAGGCGGAGGGTTTATGGATGGCAAGGGTGCAGGCAATTTCGCAGGATTTGTACCACAGGGTACCGAAGGGATTGTGCCGCCAGTAGCTGACCCCGGTGAACGCGACGGCTTCGGTGATGCAGACTTGTTCGCCTTTCGTGGTACCGCTGTTTATGACTTTGATGATGTAACCTCACTGACTTTACATTACTTTGTAAGCCAAGATCGTGGTGATACACGTCAATATGACCGCGTAGCATTCGAAGATGATAAACCATCACTTAATGCTGGCGAAAACGGTGACCCATTTGAATTTTACACCAGTGAATACTATTCCCACGAAATCGATGTAAATGGCTTTTCTGGGGACTTTAGTCATCAATTACACTCAAACCTAAATTTAGATGTGTTATTCGCTCTGCAAAGCAGTGAACGTAACGTCAGTGGTAACGGTGATGGTACGTCGTTTCCACGCTATCAATACAACTTTGATGATCAACTAGACCAATCATCACTGGAGATTCGCTTAAGCGATTCAACAGGTGGGGATTTCGATTGGATAGCAGGTGCATTTTTCATCAATGATTCGGTAGATTTCACCAGTTATTGGACCAGCTACGCGGTATTGTCACAGTACAGCTCACCGTATAATCAGCGCCGCAACAGCGTTGCCACTTTCGGTAATATCGACTGGAACGTATCAAACGACTTAGTTATCAGTGGTGGTTTACGTTACACCAAAGATACCGCTAAATTTCGCGGTGAAAATATCGACGCGGATCCTTGGGGATTATCTGTATTTGAAGAAACCTTCAAAACCGACGCTAATTTCTCATGGGATCGAGAGTTCGATGACAGTAACGTGTCGGGCAAATTAGCTATACAGTATTTTATAAGCGATAACCTTAACGTCTTCGCATCAGTTAGCACGGCCTATCGTGGCGGCGGCTTTGACGGTACTTCAATTTTTTCTGAAGAAGAAACTCAACCTTTCGATTCAGAAGAAGTACTCGCCTATGAAGCTGGCGCACGTTATGTGACGAGCAGGATTAATCTCACCTTTGATGCGTTCTCTTATGACTTTGAAGAGCTGCAAGCCACGGCACGCTTGTCAAACGATACCAATGGCAGAACCAATGTTGGAAAGGCCACTGTCCGCGGTGCCGAGGCGTCGATGGCCCTAACGTTATATGAAGCAAACAATCACAAAATCACTTTCAATACAGCAGGCACTTACTTAGACACGGAAATCACCGAGTTCAGTTCAAACCGAGTTGATGACGTCACCAGTACCATTGGCGATCCACTGCCGGGCTCCCCCAAGTGGAGCCAAACCGCTGCGCTTAATTATCAAACATCGTTGGCCAATAACACCCAGTTAAATGCTCGCCTTAACTATAACTACCATGGTGAAGAGTCAAATCGCCTCAACGCAGGTGAAGGAAACACTGCACCATCTTATGACTTGCTTGGGGTACGTGTGGATGTCACTTTCGCAAATGGTTTAAATGTTTATGCCTATGGGCGCAACATCACCGACGAAACTTACTTCCTTGAACTTAACGGTGGCGCCCGACTAGTCGGTGCACCAGCGACTTACGGCGGGGGTGTTAGTTACGCGTTTTAAGCACACTTTAAGCACATCAATTCGTTAGCATATAGATAAAAATATGCCGATGCTTCTGGTAAAAAGCGTCACCAATATTCGGTGGCGCTTTATTATTTTATGTTCACAAAGTCCCTAGGAAATATGAATGAAGACACTCTGGATATCGCTATTTATATTATTGCTGATAGGCGCAAGCAATGCGGTTAATGCCCAGTCATCCCAGACCAACAGCATTAAAGACAACACGCCTTACATTACCGCTTCGTCATGGCCTGACCGCATTATTGTCACCCCTACGGAGTCTCCTTCCACCAGCATTTCGGTCACTTGGCGCAGCGACCAAACAGTTACGTCATCTTATGCTCAAATCGTTCAAGCAAATCCAGATGCCCGTTACGATATTCATGCCACTACTTTTGAGGCGAGCACACAAACTACACCATTGAACGAAGGCAATAATAATCTAGGAGCGTTTACTTATTCCGCCAATGCCCAGTTATCACCGGTTAATTACCATTCAATTACGTTTGAAGGCTTAGTAGCTGATACGCTATATAACTACCGTGTCAGTGGGGCCATGAATCAGTGGTCATCTTGGCAGCAGATTAAAACTGCAGCGCAAAAGAAGAATAGTGACGTTGAGTTTTTGTATTTTGGTGACGCACAAAATGGTATTTACTCTCACTGGCCATTGGTGCTACGCAAAGCTTGGCTGCACGGGAAAAACGCAGATTTTGCTATCTACGCAGGGGATTTAGTGAATGAAGGCGCCAGTGATCGCCAGTGGTCTAACTGGCTTAATGCTGGACGCTTTATCCACGCTATGCTGCCCGCAATACTCGTACCGGGCAATCATGAATACGATTGGCAAGTGCATAAAAATCAGCAGAAAGAATGGGCTCTGTCTACGCTTTGGCAAGATCAATTTACCCTGCCACCCGCACCAGCATTACCCACTGAATTACAAGAAACCGTTTATGTTACTCATTATCCAGACTTAGATATTTTTGTGCTTAATTCAGAGGCTCTCGGTAGCGTTAGTTTGTTGCAAGCCCAAGCCCGGTGGCTAAACCAAAAGCTTGAAAACAGCACAGCAAAGTGGCGCATCGTGACTATGCACCATCCGGTATTTTCATCGTGCGGCATGCCATTAAATACCCCGGGGCAAGACGAACCTGACGTGCGCGCGGCATTCTTGCCGGTATTTTTAAAGCACAATGTCGATTTAGTGCTGCAAGGCCACGACCACACATATTCTCGCGGTAGCATAGGCACAATAGATGACATAGCTAAAATCGCCAATGAAACTACGCAAAAAAAGGTGAAATCCGTTTTCGTTACTTCCGTTGCCGGCCCGAAGACCTATCCACAGAAACTTACCCGCTGGCAAGAATACCGTGATTACGGTGTAACGCTTGAGCGCATAGGCGAGAACACCCCTACGTATCAAATAATTAATAAATCAGCTAACGAGCTAAAATATCAGTCATTTACAACCGACGGTGAACGTTACGATGGCTTTACTTTGGAAAAAGACCAAAATGGTCAAAACACCTTAATTATTGATTCTGGCTTGCCTCCACAGCGTACCTTTATCAACACGGGGCCTTATACAAGTCACCATGATTTAGCCGAGTAATAATATTAAACAACCAAGGTCGTCGCTAGACATGGGTAGCGGCGACAATATCTCCCCTTAAACACGCCAGCCCCTTGCTCTTTCTGTAATAAATATCCGTTAATCAGATATTTAGCGCATTCATTATTCAGCAAAGTCCCTTTTTGACTAAACCCCTTAATAACTGCACATAAGCTGCACAGTTTCTGCACATTTAACTGGTAGATTCGCGTTATTAATTCTGAATAATAGCCAAAACTACAGGTGAAGAGATGAAAAACCTTCCACGCAGTACAATCGTCAAATGGTCCAGCGCATTAATGTTATGTGTGTTGTTAGGAGGCTGCGGTTCTGATTCGTCTAGTGACGAAGATACTGCTAACGACGGAACCGTTAACACCTCACCTGTGGTTGATGCAGGAGCTGCTCAGACCGCTACAACAGGTGACGTTGTAACGTTAAGCGCAACAATAAGTGATGATGATACGAATTACACCATTACTTGGAATCAATTGTCAGGCGCTGATGTAACACTAAGCGATACATCAGCGGCCGCAACTACTTTCACCGCGCCGACAGTGGATACTGAAGAAACCTTACAATTTCAAATAGCAGTAGATGATGGCACCAACGATGCAGTCACAGACACCGTCTCTATCACCGTCAGCGCCCAAGACGATGCTGAAGAGTCTGACACCAACAGTGTTTGGATAATCAATACCACAAATGAAGTATCGACTCGCATATTGGACTCATCAACCGGCATTGGCGTACTGGTAAACGTGCAATCGGTTAGTGACGAAAACGTAGATGAGGCCGACTATACGGTAGTCACCAGCCAAGGGATCCCAAAATACGATGTGACTATGACGCAGGATATTATTGATGGTATTAACAATCGCCCTAAAGCCAGTAGAGATCTCGTCACGGGTGAAACGACAGCATCAGTAGGTGACGTTGTCGAGTTCGGCGAAGATGTTGGTTATGTCAGCACAGGGGATAACTGTGATACAAATGCAGGATATGGTTATTGGCCACCAGGACCCGCTTGTCCGACTGAAGATGAACGAGAAGTCTATTTCCCTAAAACGCCCGAAGCCACCACCGAAGAATGCGAAAATGGTTTGGGTAAAGTTGGCTTATTTGTAAATGGCTCTTCTGTTTATAACTGGGGCGATGGAATGAGCTACAACAGCGATGGCTCTTGGCAAAACCTTGCTCCAGTTGCCGAGCAATACGATGTCGATATTTGCGGCGGGCATTCGGCTAACGGCGACTACCACCACCACTTTTACACCAGCTGTTTAGCAGACTTAGTCGGTGACACTGGCGATCAACATTCCCCCATTTATGGGTTTGCTGCTGATGGATATCCTATATATGGTCCATGGCAAGATGACGGCCTACTAGCAGTTAGTGCGTGGGTCGTGCGAGATTACTCATCAAACTCAGACACAGGTTGTTCCGATAATGCCCGTAGCTGTGCCATGGTAGATCAATACGATGCATCTCAGGGAACAGAAACCGCAACCCAAGGCCCTGAGTTTGATGATGTTGTGGAAACCTTATCTGGTAATGAATTGGTCGCGAATAACGGTTATTACTACGAGGATTATTATTGGAACAGTGATTTAACCGCGCAAGGAGGTGCATATCTTGATCAGTACAACGGTCATTCTGATGCTACTCATGGTTATCATTATCACGTAACTATCAGCGAAACCAATGGTGTTTATGCACCTGCCTTTCCCTATATTATCGGCACACGCTTTGCGGGTGAGTTACAAGACAACTCAGTAGCATCTTGCAGCACTGGTACCGTGATGGGGCCTCCTCCAGGAGCGGGTTAGTATGAAACAATATAAATATGTTGTGTCAACATCACGCTTTATTCGCCATCTTTTACTTGCATCGCTCATGTTAGGGGCGATTCAAATGATTAATGTAGTGGCGGTTGCCTCAACTGAAATTCATGAGCACAAGGCGTTAGATATTGGGGCGGGTACGCCCGTTCCCAAAATCGAACTAAGTGCTTATCGCGACGCGACTGACGGCGTCAATATTCATATAGAAATAGACAACTATGTGCTCAATGCACCCGATTTAGCCATTAATACGCCAGACCATAAAGTTGCCGGGAGCCTGCAAGGGCATGCCCATGTTTTTGTGAACGGTATTAAGCGACAGCGCCTATACGGTAAAGATTCGCATGTGCCGCAAAGTTGGTTGATAGAAGGGGTTAATCAGGTCGCAGTTTCCCTGAATAGTCATCAACATGAAAACTGGATGTCGGGAGACCACAATATTGTAGGCTCGATATTCTTGGATTTGTCTAAAGAACCTATGGTTTTACATAACTTCACTTCTCAGCCCATTGAAAACAAACATGCCCACCATTAGGTGAGCATGTTTGTTTTCAGCAAGTTTTGCTTTATAAATGCAGTGAGTAATGGTCGCTATTCACAACTAACACACTCCCCCACTAATAGAAGCGCATCTAATTGCCACTTGTTAATCGATATCCAAATCAAACTTCACCTTTTGCATTGCACGCTGTATGCCACTCTCACCATCAAACAATAACTGGCCAACGCTGACCGGTGTATCTTCATCTAGTGTAAGCGTGATGGCATCACCTTCAAGCAACGCGATACCTGCATCTGTGAGTTGTTGCTCTATTTTATTATTGGTTTTGGCCTTTGCTTGCTGGCCTCGCCCAATAGCTTTATCACGCAATGAATCTGCAGACACACCTTTGTGTGTTGCCTCACTATTTAATAATGTGTCAAGTAGGCCATCATCTTGTAAATAGACAGATGCTTCGTGGATAACAAGTTCTTGTAACATCACCGTACCCATTAATAGCGCATTATGACTCCCTAAACCTTGGAGTTTTTTAAGGCCTGTCATCTCCATTGATACACGCACCTCACCGATATCATCGCCTTCGATGCTAAATTCTTCTAATTCAGCTTTATCATCTTCCACATCCACTTCCAAGGCGAAGTCCAAATCTACTTCATTTCCTTTTTGTTGCAGCAGATAAATAAACGCTTCATATAGGTCTTTCGGCTTGTCGCTCACCAAAAAATCAGCGACGCTAATGTCATCAGCCGATAAGACAATCTCGCTTAATACACCGTCTTCTTGTGCAAACTCTTTGATAATAAGCTCATCGATCAGAACCTTGCCAAAGCCTGTATCAATTATCAACTCATCGATCGTTGCTCCGCCAAAAGGTGAAGCAGATACATCGTCGTAAGTCATTTCCACACCAAAACTGCGGCTTTCGTTGACTAAATTATTTAAGGCATCTTCGGCCTTGTTGGTGGCCATAATCGAACCGCCTATATAACCAGCCGCTAAAACGACAATTCCAACCAAGACTATTTTTTTAACATCCATATATTCACTCTTTTATAAAATTCGTAACTCGCGCTATTGATATCAATCAATAGCATTTTTTGCAATCAAATCAGTAGATACATTAGTCTATGGGTATAAGCTAAAGAGCCAAAAGGATCAGGCTGTTAATCAAAATAATCATTGAGATAGCATCGGTATTGGGTAAACCTTAGATTCTAAATTTATACCATTAACGACTATAATCATGCTCGCAGCACACTACCGAACAACGATATTATTCATTACGGGGCTATTTTTCACAGCAAATCAATTGGCCTTTGCAGAACAAAGTAATTGGTTAAAAGAGGGAAAAGTCGCCATTAGTTTGTCGTATGACGACGCATTATTAAGCCAACTAGAAAACGTTGTACCCGCGCTTAACGAAAGAGATCTTAAAGCCTCTTTTTACGTTGTTCCCCTTTCAGTTGAATTTAAAAATCGGCTAGCGCAATGGCGAACCATAGCTAAGCAAGGCCACGAGTTGGGTAATCATTCATTGTTTCATGCGTGTCAAGGCTCACGGCCTGGCAGAGAATGGGTGCTACCTGAAAACGATTTAAGTACCCGCACGGTTAACGCTATGGTCAACGAAATCACCGTTGCCAATACCTTGCTTAACGCAGTTGACGGCGAAACGGTTCGCACATTCACCCCACCCTGTTTTGACCAGCAAACCCAAAATGGTAATTACTTGCTGGCAATTAAAAGCCAATTTATCGCTGTAAAGAGCTGTGATGCTAGCAACTTTTCAGTTCTGATCGCCCCTGAGAACCTAACGGCCAAGCAAATCATTGTGTTTATTATAAGCCAACCGAAAAATATTAAACTCATCAATATATTGTTCCACGGAGTCGGCGGTGACCACCTCATCACGGCCACTGCGGAACACAACGCGTTACTCGACTATCTGGTTATTCATCGCGATAAATACTGGGTAGATACCTACCGCAATATCCGCTTAGCCGTTCCCCCTAGACCTGATGAGTTTCCAAATAGTGATGTCTGTCCCGGATAGTATTTATGTTGCATCGTCACTAACAACATTTAAATAACAAATTGTCGGAGCGCTTTATATTAAAATGGAAAAAACTGTTTATAACCAAGGATCTTAAATGTTTGCAGGCCTCGACTTTGGCACCTCTAATTGTTCAATTGCCGTCATGGAGAATGGACACCCCGTATTACTCCCTCTAGAGGACGGTAAAACGCGCCTTCCATCATCTTTGTTTATTGAACACGGAATGTCAGCGCCTGCCGTGATTACCGAGGAAGCTCTTGGGGAGCAAATCGCCGCCCTTAAAAGTGAGCAAGACGAAACCGTTAGCTTAACACAAGAACAGCTAGTCAATATTGCTCGCAAGCAATTGCGAAAAGCGCATCGGCTGCATAATGCCAGCGACCAGCGCGCACAAAGCATCGTTCAAGCATTGGCAGCTAACGGTGATGTGATTTTTGGTGAAGAAGCTGAACTGATGCATATTTCAGATCCCGAAAGTGGCTTTTATATAAAGTCGCCTAAATCCTTTTTAGGGGCAGATATTAACGCCACCCAGCGGGCTGTATTCACCACCATAGTCGAAAAAATGCTGGCCTTTATCAAACAAGAGGCCGAAAGCCTTAAACATAATGAGCTAAGCCAAATTATGATTGGTCGCCCTGTCAATTTTCACGGATTGCTTGGCAAAGACGGTAACAAACAAGCTTTAAGCATCATCAACAGTGCCGCCGAAAGAATCGGTTTTAAAGATGTACAGTTTTTGATGGAACCCGTAGCAGCTGCCTATGATTACGAACGTCAATTAAGCGACGACAAGCTTGTATTGATCCTTGATTTAGGCGGTGGTACCACTGATTGTTCAATGATCAAAGTAGGTCCCAGCTATGTGAAATTAATCAATCGACAGGATTGTATTCTTAGTCATACAGGCAAACGTATCGGCGGTATCGATTTAGATAACAAACTCGCCCTTATGGCATTAATGCCTGAATTTGGCAAAAATACCGTTTTGAATAATGGTCTTCCTGTACCAAATCATTTGTTCAAACAGGCCGTGACTGTCAACGATGTTGCTGCGCAACAAGAATTTAATGGGCGCTTAACAGGCAAAGAGATTGAAGAATATTGCCGCATTAGTCCTAATCCAAAACTAAATCGTTTGAAAGCGTTGCGTGATGGTAAGTTTGGCTTACGCGTCAGTCGCAGTGCTGAGCTTGCTAAAATACTACTGTCAGAGCACGACGACATACGCTTGGCGTTACATTACATTGAGCAAGGTTTTGAAGTGCCTATTACTCGCACACAGTTAAGCGACGCAATAGCTGATGAGTTAAGCAAGTTTGAACGATTAATGAAAGAAGCGATTCAACAAGCTGGCACTACGCCAGATGTGTTGTACGTGACAGGTGGAACGGCTATGTCACCCGTGGTGCAAAACTGGATAAACTCTGTGTTTCCTGGTCTTGAAATAGTAATTGGAGATCATTTTGGCAGCGTAACATCAGGCCTAACTACCCATGCTCAACGGATTTTCACTGGCTAAATTGTCCGATTTACTTAACGTAAAGCAAAAGAAAAATCGCTGCCCACATAGCAATAAGCGGGCAGCGCAGCGTTTATTCAATGAATAAACGCAGTTAATGCATCAAGCTACAGTGGTAATAAAGTCTTCATCGCTACGGCGAACTTTCTTTAAATTTACTAGCCAGTCACCTTCATCAGCACGATAACCTAGAGGCAACATCACTACTGAGCGTAAGCCTTTCTCCCGAAGCCCAAGAATCGCGTCTACCTCACCTGGCGTAAAACCTTCCATAGGTGTGCTATCCACTTTGACATCTGCAGCAGCGATTAAAGCTGAACCTAAGCCGATGTAGGCTTGGCGGGCGGCATGTTCAAAATTCGTTTCTGCATCACGCTGAGGATAAGCATTTAACAACATATTACGATAATCTTCCCAACCTTGGTTTTTAAAGCCGCGCTCTTCATTGACCAAATCGAACATCATATTAATGCGCTCGGCGGTGTAATTGTCCCAAGCAGCAAATACCAACAAGTGCGAGGCATCAGAGATCTGTTCTTGTCCCCATGCATGGGGCACAATTTTTTCACGAATATCTTTATTTGTTACAACAAGCACTTCATAAGGCTGTAAGCCGCTAGAACTAGCGCTAAGGCGAATAGCCTCTAAAATAAAGTCAACTTTTTCTTGGCTTACAACTTTGCTCGAATCGAATTTTTTGGTGGCATAACGCCATTGTAAATCTTGCAGTAAATCAGACATATAACCTCTTATTAGGATTGCAACGATGGATATATCATCCGTTATCGTTACTGGTGAAATTTCGTTATAAGTGAAATATGGATGAACTGAGGTAGTTACAAGGTGCTGCTAAAAATTAGCTATGCGGGTGATTGGCGCTTAATGACTAAATTATTACAGGTATAGCAACCTGAATGGAGATAGGCGAGTAAAAAAACAGCCATTCACTGAACACTCCGTTGCTTTGGAGTGCCCAGCGAGTCAAGTAAAATAGGGGATTTTACTTATTGAGTAATAGCCTGCATCTGGCTTTTAATATCGCCATTGGCATAGAGTGTTTCGATTTGACGTTTATATTCAGTAACAAATCGAGGATATTTCTTCACCTCAGCAAAAATACTTTCAAGTGCTAAAAAGGCTAACGCGTCAGCGCTCGTTTTCTTCGCCACATCGTGCAGCTCAGTGGCCATGATATCGTTTATATCTAGTGCCTTGCCGTTTTGATTCACTTGTTTATCACTGTAGTAACACCAAGCCGCCAATACCAAAGTGGCACAGGCGATATCTCCGTCGTTCTCCAAGTTATGCAACAAGGTTGGGATCAAAAATGTGGCTACTTTTGAAGAGCTTTCTAAGCAAATTCGCGACAAACTGTCTTTGATATTTGGATTAGCGAAACGCTCAAACAACACGTCTTTGTATTCTGTTAGGTCAATGCCCTCTACTGGATCCAGAACAGGCGTAACTTCTTTATCCATGAATAAGCGTAAGTAGCGTGCAAACGTCGGCTCTTGCACAGCACCATCAATGGTTTCTTGCTCTTCAATTGAGCCTAAAATACCTAACACAGAGTGACCTGCATTCAATAGGCGAATTTTCATTTTTTCATAAGGAGTCACGTCCGACACAAACTGTGCGCCCACTTGTTCCCACAATGGGCGAGCATCGCTGAACTTATCCTCAATAATCCATTGAATAAAAGGTTCGCATACCACCGGCCAATTGTCTTTAACGCCCACGTCATTCGCAAGGTAAGTCATATCTGCCGGTGTCGTGGCTGGCGTTATACGGTCAACCATCGCATTAGGGAATTGCACTTCTTCGGCTATCCAGGCTGCTAAGTCTTGATCACAATGGCCCACATAAGCTAACAACATTTTACGTGTCATATTGCCGTTGTGCTGAATGTTGTCACATGACTGCACAGTAAATGGTTTTTTACCTGCGTCTTTGCGTAATTTAAGGGCCGCGGCTAAATAACCAAATACCAGACGAGGCGAACTCGGGTTCGCCAAGTCATGCACTACATCAGGATGACTAAAGTCGAACTCGTCAGTAACGGGATTAAAGTTATAGCCCCCTTCTGTAATGGTCAGCGATACAATTTTTGTTTCGTCACTGGCCATTTTATCGACGACCTTTTGCGGCGCATCACAGCTAAGTATAAAATCAGTTAAACAACCAATAACGCGATTTTCTACCTGACCATTCGGGTGCCTTACTATCAGGGTGTATAAGTAATCTTGTTCTTTGAGGATTGATTGCATTTTGCGGTCGCCCTCACGCAAACCTACCCCACAAATACCCCAAGATAAATCGCCGCTTTGTTGCATAAATTCGTCGGTATAAAAGGCCTCATGAGAGCGGTGAAAGCCCCCCACACCGATATGCACAATACCGGCAGTGACCTTGCTACGATCGTAATTTGGTACTGCAACATCGCTAGGTAGTGCAGATAAATTCGCTTGGTTTAATACAATAGCGTTTTCAATAGTCATAATGATGTCCTAAACGTTGGCGCCGACAGCGATTTTTTTACGCTGCATTGCCCAGTAAGCGGTGAAAAAGTAAATAAGTGTGCAGATAAACGCTACGGTGAAAAACATGTCTCTATTCACTTCGTAGGCAGGAATATTCGCACTGAAGAACATGGTGTTGCACGCTAGAAGAAAAGTAATAACTAGACTGCTAATAGCGGTCACGCGAAGCAATTTAGTCAGCTTAGAGATATGTATTACTGGCTCTGGTTCGTTTGCTGCTTGCTCAGCTTGATGAAGCTCTACGCGCTCGTTAAAGGCTTCCATTTTTGCTTGCTCTTCTGGGTACTTATCTGCAGCACCGTGACGCTTAGCCATGTAGGTGTAAACAATAATGGTGAAGAACCAAGTAGGAATAAACAGATAGTAGAACGACAATACATCCAGTATGTTCAAGCCAAAACCAAATACTAAGCCCAAGCCCCAAGCCACAACCGCAGGTCGGCTATGGGTGAGTTGGCGATACGCTACCCAATAGCGTGTAAAACCAATTTTTGGAAAGATGAAGTGCTCAGCAAATACGATGGCCCCCACCGGCACCACTAACAAACCAGCATAGGTTAATAAGGGTAAAAGCTTAGTAAATACGAACGGGAAGCATGCGATACATACCGTTACCAGTCCCACGGTTAACGTCGTTTTAGTACGTGAGTGATTTTTGAAAATAGCTTGTGCAGCAAGACCAGCGCGATATAAATTTGCGTTCGCCGTTGTCCAACCAGCCACAATCACAATCACCAAACCTGATAAGCCTAGTGCTTGATAAGCCACATCACCTGGGTCTAATTCAACAATCGATTTTTGCACAATAATAGCAGTACCTGCGCCCATAATACCGGCAGATATCCATGCGATATAGTGGCCAAACAACATACCCGCAGAGGTACATAAGCCGTATGAACGCTTCCGAGCATAGCGTAGTAACGCCATATCAATCAAACCAACGTGCGTGATGGTATTAGCTGCCCACGAGAAACCAATGACTTCTAGTAACCCGATGCCTGGCTCTCCACTGGCATTTAAGCCTGTCCACACGGATAAACTGCCAATGTGCATAAAATCAGCCCAGCTACTGAGGCCCGTTTGGCCAATCACAGAATCCGCTAAGGCAGGCATCAAAATTAAGGGGCCACTGACGAACATGACAAGTAACCAAGGGGCACAGATACCAGAGAAGTTTGATACCGCAGTGAAGCCATACATAGCCACCAATACCACGATAACTCCCACGGCCAATACAATCGCTACAAACCAAGCGTTTGTTGGGTACCAGTTGAGTTGGGCGGGAATATCAAAAGCGAAACGTACGGCAGTTGCGGAGACCGTGATCATCGCAGCGGATATCACGGTAAATATAATAACGTTAGCCCAATTATAGAGCTTAGTCATTGAATCGCCGGCGATTTTTTGCAAGTACGTATATAAGCTTAAACGCGTTTCTACTGCGATAGGCGTGGTAATAAATGTCCAGCTCAATACCGCTAGTATATTACCGATTAACAAGCCTAACAAAATGTCAGTCATGGTAGCGCCGAGTGCAACGAAGGTTGCACCGAACACAAATTCGGTCGCAGCGACGTGTTCACCGGCATAAAGACCTAAAAAGTGGGTCCAGCCCTTTAATTTATGCTTAGGAATGGGTAGCTGTTCTTCGCTTATATTCCCGATACTGCTGTTATGCGTTTGAGACGTCATAGTAATTTTCCAGCCTGCTGTCGATTATGCCAGTGACACCTATTTTTCAAGTAACGCGCTAACCAACGATGAAGTTTATCTTCATCATGTTCGAACAACTGAACCGAACACGCCTACATAAAATGAGTATCTGATTATAATTGGGCATATGCCCCAATGAAGAGCATATTCCCAAACCATGTAGTCACTTGTCAACTCTTTGTTAATAACGTGAATTCAATAAAGTAGCGTTTGAATAAATCTATAAACGTTAAGGACGGGGCATAAAACCAACCATAAATAATGATAATATATAATAATTTCAGATATATAAGAAGATGTAGATAGGATTTACACAGGTATAAAAAGGCCAAAAGTAAACGTTTTGTAAATTTTTAAAGTTGGTTAATGCGTAATTTTTAAACAAAAAGTTCTAACGGAAAATAGCGATGAACAGAAAAGTTAATCATTTTACTGGTACGGCATTTCGACATAATCGTAGAATTTTCACTGACGAGGCAAGGTTCGGTTCTATTACTTTGTTTTTTTACGAGCGATTTGTTGAGAGTGTTTTGTTGAGAGTGGCTTGTTGAGGGCGGTTCGTAGTAAGCCCTTCAATATGGCCCGCAGACGTTGATAACGAAGATGAAGTATAAAAACATCAGGTGCTTTAAAAGCAGCCTGATGAGATTAATACTAACGCCAATATTAAAACTAAGAGTAAAACGCTCGTGGACACTAACCCTAAAATCAATATCAACTCAGTTGGTTTAGCCCACGGTTCTCATCTTTGTGGATCGTTACTGGCCAACCGTCATACTGGTTGGATGCCTTTTTATCATTTACATCAATCAAAAACTTGTAAGCATCCATAGTGTAGGTCTGTTGATCTAGGTCGAAGGTGATCATACCAAAACCACTGCCCTTCTCGTGCGCCTGCACATATCGGTTGCTTGATTTACCCACCAGCGGGTTAGCCACAGCATACACATACATCTTGTTGCCGAAGGCATCTGCGTATTCACCGGTATTCGGTAAACCATGCTCAGGGCGATTGTTAACCTCAAAACCTACCGCGTCAGGTTTCCACCAACGCGGCCAACCTGCAGCAATGGCTGGACTACAAAATGCCCAGTTACTATCACGCTGATTATGCACGCCATATTGTGACAACGTGCCTAAATGGGTATCGCCACATATATGCAACGCTGCAGACTCGCGCATAATATCGATAGCATTATTTCTAGCTGTGGCGGGCCAACCACTGCTATCAAAGTCATATTTCAGGTAACGATCTGGGCGCGGCTGATGGGTCGCAATGCCTGCAAATACGGTTTGGCTTAATACCGCTTTGAGTTTGTGACCACGCCAATCTTGCGACCATTGCTTTAGGTATGCTTCTTGGCGCTGACCTAACAAAGCCAATTCAGGACCATCAAACTGGGGGTTAACATATCCTGGCGCTTCTCCCTGTCCCGTTTCACCCACCACAACGCCAATTCCCTCTGGTGCACTTTTCCATTGGCGGTCAGCCAATATGGCGAATCCAACACCACCGTATATTAAGTTGCCATAATAGCTGCTGATACCACTGGCGTTTGGCGTTGTATCAAAACCATCAGGGTGATGGGAGGTATTGGTTTTGTGCACCACGTTAACCATAGACACAGGTTGAATGTATCCCCCGAGAATACTTGCCGAAGGGTCTCGTTCGATATGTTGCATAGGCGCACCGCCCTCGCCCCATAAGTTTCCTTGCAGCACATCATGATCGTCAGGCAAACACACAGTCGGCCTATCACGCATAACGTCTCTAAACGACAAACCAAACTGATAATACATGCGTAAATAGTTCAGTGTGGCACGCTCGGCAGGCGCCCTGACATAACCAAAACCACCGTGATTCTCGTACAGTTGGTCGCCTGAGAAAAAGACCAAGTCTGGGTCTAGTTTTAATACGTTTTCTGCCACCGGGCTATAGGGAAATGCATAATCATTTTGGCAGGTTAGTGACGCCATACGCATCGCTCGGCCAGCAGGATTTGCTTGAATCGTCCCTGAGTAAATGTCTGGCGTGTGTGAGCCATCTTTATGTCGTTGGTTGTATATCACCCGAAATGCCGTGCTCTGGGTTTCATCCCAGTTCGGTTGAGTGAACGTCGCCAGTGAAGAAGCTGGATCAACAGTGCTTTGCCCAAGTGATTGCCACTGGCCATTACGTTTTGCTTGTAGCTCAACACTTTGATTGTCTTTTAACCCTAACGGCCCGAGCAGTGCACTGAGTTTAAGCACAAATCCTTTTTCGCTTTGGGAGTCGCTTAGTGTGTACATAGTCCACAGAATTGGCCCGAAGCGCTGCTCAGGTGAATACTCAAAGGCATCTCCCGCCATGTGCCACTGGCTAAAGCGATATCGACTACCATTGTGCTCTTTAGCGTCACTTTGAAAGTCTGTGGCTGGCAATGCAAAATTACTTACCAAAGCAACATTTCCCATTATCTCACCTGCTGATACCAATAAAGTATGTGCTCCGAGTAAGCTTTGGTTGCTCGCAAGTTGTACTTTAACGTCAAGCAGCATTGCGCCAACTTGCGGCGTGCCTATGATAATTAAGTCTACGGGCTGATTGGCGATATCTCTTAATAATGGTATCCGTTCACCACCTATGACTAAGGTATTTTTAATAACGCCCACATCAAAACCTTCCTGCACAAAACAGTTACTGCGGTATTCGTTTAGCTCACTGCGCGCACCTAAACGCACTCCACCACCACCGTCGTTATCGTTAGGTGACAAATTCTCTAGGCGCACACGTATCTCAAAGTTACCCTGCTGATTTTTCAGTTGATGTGTCAGTGAATGAACACTGCGATTGCCCCCAGGGTTAATACAATGGGCGTGCCCCTCTTTGACCTGCCAGTCTTCCATAGGATTTGCCCAGTAATCGCCGCCCAACCAGACACGATCATGGGTTTGCTGCCAATTATCTTGTGTATCTGCAACGACGTTGGGGGCACTGCTTAACGTGCCCTTTGCTAACAAGGTTTCCCTTGGGTTGTGCTCTAATGAGCGAGCACAACCGGCGCTGGCTGCTAGTACGCCTGCACCTACACCCGCACCTACAAATTTAAGGGCTGCACGGCGAGACATAATAGCTGGCTGAGTGTTGTTGTCGTTACTGGGTTTCATATACGCTCACTTTGATAATTGTTTATTGTTAACATTAATTATACGAGTCACAAACTAAAAAACCACTATTTTTTGACATTTATGAATTCGGTTTCCCTATATTATTTCCTCTATACATAGGTAAGTTAGTCAAATGAGCAAAATAACCGCTAAATTGCAGATAAAAATCGCCCAACTTCAACCCAGCGATATTTATTGCTACACTACTGTTTTTACATACAGTTTTGTTTCTATGATCTTATATATCGCTGAAAAGCCCAGTTTAGGCCGCGCAATTGCACAAGGCTTTAGTGGCCAACAACAAAAGCAAGACGGTTATATTCAGCTTGGAAATGGCGACTGTGTGACCTGGTGTATAGGCCATTTATTAGAACAAGCAGAGCCTGATAAATACGATCCAGCCTACGCTAAGTGGGCTCTGCAACATCTGCCTATCGTGCCGCAGGACTGGATACTGGTACCGAAAAAAGGCACCAGCAAACAATTATCAGTGATTAAGCGCTTATTAAAAACAGCGACACACGTTGTGAATGCCGGAGATCCCGATCGCGAAGGTCAACTGCTTGTGGACGAAGTCATCACGTATTGCAAAGTGAAACGCAATATCATCGATAACGCCGGGCGCTTGCTCATCAATGACCTAAACCTAAATGCGGTTAAAAAATCCCTGAGCAATATTCGCCCTAATCGAGACTTTACCGGCTTATCGATTTCCGCTTTGGCACGCTCACGAGCCGACTGGCTTTATGGCTTAAATTTGACCCGCGCTTATACCCTGCTCGGCCAGCGCGGTGGTTATTCTGGCGTGCTTTCGGTGGGGCGAGTGCAAACACCCGTACTCGGTTTAGTCGTTAGGCGTGATGCAGAGATTGCACAGTTTCAGTCGAAACCATTTTATGAAGTGCTTGCAACGCTCGCCACGCATGCAATCGGCGATGATAGTAGCCAAACCTTTAGCGCGAAATGGCAGCCCAGTGCGGCGTGCGAGCCTTATCAAGATGAAGAAGGTCGGGTGATTGTAAAGAAGCTTGCCCAGACTGTGGTGAGCAAAACTCGTGGTCAACTTGGCGTGGTGGAGTCATATACAGTGAAGGACAAGCAAAGTCCGCCGCCACTGCCCTATAATTTATCGTCATTACAGATTGATGCGTCTAAACGCTTTAATTTATCTCCTAAAACAGTGTTGAATGTGTGCCAGTCGTTGTACGAGCGGCATCAGTTAATCACCTATCCTCGCTCTGATTCACGGTATTTGCCCATGGAGCATTTCAGTGAAGCGCCGAAGGTATTGAGCGCCATTAAAGCAAATGCACCTGAACAACAAAGCGCAGTGGATAACGCCAATAGCAAGCTAAAATCGAAAGCGTGGAACGACAGTAAAGTGGATGCCCACCACGCCATTATTCCTACATCACGCAGCAAAGCTATATCAAGTTTAAGTGCTGATGAAGCAAAAATTTATCAGTTGATTGCCATGCAATATGTTATGCAATTTTATGGCCCCCATAAATACCAAGAACAAACCGCGGTGGTCACCATTGCCGGCGGCGTTTTTGTCGCCAAGTCTAAAGCTACTACCGATAAAGGCTGGTTGGCATTAACCAAACAGAGTGAACCCAAGCAGGAAACAAAAAACGAGCCTGCGCTACCTACCTTGGCCAAAGGCCAATCACTCGATTGCATTGATTCTCAGCTGGTGGAAAAACAAACATCGCCCCCCAAGCATTTTACCGAAGCCACCTTGTTAGCCGCCATGACAGGCATCGCCCGCTATGTGCATGACGCTAATATTAAAAAAATTCTTAAAGACACCGATGGTTTAGGCACCGAGGCCACAAGAGCCTCAATTATCGATTTACTGTTTAAACGCCAATTTATGCAAAAAAACGGCAAAGAAATACATGCAACCGCGACGGGTAAAGCGCTGATCAACGCCCTGCCAAGTGAGTCAACCCGACCGGATATGACCGCCATTTGGGAAGCGAATTTGGATAAGATTTCCCAGCGCAAAATGCGCTATCAAGACTTTATGCAGCCACTAACGCACACCATCGGCGAGTTAATTAACGCTAGCCAGCGCATTGATACTAGCCAATTCGCTGGGCTTGCTTCAACCAAACCTGCTTATAAAAAGAAATGGCGCAAGAAGAAAAATGCCCGTTAAGTCACGAGCATTTGTCAGTCTTATTCCAGTGCGTAAGCAATAACATAGCCGCCTTTGCCATCTCGTGGGCTTCGTGAATCTTCGTAGGTGTTCGTTTCAGGATCACGAGGGTAAGTCCAACTAGGATTAGGCACAGTCACGACAATAAACTGCTTGCCCGTCTTAGAGGATTGATAACTCATGGGCGTAGATTGACCATGGCCTGGCAAAGTATCGTGCCACTTAATTTCACCTGTTCGCACATCGTAAGCGCGAACTGTAGAATCCATAGTTGAGCTAATAAAGGTTAACCCGCCTCGTGTTGTTAAGGTGCCTGCTCTTACAGCCACCCCTACCTCAATGGGTAAACCTGAGCGTATACCAAATGGCCCTGCGTACTCCATACTGCCCAAAGGACGACTCCAGAGCAGTTCTTTGGTGTTCAGGTCCATCACGGCGATGCGCGCCCACGGCGGCTCAAAACACGGTACGCGTGTGCCCAACTTAGACATAAAAGGTTCTGGCCAGCCGTAGTATTTAATGCGCACATGATCGAAGGGATCATCAGGTTTAGCATCACGCTTTTCAGGCATAGGTGCATCCGGGTCCATCCTCACCGCGGGGTGATTGGGGCCCAGTAGATATTGCGCAATTGGGCCTGCTTTTGCCACTTGTTCTGGCGTAACCATATTCAGTCGGTGCGCCAACATTTGCGGCGCAGCAATGAGCAATCCGTTGTCGGCATCCACCGAAACACTGCCCCAGTTGAATCCACCAAAGTTACCTGGCGCTAGCATAGTGCCGCCAATTAACAACGGTCCATCAGCAGAAGGCGGCGTGAACATACCTTCGTAATTCATGATTTTATATTCCACTCGGCATAAGAGTTGATCGATAGGGGTTAAGCCCCACATGTCTTCTTCGTGCCTGAAGGGGTGAAAGTTGGGTAGCGGGGAAAACGGTTGCGTAGCAGAAAGGCGCTCGCCGTATAGTTCGCTTTGGGGTACAGGACGCTCTTCAATCGGGTGCACGGGTGTGCCGTCGCGTCGATCTAACAAAAATATGTCGCCCATTTTGGTCGGCACGGCCACCGATGGCACCATTTCGCCATCTCGCTCTACATCGACCAATACAGGCTGGGCAGGCAAATCGTAGTCCCACACGTCGTGATGCACAGTTTGATATTTCCAGCGCGGCTCGCCGCTGGCACCATCTAGTGCGACAATCGCCGATGACCAGCCGTCATCATAATCACGCCTGACACCGCCCCAATAATCAGGTGATGCATTACCCGTGGGCGCATATATGAGATCAAGTTCTGGGTCATAGCTCATAATGGTCCACACATTGGGCGTACCAGGCGTGTATATTTCGCCTTCGTTTGGCTCGCCATAATAACCAGGGTTGCCCAAGTCCCAAGCCCAGACGAACTGCCCCGTTGTGGCGCTAAATGCTCGAACAACGCCTGAGGGCAGACCAAGATCCTGCGTGTCAGCCACTAGCCCGCCAATAACCGCTACATCATCTGCGATAAGCGGAGGCGACGTAACGTAATACTCGCCTAATTCATATAGGCCTAACCCTTTGGTTAAATCAACCGTACCATTATCACCAAAATCTGTGCACAGTGCCCCTGTCATGGCATCAACGGCAATCAATCTAGCATCTACCGTGCCGACCAAGATACGTTTAGGACATTGCCCCACATAGTCAGCTGGCGCTTCGTGATAACTCACACCACGGCAGGTCTGTGCGTATTGATTGCTGCCTGAAGGAATAGCCTTGGGGTCATAGCGCCACACTTCTTGTCCGTTATCACTGTTAATCGCCATAAGCACATTGGAAGCCCCGCAGATGTACAGATGGTCATCAACCTGAAGCGGCGTCATTTTAAAGGTCTGCTCCACGCCAGTGCGGTAGCGCCAAACTTCCTTTAAATTTCCAACCGTTTCGGTATTTATCTGTGCTAACTGCGCGAAACGCGTGCCACCATCGGTATTGCCATAATTGCGCCAATCCGTGATGTTCGCCGTATCCGATAATGGCCTTTGGGTACCTGTGCCGTTTTGCTCATATCCCTGTAAAACGCTTACCAATAAGACTATAGCTGAAAGTCCGCTTGGCAAGAATATCCAGCGACGATGAACACTCGATGCACCGTGCGGTTGCTTAAGCGTTGCTGCATACCAAGGCGTTACAAACCAAAGCGCGAATATAAGCCACGTGGCGATCCTAGGTAAAAGCGCTAACCAATATAAATCTGACTCGTAGGTTGCCCATATAAGCGTGATAACGAGCAGGCCGCCGAATAATTTATAGGCTAAAGGGTTGCCTTTAATCATCAGTACGGCTGTGGCAATCAGGGTAATACCCGCGGCGAAATAATAAACACTGCCCCCAAGAAAAGCGAGATAGCCGCCCAGTAACGTCAGCGGCAAACCAAATAAAAAGATCAGTACAACGACCAACCAGTGGAAAATTTTAGTCAACATGAAATTGAAGGCTCCAAGGGGCGATACTTCGCCGAAAAAGGGGAGAACCGTGCTTAATTCGCATTACGCGCTCACTAAGCACATCGTGTGTTTTTATTATTCGACACCGTTGTTTTTAAAGTTTTTGGCTGAAAAAGGCGATTGGGCTGCCAACGTCTGAAAGCCGAGTAAATTGCCGTCGGGGTCACGCCCGAAAAAGGTGTTTCCGCCATTAAACAGCTGCGTTTTTGTTACTACGCTGCCTCCTGCATCAAGTAACATTTGCTGAGCACTTTCTAAATTAGTCACATCAAACATAATCATGTTGAAGCCGGTGGCATCAATAGGTCTGGGCGAGTCCAAGACCATAGGTACAGGGTTATGGTATTGAATAATCTCTAGCTCTAGGTTTCTCACTTGGAACCAAGCCATTTCAATTTCACTGTCTTTTAATCCGGAAACGTTATCAACGAACTCACCCTCATTATGTAAATACTGACCAGCACGACGGGGGTTTTCGGTTTCTAACAAGAATGAGTAAAAATCAACCAAGCGATCCATATCCCCGGTAGCCAGTGATATATGCCGAATTCGGCGCTCATTTTTCGGTGGCTTAGGCAAGTTCAATGGTTTTATATTAACGTGCTCAATTTCTAATATGATGTTGTCAGGGTCGCGCACATAAGCGTAAGAGACGTGCGTTTTAGGGTTTGTCATCATGTCTTTGCTACCAATATAACTTGCACCACCAGCCAGAATTTTCTGGTAGGTCTGAGTAGTGTCGATGACCTGAAAAGCCAGATGCGCCATACCCGGGCCGTTGGCATCGACGAAACTACTGGCTTTGGCTTTTTCAGAGGTCTTATCAAATTGCATTAAGAGCAACTGAGCGTTTACCCCCCTTAAAAGTTTGGTGTTAACACTGACACCAGAGCGCTGAGCTACCGCATTAATAAGAGTGTTGTTACTTAGTTTATCCGTTTCGATGAGCTCAACCTCGGTAGCGTCACGGTAAAGTTGTTCCGTTTGCTCAAGATTAGTCACTGTTATGCCCACGTAATTAACTCCCTCTATTACGGGGTTATCGACTCGACTCGGCGGTGAAATAAACCACGAGCAACCGCTTAGTAATAAAAGACTTAACAAACCTATTAAATAGTGACGCATCGTTTTCTCCTTATAAAAAACGCAACTTGCTTGAAGTATGTACAGCATGGAAAAGCGTTAAAAATTCACCGTTTTGACCGTTCCGCCATCGACCCGTAAGTTAGTACCGGTAATGTGTGATGCCGCGGGGCTAGATAAAAACGTGATCGGGTTAGCCACTTCTTCGGGGGTGCCTAGGCGATTAAACGCTGATAATGACGCGACTTTGTCATAAAACTCCGGCTGCTTGCTTTTCATCACGTCCCAGTGACCATTTTTATGCACAATAGGCCCAGGAGATACCACGTTGACTCGAATATTGAATTGCCCCACTTGATTGGCAAGTTTCATCGCATATGAGGTTAAAGCCGCTTTTATCGAACCATACTCCAATTCAGCAGGCGAGTTATTAGTCATAACCGACGCAATAGAGGCCACATACACAATAGACGGCGACGCACTTTTTTTAAGATACGGCAGCGCCAGTTCGGTTAACCGAATATGCTGCATTAAGTCTACTTCAAATCGATTCTTCCAGCGATCGATGCCCTCTTGGGTTTCTAGGGTGCTAACGTTACTGACCAACACGTCTAGTCCGCCAAGGTGCGCAAGCGCTTCAGTAAACCACGCTTCATAGGCTGAAATATCTGTCACGTCCAGCGGTTTGGCGAATACAGGATGGGTACTTTTCGCCCAGTCTTCTGCCGCCGCATCAAGGGCAACGCTGCCTCGAGCGCAAGTTGCTAAGCGCATATCTTCAGCTAAAAAATTGCCCATGACCGCTTTGCCAATCCCTCGGCTTCCGCCGGTGACGATGGCTCTTAAGCCCTGCATATTCAAATTCATTTTGTATCCTTAATGTGTAGTATCGTTATCAAACGAGAATGTTCAGCGTAAAAAACAAGACCTAGCCCTGCGTTATGGGGAAATGCCTAGCATTAAAATGTGTAAGCCACGCTGACACCATATGTGCGAGGTTGATTGATAAACGCCCCTACCGTGCCTGCCTGACCTGCCTGGCCGTAAACACTTAATAAGTTCTCGTCATCGGTTAAGTTTCGCGCCCACAACTGCACGCTGATATCGTTATTAAAATGCATGCCTGCACTCATACCGAGATTATTTACCTGACGGGTTAAATCTGGGTTATCCGTGGTGATGCTGCCAGCTGGGGCAAACACCAATGCGCTCTCATATGAGTAATCAGCACGAATATAAAGATCTCCTGCATCAAATGAGGTGTTGTATACGATGCCCGCCACTAGGCTCTTGTCGTGGATATTTAACGGCCTAGTGCCCGATAAATCTTCTGGTAAGCGATTACCAAATTCATCTTGTGGTGAATTCGGTCCAGGAGGGGCATTTTTAAATTCATCGTAAATGGGATCCAAATAAGTGCCTGCCAAAGTAAACGCCCAATTCTTACTCGGCGAATAGCGCACATCAAATTCGAATCCATCGACTGACGTTTTACCGGCATTCGCTTGGAATAAATCAATACCGTCAAAACTTCTGACCTGAAAGTCGTCTAATGACTGGTCGAAAATGGCCAGATTGGCCTGGAATTCCCGATACCAAACCTTCACACCCACCTCGGTCACGGTGGAATACTCGGGAGTAGATAACCGTGATCCATACATAGGGTTAGACGAGTTTTCACCCGATGCATTTAAAGCCGAAGCAAGTGAGCTGGCCGGGCGAGAAAAATTGGTTAAATCCCAGGATGATGATTTGAACCCTGTCGCTTGGCTAACGTAGAAGTTGTAATTGTCGTTCCACTTGTAAGCTAAACGAACCAGATAAGTGGTGTCACTGTCATCGGACTTACCATTTTCAATTGAGTTAGGAAAACTGACGATGGGCGCCCTAAACTGAGCGGCACTTAAGCCTGCAAACGCGCCGCCCGCTAGGGTATTAAAATTAATCGACGAGAACACATCTTCATTCGCCGTTTCTCTGACGTAAGCGTCTTTTTTATCGTTGGTGTAGTTTAAGCCCCCCGTCAGAGTCAGTGCGTCAGTTAGCTGGTAGTCAGCTGATGCAAAGAACGAGTAATCAGTGTTGTCTTGTCCTTCAGCGTAGGCCACTGCAATACCATCTGGGTAGAAAGTCCCCGCGGGAAGACCCAAAGCACTTTCAACACCCACCAAAGCGCCGCCAGTAAGAATGTTAACGTAAGGTCTTAGGTCCGGGCCGTATTCCAATGCGTCGGTCGATGTGATTTCCTCGTCAAAAAAGAAGCCGCCGGCAATCCAACTCAATGGCCCATCACCCGTCGATGTTAAACGTAACTCTTGGCTAAATGCTCGAAATTCAATATCTCTAACTGATGTTGACGTGTCAATCGCAGTGCTACCAACAGGATTTGATGCGACAAGATCGTTCATGCGATAAGCGGTAATGGATGTTAGTGAGAATCCGTCAAAGTTCACATCAAGGTGCAACGACAGCCCTCCGTCCTCGACCTCATTGGTCGGTGCTTTAATTAACACTGACTCCCTAGCAAAGGGGTTTGAATCGTCTAATACTGCCCCTCCTAACGCCATCACAATGCCGTTAACAGGGCCGCTGATCACATTTGGACTAGAGCAACAAATCTCGTCTATTTCGCTGTAGTCAGCAATCACTCTAAGGGTGACGTCAGGTGTTGGCTCCCAAAGCGCTTGGCCACGCAAGTTCCAGCGGTTTCTATCATCTTGGTCAGGCACGCCATCTTGCAAAGACGTGGTATAGCCGTCTCTTTTATTGATACCCGCGGAAAAACTTAGTGCTACCTCATCGCTCACGCCACCGGTGACGTAACCTTTAACAATGCGCTGATTGTAGTTACCCAGCGTTGCTTCCACCTTACCTTCTGTGGCAAATGAGGGCGCAGATGTCACTACACTTACCACACCGGCTGACGCATTTTTACCGAACAGCGTGCTTTGCGGCCCGCTGAGTACTTCTACTCGTTCCAATCGTGGTAAATCCGATATCGCCCCACCCGCTCTTGAGCGAAAAACGCCGTCGATAAACACCCCGACTGATGGCTCCGTGCCAATGCCTGAATCACTGCCGAAACCTCGAATACTGAAACTGGTAGCTGCTGTAAGGGTGGTTTGGCTGACCTTCAAAGAAGGCACTAATGTCTGCAAATCTAAAACATCAAATATTTTGGATTGCTCGATATCCACCGCACTCGTGACCGACACCGCAATAGGCGTATCTTGCAAAGTAAGTGGTCGCTTAGATGCAGTAACAAAAATACGCTCTACGTCATCTTCTTTGTCGCCAGTGATGGCTTGTTGTGCGCCTGCTGTAGGCATCATAAGCGCAGTAGCAATAATACTCGCGACCGCAGTGGATATTTTGTAACGCTTTAGGCATTTAACTGTGTGACTAGTCATGTTTTATTCCCCCGAAAGTAAACATTTCCACATCTAGCGACAAGCAAACGGCCAATACCGCAATAAGTGGAGTAATTTGTAAAACTATGCAAACAAGCTATTGAACATAGATACATTAGTCAACATTAATTTAACAATTAAGTAACTAGGACATTCCAAATAGCCCATAAAACAAAATAGATGCGATTAGATTAAAAGCTTAATTATCAATTAATTAAAATGATATACACAGCAATAAACATCTGGAATTATGGTATTAACCTTAATGATCAAAAATGTATTATTAAATTTCATACATCTTTACAGGAAGGAAAATAAACGTAATATGACGGCATTCTTGTGTGAACGCGCTGTAAAAATAGACTACAAATAAAAAACTAATTATTTAATACACACAAGTTCAATAAGGAATTCATATGAAAAATTATCTATGTTTAATTTGCTTGGCAATGACCTTGTTTGGCTGCTCCAAACAACAAAATGTTGATAAGCTGACACAACCTAAAAGCCATTTAGGCTTTGCTTCACAAACCATATCAATCAATGAATTAACGATTCACTATGTAGAAAAAGGAAGTGGCGAACTGATCTTGTTTTTGCATGGCTTTCCTTACTTTGGTGAGTCGTGGTTTAAGTTATTGGACGTATTTGGTGAGCAATATCATGCCGTCGCTCCCGACAACAGAGGTTACGGCTATTCAGAAAAACCAGAGGAGGTTGACGCTTACCACATTGAAAAACTGGTGAGTGATGTTGAGCAACTCATTCACAAATTGTCACCTTATAACAAGGTGATTTTAGTGGGTCATGATTGGGGCGGCGGCGTTGCGTGGGCGCTAGGCCAAACTCACCCGGAATTAATCAGCAAACTCATCGTAATAAATGGCATACCGCCGAATGCCTTCTTGAATGTGTTAGACCAAAGTGCGTTACAACGTGAGCGATCACAATATATTGAACGATTGGACGGTTGGATGGCCAAGCTAATGTTTGCCGTTCGCGGCGCTGATTTAATTTGGAAAGGCGCAGCTCGGTTACATGAAAATGGTCATGTAGATGACCGGTTTAAACAGGCTTTTTTGACGGCTTGGGAGCAACCAGGGGCTGCACAGGCTGCCATCAATTGGTACTCAGCAAATATTCCAGCGTTTGACCAAATTCAAGAAGCTGATTACTGGCCCAGTGAAACAGCGCGCATCAGCGTGCCGAGTTTATTGATTCGCTCTAAAGAGGACCCTGCGTTTACAGAAGACGCATTTGATGCCGTTGGCCACTACGTAGACAATTTAACCATCAAAGTGATCGACACCGACAGCCATGTCCCCTTTATCGACCACTCAGAAGAGGTTATAAAGTACATGCAAGAATTTATTCAAGGTAAGTAAGGTGATTGTTTCTCATGGTAAAGACATTAGGCTACCATGTTTCATTTGCTGCAAAATAATCGAGTGGTCATCAAACGCCATTCAGCATAATCCAGATAATGAAGTGCATACAATAGAAGCCCATTATGATTAAACCGAAAAAAACCAGAGTGCGCTTATCTCCTGAAAAACGTGAGCAAGAAATTTTGCAGTACTGTGCAAAAATTGTTGCGCAAGAAGGGGTTTTTGCCGTCAGTATCGAACACATAGGCAAGGCTCTGAACATCAGTAAGTCCACCGTTTATTCCTATTTCCCTAGCATATCGGAGTTGCTGCAGGAGCTTTTTCGCCGTGAAATGAAATCTCTGCGTGCGGCACAACAAAAAGCAATTCAAGAAGCCAATACGATTGAGCAATTAGTTCGTGGCGTCACCCATGCCTATCTAGAATATATAGACGAAAAGGGTTTACTGATAAGCCGTTTACAGGCTGACCCAAGCTTATCTTCAGTGGGCGGGCCGACTCAATATGGCCGGGAGATTGCGGTTAATCATTTAGCTGAAATATTAAAAGATATGTTTGGTATTCCCATGTCGATAGCCATACCAGCGGTGGATATTTCGTTTGGTTTACCAGAAGCAGCGGGGCAATGTTTAAACCGTAAAGTAACGGATAAAAAAACTATTGAAGATCTTACCGTCTCAATGATTTTATCGTGTATACAAGTAATGAAAGACGGTTACGATCTAAATCTACGACGTCTTCCAGAGCGCAGTCCGACCAAAAATATAAAGGGATAACCTGACTGCCATGTCTTATCGTGGCTCGAACATTGCGTAAACGAGCATGACGTAAATTTACAGCGCTGTATTTTATCAAACGCAATAAAAAAGCAACCGCTGAGTTACCTAAGTGGTTGCTTTTAATCGACGAACATTGCTATCACAACCTCAGCGATAGCCCGCTGTCCATCATAAAAACGAAGCGCTATTTACGGCGGCGTAATACTGCGCCAAATATACCTAATGCGAGCAAAGCTAACGTCCCAGGGGCAGGTACATTGGTCGCATCTGGGGTTGTGGTTACGCTAGTCGGTGTGATGCCATTAGCAAAAACAGTAGGCGTACTTTGATCTTGAGAGCCTAAAACAAGGATGTAAATTATGTCGAGCTTGAAAATGGCGACCATTATTTATTGATTCAACGTAATCGCCATCAAGCAGTTACCGAAATAGTGCGCTACGTCAGTTGCAACTGACTTAGCGTAATGAAGACGGCCGCTAGTATGAGGGTTATTCTACTGGCCTCTACGACTCGTAATTTGCGCACCGTGTTTTTGATATTGCCCCAAACCATCGGTCGTAATCGATACGTAGCAACCCCTTGGGCTAACAAACTACATTTTGGTTTAATCATCGTGGAACTTGCCAATAACAAAGCCTAATGGAAAATAATACATACGGAAAAACATATTCATCAACCTCTAGCGGTGCTCTAAATATTACCTGTAAACTTGCCGACGTTTTGGATGTACAGCGGACTCTTATTCCCAAGTCCGCGAACATACACACGGCAAATTAATATCATCGAGTGTTGAAAGATGGAATTGTAAGAGTAATTTTCCAAGCGGCATTTTTACCACAAAACCCTGTAAGCTAAATTATCTTTTCATCTCTTAATTAGGAAGCAATTATGTCCGTTGAAAAAGTAGCGTTGGTTACAGGTGGTTCAAAAGGCATTGGCGCAGCGATAGTGCGCAGATTATCAGCTGATGGTTTTGCAGTAGCTATCAATTACTCGAGAGATCCAGCACCCGCAAAAGCATTGGCAGCTGAATTAAAAGATGCTGGGGGGCGTACTTTCACTATCAAATGTAATGTCGCCAACAGCGATGACGTTAGACAAATGTTCGACACGATAGAGAGCGAGCTTGGCCCTGTGAATGTGTTAATCAATAATGCAGGGATCATGAAAAATGCGCCAGTGGCACAAAGTGAAGAACAGGATTTTGATCAGCAAATCGCTGTCAACTTAAAAGGCACATTCAATACGTTAAAGCAGGCAGCGAATCGGATGCCAAACGGCGGGCGTATTGTGAACTTGTCTACCAGCGTTGTTGGCTTGAAATTAGAAAATTATGGCATTTATGCGGCCACAAAATCAGCCGTTGAAACGCTCAGCGCCATTTTAAGTAAAGAGTTACGAGGGAAAGACATCACGGTCAATTCTGTCGCGCCAGGACCCACCGCGACAGATTTGTTTTTAACTGGCAAGTCACAAGACGTAATCGACCGCCTAGCTAAAATGAGCCCACTAGAGCGATTGGCGACTCCTGATGACATTGCTAGCGCGGTGGCGTTCTTAGTAGGCCCAGATGGCGCATGGATAAACGGTCAAGTTTTGCGAGCAAACGGCGGTCTTGTCTAAATTTATATTTCATATTTAAGGCTACTGTCCATTAAGTACTAGGATGTAGCCTTCGCATTCCTCAATATTCAGGCTGTTGTTTCTTTCCCTGATATTTTTGCTCCATTTTGCTGTGGTATTTGTGGTATTTCATGTCAATCTTTGCACGAGCATAGAAACACTGACAAACCTTTACCAAAACGTGGAGATGTTCAGCATTATTACCTTGTGCTATTCGAATTCACTTAGCGGTTTGCTACTGTCGTTGTAGAGATTTTCTTACTGGCGGTTTTGCCAGAATAACGTTGAATTGAGTGCAAGACATGCTGTTAAACCATCGATATAAATTTTTATATATACACATCGCTAAAACGGGTGGTACAAGTATTCGCTCAGTGCTTAACAAACTACGCTGGCACGACCCTATGTACTACCTCATGTTCCCCTGCCACAAACTGAGTAATATGAGTGGGCACGTCACTGGCACAAAATTTCCACGCCACTGCGGTGCTATCACTGCCAAAGAAATGCTTCCAGACGCATTTTTTAATCAGCTATATAAATTTGCATTTGTACGCAACCCTTGGGATCTTCAGGTTTCCTCATATCATCACATTCAACGAGAGAAGCCCGCTTTACTCAAAGGGATAAAGAATTTCAACGAATTCATTGAGTACAAGTTTGACCCAGCCAGGCCGTATATATTCCATTTTGATATCGCGACAAAATTACAGAGTGAGCATCTGATCGATTTAAGCGGCAATATTATCGTTGATTACATTGGTCGCTATGAAACCCTAATTGATGATTTTTCTACCATTGTTCAACGTTGTGGTATGAAGAACACACCTCTACCCCACAAACGCAAAGCAAATGGTCGCGCTCAGGATTATCGCAGCTACTACAACGATGATTCTTGTGAAGCCGTAAGCCGGCATTACAAGCGTGATATCGAATTACTTAATTACCAATTCGAGTAACGTTTTTTATAGGTAGCGCTTTGGTGCGAGGCTCCGGTATTGAAATTTAGCTATGACTCACTCAATACTTTTTTTAACGGCAGTAAATGGGTCTCGAAGTGCTTCCATTGCTCCATTCCTGAACGATAAATCGGTTGCCTAACTTGCTCAGAGCTCGGTGTCTTTATTGCTCGCTCTGTTTTATGAAAATCAATACATGGCTGCTCGAAAGGCAAAGCACAAAAATCGAGAATACGCTTTACTTGCCCTTGTAAGTCATCGATCAGGGTTTCGTGCTGCACTCGTAAAACAAACCCTGGCAGCACAGTATCCCAATGGGCCATAAGTTGTTCGTAGGCACGGTAATAACGCCCTATATTTTCAAGTCCGTAAGAGAACTCTTGGCCATCACCAAACAACTGCTTAAAGCCACTAAAGCAACATGCCATGGGCTCGCGCCTCGCATCAATGACTTTCGCGTTGGGTAAAATGAGTTTAATCAGTCCAATGTGCAAAAAGTTATTCGGCATTTTATCAATAAAATACCTTGCCCCCTGGCGATACACCCTTGTGTCTTGCAAGAATTTTTGCCCGAAACGCACAAAATAGCTTTCATCAAGCTCACTCAATATTTGCGGGTACTGATTTTTCTGACCTTGTAATTTTGATGCAAGCCCAAGAATATCGTGCAGCTCCATGGTGCCATCGACTTGAGAGTGCGATGCGAGTATTTGCTCGAGTAGCGTAGAGCCCGCTCTGGGTAAACCAACAATGAAAATGGGATCTGTACTTGGCTCGCCAGCCGCTTTCAAGCGTGCAAAAAGCTCTGGTTGGCAAGTTTCGATTTGCTTAGCCACTTGGCGCTCAAATACCTCTGGGTTGTAATTAATTTGTTGCTGCTTAAGCAGATTACCTTTGGCATAATGTGAGAAAGCTGCATCAAAAGAATGCCTGTCTTCCAATGACTGACCTAAGGCGAAATGCAAGTGCACTTTATCGTCTAACCCCATGCCCTCTTGCGCCACGCGTTGTTCCATAGCGAGCAGTTCATCATCGCTAAAGCGGTAGGTTTTGGTATTGGCTAAACTCCAGTAAGCATCACCAAATTCGGGTTTGTATTGATACGCACGTTGATAAGCGCTGATCGCAGCGGGCAAATCCCCCATTGCCTTCAACGCATGACCAAGTAAAAGCTGGATCCCGGGTTGATCGTCATTTACTTTGAGCAAACGTTGGTAAATATCAATCGCTTCGTCTACGTCCCCTAACCCCACCATAGCGCTCGCTTTAGCACAAAGCAGCACGACGTTATCAGCCGAGGCTACAAGCAACTTATCAGCTAATGCTTTTGCTTCAGCAAATTTAGCCATCTTAGCTAATAATTGAAGGTACGTTATACCTGCGGTTTTATGCTCAGGATAGAGCGCTAAACAACTGCTTAAAATAAACTCAGCTTCCCCATACACCTTAAGTTGAATGCCAATTTCAGCCAGTAACAACATGGCTTCAGGGTGATGTTTATTCGCTTGTAGAAATTGACGACACACCTTGTCTGCACTGTGCAAATTCCCTTCGTACATAAGGTCTTTAGCGCCTAGCACCGCATTAGGTAATCCGGCTAAATAGTCTATTTGTGCTTCGCTGATTGCCACTGCTTTGGCATTTTCCTGCTGTTGATAAAGCGGCAGTAATGCTCGCCAGCTGGCCAGCAGCGCTGGATTTAGCTGTGTCGCTTGATAGAAAGACTGAGCGGCCAGTTGTGTCTCACGCAGTGCAAGATACAAATAGCCGTTTTCTTGCCAAGCTCGTGCGTGCTTAGTATTTGCCTCAAGCAAAGTTTTATTCGACTCAAGTGCCTCACTTAGATCCCCGTTTAACCGCTGAGCTACGACCAATAAATACAGTATTTCTATTCTATTATCGTTTGATAAATCACCCGCTAATTGCTGATGACATAAAGCGATGGCCTGACTGAATTTCGCCTGTTGAATATGTCGTTTTATCCCGTTACACGCTTCATTAAACAATTGACTGGCTTGGGACGTATGTTTGGTACTCAATGTAGCGACTCCGAAAACTGAATGGTGGTGTGTCATGCCCGTATATAAAAAAGGCAAGCCGAGGTAGGCTTGCCTTCATATGCGTATTGCGCTTAACTAATTAAGCACATCAGCAAGATTAAAAGAAGTCGTAAGACAATCTTAACCCTACAGTACGTGGTCTGTTAGACACTATTTTAGGCGTATACTGCTGAGCATCAATATACAAGATAGCACTCTCATCGGTTAGGTTATCAATAAAAATTTCCGCTTTCCATTCATCGTTAGTAATACCAAATGCAACGTTAGCAAGTATGTAACTATCTTGAATGTAACGCCCACCTTGGAAGACTTCTCCATTGGAGTCCGGGTAGGTGACACCTTGATACACAGCGGCTTCCTGCTCGATACTAAGGCCAGTTCCTGTGCCGTAAACTAACTGAGCAGCGTCTTCAAGTGCGTAGGCATCCATCGACATACTGGCAAGACGATCGCCAGTGTAACTGATTGAGCCGTTCACATAAGCGGTCATACCGTTATCCAATTCATGGTAGTAACGTGCACGAATGTTACCTGAGAAATCAGCAGAGTACGGAAGACTGCTGCCCACTGGTGGCGCAATACCATCTAGCGCTGAATTAATGCGTGTTAACTCAGTATCCAAAAAGCTAAACGCTGCATTGATAACTAAATTGTCAGTTGCCAACCAGGTTACGTCAGCGTCAATACCGCGTATTTCTGCATCCCCGACGTTATCTGTGAATACCAAGAAACTAATATTGGTTGGGTCATAACGCGATGTTTGTAAATCAGTGATTTCAGAGTAAAACGCGGTAGCGTTAACACGTAAAATACCGTCTAAGAAGTCACCTTTAATACCTAGCTCGTAGTTATCAAGTGAATCCGTAGTAGAATAAACTGGAATTCTGAAGTTCTCGAATGCCCCCGTTTGGTTAGTTGCTAAGCCACCACCGACTCGGTTCGTTACAGGTGGGCGGAAGCCCTCAGAGTAGGTCGCAAACACTAAAACATCTTCATTCACTTTCCAATCAACAGACGCTTTTAAGATAACGTCATCAACCGTCAATGTGCCGTTGTCGTCTAATAAATCAACTTCGAGCTGACCGTTTGCTATCGCTTCTATCACTCCATCATCGATACCCGCTAGTGCATCAGGGTCTTGAGTACCGAATGCACGTAGACGGCCGCTAACATCAACCGTTGTCGTCGACCCTTTGTAGGTATCTTCGATTTGGTACCAACGCGCACCAAGAGTAGCAGTAATATCTTCGGTTAAATCGTATTCGAACTGGCCGAATACGGCTATTTGGTCAATGTCATGCTGAATGTCGTTAACAAAACTAATACTTGGCTCGAACGGGCCACCATTAGAGTTAACCCCTTCAGAGCCCACTAAAGTAGCCGCTAGATTGTCGAACTTTTCAGTATTGGCAATATTAAACTTACCCACAGAATTAAGTTCTTGCTCGTCATAGAAAACACCCGCCGTTACGCGCCATACGTTATCACTTGGGGTGTTAAAACGTAGTTCGTGAGTCATACGCGTACTGTCTGTTTTTTCTTTGTAGTACTTAGTAGGGTCCAAGCAGCTCTCATCTTCTGGCGCCACATCACCACCGTAGTTACACACATAATAAGCAGAGAATAACCCACCGTTAGTGTAACCCGTGTAATCAATGGTTGAATCGATTGACCGGTCTAAGTAACCACCGGTATAAACCACTTCAAGCTTGTCCATGCGCCCTTCAAGGGTCCACGTGGTTAAGCCAAATTCATCGTCGTTGTCTTCAGGAACAAAACGGTTAGTTGAAGTTTCGCCTTGAAGATTCGGGTCATAAGAGAAAACGCCCTCAGTGCTTAATGTTTGCTGAGTATGCTGAACTAACAAATCCCAATCTTCATTGATGATATAAGACAAACCAAAACGGGCACCTGAATATACGGCATCGTTAAAATCATCTTCCACTAACGCATCATTTTCAGGTGAAACCACTGGGGTATTTTCAGGGTCGCTGAGCACACCGCCAGAAATTCTGTCGATGACCACTGCACTGCCTATGTAACCACCGTTGCTTGGGTCGTTACGAATATTATCAATCCAGCCGCCTTGATTATCAGAGTAGGCAGCTACACGTAACGCCAAGTCATCAGATACAGCGAAGTTCATGAATGCCTCAACCGAATTACTCATTTCACCGCCTTTGGTGAAACTGGTACTGGTATCAACACCTGCAGAAAAACCCGAGTGATCAGGTTTATTGGTGATCAATCGCACGGTACCTGACTGCGAGCTAGCGCCGAAAAGCGTACCTTGTGGCCCAGGCAATACCTCAATACGTTGCATGTCAGTGGCGAATATATCCAGGTTTCGCCCCTGCATTGAAACAGGCTGTTCGTCTAAATAGAATGCCACGGAGGGCTGCAGTGCCTGCACTGACGAAACTGATATATTACTTTGTGTGGTAGCGGCCCCACGAATATAGATTTCATTCTGACCGGGGCCTGTTCCCTGAAAAATCACGTTTGGTAAGAATTCGACGTACTCTTGAAAATTATCAACACCAAGATTTTCCAATGCTTGACCATTTAGCGCGGTAACCGATACGGGAATATCTTGAATAGATTCAGACCGTTTCGTGGCGGTAACTTCAATGGTTTCAATATGAGCTTTGCCGGTCTTGCTGGCTTTGCTTGCATCTTCCTGTGCGTATACAGAACTCGTTGCGAGGGCGGCGATTACCGCACAGCTTAATTTAGATATTCTCATGTGCTAATTTGCCTTGTGTGATCGAGTGTTTTGAATATTTTCAGATGTTTGATATGGTTAATTATTATTCTATAGCATTATATTAATTCAATAATGCAAAACAGCGAAATAAGTTCAACACGAATTACTATAACACAGCGAAAAACACTAATCATAAAGTCATTTTAATAAAAAAGCCTTTATAACTAATGCTTTAAATTCTTATCAAGATTAATGATTAACACAACCTTTAGCGTAAAACATTTATATATCAAGCAATTGCTTCGTAAACGAATTATTTCACTACTACACTTTTTATCTAATTTGACTGTATATTTAACGACCACTTAATAAAACTAAAGTATATAGTTTCATCGTCATTTATTAGGTCTTTTTTAGATGATTAATGGATTTATCAAGACTCGCTAGCATTAAACACAAGCATTGTTTTTGGGTATTGCGAAACTATAAAATAGGTATCACATAACAAAGCCGTTCATTAACCTAAGTTAATATGCACAATATTGAGAACGTACGGAGATTGAGAACGAAACGAGGCACTTACTAAAAGCTTAGCTTGTTTAATTATTTCTAATTTTTGTAAAACAAGTGACAAGCAAAGAAATCAGCGAAGTTATGCGTTTCATTGTTTTATGCAGTGACACAACGTTAAAAACACAGTCACCGAGTATCTCGAGTACTCGGTGAGGTTATTACCGCTTACGATAATACTTAACGTCTTTTAAAAACGACTAAGCTCGCAAAGCAAGTGAAAAAAAACGCAATAAGGGCAGGCTCAGGCACATGTACCGGCATATCGATGGGTACGGCGATACCTGTAAAATTAAATTCAAACACTTCATCAGGGTAACCCAAGTGTCGACCGAAAATACTCATGCTACCGGTATTAGCAAAAGCCGTTGCGTTCGAATAAATGGATAAAAAATAGCTATCCTGTTGAGGATTTTCAAATAAGTTAGAGATGACAAGGGGTGACAGAAAATCGAAGCTGAGTTGGTTTCCGTCAGCGGAACGGGAAGCCGAATTCGGCCCTTTGTCACCTAGGCCGTCAGTGCGATAATTTACATCCAATTTAAAATCAGCAAAACCCGAAATCACTGCTCTGTCTATAAGAAAGTTGCCACTGGTATTATTGAAAAAGGAGATAATCCTAGGTGCAAATATTAAATTTCCGTCTGTATCTGAGCGAGAAACACGATTTTGTAAAGTAACGCCGACTCGAAAAATATCGTTGCCTCCGGGCGCTACGTAATCATTAATCGCCTCATCATGCACTACCGAACTCGCTAGCTCAGGTTGCAAAATAGCCGTGGTGCCAGGAAGGTCAATAGTATTGCCTGAAAGCAACAACGCGCCATTAGATTGAATTGGGGTAAGTGCAAGCGCACTACCTAGTAAAATACCTATTAGCATGGGTTTAGTCATATTAATGCCCTCATATCTGTTCGTTATATTCCGTTATTGGCTGAACTTGCTCATCGCTTGTCATTTAACTTGGCAGCAACGTTATACAACGAGTAATAGACAAGCAGTACATTTATTGTACTGCAAGATCCGTATATTTGCGCATTTACAACATTAATTCGCCAATTAAAAGCAATTTGCTCAGTACTGTGGATTAACTCATCCAAAGACAAGAATTCATAGATAAGACAGGGGTAAATAAAACTTAGAAAAAAGGCCGGGATTAACCAGCCTCCGTGTTTATTCTAAAGGTAAACCTAATAAAGTTGCACTTCACTATCGCGTTGGTAGTGAGTTGTTACCGTGTCCAGTAGCGTAGGTTCCGTAACGAACCAATAAAGTCCTCGGCAGTGGAATTATTTAAGTCGATCCATCCTGCATCCATCTTATCTTCAAGGCCCGCCGCTTCAAAAAGGGGTAAGGCATTATCGGTATAACCTATGTACTTCATATGAGCATATGCATCACTGATAAAGTCTTTTGCTTCAGGTATTTTAGCCAGCATTTGCGCTCCTTCTTTTGTTACTAGCAGCAATACCCCATCGTATAATACTGAAGGCCCACCGTTGATTACCTGTTGGGCAGGAATATGCTTACCCTTACTGCACGTTACACCACCCACTTGAGGTGCTACTACTTCATAATTAGCACCCTCTTTGTGTAAGGCGTCGGTCACATCGGCGAATATATTGGCATCTAAACCATCACTGACCAAAATACCCAACTTACGACCCTTGAATGTTTTAGGTCCATTTTTCAAAATACTAAGCGCATCCGAAACCGGTAAGTCTTGACGGGTTTTCATAGCCGCTTCAGCTGCCTCAGGCATCGCCTTAAGCCCCAATCCTTCAGCAACGTTGCTGGCTAGTGTTTTATCAATATTCAATAAGTGAGACACCAAACGTTCACGAATAGGTAAATGCTCTACTTTTGATAGCTCGAAAGTAAAAGCACTGTGTATATGTTGCTGCTCCACGTCGGTTTGGCTCAAATAAAACTGACGCGCTTGGCTGTAATGATCAGCGAACGTTTCAGAACGATAACGTAATTTGTCGCCACTCATAGGTTCAGACGAGCTTTTATAACCGTGTGCTGGGCATTCCCGAGGATTGTTCTCACCCCCATCCCATGAATTAGGTTCATAATTCACTCGACCTTTAGGGTTCTGCATCGCCATATGACCGTCTTGTTGGAAGTGACGCATAGGGCACTTCGGTGCGTTAACCGGAATATGGGTAAAGTTAGGCCCACCAAGGCGCTTAACTTGAGTATCAAGGTACGAGAAATTTCGCCCCTGCAATAGCGGATCAGGAGTGAAATCTAGACCCGGTACAATATTTTGGGTACAAAAGGCCACTTGCTCAGTTTCAGCGAAGAAGTTGTCCACTACGCGATCCAAGACCATGCGCCCCACCAACTTGACTGGCACCTGCTCCTCTGGAATAAGTTTGGTCGCGTCGAACACATCGAATTCAAAATCGTCTGCAAATTGCTGATCAAAAACTTGTACTCCTAACTCCCACTCTGGATAGTCGCCTTGCTCAATAGCCTGCCACATATCACGGCGATGAAAATCAGGATCAGCACCATTTAATTTTAACGCCTCATTCCACACAACAGACTGCATACCGCCTTTGGGCTTCCAATGAAATTTAACGTACTTTTCATTACCCTTAGCGTTAATGAATTTAAACGTATGTACACCAAAGCCTTCCATAAAACGTAAAGAACGTGGAATAGCGCGGTCTGACATCGCCCACATCACCATATGCATCGCCTCAGGAGATAGGCTGACAAAATCCCAGAAATTGTCATGGGCCGTTTGTGCCTGCGGAAAGCCACGATCGGGCGCCTCTTTAGCAGCATGAACCAAATCAGGGAACTTCATGGCATCTTGGATAAAGAACACTGGAATATTGTTACCCACTAAATCCCAATTACCCTCTTGGGTATAAAATTTAACGGCGAAGCCACGCACGTCACGGGCTAAGTCTGGTGACCCTTTGTTACCTGCAACGGTAGAAAATCGGGCAAATACGGGGGTTTTCTCCCCCTTGCGCTGAAAAATATCCGCACATGTGAGTGAGTCCAATGACTCATACGTCTCAAAATAACCATGGGCACCATAACCACGAGCATGCACTACTCGCTCTGGAATACGTTCGTGGTCGAAATGAAATAGCTTCTCTCTTAGTACGTGATCTTCTAATAAACCAGGGCCACGCGTGCCCACTTTTAGAGAATTTTGGTCATCACTCACAGGGCATCCCTGAGCAGTGGTCATAGTTGGATGGGCATCGGACGCTGGCTGATGCAACTCGCCGCCCTTGCCTTTATTTCCTGCGTACTTAAATGATTCAGTCATGGCTAGTCCTTCATTGCGATAGTAATAATTGAGTCAATGTCTAGCGCTACAAAAGCGCTAGCGTGACTGCATAGTGCAAAAAAAAGACCAACGGTGAGTGCTACTAATTAAGCGGTTTTGTGCAACTAAAGCGATAAAAAAAGCGGTAAAACGGGTAAGTATTTACACTGTGTAATGTAAAATTTTCTACATTAATTCTACTGATAATTGCTCGCTAAAATATATAGAGTCATTCACATATAACACCTGTGCAAGTTCCTTAGCAGGTGCTTAACTATCTCGACTATGTATTAAAAAATCATACTTTGAGCAAATGACTAGCTCATTAGAAATGATGGCCAATGTTTTATTTATAAACCACGATGACGCTTTTCTATGAATGAGCACTAATAGGAAATATCATGGTAAATTGGGTGAATTTGCCTAGCTCACTATCAAGCGTTATCGTACCCGCCAGTTTTTTAATAATATTAAATGTGACCGACAAGCCTAGGCCCGTTCCCTCACCAACAGTCTTTGTTGTGTAAAAGGGTTCAAATATCTTCTCACGGGCGCTTTCGGGGATCCCCGGACCATTATCTCTTACGGTAATATAAATAGATCCGTTTTTGCTTTGGGTATTTATACAGATTTTAGGGGAAATGATTTTTGCTTCACTCAGGGCTTGTGCCGCATTTTTAATTAAATTGGTAAAAACTTGCTGCATTAATCCGTTATGAGCCATAAATGTCGGCAAATCTTCGAGGTTTTTCTCGACTTTGATTGTGTCGTCTAAGTCATAAGACAATAATTTTAGCGTATCGTCGATTACCTGTGTTAAGTCACAGACTTCTAGCTCGGTCGATTGACTATAGGTAAAGGATTTCAAATCAGTGATAATATCTCTTACTCGTTTTAACCCACTGTGAGATTCTGCAATGACTGAACGGATATCCTCTAGAATAAAGGCCATACCTTCGTCTTTCTCAAACTTTGAAATGTTGTTTCGTAACTCGGTTATTTTTTGATCGCGCCCGATATCAATTGATGCCAAGAACTCAGATTGTAAACCCTGTAGTTGCATAATGCTTTTCAGGTACTCATCCATGCACGTAAAATTGGTCATCACATACGCCAACGGATTGTTAATTTCATGGGCAATACCTGCCGCCATTTGTCCGATACTGGCCATTTTTTCTTTATGCTGTAGTTCTTGTTTAGCCGTTTTTAAATCAACTAACGTTTCTTTCAAACGTTTGTACTGACGCTTTAAACTATATTCTGCCTGCCTTCTTTCTAACAGTAAGGTCAGTTGTTCAGATGCTTTATTAATGACATTAATTTGCTTCATAGACACCTTGTCCATTTGCTCTTGTGAAACAAAATACATCAGGAGGTACAGTGTTTTATTGTAAGCGACGATGGGAAACGTTAAATAGCTACCGATTTTTTCGCCTAGCTTTTGCTCAATTCGATCAAGGTTTATCTCTTCCGGTAACAGATTGATCTGCGGCTGTTGTTCATCAAGGGTTTTCTTTAAATAGTCGGGGAGCGCGGGTAAACCAAGCACTTGATTAAAATTATCCACTAGGTCGGATTTTTCATAATCGCAGTAACTTATATGACCTTGATCATGGGCTTGTATTTTAATGTGCAAACAACAAGATGAGTAACACAAAGCCGTTAAGGACGACGAAAAAGCCTTTAGCAAGTCCGCTACTGATTCTGTACCACGTGAAAACTGACTAATACACATCAGCATGTTCGTTTCAGCTTCGTGCTGCCTACGGTTATCTTCAATGTGTGCAAAGGTATCAATTTCACGGTTGAGAATAGACAGATTAAAAGTGCGCTTGCTCGGTTCTGCCAAGAGGCAGCCATTTACTTGCATGGTACCTATCCAATTAACTTGATCCAGATCATATAAAGGCGATTGCAGCAGTATAATGCGGGTATCATTATTCAATAATCCCTCTCGTACGAAAACCGTCACTTGCTCACTTAACTGTTCATCGTCCGAGTTGGCAATACAGGCCACAATTAACGCCGGTTTTGCATGGCGAAATTGCTTTTTTATCGCTCGAAAAGTATTAATATGGATATGTTCTCGCCACCCTTCCAACTCATTTTGTTGGATTTCAGCGCAACCAATGGTAATGATTGGCAGCGTAAGGCTAGGGTTTTGCATCGTGGAGTATTCCATTAAAAATCGACTAGTAAGAAAATCATAGGGGGATCTAGAATATTCAGCAAGCCGTGCGCTTTAGAATATTTCTACCATAAGGAAAAGAAGGCCAATATGAAATTAGTGAGATTGCTTTATTACAGTCGCGCATCGAGAGAAATGTCATTATCTGACTTAAAAGATATTCTAGGCACTGCCCGTGATAACAACAGCAGTGTTGATGTATGCGGTATGCTTTGTTATGACAAACGCTATTTCTTGCAAGCCCTAGAAGGTGATAGAGAAACGGTCAACGAACTGTACTTAGATATTGCGGATGACCCTAGGCACGATGACATCGTCATTATCAGCTATGAGGAAGTCAACGAGCAAATATTTCCCCAATGGCAGATGGGTTACGCAGGCAGTTCAGCAGAGTTTTCAGCTTTATTAAAAGAGCTGGGGCAAAGCGACTTTTCACCTCGTGATATGACCCAAATGCAAGCATTCAATTTTTTGAAAAAGATGGCCGGCGCACAATCAGAACTTTAAGAGATGATGGATATACAGTGATATAAGCGCACCCTGTTTACCCATTGCACAGCTCGAAACAACCCAAGTTTGCTCGCGGGCATACTATCAGTAGCTATTGACTAAAACAGCTACGTTTTAAGACCATCATTAGCGGTTATTGATTAACAGTGACCTTACGCTGACCAACTAAATTGCCACTATTTGCTTTGGGCATCGCGTCTTCATAGGTTAACCACTCATCGCCGCAAAGTTTAAATATATGTGTAGACATATCGACATGCGCTGGTGTCTTGATAAGCTTATTCAACACGTCTTGTGTCACCAACACCACACCGGTCTTAGTAACCGTAAAACCCTGCTGCTTCGCTAATACTGAGTCTTTAATAACAAAATTATCGGGTATTTCCACACCCTTATCAACTATTACGTTTTCGAGCTTGGCGCCAAAGCCAACGGTGACATTGGGCAACAGCACACATTTGTTCAGTACTGCGCAAGGCGCTATTTTACAGTTAGTCGACAACACAGATTGTACTACGCGACAACTGTCTAACCGACAGCCCGAACCAATCAAGACCTGGTCGATGTGACATGACGCTAAATCAGAACTTTTCAAAATTTCCACTGGTGCATTTGAAAATGCGCTGCCCCAAATAGGCCAATCAGGATCGGTGAAATTAAGCATGTCACGGTTATTGAGTAAATCTAAATGAGCACGCCAATAGCTATCTAAGGTGCCTACATCACGCCAATAAGGTATTTGCTCACCACTGGCGTCACGAAAGCGATGGGAAAAAACCCGGTGACGCTGAATAATGCTGGGGATAACGTTTTTGCCAAAGTCGTGGGCAGAATCGTCATGCTGCGCGTCCTCTTCTAAAAGCGAATACAGTACATCGGCATTCACCACGTAATTACCCATCGACGCTAAGCAGTAATCCGGTGCGTCAATCAACGCGTGGGGCGTATCAGGTTTTTCAGTAAACGCGGTAATTCGCCCATCACGTGCGGCGCTTAATACTCCCAATTGCTTAGCCGCATTTTTAGTCGGCACTTCAATGCAAGACACGGTCATGTCAGCGTTATTATTCACATGGGTTGCCAACAATTTGCGGTAATCCATTTGATAGACATGGTCGCCAGAGAGGATCATCACATATTTAGGCGTTTTGGATTTTATGTAAGCTAAATTTTGAAAACACGCATCTGCGGTACCTTGATACCAACTTTCATCATTCTGCTGGGACGCTGGCAATATATCAAAGCAACCACCAACGTTATTATTCAGCCTGCCCCAATGTTGCATCAAATGACGTATTAAGCATTGCGACTTGTATTGTGTCAGCACAGCAATATGGTTTAACCCCGAGTTCACGCAATTAGACAGGGGAAAGTCGATAATACGACAATGGCTGCCAAACTCTAATACGGGTTTAGCGCGCGTCTCGGTTAATCCGTCAAGGCGTGAGCCCTGCCCGCCAGCGAGAACTAACACCAAGGTGTCTTTTAATACCATTTGCATATCTGCTTCCACATTCATAACAAGCTCCGATAAAGGTCATCCCTGACCCAATACTTTGTTCCTCAATAAGATGTCGTTTTCAGTAAATCAGTTACCTGAGTCACCTTAACCAGAAATTTCGATTTTTCGCTGTAGCTCCTGAGCCTTTACCGATTTAGGCAAATTGACCTTGAGCAAGCCCTTTTTGAACTCTGCTTTAATCGCGTCTTGATCAACACTCACGGGCAAGCTAAAACTCCGCTGAAAGCTGCCGTAGCTGCGCTCCATAATATGCACGTTGTCATCCTTGTCGGCTTCACTCTGGTATTTTTTCTGGCCGCTGAGGGTTAGCACACCATCTGATAAATCCAAGGTGACATCGTCGCTATCAAGTCCGGGCAATTCTGCCGTTAAGGTATAGGCCTTTTTGTTCTCCGTGATATCCACTTTAGGGTTCACAAAGTCTAATTTAGCGTTACCAGTGCCTGCTGCGTCACGTACGAACGGAAAATGCGTCGTGAAATTTTGCACAAAATCATTGAGAAAATGTTGGCCAAGCAGATGGGGGAACTGGCCAGAAGGTTTTTTTTCAGTAGAACGACTATTAATGGATAAGTTACTCATCATCAATCTCCTATCAAAAATTTGAATCGGGTTGCTAGAATCGGGTTGGCTGATAAGCTCGCTAAAAGTACTTCGCCTATCAGTGAGTAAATTAAACGCTATTTCGCTGATCTTCATTTTGATCCAGATCAATAAAAATTGCTGTTTTATTGAGCGATTGCAATTCATCAGATTGCCGAAATAAGACGGCGTGATATTGGTTAGTGATAGTCGAGGGTATGCACTAAAAAGGCTGCAAAGAAGATAGCCAAGGCGCTAGCTAAGCAGCAAGCTAAGCAGCAAGCTCCATAGTAGCAATATTGCACGAGCCACGATTTTCCTTGAAGAATCAACTCTGGTTGCAGCTAGTGAGTGAATGTCATTGAAAAAGCCTGTGGGTAATGCTAAAAATTTCCGCCAAATTGTCTAAGCGTCGATAGCGCTAAACTTCATGCCAAAATGCAATGGTGATTTATCGACAATTGAATGACAAAATATATAAATCGTGAAAAGAAATAAGCCCTAAGTGCGCTAAGCAAAGAGTATTTAATGAACGCGTTAATTGAAAAAGATATTCAGACTATTCAGTCTATAGAAGCGGTCCCACATATAATGAAAATGCTGGCTGATGCCACAGGGCTGCGCTTTATTTGTATTGCCCGCGTAACCGATGAAAAATGGACGACATGTGCAGTACTCGACCGGGTTAACTTTAATCTCAATCCTGGTGATGAGCTTGATATATCAACCACTTTTTGTATTCAAGTCAAAAGGTCAACTCAGCCAATCGTTATTGAACACGCTTTAGAGGATGCCCATTACAGCAAAAGCGAAATTCCCATTATGTACGGGTTTGAAAGTTACTTTTCCTTTCCTATATACAGTAAAAATGGTGACTTTTTCGGTACGTTATGCGGTTTAGACCCGCTGCCGGTAAAATTGAAAACAGTTGAAATTCAACAGCAAATCAAGTCATTCGCTGAGTTGATTTCACGCCAAATTGAAGTTGACGAAAGGCTAATCACTGCCCAATCTGAGTTATTCAACGAAAAGGCAGCAACCAAACTGCAAGAGCAATACATTGCCATTCTAGGGCATGATTTAAGAACACCGCTGTCAGCACTGACGATGGGGGTCAGCTTTTTACAAGACCAAGTAACAGATGCCACCTCTCAAAAAATACTCGCGCGCATGGACAGCAGCGCAACAAGAATGAAGCGTTTAATTAGCGATGTGATGGACCTAACTCGAGGTAAAATGGGTAACGGCATGCAGTTAAACGTCAAGACGGTGAACAACCTTGAAGATATGCTAACCCATACCGTTGATGAACTCTCTGGGCTGAACCCGCAGCGAGAAATTCAAACTCACATTGATATAAAGGGCTCGGTTAATTGCGACCCCGAGCGAATAGCGCAGTTGTTGTCAAACCTATTAATAAACGCCATTGTGCATGGCGATCCGCAACAAGCCATTGAGGTTAACGCAACCATAGAAAACGGCGTATTCGCACTAACCGTTACCAATGGCGGCGACCCCATAAGACCAGAGGTCGTTGATAAGCTTTTTCAACCTTTTTGGCGCAATGAAAGTAACAAGCAAACCGGCGGCCTAGGTTTAGGCTTGTTCATAGCCTCACAAATCACCTGTGCCCATGATGGAACATTAGCCGTGTGCTCAAACGACAGCAGAACGATTTTCACGTTTCAGGCAACCCTCGGCATGAATGCGATAGAGGGCTAGTGCTTTTGTCATAGCACACCTGTTGTTTTGCCTGCTTTGTATTAACTCGTCTGTAAGACTCGCTTGTAAGAACGAGTAACAAATCTTGAACAGGGCTGTCATCAGCCCTAGCCAATGCCACTCATTAAAGTCACATCGTGACATGCCTAAGTACTGACACTATAAGGTCACTACAAGCAAAATATCAGGCTAAATGACATTATAATGTCACTTATATCCCCAGCAAAAGCCAAGAGAAAACGTGCTCAAAGCACGAGAGAAAATTCAAGATAGCCTAGCTAGCTGGCCAACGCTTTCAAAACAGAGCGGCGTAAGTAACGCCAACATAAAACTTATCCAATCAATGGTAAAAACAAGAGCGTAAAAGGCACCTCGTAAACTAGACAAGTAATAATGCGCCCTGCCCTATTTTTGAAACTAGCAGAGGCATAGCTAAAGAGGTATAACGCAGCTATAAAGCGTGGTTGAAGGCCTTCTAACGACCACATTGCATACATATCTTGTAGCCTACTCCCTTGCCTAAAATCGACCTTGCCCGCCATTTCCTTCCTCAACGCTCAACCCTCAACCATCAAGAGCCCAGTAAAAATCATCAATCGTTCTAACTTAAAGTACCTCAACTCTTCTTGTAGGAAACTCCACCTCGAAACTAGAGATAATCATTTCGTCACTCTAATTATGTATGTTTTTTTAATTCGTTCAGAGGCAAACGGTGGTGAAAAAGAATCTGTATAAAACGCCCGTTAAGTTAGGGGCGGTGATGGGATAGGCAGATACGAGGTCAGAGTACTTTTTGCGGCAACAGGCTCGCCTACTTTAGAGCACTTTACCCCTTTTTATTAATGACCCATTTATTCTAGAATGCAAATTGTACTGTATATTTATACATGATATAAACGCTAAGATAATTTGAAAATTAAATAACCGATACACATATGCCTTTTCATCATTTATGACTGAATCGACTGCCTTTGTGTATTTGCTTAGGGAAAGTAATAATCTGCGATGCATGACAAACTGATTCAAAAACTCGAAATTCTCTCAGATGCAGCCAAGTATGACGCTTCATGTGCAAGCGGTACGGCAGGTAAACGCAAGGCTGGGAAAACTGATAAAACTGGCATTGGTTCTCTTACTGGCGGTACTGGTATATGCCACAGTTTCACCCCTGATGGGCGGTGTGTGTCTTTGCTAAAGATACTAATGACAAACTACTGTATTTACGATTGTCACTATTGCATCAATAGGGTATCAAGTAGTGTTCAACGTGCTCGTTTCACTGTGAAAGAAACGGTAGATTTGACACTGAATTTTTATAAGCGCAATTATATCGAAGGCTTGTTTCTTAGTTCAGGCATTGTCGGTTCCCCAGATATTACAATGGAAAGCATGGTGCGTATTGCAAAATCGTTACGTATCGATCACGGATTTAAGGGCTATATACACCTTAAGACAATTCCCAATGCCTCGCCTGAGCTGCAGGCTGAAGCGGGTTTATATGCCGATCGGCTAAGCATTAATGTAGAAATGCCGACCCAGCCTTCCTTAAATAAATACGCGCCAGAAAAAGACCTCGGCGCTATTCATAACTCGATGAATACTCTGAAAGACAAAATAGCCGAGCATAAAGTAGATAAAACGCATTCTGGTAAACGCCCTCCCCGCTTTGCCCCTGGCGGACAGTCTACCCAAATGATCATAGGCGCCGATGACTCAAGCGATAAAATCATATTGGGAACAAGCGTTAAACTCTATAGCCAACAAAAGCTACGCCGCGTTTATTACTCTGCTTTCTCGCCAATACCAGATGCATCTGAGGTTTTACCGCTCAAGCCAGCACCTCTAATACGCGAGCACCGTCTTTATCAGGCTGATTGGCTATTGCGTTTTTATGGGTTTAATCTTGATGAAATCTTGCACAATGACATGCTAGATATGGACCATGACCCTAAACTCGCTTGGGCATTACGCAATCGTCATGTGTTTCCAATTGATTTAAATAAAGCCGACAAGTTGCTCTTGCTACGAATACCTGGTCTTGGTGCGCGCACCGTACAAAAAATTCTGGCGATCCGCCGTTATACAAAGCTTAGTTGGATGGATCTCACTAAAATGCGTCTGCCATTACAAAAGCTAAAACCTTTTATTACTGTAAGCGACTACTCACCTGCTATTCATTTACTCGATAGCAATAATTTTGAGCTGCAGTTCAAACAGCCTAAGCAGTTTGAGCTTTTCGGCGCCTAAATGAAGTAGCCCAAGATGAAAACAATTACCATCACTTCAGTGCCTGGATACAACGAGTGGCGCATAGCAGCAAGAGAATGTTTGGCGCAATCTATCCCCCCTGAAAACATTATTTGGCAAAGTTCAGAGTCTATACAGAACGACCTGTTTGGCGATACTGAAGAGGTTACGCCCGCCCCTATAGAGCAGATGAAACACTCTATTCCCAAGTCTGTCTTAATGCTTTTTAAATATGCGTTGTGTCATCAAGATATTAGCCGCTTCGCTCTGTGTTATCGGGTTTTATGGCGCGTTATTTTCCAGAACAAAAACCTTATTCAGTTAAAAACTGACGAAGATATAATGCAGCTTATGACTTTAGCTAAAGCGGTAAAACGCGATGCGTACAAAATGAGTGCTTTTTTGAGATTTAGAGAAGTTGCGCTTGACGAACAAGAGCACTTTATCGCTTGGTATGAACCGGAACATTTTAGCTTGGAGATTAAACTCGACTTCTTCCAAACTCGCTTTAAGAATATGCGCTGGTCTATACTCACGCCTTATCGGGCTGCCCATTGGGATACTGAAAAGCTAGTGTTAGAAGATAACCCCGATCCGAGTGTGTGTCCTGATGACGACCGTATCGAAAAATATTGGCTCACTTATTACACTAATATATTTAATCCCGCCCGCATCAAAAAGAACGCGATGCTAAGCTCAATGCCCAAAAAGTACTGGAAGAACATGCCTGAAACAGCACTGATTGACGATATGATAAAACAATCGGATGCGAGAGCTCGCAAAATGATAATTGATGGAAATAAGCGCTAATTTCGATGATATGTATAACAATCTGAGTTCTTCGATAGCGTTCGATTTCAGACGATATAAAGACGCCCATAATAAGGATGGTCAATTTTCAGGCTAAACGACACTCGATTTATGTTTCACAGCAAACACATTCCCTACATATCTTGTAGCCTAGCCTATTGCCTAAAGGCTGACCTAAACGCCGTTTTCTTCCTCCCCCCTCAAGATTCCAGTAAAAATCCTCAATCGGCCTGACCTTAAGAAGGTCAACTTCAATGATTTATCGCGTCCTTTGCAGTAAGCAATAAACGAAAAAACACTCGAAGCGGCGTTGTATAAAAATGGCCAAGTTCAACGTTAGAAACGGCTACCTGACTTAATGGTTATGCGCTAAATGCTTTCACAGGAGCTAAGAAAGTGAATGACATAAAGAGATTAACCGGTCATCAAGAGAACAGAGCCCTTTACTTGGGAAATATTTACAATTTTACCCGTAAGATAGTTAGCGAATTTAGCAACTGCGATTGTTATGGCGCAAAAACACGATCCTCTTTTTCGCTGTGATCAGCCTACAAGCTGTATTACGACCGCAACTCGAACAATAACGTAGAAATTGACAAAGTAGGTCTATGGTTTGCATTAAAATATTAACTCACAATCTGAAGGGGTACACTATGTGCAATAAACAACTCATTACGAACGTAGGTATTGGACTTGCCGCCGCATCGGCAGGCATTCTAGCAAGAAAAACGTTACAAAAATCGTGGGAAAAGGTTACTAACGAACCCGCCCCGAAAGACAAGAGAAGTGAAAACACTGACCTTAAAGAGGCTGTAACGTGGGCAGTAGTATCAGGCATTGGTGCCGGTCTTGCTAGAATGGCGGTTCAATATGTAATTGACAAACGCCAGTCAAAATAACGTTATAAAATTGATAGCGTTTAAAAGTATAAGAAGGACGATATAAAGACTCCCATGATAAAAATCGTCAATTTTCAGGGCTGAACCACACTCGATTTGTGTATCATTTTTGGCGTGTAAATGGATTATGCCTCAACCTCGAAAGGCCAAATTAGTCGAATCGATACGCCCTATTTTATTCACAACATCCATGTCGTTCACTTCTTCGAAGCCGACCAAGGGTGCTCAAATTTTATTCCCGATTAATTAGTGAGAGGGAAGATTTAAATCACAAGCGATATTAGATAAAGTGTAGTGCTGGCGTACATGGCGTATGTGGATTTAAACCCTATCCGTGCAAAATGGCAAAAAAGCATGAAACATCAAAGCACACCAGCATCAAAAAACGAATTCGAGCCATTAAAAACCAACAACCTCAACCGAGCGTTTTAATGCCCTTTATAGGTAATCCTCGGGACGAAATGCCCAGAGGTATCGCGTATTCGCTAAAAGACTATTGTCAGTATGCCGATACTACAGGCCGTTGCATTCGTGATGATAAGGCCGGTCATATCGATAACACTCACAGTCCTATTCTTCAAAGATTGGGATTAGACTCTGCTCAATGGCTCACATTAACTACTGAGTTTGAAAAACACTTCTACTACGCAGCAGGTGCTGAGCAAATGATGAATGCATTTAAGCGCCACAACCATCAACAACGACTGCGGGGAATAGCCAAAGCGAAAGAGTTGTTAAAGTGCGCCTAAAGCAGACTTAAAGAGCACAACCCAAGCATATCTTGTAGCCTACTTCCTTGGTCAATGCTCAAGATTTCAATAAAAATCATCAATCGGCCTGACTCAAAGTACCTCAACTCTTCTGGTAAGAAACTCCACTCGAAGTAGGTGAAAATTATTAGGTAATTTTAATTACGGATGTCTCTGTAAGTCTGGCAACACGCAGAGGAATAACCAACGAGGTTAGGCTGCGTAGTTAAACCTAATTGGCAGCGACGATTGGTAAATGGTTGCAACCTTTACTTTCGGGTAGAAAACCGGGGGCATAAAAATTAATTTCATTTAACTTTGTTCTTACCCTGATATTATTTATTGTGTCGTTAGCATAATAATTCAAAATAGTGAGGGTTAAACGACGATTTCCTTAGTCCAATACCGTAATATTAAGTTAAAACTTAAAATACTAAAAAGGTCTCGCAAAAGGGTGTTTCATCTGTAATAGTTAAATCGAATACTGGAGAGCGATACACATGGCAGCATTACCAGCGTGAGATCTATATGCACTTTGAAGCTAAATCCAAGATAAAAATACAGAATAATGATAATCAATAAACTGCTCACTGCTCTAATGCTACTTATTGCGTTATTTTCTATCATTGTGGCAGCAAGTACTTTTAAAATATCTAAAACATCGAAACTCCATCAACTCAACACTCAACACCTTAAATACGTTATTCAATTGAATGATCTGATCGCCAGTAATCCTAATGTAATTCCGGATACTGAAGCGCTTAAAAATATAGTACAAAAAATTAAAGCACAGCCACAAGAGTGTATTGAACAATCGGGTTCTATTGACCTATTTATCATGAGATTAATAAATACCGAAAGCATCATCACTATTTGTAAGAAGGATGTTAAATTAGCGGATGAATTAATAAAAAAAATAACCTTGTTCGAACAGGGAAAAGTCACTTCAGCTAACATGATAGCCAATCTTAATCAGTCTTCTGATAGGTTTAAGGCCAACTCTATCGAATTTATTAAACCTGTAGATAAACTATCAGATTTTATTCTTAAGACCTCAACGACGTCGATAATTATCTTATCGGTTGTTTTTTTTCTAATCGCCTTTGCCATTTCTAAAGCTATTTCAAACGTCGTTGTAAGCATGCAAAAAACCAGTAATGAACTTCTGCTTAGTGAAGAAAAGCTCCAACTTTCTTCTAGAGTCTTTAGGGATACGCATGAAGGCATAATGATCACCGATGCCCAACAGCTGATTGTTGACGTTAACCCTGCCTTTACCGATATTACCGGTTACACCCATGATGAGATTATTGGTCAGTCCCCCAAAATTTTAAGTTCTGGCAAGCAAAGCACACAGTTTTATGCGCAAATGTGGAACTCCATTACACAGCATGGACACTGGCGAGGTGAAGTCTGGAATAGAACTAAGCAGGGTAAGTTATATTCTGAATTACTTAATATTTCATCATTAACCAATAACAGTGGTGCAGTGACCCATTATGTTGCGGTATTTTCCGACATTACGAGCATCAAGAAACAACAAGATAAACTCAATTTGATGGCTCACTATGATGTACTAACCAAGCTACCCAATAGAGCATTATTTATAGATCGCTTTCACCAATCTATTGCCCATAGTAAACGTACGGGGTTTCAACTAGCGGTGTGTTTCCTGGATTTAGATGATTTCAAACCCGTGAATGACAACTATGGCCATGAGGCAGGCGATCGATTACTTGTTGAAGTTGCAGACCGAATCATGGGTTGCATAAGAGAGGAGGATACAGTATCTCGCCAAGGCGGAGATGAGTTTGCCATATTACTAAATGATATTGAAACGACATCGCAGTATGAAGTAACCATGCAACGCATTCATCAAGTCTTAGCACAACCTTATTTTATTGATGGCGTTCAACATATTATTACTGCCTCTAGTGGTATAACCTTATACCCAACCGATAATGGCGACATCGATACATTATTGCGCCACGCTGATCATGCTATGTACCAATCTAAATTGTCGGGGAAACATCGCTCTCAGTTGTATAGTCCTGATTCCGATCAACGTATTATTCAAAAACATCTGCAACTAGAAGAAATTGAGCAGGCTTTAGTTCAGCGAGAATTTCAATTGTACTACCAGCCTAAAGTGAACATGGTTACAGGTAAGGTGTTTGGTGCTGAAGCCTTAATACGCTGGTTTCACCCTGAAAAAGGATTGATCCCTCCACTCGATTTTTTACCGTATATTGATGGTACTCCGTTAGAAAGCAAAATTGGCGAATGGGTGATAAATGAAGCGCTTCATCAACTAGAGGATTGGCAACAACAAGGCATTGCGATTGAAGTGAGTGTGAATATTTCATCAAACCACTTACTTTCTTCTTCGTTTTTTACCGTCCTAGAAAAATGCTTAGCTGAGCATCCTTCTGTCGACGCCAAATGCTTACAATTGGAAATATTAGAGAGCTCTGCTTTAGGTGATATAAACGCAATTACGAAAATCATTGAGACATGCCAAAACTTATTAGGTGTTAGTGCTTCATTGGATGATTTCGGTACCGGTTACTCATCATTGACCCACCTAAGAAGTCTGCCTGTTAATACGATTAAGATTGATCAAAGCTTTGTCAGAGATATGCTCGATGATCCAAGTGACTACTCTATCATCGATGGCGTCATTTCTTTATCAAAATCATTTAACCGTAACGTTATTGCTGAAGGTGTTGAAACGACTAAGCATGGTCTTTTGCTTATACTGATGGGCTGTGAACAGGCTCAAGGTTATGGGATCGCCAAACCGATGCCTGCTACCGATTTATGTCACTGGCTTGATAGTTATTTACCTAATAAACAATGGCTTATTTGTGGCACTACGAATCTTAATATGAAAGAAAAAAGTTTAGAGATATTTAAACTTATTACTTCACAGTGGCAAGAAAGTATTAGAGCAAAGGTGGAAGCAACGCCAAATAACGTTAAGCCTTGGCCGATTCTCGACAGTACGGCGTGTCATTGTGGTAACTGGATTCGGCTAAAAACGCAAGAACAGTTATTTGCAAGAGGAAGCATGTTACGACTTGAAAACGTTCATGATGAAATTCATGCTATTGCTCTAGAAATACAACGTAAGTACCAATCCGGAGATATAAAAACTGCTCGTGCTGATTTATCCGTTCTAGCGCTGGCTTTTGGCGTGATGAATAACGCTATAGAGTCACTAAATACGTAAATTATCGCATATGCAACAGCGTCAAGTTTCAAACTAGTAAAACTAGGGTCAGGGTCAGGGTCAGGGTCAACTTTAAAACTAGAAAAGGTCATCGGCGCAAGAACAAAGTTAAAGAACGCACAGGCTATACTTCAAACTCAAATTCGAAATCAACGAGCAGTGGTTGATTAAATCGCGGTAAACATCTTATTTACTGGTGACCACGACAGATCTAGTTGGAAACTCCGCCCCCTACTTTTCAACAACTTACGTTAGAGGTGTGGGCAAATCTAGTTGGTAACTTCGGGTATTCTTCACTAAACTTTTTCCGGCTCAGACAATTCTAGTTAAACACTGCATTACAACCCTTATTTTTAAAGAGATCGGGCATATACTTCTTAACGTTTTTATATTCAATCTCTGTTCAAAACAGTAGCCCTAATGTATGTGAACTATGCAAACGATTGAGACCTATTTCTTGTTTCAACTGTACCTGCAATAGAAGTTAATCTCCCTAATCTATGCATTGTTTACGATTGTTTTTGCAAAGTGTCTCAAAGTAAACCGCGCAACTTTGAGATGTATCTTTGTGAAATTTAGCACAGCCCGAACCATCAGATTTATACTCGCTGCAACCGCCCGCACAACTTACTTCTAATCCACCCGTTCTAGAGATTTTACCTCCATGTCCCGCTGCCACTACATTTAGAAAAGCAGAACTATTGAGTTTGCGAATTAAAGATATTGATTTTGACTCCAAAAATATTTTTTGTATTTCGCGGGAAAGGTAGAAGAGACCGCGTAACCATGTTGCCTGATGGCTTAATCGAGCAAATAAGAACTCAGATCGAAAAGGTCCGTGATAGGCATGATAGAGATCTTGCTGAGGGGGAAGGAAAAACCAGCCTTCCTTCTGGTCTTGCTCGAAAGTACCCCTATGCGATTACAGATTTTAAGTGGCAATATCTTTTTCCGTCTACGGTACGATGCAAACACCCTGTAGATGATTATTTTTGCCGCCATCATCTGCATTGGACATCGCTTACAAAAACATTGAGAAAAGCAGTAAAAGTGTCAGAGATCCACAAGCATGTCACTGCTCATACATTTCGACATTCCTTTGCCACGCAACTGCTTAAAAGCGGCACAGACATCCGCACTGTGCAGGAGTTACTTGGTCATACGGATTTAAAGACAACGCAAATTTATACACATGTGATTGGTCAACATTCATCAGGAACGACAAGTCCTATAGATCGAATGTTTTAAGTAAAACTAGCCGGGCTTAATGTCCGGTTTTCATTATCGACAACGGAAAATAGTAAAATTAATTGAACGATGGAAGTGGCAATTATTAGTTGTTTCAAATTTTAGGCTTATGTCTGCTTTTAGCGGATTTATGGTCTTGACCGTGACGGAAGAAAAGGTCAGCAATTCGCTCTTTGTTGTCGTAAGGTTCAACAAATAAATTATTAACTTTATGTCGGAGAACTAGTCATTAGATTGTGAAATGCTAAATACAAAAAGTTAGGGATTTGCTAGTTTTAACAGGCAATCCCGTCTTTCAAGGCGGTGGCTAAGTTTAAACTCTAGTAGGGCCGCACCTCCTATTTTGGTTAATAACTCATTGGCGGCTGCTCGACTCTGCTCTGGCAACTCAGCTATACAATCGAGTACTGCTTGTAAGCGTAAAAGGGAAAAGCTTTTGGACATACACATTCCGGAACTGCCTCCTGTGGTGAACGGTGTCATTTCAAAGCGACGAGGAAGTTCTTCATCGGGCTCAGCGCTGATGGCCCATTTTGCTAACATATTGTTCATTTCAGTCAATACAGGTAAGTGTTCTTCCATATGGCGAGTCAAAATGGGTATTAGTGTTTCGGGTATGATATCGGCGTTTACTAACAAACCATCTTCTGCGGTCCCGCCTGCGATGGTACGTTCAGTCCATTGTGCCACACGTGGCGCGAGGCGTTTCATTATTTCACCCGAGGCAGGGTCTCTATACAAGTGAGCATACAGTGGACCTAGTAATGCGAAATCAGCTAGGCTTGGGCGGTCTCCCAATATATAACGATGTTGTTCGAGGTGTTTGGAAAAGTCTGTGAGAAATGATTCATATGCGCGTTCGATTCCCGGGATAGTGTCTTCGTTAATTCCCATTAGAGGTACAAAACCTCGAAAATGCTGACCGCGTTCTTTGCCAAGCCGATATTGTTCTTCGGGAGAAGCATCAGGTGCCGACGAACGACCAAACTCAGAATAGATCCATTCTTCGTTGTAGTTCCATCGATAATGCATGGCAGGGATGGTTAGCCATTCATCGGCATAAAGTTGCAGCAATAAGGACACAAGTTGCTGAATAGGGCCCTTAGGCATCACGCTAGGCCCGGTTGTCACGTTTTCTACATGGGCGATAATATCAACCGTGTCTTGGACGATTTGTCCGTTAGGTAATTGTAAAACAGGAATGACGGGCCAGCCAACATTGGGAAGAATGACTTCTTCCATTATTTTTTTTGTGACGGCGTGTTCCACAAAATCTAGTTTTTTCCACCGCAGATATCCTCTTGCTTTACCTGTGAATAAACTGGCTTGTGAACCGAAGAGTGAGTATTGAGACATTATATAGCTCCTAAAATACCAAGAAGATGGATAAGTTTACGTGTAGTCATTTGTAAGGCAAATCACCCTAGGTTATTGACTGACCTAGGGTCGCTTTTGTGGAGGCAGTGATTTAGCTAATGGGTTAATCAATATTGTATCAGCATGGCTGGGAAGTCTTCCGATACAAGCTGTACCCCTGCTTTTATAAAACCCCAAAATTAAATTAAAATGCATGTCGAAATAAGTAAAACTAGGGTCAGGGTCAACTTAAAGGTCATCGGCGCCAGAACAAAGTTAAAGAACGCACAGGCTATACTTCAAATTCTAAATCAACGAGCATTGGTAGATTTTTAAAATACCCTCTTCTCGCTCAAAGCCGATATAAAGCACAAACAAAAATGCCCTCGATATAGGAGGGCATTTAGTCGTTGATTAAATCGCGGTAAACATCTTATTTACTGGGAAATTTAAAACCCTACTCTTCCATATAACTCTCAATCGATGGGCAAGAGCAAATAAGGTTGCGGTCCCCGTAAACATCATCGATACGATTCACGCTGGGCCAGAATTTATTTTTCGCTACGCTGGCTACTGGGTAAGCAGCGGTGTGGCGATCGTAACTGCGATCCCAGTTGGCGTCGCAGATATCATCTAGGGTATGCGGTGCATTGTGTAATGGGTTGTCTGTTGCGCCCCACTCGCCTGACTCGACTTTTGCGGCTTCGGCACGAATGCACACCATCGCTTCGATAAAGCGGTCTAGCTCGACTTTGGCTTCTGATTCTGTAGGCTCGATCATCAGCGTACCCGCGACAGGGAAGCTCATGGTCGGGGCGTGGAACCCGTAGTCGTTTAAGCGCTTAGCGATATCTACTTCTGTTACGCCTGATGCTTCTTTAACAGGGCGTAAGTCGATAATACATTCGTGTGCTACACGGCCATTTCGCCCGCGGTATAACACGTTGAAGTGTCCGTCTAGCTTATTGGCAATGTAGTTAGCGTTCAAAATAGCAACTTCAGTGGCTTTTTTCAGCCCAGCACTGCCCATCATCTTGATGTACATATAGCTGATTGGCAAAATAGACGCACTGCCCCATGGCGCGGCAGATACAGCACCATTGCCAGCTGTTGTGTTGCCTGTGTCGATGACTTTGTGGTTCGGTAAGAATGGCGCTAAGTGTGATTTAACACCAATGGGCCCCATACCTGGGCCACCGCCACCGTGAGGGATACAGAAAGTTTTGTGCAAGTTCAAGTGGGATACATCAGAGCCTATATAGCCTGGCGACGTAATGCCAACCTGGGCATTCATGTTCGCGCCGTCTAGGTAAACCTGACCGCCAAACTCATGCACGATATCGCACATTTCCTTAATGGTTTCTTCATATACGCCGTGGGTTGACGGGTAGGTGATCATCGCACATGAAAGGTTGTCTGCTACTTCAGTGGCTTTCTTGCGCAAATCCGCTAAGTCAACATTACCGTTTTTATCACAATTAACCACAACTACTTTTAGACCAACCATTTGCGCTGACGCGGGGTTGGTGCCGTGGGCAGAGCTTGGAATAAGGCAGATATTACGGTGCCCATCGTTGCGGCTTTCGTGATAGTGCTTAATCGCGATAAGGCCGGCGTACTCACCCTGAGCACCCGAGTTAGGCTGCATTGAAAGCGCATCGTAACCTGTGATATCCAGTAACCATTCGCTTAATTCGCTGAGCATTTGGCTATAGCCTTGTGCTTGGTCGATAGGCGCGAACGGGTGTAATTTGCCGAATTCTGGCCAGGTAACAGGGATCATCTCAGCTGTCGCATTTAGCTTCATGGTGCATGAGCCTAGGCTTATCATCGAATGATTAAGCGCTAAGTCTTTGTCCTCTAATGATTTAATATAACGCAGCATTTCGGTTTCTGACTGATAGCTATTGAATACCTTGTGGGTCAAAATATCACTGGTACGCACCAATTCAGCTGGAATGGACTGGCTACCTTTGGCCACAATTTGCTGGTCCAGTTGATTCAAGTCTAAGCCATGTGCTTCGCCGAACAATACATTGAACAGCGCATTAATGTCGTCACGCGTGGTGGTTTCGTCAAGGCTGATACCCACAGCACCTTCAATGTCGGTACGCAAGTTCATTTGCGCGGCGTTGGCGGCTGCAACAATGGCGTCTTTTCTATCGCCAACATTGACCGTTAACGTGTCGAACCAAGTGCTGTTTACTAGGCTTAGTCCTTTACTGGTGTGTTGTTCGATACCCGCTGCAAGAATATCGGTAAAACGATGTATGCGTGAAGCAATCGTTTTCAAGCCTTCAGGGCCATGGTACACCGCATAGAAGGAGGCCATATTGGCCAGTAACACCTGAGCGGTACAAATGTTTGAGTTGGCTTTTTCGCGGCGTATATGTTGCTCACGGGTTTGCAGTGCCATACGCAAAGCTGGGCGACCACGGGTATCTTTTGATACACCGATAATACGACCAGGTAGTGAACGTTTGTATGCATCGCGAGTAGCGAAGAAGGCGGCATGTGGCCCACCGTATCCCATTGGCACGCCAAAGCGCTGGGCAGATCCTAATACCACGTCTGCCCCCATTTCACTTGGCGCTTTGAGTAATACTAAGCTCATGATGTCTGCAGATACGGCCACTATGCCTTTGTTTGCTTGCACTTGAGCAATAATATCCGTTAAATCATTTACTGCACCTGTGGTGCCTGGGTATTGCAATAACGCACCGAATACGTCGTGGCTAGCAGCTTCTTTTGCATTGCCAACTACCACGTCGAAACCGAACATATCAGCACGGGTTTGAATGACGTCTAACGTTTGAGGGTGCACATCATCAGCCACAAAAAACAGGTTTGATTTTTTGTTTTTCGATACACGTTTGGCCAGACCCATGGCCTCAGCTGCCGCTGTTGCTTCATCAAGCAAAGACGCAGAAGCCAACTCCAAACCGGTCAAATCGATAGTCACTTGCTGAAAGTTAAGCAGTGCTTGCAAACGCCCTTGAGCGATTTCAGGCTGATAAGGCGTATACGCCGTATACCAACCCGGATTTTCTAACACGTTACGTAAGATAACGTTCGGCGTGAGGGTGTCGTGATAGCCCATACCAATATACGAACGGTGTACTTTATTCTTGCTGGCAACCGATTTTAAATAGGCCAAAGCTTGTGCTTCGGTTTGACTTTCACCCACGTTAAGGCTTTCAGGCAAACGAATGCCTTCCGGCACAGTTTGTTGCATCAAGTCGTCAAGTGAGTCGGCACCGACAAATTCCAACATTTCAGCCATTTCAGCTTCACTTGGGCCAATATGGCGGCGAATAAAATCTTGAGTTTGCTCTAACTGCGAAAGGGAAAAATTAGCATGTGGCATAACTGGCTTACCGATTCCTTAAAACGTGAGTGACCTAAATCAAAAGCAAAGCCTTTAATTTAATATATATTTTTTAGATGATGCGAAGCGCATCACCAACCAAATCTAGACTTTACTAAACCTGTAACGATACTCAGAAACCCAAAGAGCAACATTAAGTTGCTCTTTGATTCAGCTAATATTTAGTCTTCTGAAATACTGGTTTCGTAACTTTCAGCATCGAGTAAACCTTCAACTTCTTCGACGTCATCTGCTTTAATACGGAACAACCAACCATCGCCGTATGGGTCAGAGTTAACTAACTCAGGGCTGTCTTCCAAATCGGCATTAACGGCAACAATTTCGCCGCAAAGAGGTGCGTAGACATCAGACGCCGCCTTGACCGATTCTGCAACCGCCACATCGTCACCGGCACTAACCGTTGCGCCAACATCTGGCAATTCAACAAACACCATATCGCCAAGTAATTCTTGTGCATGCTCGCTGATACCGACAGTGAATGTACCGTCTCCTTCTGGACGAACCCATTCGTGTGTAGCGGCGTAACGTAAATCTGCAGGGATATTGCTCATAGTAGTTCCTAAATATTGAAGTCGTTTGCTCAAGTGAAATAGCGAAAAACCGCTATTTCGCCAGTTGATTAGTTATAAAACGCTTTTACCATTTCGTACAAAGCTCGGCTTAACCACATTTACTGTAACCCACTTTTTACGGATTTCCACCTGTGCCGTTTCGCCCACCGGAGTAGGGACACGCGCCATAGCAATACTGTGACCTAAGGTCGGAGAGAACGTACCAGATGTGATCGTTCCTTCGCCGCCTTCAACCTTAACCGTCTGGCCGTGGCGTAAAACCCCTTTATCGGTCATCACTAAACCCACTAGTTTTTCAGTGCCAGCGGCTTTCTGTGCTTCTAACGCTTGACGACCAACAAAGTTACGATCTGCAGGCTCCCACGATATAGTCCAACCCATATTGGCAGCAAGTGGCGAAATAGTTTCATCCATGTCCAAGCCATATAAATTCATACCCGCTTCTAAGCGCAACGTATCCCGCGCCCCCAAACCACATGGCGCAACGCCTGCATCTAGAAGCTTCTGCCAGAAATCAGCGGCTTGATCGTTAGGCACCATAATTTCATAGCCTGTTTCTCCGGTATAACCTGTGGTGGCGATAAACAAATCTTCAGCTTGTACACCGAAGAATGGCTTCATACCTGCGACCGCTTCATTTTGTGCTGAGGAGAATAAAGTTGCTGCTTTTTCTTTAGCTTGTGGTCCTTGAACGGCAATCATGGCAAATTCGGGACGCTCAGTAATGGTCACGTTAAAGCCACTGGCTTGGGCATTAAGCCAATCCATGTCTTTCTCGCGCGTGGCTGAGTTTACGACTAGGCGATAATTTGTGGTTTCAAAGTGGTAAACAATCAAATCGTCAATCACGCCACCTTCGTCATTTAACATACCGCTGTATAACGCCTTGCCACGCTCTTGCAGCTTAACGACATCGTTAGCGAGTAAGTGACGCAAGTAGTCTTGAGCTTGCTCACCTGTGACATCCACAATAGTCATATGAGATACGTCAAACATGCCAGCAGCGCGGCGCACAGCATGATGCTCTTCTATTTGTGAGCCGTAATTGATTGGCATTTCCCAGCCGTGAAAATCAACCATTTTAGCGCCTGCTTCCAAGTGCTTACTGTGCAAAACCGTTTTATTGGGCATGTGACTTATCTTATTAAATTAACGTGGAGTCAGTATAGGCAGGCAAATAACTCACAACAAATTGGAAATATTAATGCTTACATTAACATTACTTATCTATAGAATAGTTTTCATCAGATTACTTAATCTATATGGTGAATTATGAAGCAACTTTCACTGGACAACCTACGTACCTTTGTCACGGTGATAGACCTAGGGGGATACGCTAAAGCGGGTGAATATCTTGGGCGTTCTCAGCCTGCGATCAGTTTGCAAATAAAACGTTTGGAAACCCAATTGAATAAGCGCCTTTTCAGTAAGACGGGGCAAAGACACGAAGTGAATCACGACGGTCTCGGGCTATATCATCAAGCCAAAGCCATGTTAGTTATCAATGACGATATTTTCCGCCAGTTTGAACCTGCGGCTATTCGCGGCAGGTTACGCTTGGGGATCCCCAGCGAGTTTGCGACGACTTTGCTGCCTGGCATTGTGGGCGAGTTCAGCAAGCTGTATCCAGATGTATCGTTAGAAGTCACCTCTGCGTTAAGTAAGTCATTGTTAAGTGATAATTTACGTCAAGAATTTGATTTGATTATGGCGTTAATCCCGCACAATAAGCCATTAGAGGGAGAGCTGCTATTAGATGACGATTTAGTTTGGGTGGGCAGTAAAAATCAAAATTTTATGAGCAACACTTTGAGTTTGGTGCTCGCACCAGACGGTTGTATGTATAGAAGTAGAGTGATCCAAGCGCTAAAACAGCAAACGACTCAATGGCGAATAACGTATACCAACGCAGATTTAGCGGGTATTACCGCAGCGATCAATCAAGGTTTAGGTATTACTGCACTTGCCCGAAGCAGTGTGCCCAAAGAATTAAATATTATTCGTCATGAGATGTTGCCAGATTTGGGGAAAATTCGCATTGCACTGTTTAATCAAGCACAACGATATTGGCAAGCAAGTGAAAAGTTAGCGGAATTTATTAAGTCTCGACTAGGGGAAATATAGTAGGCCAAGCCATTTTAGCTTGTGGAAAATTGTTTAAACACATGTATGTAAACAAACAAGGTTAAAAGGAATTAATGACGATTTACTGGCTAATTCAATCTAACGGCTACCTTGCGAATTAAAATATATAAGCAAAAACAGGTAGATGCTAGATTGAGGTTAAATACCAGTACGCAATAAAAACATGCCAACACACGCTAGTAATAGAACCACTGAAAAAACTTCACGATTATATTTACCATGGTAATACGCTTTACGGCGATCTTTTAAGGCTTGATAAACACCTGATGCGTCGTGCTCTGATTTTCGGTTATACGTATCACGTCTCATAATATTATCCTCCTCGGATTAATCTTGTATCGGCCAAACGGTTAAAAAGTTAACCTTCAGCGACAAGAAACAAGTCTATCTCTATATATGGATAATATAATACCCTTTAAGTTCAAATTCATCTTTTTTTACTAAATATTAACAACTTAGTGTCATGAATGATTACTTAATAATCATTTAATAGGTATTTATGGTCTAAACGACATTATTTAGTCGTCTGATTTTAATCGAACATAAGTTTTGTATTTCTTTTTAAGCAACTTATCAATGTAACGCGTCAATTTTATTTTATGGTCAATGGCGTCATCTAAAGCGTCTGTTAGCTCTGTTAACATAGTTTTATAGTATGTAACGTCTTTGACTAATGGCGTCGTCCCGCCCTCTGGCGTTTCTGGGGGGCTAGTGGGTTGTTCAGCAACGTGCACTTGGGGCGCAGCTTCTTCGACAATCACCTTTTCCTCTGGTAAAAACATTTCATCTGCGACTTCTTTTACCACTAACTCAACGGCTTCTTCATCGAAGGTTTCTAGCTCTTCAAGGAATCCATACAATAATATACGGTCCATTAGGGTATTTATTTTACGTGGGACACCACGGGTAAATACATATATTTTGTCATAAGCATCGCTAGAAAAAAGCGTACTGCCAGTATAACCCGCTTGATGCATGCGATATTCAATATACGCCTGAGACTCAGCTTCAGTGAGTGGAGCTAAATGACAAGATGCCACGATCCGCTGACGAAACTGTTCCATGTTTGGCGCCCGCAATATCGGTTGTAGCTCTTCTTGGCCTAACAAAAAACTTTGCAATAAAGGTTTTCCACCTTTTTGAAAGTTCGACAACATACGTAATTCTTCTATGGTTTCTAAAGGTAAATTTTGCGCTTCATCTACCAGTAATAATGCACGCTTGCCTTGTTGATGCAGTTGGGTCAAAAATGTTTCTAAGTCAGCTAAAATATCAGCTTTGGTACTGCCTTTAACGGGGATTTCAAATTTATTGGCAACCATTTTGACCAGTTCATCTGGCGTCAATTTTGGCGTTACAATTTGCGCTGCCACAATGCCTGCTTCCATCGCGTCAAGCAGACTATTGGCAATCGTCGTTTTACCGGTACCAATATCACCCGTAATAACAATAAAACCTTCTGCTTGAGAGAGGCCATATTGCAAATAAGACATCGCCCGTTTATGCCATTTACTAGCAAAGAAAAAACTCGGATCGGGAGTCAATTGAAAAGGTTTAGAAGTTAATCCGTAATAATTTTCGTACATAAAAACGCAGAGTCCATTGGGCAAATCGCACAAGCAAATATTGCTCTAGCTTAAGCCATCAGGGTTATACATAGCAATGTCTAAGGAGATAAAGGCACACAATATTTAACCCTGTGGGGGTCAACGACGCCGGTCCAGCAAAGACCGGCCGATATTCAAAGGCGCTATACCACGTAATAATAGATAGAAAAGAAGTGACAAATACACCCAGCCGTTACAAATAAATGCCAGATAGGATGGGTGTAGCGAATTGTTTTCGCCACATAAAAGATAACGCCTATCGTATAACAAAGCCCCCCTGCCACCAGCAGCCACAACCCTTCGCTTGGCAATGACATATACAAGGGGTAAATAAAGAAAATAGCTAACCATCCCATAAGTAAATAGGTCATAAGCGAAATTTTTGGAAAACGCCCCGCCGCTAAACATTTGAAGCCTACACCTATCATCGCCAAAGCCCAAACCAACGAAATACCTATGATTCCTACCCAGCCTCCCACGGCTAGGAGCATAAACGGTGTGTAAGTACCTGCTATCAATAAATATATTGCACTATGGTCTATAATTTTCAGCACAGACTTTACGTTAGGATTTGTAAAAGCATGATATAACGTTGACGACAAAAACATCGCAATCATCGACACACCATAGATAATCGAAGCCACTTGCGCTAACGTATCCGCGGCTCGTGATAGCAAAAAAACTAACCCTACCACTGATGCAATACACCCAATGCCGTGACTTAATGCGTTGAGCCATTCTTCAACGATCGTGTAGGGTTTTATGTTAGTTAATGGTGGAACCTGTTCTTGCATTTAAGCGCCTTAATATTGAGTGACGTGATGATAATAATATTTGAGCGAACACTTGTACACTGAATAATTAACTGCCTTTTGGCAATCCACTTAGTAGAGTATTTATCGGTGCAACAATGGTTTTTATACATTATTGAAAACAGGTATCAGCATTATTACACTGGGATATGCAAAGACTTGGCCAAGCGATTTTCCCAACATCGAAATAGCGGCCCCTTGTGTGCTAAAGCCTTACGTGGAAAAGGCCCGTTAACTATGATTTATAGCGTGTCTTTGGCTAGCCACTCAGAAGCGCTTAAAATGGAAGTGTGGATTAAAAAACTACCAAAAAAAAAGAAAATACAGCTAGTTGATGGCGAATTAGATTGTCCATTTCATATTCAAATTGTGTCAAAAATCACAGTACCTGAAGATGAATGTAACACCATCACGACTTAGATATTCAACGCAGCAAGTAGCCCACTGCTTGCCCTAATAGGTCATTTTTATGCAGCAATTTCCCGTTACTCAACGTTTATCTTCAGAATTAATCGCCGTAGCTGAACGCCATTGGCAAGCACTATCTGAACACGCAAGTTTTGATAGCCAGTGGCAGACACACAAGGCGCTATTTTGTCAGGTCTTCGCTTTAAGCGACTTTATTGCCAGGCAATGTATCCAGCACCCACATTTTGTTCCTCAGTTAATGACACTGCTAGCTAAAAATAATGCACCACTGGATTTCGAAGCCCTATTGACTGGGGCTTTAGCCGACGTAACGAGTGAAGAGCAATTATTAAAAACACTACGCCTTTTTCGTCATTTGCATATGGCACATATTGCTTGGCTTGATTTAACCAATCAACAACTCATTGAGACTTCGCTAGCTCAGGTATCTGCGTTATCCCAAGCACTCATAGTTCAGGCCAGCGAGTGGCTTAAAAATGAATTAGCTAAGCGCTTTGGTTTACCCATGGGCGAGCTAGGTGAGCAACCTATGTACATTATAGGTATGGGTAAATTAGGTGGTCGCGAACTTAACTTTTCGTCCGATATTGACTTGATTTTTACTTATCCCGAACAAGGTATGACCCAAGGAGGGCGCAAGCCAATTGAACATCAGCAGTTTTTCACTAAGCTAGCGCAGAAACTGATTAGCGCCTTGCATCAGATTACCGCTGAGGGTCAAGTATATCGCGTTGATATGCGTCTTCGTCCTTTTGGCGATAGCGGTCCATTGGTCATGCACTTTGCTGCTATGGAAGACTATTACCAAGAGCAGGGACGCGAATGGGAGCGTTACGCCATGGTTAAGGGCCGGATACTTAATCCAGATGACAGCTACTATCCAGAAATAGCTGATGTTTTACGGCCCTTTATTTATCGTCGTTACTTAGATTACGGTGCGCTAGATTCGTTGCGCAAGATGAAAGCCATGATAAAGAAAGAAGTTCGCAGGCGTCAGCTCAGCGACAATATTAAGTTAGGCCAAGGCGGTATTCGCGAAGCCGAGTTCGTTGTACAAAGCTTGCAGTTGATCCGAGGAGGGAGAGAACCCGCCCTGCAAGAGCAAGGACTTCTTTATAATCTAGCCTTGCTCAACGAAATGGAAATACTGCCCACTGAAGATGTAACGGCGCTACGAGGTAGTTATCTTTGGTTACGTAAAGTAGAACATTGCTTGCAACAATTCGATGATAAACAGACCCAAGTACTGCCCAACAATACTATTGATAAGCAACGTTTAGTTGCTGTGTTGGGGCTAACTGATTATGCACATTTTAAAGAGCAGTTAATTACTCATACGGATATCATCCATGAACAGTTCTTATTGCTGATCGGCGAAGACGCAGCGCCTGAGTTACAAAAAGATGAAGAAGCCTTGTCACCCCTTGAAGATTTATGGCAACTTGAGCTGTTACCCGAAGAGCGCGAAACACTATTAGAGCAGTGGCTCTGCAAGGAACAAGCTGCGACTTTTAGTCAGGCGCTCGTGACGTTTAGTGACAGCTTAAGTACGAGTCGCATTGGTCAGCGCGGCGAAAATATTCTAAATAAGCTTATTCCTCAGTTGTTGATAGTGATTTTGCAACAAGCACCAGATACGGCAAGTGAAAGTCTGAATCGTTGCTTGCAGGTCTTTCGTGCCATTTACGGTCGCACCGCATACCTAGATTTATTATTTGAAAATCAAGGCGCACTAAAACAGCTCGTTAGCCTATGTTCATCAAGTCCTTGGGTGACTGATCAGATTAGCCGCTTCCCTTTGTTGCTAGACGAGCTACTTAATCCGGCGCAATTGGTTAATCCAACCGAACTTACTGAATATGATGCAGAGCTTAGGCTCGCAATGCTGCGTGTGGATGAAAGCGATTTAGAGCAGCAAATGGAAGCATTGCGCCAGTTTAAACTATGCCAACAACTCAAAATTGCAGCAGCTGATATAACCGGTGTTTTACCAGTGATGAAGGTTAGCGATCATTTAACCTACCTCGCGCAAAGTATTATTCGCCAAGTGGTAAATTTAGCCTGGCAACAAATGACTGAAAAGTACGGTGAGCCTGATGGTACCGACTTGCCTGACGAACAACACGAGATGTTAAGTCGCGGCTTTGCCGTCATCGGCTATGGTAAACTAGGTGGCTACGAGCTGGGATATGGCTCAGATCTTGATTTAGTCTTTTTACATAACTGTCATAGTCAAGTACCCACCAATGGCCCTAAGCCAATAGATTCTGGCTTGTTCTATCTCAAGTTATCCCAGCGGATATTGCATTTATTTAATACCAAGATGCCATCGGGTCAATTATATGAGGTCGATATGCGATTGCGCCCATCTGGCAATGCCGGACTACTAGTTTGTCATATAAATAGCTTTAGCGATTATCAAAATCAAACGGCTTGGACATGGGAGCATCAGGCGTTGACGCGGGCGCGTTTTATCGTTGGAAGTACACAGCTAGCTCAACAGTTTCACGATGTACGTCATCAAATTTTGGCAAAGCCAAGAGATCTTGTTGCCTTGCGAGAAGAAGTGGCAGATATGCGCGAGAAGATGCGTCAGCACTTAGGCTCCAATACCAAAGAAGGATTCGATTTAAAACAAGATGCTGGTGGTATTGCCGATATCGAGTTTATCGTTCAATATTTTGTACTCGCCTATTCTTGCCGTGTTCCTGCATTAACAAAATGGCCTGACAACGTAAGAATATTGCAACAACTGCTGTCCAGCGAGTTGCTTAGCGCTGAAGATGCGCAAACATTGAATGACGCCTACTTAACTTATCGAAATACCAATCATAGATTGGTCTTACAACAAACTGCGCAAGTGGCTGATAGTGATAAATTTAAAACCCTGCGAGCAGGCGTTAAGCGCATTTGGCGGCAGATATTTGAGGTGTAGGTCTGAACAATTCCCCCCTATTTTCGCCTACCCTAATCAGCTAACGTACTTCTTTACAGTTGTCTTTTAAATACTGGCTGATCACCGCGGTGATCACCAGTGAACGCTGTTTGGGACACACATAGGTTTTAACCGTGCCCTGGAAATTACTATCGATCGCCCGGGCAATCTCATCTAGACTTCCCACGATAGAATTGTCAATTTGAAAGCCGTGCTTAATAATAAAATCACGATTAAGCTCCCAAATTACCTGTAAACCCTCTGATTGAGCAAAGCTAATAATACTGTTGCGCAGCGTTGAACCAGCCTTGAAAGACCGATGTTTATATTCCCCTACCCAATTAGATGGCAGTGGTTTTTGCAGGCTTTCCATTTTCTGCAAGCGCTCTGCTAATGGTACATCGGATATATTGACCTCATTAACAAAATCACCAATGTTTTCCTCCCGTGGATGACGAGATGATAGACGGTATTCAGCATAAAAATCAGTCATATTTTGAGAAACAGACTTAGGCCCTTCTCCTCCCTCGGGAATTGGTGCATTGATATTCATTTGTTGTAGCACAATCACAAAAATCGCAATCACGATCAATGCTAACGCCAATATCGTATGGCGCCACCAAGCATAGGATTGGGTTTCACTGGGGTTGTGTCTCATTGTTATCATTACTACCTTTCAAACTCTGGCTAAAAAAAATGTTAATGTACGCTAAATAATCATCAATTCTCCGCTAAATATAAAGCGAAGGATCCTCTTTACTAGGCCGCGTTTTAAAGCGCTTATGCTTCCAAAGATATTGTTCTGGTGCCTCTAGCACTAAGGATGCAATCATTTTATTCATACGCGTAACATCTTCTTTATCGTCACCGGAGGGGAAATTCTCCAGTCCCGGAACAACTTTTATTTTATAACCAGTGGCAGTTTTAATTGACGCTAGAAACACGGTTTCACAATTGGCTTCTTTAGCGAACAACAACGAGCCGGTTGTAGTGGCGGTTTGTCCAACAGCAAAAAAGGGCACAAATTCGCATTTGACTCGGCCATAATCTTGATCAGGCAGGTAAAAACATATCTCGCCACCGTTCAACGCCTGAATAAGCCCACGCACATCACGTTTATGTACCATATATTTGTTAGAGCGATTTCGCCCCTAATACTGCATGTATTCCATTAACCGGTTATTGTGTTTACGATAAAAAGCTACCGATGGATTTTTGAGACCTGCCACGCGCACAGCAAATTCCAGATTCATATTATGAATAGCGTACGCCAGTACCCCCTTCCCCTTCGCCAATATGGCTTCAATATGTTCATAACCTTCAAATTGTGCCATTTTCCTGATACGCCAGGTCGGCCACTACCAGCCCATGCTACCCTCAAGAATCGCCATACCCGCGTTTTCGATACTCGCAGCAAGAATTTTCTCGCGCTGAGCAGCGCTGTAATCAGGAAAACACAATGCCAAATTGCGTTTGGCAATCTTTACGCGTTTTTTTGCCAAGACTGACAACAGCTTTCCTAGTCCCTTGCCGATATAAGTTTGTAAGCGATATGGCAACCAAGAAATTATATAAAGAATAACAATGCTGAGCCACGTTAACCAAAAACGAGGATGAAAAAATGCAAGTTCAAATTTTGGTGGTAAAACGAAAGGCTACTGCAATACCCGCTCCGAGTGAATAATTAATGGGCTATTGTAAGCAACAATTAGCTAATTACTATTTAACTGGGTATAAAATTCTATTTACTTTATTCTATACATACAAAGCGCTTATCTCTTTTGTTCTGCTCGGTTGGGCAAAACAAGCTGAATTACTTTGATTTAAACGGAACATAGATGCCTCAACCTCACCCTATCGATGCATATTATTGTGGACTAGAAGCGGTAAACAGCGCGACTTTGCACATAACCAAAAACCAGCAAGTCATCTTCGCTAATCAGGCGGCCTGCTCGTTATTTGGTTATAGCGCTGAAAAAATGGCTAATATGCACATTAGTGAGTTGTTAGATAATTTTAGTTCCAATGAAAATCATCCCTTTAAAGATCATTTATTTTACAGTGAAACGAAAGAGCGAAAACAGCTCAATGAAATCTTCAAATGTCTGTTGTTAAACGACGACCACGCCATTGCTGAGGTCAACGTTAAGTCAGTAAATTGGCTTGGCACTGACACCTCTTATGTTTTGAATATCAATCCAACTAATATTCGGCCGCCGTCAGGAAATGAAGTATACGACATAATTCATCGTATAAATGTTGCCACTACTGTCGCTAAAATCGGCATTTGGGAATTTGATATCAAGCAGCAAAAGCTTATTTGGGATGAACAAATGTTCCAAGTCTATGGTATTGCCCCTGACAGCTTTACTGGCAGCCTAAGCGATTGGACTGATCTACTTCATGAAGACGACAAAGAAGGTGTTTTGGCTTGCTTAAATCAAGCACTGAGCAATGTCGCAAAACTCGATATCGCCTTTCGCATTACAACCCCTGCGGGTGAAATTCGCCATATACGCGCGTTTGGCAGACCAGTGCACTACGGCGATGGGCATGTTTCAAAAATAATTGGCGTAAATTATGATATCGGCGAACAACAAGAACAACAAAAGTGGTTAGAGAATGGTTTACAAAGTAATGAGCTTTTTATCAAGGTCTTACGCGAGACCGATAACGCCGTCATTATCACCGATGAAAATGTCAAAACGAAATGGGTTAATCCTGGGTTTACCCGCATTACAGGTTACTATTTAGAAGAAATAGTAGGTAAAGATCCAGGTCGGCTATTACAAGGTCCGCAAAGCAGCCAACAAACTATCGCTTTGATGAGAGAAGCCATTGCAATGCGTGAACGCTTTAATGTTGAGATATTAAACTACCGAAAAGACGGTTCATTATTGTGGTTGAAAATAAACAGTCACCCAATATACCAAAAAGGAAAGTTTAGCGGTTTTATTGCCATACAAAGCGATATTACCGAGCAAAAGAATGCCGAATTTGAGTTGCTAAAAGCCAACAGTATCAAAAATGCCATACTTGATAGCGCACAGTTACTCATGGTGTCGTGTAACGCCCAAGGCCGCATTCTTACTTGTAATCAAACAACTGAAACAGTACTGGGTTACGAACGAAAAGCATTAAAGCGAGACGGAAACATTCAGCAATTTATGCTGAAAGCTGAACTTGAGAAGTTTGCACGCGATAGTCTTAACCCGAATCACTCCCCACTTGAAGCGTTTTTCAATAACGCTTCACAAGGAAAAGTCGACGAAAATCAATGGACATTTAAGACGAAAAGTGGCAAGCCTATACCAATGGAAGTGGTGGTAACCAGCATCCGCTCTCAAGACGATCAATTGGACGGCTATTTATTGGTCGCCAAAGATATTAGTCGAATTAAACTCTTGGAGAAGGAGCGCCAGCGTCAGCAAGACCTATTAAAAACCACAGGCGAAATGGCAAAGCTTGGTGGCTGGGAGCTAAATCTAAGTACCAACCAGGTGACTTGGTCAGATCAAGTATATCGTATACACGAATTGCCTATCGGTTCAGAAATCGATTTAGATAGCGCTATGAATTTTTACCCAGAAGATGTGCGCCCTATGGTGCAAAATGCGATAAATAATTCTATTGCCAATGGCCTGAAATGGGATTTACAGGTGCCATTTATTACGGCTAAAAATAATAATATATGGGTACGAGCCGTTGGGTATGCTGAATATCATCAGGGCGAACCTGTGATGCTTCGCGGTGCATTTCAAGATATTACCGAAATGAAAAAAGCAGAAGAGCACGCCAAGGAAGCAAGTCGTGCGAAAAGTGAGTTTCTAGCTAATATGAGCCATGAAATCCGAACCCCCATCAATGGTATTGTAGGGATGAATGATTTGTTGCTATCTACTGACTTAACTAAAAAACAACGCCATTTTGCTGAGCTTGTGCACAGCAGTAGTGAATCACTGTTACTGCTTATCAATGACATACTCGACTTTTCTAAGATAGAAGCCGGTAAATTGAGCATAGAAGCCATTGGTTTTGATTTACACCTTTTGTTGGGTAACATTATCGATACCTTTGCCAGTCGTGCCCAGCAAAAAGGTATTGAACTAATATTTGATTTACACTCGGATGTGCCTCAGTGGATAACGAGCGATCCGGGTCGAATTCGCCAGATTTTGAATAATTTAATTGGTAACGCGATTAAATTCACTCACCACGGTGAAGTGATCTTACGCGCAACTTTGCACAATGATGAACAGCTTAAATTTTGTGTAGTAGATACCGGAATAGGCATTCACGAAGATAACCAAAAAGCCCTATTCTCTAAGTTTATGCAAGTAGACTCATCAACGACGCGCCACTTTGGCGGTACAGGCTTGGGTTTAGCGATTAGTAAACAGCTCAGCGAATTATTGGGTGGGGCTGTGGGCGTTGAAAGTAAGTGGCAACAAGGTTCCAGCTTCTGGTTTACGATTACATTAGAAGCATTCTCTCGTGTTAGCCCCCCTGACTCAGTGCTCTTTGCAGATTTCGATAAACCTGTACAGGTTTTGATTGTACACGACAACACGACTCTAAACGGTATATTACAGAACTGGTTAGCGGCGCAAAATATCGCCATACATCACGCGAAAAACGCATCTCAAGCGTTGAAAATACTCAGGCATCGACACCTAAGTGACACGCCAATAGATGTAGCATTAATCGATACTAATTTGTCTGGCATCAATGGTGTAGAACTTACCAAAGCCATTCGCAGCAATGATTTATTCGATAAACTGCATATTATTTTAATGACACCTCATGACTGGCTTGAGACCGGAACATCTAGTCAACTAACCGGTGCAGTAAGCTATATTGCGAAACCCATTAAACCTGCAACCTTATATGACGCCTTTGGTAGCGCACTCGACACTCAATTGCTGTCTAATCCCGTTATTGCAGTAGCGCCAGTTAAGCTGCTAAACAAGTATCAACAAGTGCCGCATATTTTGTTAGTCGAAGATAACTTTATTAATCAACAAGTGGTTATCGAAATGCTTAAGAAATTAAATTGCACTTTTGAGGTGGCTGAGAATGGGCAGGAAGCGATACATACCCTCGAACAAGCCGATAGAGCCTTCGATGCCATTTTAATGGATTGCCAAATGCCGATAATGGATGGTTATCAAGCGAGTCAAATTATTCGTAAAAATATGCACGGAAACTATGCATCTACACTACCCATTATTGCCCTTACCGCTAACGCGATGAAGGGCGACCGAGAAGCTTGCTTGGCTGCTGGCATGAATGCGTACTTGTCAAAGCCAATTGTATTGGCTGACTTAAGAGATGAATTACTTCAATGGCTTCAATAGTCCTCTGACCGGTACAAGGACGAATTAGTAATCTTTGTTGATAGCCTCTAATTTTTTCTCGAATTGCTCCATGTGCACCTCTTTCTCATAGTCAAAATGGTATTGATTATGAAACCCAAAGCGCAGTTTGACCAACTGGTCTTCCATAAAAATAGTGTAGCCGTCGAAATCACTAAATGCCGTCACGCCACCGAGCAAATAGCCTTCCCCTTTTTTCTCTCCATTTTCACGGATTTTCTCGAATACCGACAGTATAAATTTGCTATCTATTTCATTTTTCATGCTGCTGCCTTTTTAGTGATTAATCTTTCTTACGCGTTGTCTTATATGCTCTAACGTATCTAGCGATAGTTATCTGCAAGAACTATTGCGCTAATGATTGCAATAACATAGCAATAACCAAGCTTACGTAATAACCGTGCAATAACTAAGCCTGCTGCGAATTTCCACCATGATAAGGATGCAGTTGGCGAAGTATAGTTGAGCCACATACTAGTTGTTACATAGGGATGTTTGTAAACGATATCAATATTACATTAGGCCTCTATTTTAGTTTTGCACACCTTAGCGAGTATTTCCGCTGCGATGTGTAAGTAACTTTGGGATGCCTAAGTAGCAAATATACACACTGACACTCAAGCAAGAAACATCTGCTAGTGCATCAGATCTGATTGCGGGTAAATAACCGATACCGAATATATGCACATAAATTGGTTCAGTGCAGCCAAAATGAAAAAGCCACTGGTTTTACGCAGTGACTTTGCTGACTCGCTTTGCTTTATTTGCGATATGCGATATGCGATATGCGATATATTAGTTAATCAACTAGCGCCTGATAAGCCATATTTTTAAAGTCTTTGTTGTACGAAAAATAGCTTGAAGGCATAAGCTGAGTCATAGAAATCACTATCATCTGCTCTTTAGGATCAATCCTAAAGTAAGTTGACGCCGCTCCTGCCCATCCATAATCGCCTATCGAACCCATAGTATTTGCACCTTGCTCATCAACGGTAACAGACATCGCTAAGCCGTAACCTTCACCAGTAGAAGAAGGTTCAAACGGGATTAAACTTGCTGGCAAATGATTGGTACGCATATATTCAACGGTTTTACGGCCAAGAATACGCTTGCCTTTATATTCACCGTTATTTAATAACATTTGCGTAAATGTGTAATAGTCTTCAATGGTAGAAACTAAGCCTCCACCACCTGATTCAATTTCAGGTGCAGACAAATAGTCACCTAATGGTTCATTTTCCATCGGGACTGTTTGGCCTTGTTGGTTAATCACATAGATTTGCGCTAAGCGGTCTTTTTTATCTTCTGGTACATAAAAGCCTGTGTCATTCATTTTTAAAGGATTAAAAATATGCTGCTTAAAGTATTCGCCCAACGTTTGGCCAGATAAACGCTCAACTAATACACCAATAATATCGGTGCCGATGCTGTAATTCCATTTCGTCCCTGGCTGATGATTTAACGGTAACTTAGCCACTTCGGTTAATAAGTCTTCGCGCTTGGTTTTGCCCGAGAAAAGTGCAGACTGTTGATACAATTTGTCAACTGGGCTTTGGCTGAAACCGTAACTAAAACCAGCAGAATGAGTAAACAACTGCTTAATTGTCATGACCTTGTTGGTGTCTTCAAGGATCATTTTATCACCGTCCATTCCAGCGTATACCTTGAGGTTTGCTAATTCAGGCAAATATTTACTCACGGGATCGTTCATCTGGAATTTACCTTGTTCCCACAAGGTTAAGGCAGCCACGGCAGTAATCGGCTTAGTCATTGAGTAAATGCGGAATATTGTATCTTCGGTCATTTCGGTTTTGGTTTCACGGTCGCGATAACCTACCGCTTCAACGTGAACCACCTTGCCTTTACGCGCTACTAAGGTGACGGTACCCGCTAACTTTTGTTGATCGACAAAAGCCTGCATTGCTGGTTCAATCCGCTCAAGACGAACTTCAGACATGCCCACTTTTTTGGGGTTAGTGACACGAATATCTGCCAAGGCAGTCTGCACGAATAAGGCGCTGACGGCACTTGCTAGTAGGAATTGATTGATTTTGTTCATTAAAAACCTGTTTTAGAATAAGGGTAAGCTATGGTATTTAGGATATATCATACTAATGTGATAAATCATCAAAGTTACCAATAAGTTATCATTAGTCCTAGATATAAACATCAGTAATAAAGGCCTAATACCGCAGGCCATTCTATAAAAGCTAGGTAATTCAACTCACTCTTATACATTTTCACTCCACATACCATTGGCATTTTTTTGATATTTTTGCTTAACCGCAGACCAAGCTACTTTGTGTGCTACTTCCTCATGACTTTGATGGCCTCGGCGATCCTTGGGATCTTTGTACTCATCCCAAGCATTATTGAAAGCAGCGAGATAAATACTTTGCGCTTTTGGCGGCAACGCATTTTGAACGCTTTCAGGTAACTCTTTGTGAGAATTATATGGCATGTCTATCCCCTTTATTTAATTATCAATAATGTACTATCCCAGTGATGTGCTACCCCAGTAATAACAGGCAGTTCAGATATCTGCTATGAGAGACGCTTTGATAAAGCTAGCAAAAAAGATTCCAGAGTAAAATAATCCGCAAAAAAATGCGTTGCTGGACAATCAATAAGTTCGAGTGAGGTATTTAGGTGAGACGATGAAAATAGTGGTTAGTAAAAGTACTGCGCATCGCTCTGAATGAGCAAAACGCTAGAGGCATAATTGGATTGGGATATTTAAGGGGACGGAAGAATCCCCTTAAATTAGTCAACTAATGTCACTCTATTTACCACGAAGGGCGTTGAGTATTTTACTTGCCAGAGAAATAACTAATAATACCAGTCCTCCAGCGATAATTCCTACAACGCCGTCTGCCACGATAGGTAAAACAGAGTTAACGATGCTCCCTAAACCAGCCAATGATGTTAAGGCGTTAGCAACGAAATGATGAATAATAGGCACGCTATGCACGATGATACCGCCACCCACTAAAAACATTGCTATCGTGCCTATAATGGCAAGACTTTTCATAAGCAAGGGGGCAATGATAAGCAGACTGCGACCAATGAATCGCTGAATGGCGTTAAAGGAGCCAGAGACAGATTTGCGTAGCATATACAAACCCGCATCATCAAGTTTTACTATCCCAGCCACCAAGCCATAGACCCCTATCGTAATGGCGATGGCCAATAGCGATACCACCACAATCTGTGTGCTTAAGGGCTCAGCCTGTACCGTGCCTAGAACGATCACCACGATTTCTGCCGATAGAATAAAATCGGTTCTAATCGCACCTTTTATTTTGTTTTTTTCCAATGCCACTAAATCAATTTTAGGGTCAGCCAATGCACTTAACTTAGCTTGGTGCTCCGCCTCAAGTTCATCCTTGTTATGCAACCATTTGTGAGCGACCTTTTCGAAGCCTTCGAAACACAAATAAAGACCACCAATAACCAATAAAACGGTAATTAACCAAGGCAAAAACGCACTAATCAGCAATGCCGAAGGTACCAAAATAAGCTTATTCAAGAATGAGCCTTTGGCGACTGCCCACACCACGGGTAGTTCACGCTCAGCTTTTACGCCTGACACCTGTTCCGCATTTAAGGCGAGATCATCTCCCAAGACACCGGCGGTTTTCTTGGCCGCAACTTTCGATAATATAGCCACATCGTCCAGAATAGTGGCAATGTCATCAATTAGAGCAAGTAAATTAGCAGCAGCCATTGGCAAGTTCCTAAAAATTGATTAATACAAAATGAATTATTCGGTTATCACGCTTTTCTGTGCGTTATCACCTTGGAGTAACAACATAGCACTGAGGGAGATAAGCTGTACATTGTCGTCTGCTAATTTCGGCAGTCGTTGCTGCAAATATGCAATGGTCTGACGATGAGGATGCCCAATCGCCAACGAACGCCCATATTTACGTGCTTTTCTCAGTAAAAGATTAAATTGACGATCAATTTTTTCAACCGCTAAATCATTATCTAAAAACACGTGCCGACGCATGGTGGGCACGTGACGCTGCTTGGCAATAGTTTCGGCTTGTGTAAGAACAGTTGTACGACTGTCAATAAACACTAAACCGTGTTGATACAGGTAGTTCATGGTAGTACGCATAGGATGTTCAAGTTGCGTTAACCGGCTGCCCATATGATTGTTCATACCTAAGGCATTAGGCACGCTGGCAAAGGCCGCATTAAGGGTTTGTACTATGGTCTTGTCGTTCATACTGGCCAACAATACATTTGGCTCTTGTCTTAGCCCAGCCATGGATTCCATCGGCATATGCAGTAAAAATTCTCGCTGTTGCTCTTGGGCTAAAGCGGCATATTTTTGGCTCATACTTTTATGCGGCAAAATTGACACAGCAACATTTTTAGGTAGCGCGAAGGCGGCGGCATCTCGAAGACGATTATTGCCTACATCATCGATTATAATGGCGATTTGAGCACTCTTTACGGGCATTGCAGGCCCCCATGATAGCGCCACCGCAAGGCTAAAAATACTGAAAGAAAAACGCAGCATCAATTGTGATAAACCATTATAATTTTAGCCACTGTGTAGGATTGATCGGATCACCTTTATAGCGAATTTCGAAATACAAATTCGGCGATGATTGGCCACCACTTTGCCCCACTAGTGCAATGGGCTCTCCGGCGGACACAATATCGCCTGTTTGGTGCAATAAGGCTTGGTTATGACCGTAAAGGCTCATATAGCCCTCTCCGTGGTCGACAACGATGACTAAGCCAAACCCTCGCAACCAATCTGCGTACAAGATCTTACCGTGGTGAATCGCCACCACATTATTACCGGCGTTAGCGTCAACTATTATCCCTTTCCAACGCACCTGCCCTTGGCGCTTAGTACCGAACAATTTGCGTACTTGCCCTTGGGCAGGCTTGAGTAATTTACCTTTTAATTTAGCCAGCCCATCGAAGGTAGTCGGCTTTTGAGCGGCTAAACGCTCGGCTTCGGTAATGGCTTTACGTAAATTTTGTTCGTTTGCTTGCAGCTCTTCTATTTTAGCTGCATCGCTTTCGATAGCGAATTGCAGCTTACTCAAAGTTTGCTCTCGACTGCGCAGACCCTGAGTTAGCGTCGCTTGCTGAGCTTGCTGGCGGTCGAGTAAATTTTGCAGGCTATCCTGTTTTTCAACTAAGGTTAAATTAACCTGAACTAACTCGTCACCTAATTGGCGAAATTCATCGATAATCTCACGTCTGGCTTTATTGAGATATTCGTAATAGGTAATAGTGCGTTCAAATTTAGCGGCGTTTTCTTGATTAAGCAGCATTTTGGCATAATCGTAGTTGCCGGTCATAAACGCACTACGAATCTGTTTGGCTAAGGTTTCTTGTTGCTGGGCCAACTTGCGCTGAATTTCACCCTGACGTTTTTTGAGCGTTTTCTGATCTTGTTGGTTGGCTTTTAAAGCTTGCTCAGTTTTATTGAGTGCTTTTGCCGCTGAAGCGATTTTAAGCTCGCTTTGCTTTAATTCGGTTTGTAGTGTCTTGGCTTTAGCTAACTGTTTGGCAACCTGCTGCTGTTTTTGCTTAATCTGTTTTTGCAGAGCCTGTAACTCGTCTTTTGATTGACCATAGGCTTGAAACGGCAAAAAACAGGCAAACAAAAAGCACCATATCAATGGTGCTTTTTTGTTCTTAAACCACAAAAACAATGGCTGCAAAAGAGCTACTTAACCAAAGTTACAATAGGTGTTCCAGTCATTTCTGGTGGTTGCTCCATACCCATCAAGTGCAGCATAGTTGGCGCCACATCACTTAATGTACCACCTGAACGCGCAGTGGTTTTTTGGCCAACATGCCAAAATGGCACGAGTTCACTGGTATGTGCCGTGTGGGCCTGACCAGTACTTTCATCAGCCATTTTTTCTGCGTTACCATGGTCCGCTGTAATCAAACAATCGCCACCGACGTTTTTGATTGCTTCAACGACACGACCAATACAAGTATCAACGGCTTCACATGCTTTGACTGCTGCATCAAAATTGCCTGTGTGACCTACCATATCGCCATTTGGGTAGTTACAGATAATCGCATCAAATTTACCCGATTCAATTGCCGCGACTAATTTGTCAGTCAATTCCGTCGAATTCATTTCAGGCTGCAGATCATAAGTTGCGACTTTTGGTGAAGGGATCAAAATACGTTCTTCGCCTTCGTACAAATCTTCTTTACCACCGCTATAGAAAAACGTCACATGAGCAAACTTCTCAGTTTCTGAGATACGCAACTGCGTTTTACCGTGACTAGCCAGCCATTCGCCCATAACGTTGACCAAGGGTACCGGCGGATATGCCGCGGGGGCATCAATACTTTCGGCGTATCGAGTCAGCATAACAAACGCGCCTAAATCAATATGTTGGCCTTTGTCGAAATCACTAAAATCGGCTTCCACGAAAGGACGACTGATTTCACGAGCGCGATCCGCTCTAAAATTCATAAAAAACAAGATATCGCCAGCTTCAATTGGCACAGCCTCACCAATCACGGTAGGTTGCATAAATTCGTCGTTTTCTTCACGAGCATAAGAATTCTTAAGCCCTTCAACCGCACTAGCTACATTAAATGCGCCTTCACCTTTAGCAATCACCTTGTATGCTTTTTCAACGCGGTCCCAACGAGAGTCACGATCCATGGCGTAGTAACGGCCAATCATTGTGGCAGTTTTCCCCACACCCAGCTCGGCAAACACCTGGTCTGCGGCTTCTAATGAGGCTTCTGCGCTGCGAGGTGGCGTGTCCCGGCCATCTAAAAATGCGTGTAAGTAAACCTTTTTTGCACCGCGCTTAACGGCTAATTTTATCATAGCGAAAATATGATCTTGGTGGCTATGCACGCCACCTGGTGACAATAAGCCCATAATATGAACGGCTTTGCCTTCTTCAACAGCCTTATCAACATTATTAACCAATACTTCATTCTCAAAGAAGTCACCGTCTTCGATGGCTTTGGTCACGCGAGTAAAGTCTTGATATACCACTCGCCCAGCACCTAAATTTACATGGCCCACTTCCGAGTTACCCATTTGCCCACCTGGAAGACCTACGTCCATACCAGATGCAGAAATCAGCGTATTGGTGGTTTCTTTAGTCAAGCGGTCAAGTACAGGTGTGTTTGCGTGGGCAATGGCGTTATTAGCGGTATCTTCTCGATGTCCCCACCCATCCATAATAATTAGGGCTAACGTTTTTTTGCCTTGGCTCATGATTGTCTGTCTCCGCTGGAAATTAGTTTAAAAAAGTAACGTGGGGTTAAAACGGTTGAATACAAAGTAAACATAAACAGTTTACCATCACATCAGCCATATTATCCTGTGTATCTTTGCTCGTCACGGGCATTTGGAGGAAAAAACCCTCCGTTTACAAAAGCTTATTTTATTAGTTAGGGCAAGACACAGCTATGCCACTGGTTTTAGGCCATAATTTCTATATACTTTGCACTCATTTTTTTACCTTGAATGTTTTACAGAGGCGCAATATTTATGGATCAAGTGATTGAATTTGCTACAAATCACTACATTTTAGCGGGTTTATTCGTCGCTTTATTACTATCACTACTATACACCACGGTGGCGAGTTCGTTTTCGAAGCTAAAAGAACTTAGTACCCACGAAGCAACACTTTTAATGAATAAAAATGATGCCATGGTGTTAGATATTCGTCCAGTGGCCGAATTTAAAAAGGGTCATATTTTAGGCGCTAAACAGATAAAGCCTGAATACGTGACTAAGGGCGATTTTTCTAGCCTTGAAAATCAAAAAGACAAACCCATTATTGTTGTGTGTGCAATGGGTATGACATGTAAACGTACCGCGAACCAAATGCTTAAGGAAGGTTTTGAGCAGGTAACCGTTCTTAAAGGTGGGATGAACGCTTGGCAAGGCGCCAGTCTTCCTATTAGCAAATAAACAAAAAGGTATATTTATTATGAGTAAAGTCGAGATTTACACCAAAGGGCATTGTCCATACTGTCACCGCGCCAAAGCATTATTGGAGCAAAAAGGTGTGCAATACACAGAATTTAAAGTAGATGTTCAACCCGAATTACGTGCCGAAATGATAAAGCGCGCAAATGGCGGATCAACCGTGCCACAAATATTTATCGCTGACCAACATGTTGGCGGCTGTGATGATATGTTCGCGTTAGAATCACAAAATAAACTAGATACATTACTTTCTGCATAAGCAGAAAACTTAAGGAAGAATAATGGCTGAAGAAAACCAAACAAATCCAGCTGACGCAGCGCAAGCAGCTCAGGGACCTCAATTCGCAATTCAACGTATTTACACCAAAGATATTTCATTTGAAACACCTAATTCACCGGCTGTTTTTCAAAAAGAATGGAAACCTGAAGTTCAATTAGATTTGGACACACGCAGTACGCTGATTGAAGAAAATGTCTACGAGATCGTATTAGCAGTGACCGTGACGGCTATGTTAGGTGATGAAACAGCATTTTTATGTGAAGTTCAGCAAGCAGGTATTTTTGCCATTGGCGAAATGCCTGAGCAAAATAAAGCACATATGTTGGGTTCTTTTTGTCCGAACACGCTTTTCCCTTATGCTCGTGAAACAATTTCTAACTTGGTTAATCGTGGTACTTTCCCACCGCTTAACCTTGCGCCTGTTAACTTTGATGCTATCTTTGCGGCTTACATGCAAAAACGTGCAGCTCAACAGGCTCAAGAACAAGCACCTACGCAGCTAGACGCTTAAGTACTTACGTAATGAAACAAACAGTTTCAGTCTTAGGGGCGGGGTCATATGGCACCGCCCTTGCTTTTTGTCTCGCCAGAAATGGAGTTGCCACAACGCTGTGGGGCCGAGATCCGAAGCAAATGCATGATATGGCCGCCGCGAGAAGTAATCAAAAATATTTGCCCGGGGCTATCTTCCCTGAGTCGTTAAGTATTGAAGCCGACTTGCCCACCGCTGTTGGTCTCAATAATGATTTGCTTATTGTGACCCCCAGTCATGGTTTTTCAGCTTTGTTACGCCAAATAAAACCTATGCTTACAGCAAAGCATAGAATTATTTGGGCCACCAAAGGACTTGATCCCGAAAACGGCAGATTATTGCAAGATGTGGCGCGCGAAATACTCGGTGATACTATTCCTCTTGCAGTGGTATCGGGCCCGACCTTCGCCAAAGAAATGGTAGCAGGGTTACCCACCGCGATTTCTGTTTCATCAACGGACGACCAATTAGCCACTGATTTCGCCAATATGCTGCACTGCTCTCGTTCATTTCGCGTCTACAAGAATAATGATTTTGTTGGTGTGCAATTAGGTGGCGCGGTAAAGAACGTTATCGCTATAGGCGCAGGCTTAGCTGACGGCCTAGGTTTTGGTTCAAACGCCAGAATAGCTTTGATAACCCGTGGCCTAGCTGAATTAACTCGCTTGGGAATAACCTTAGGCGCACAGCCTGAAACCTTTATGGGGATGGCAGGCCTAGGTGACTTAGTATTAACTTGCACTGACAATCAATCCCGTAATCGTCGCTTCGGTTTAGCCCTAGGTGCAGGTAAAAGCATTGACGACGCGATTGTAGAAATCGGCCAAGTGGTTGAAGGCTATCGTAATACCAAAGAAGTACATCAATTGGCTGCTCGTCACAATGTAGAAATGCCGATCTGCGAGCAAATATACAAAGTATTATATGAAGCCAAACCAGCAAAAGAAGCAGCGTTGGCCTTGCTAGGTAGAGAGCAAACATCAGAATAATATTCTAAGCGGTGGGGGCATTTAGCAAGTGCTGAAAACCTTATGTTTGCTCAATGCTCTCCTATTTAGAGGGCATTTTTGTTAGTGGTATAGCCGTCCAAATAAAGAAAAAAACACTTATTACTGTGGTAGATAATCGTTTTCTCTACAGTTGTTATCGATTGACAAAAAAATGATACCCCCCCCTATTGGCTCAATATCTGAAGCAAACTAAGCGTCGCTGGTTCTGGTTTTTTACAAATGATAAACGTTAATGGGTGACGTTATATTCCACTGGGCTTTTCCTGTTGCGAACGTTACTGATACAACCAAACCGTTATTTTTATTATCAAAATGACGGTAAGTCTTAGTCGCTTTTGAGCGTGAGCGCTTATAAATATATGAAAATGCTACCAATTCCAACGAGTGGACTAACGTTAGGTAATTGGGTAAAAGCCAAGCGAATGCATCCATAAGCCAGCTGTCTTGATTCAGTTTTTTCAATAATCCTTGTGGGTATTGGCCATCAAGTTGGCATTTATCGTTGGTATACCTCAAAGTAAACGTAGGCGTCTCGCGACCAATCGTATTTACGCTCATTGCTTCGAGCACCATTTCACAATGGGTCTCAATTCGCGCTAGCAAATGTTCGGTTTCTTGGCGCATATAGTGGTCCAGCCCGGTAATAGGCTGATATTGTGCTCGAGATTCATTTACACATAGTTTAGGCAGCAATTGGTGCAATATATCAGCCGCACCTATTGTTGGTTTAACCTTGTACGTAATGCCTTGACGGTGGGTGTTAGTAATTTGAATATGGGTAGAGCCGATCATATGAGTACCTGGTACTGCTTCTGGTGAGCAGCTAATGCTTAACTAAGATATTTAATCTTCAGCAGAGATTGTGCCAAGGTGGGTATTACTATTTTAATCAATAACTTATAAAGTAAATTCAACACCGATACAACGATATAAATTGAAGTGTCATTTTTCTGACTGGCGCATTAAATTTTTTGAAGCAAAGGTCAGATTTTCATTGTGCCGAGGAGTCACAAAACAAAAAAATCGAGTTGGAAATACTCCAACTCGATTTATAGGGTTATTCCTTCTTTATTGACTACATCTGGGGTATTTTTCGAATTAGGGACGTTCAATTACCAGCCTGAAATACACCAGATCATCTAAATCGTTATCACCGGACCAAATCCATTGGGCGCCGTTAGAACCATTCAGTCCACTCACTCGTGAGCGCCACGGTTGTGCCCCATAAGAGGCGTAAGCTGATGCATTAGCCCAATTACTATCATCAAAACTTTGGGTATTCCAATTATCAAATGCTTGAGTAGAAACTTTCCAATTAGCGTCGCTGACAATCACACCCAGTTCAGTTTCTACCTTAGCAATAAGCGCAGCAATACCGTCTACGTCTTGCGCCTTAATCGCTAACACGTTTCGACCAGAGACCAGTTCCACTAAATAACTCTTAGCGTACATCCAATTGGTTGATGAGCCTAAGAATACGCCATTAAAGAAAGTGTCTTCAAAATTATCAACCGAAATGGTGATTGTTGCCATTTCTGATGTCACTGGCGCGCTAATGATAGACAGCGTAAAGGTTTGCTGGTCTTGCGTGCCCGCAGTATCACTTACTGTGACAGTGAAAGTAAAATCGCCTGCTTCATTAGGCGTTCCAGCCAACTCGCCAGTCAGAGCATCAAGACTAATCCCATTGGGCAAAGTACCGCTGCTTAAAGACCACACAAAAGACTCACTTCCACCACTGGCAGCCAACTTAATTGAATAGGCTTCACTCACCTGCCCGTCAGCCAAAGCGAGTGTCTCAAGAACCACTGGAGCAAGGGTAGGCTCACTGCTTGCCGTTATGTGATAACGAAAGTACACGGTATCATCGTCATAACGTTCATTTGACCAAAGCCACTGAGCTTCACTTGTACTAGGCCACCATTTTACTTTTTTGTACCAAGGCCATACGCCATAATAGCCATAGGTGGTTGCTGCCTGCCATTGGCTATCATCAAAATCAGTTTGCTGCCAACCTTCGTTGTATTCAGTAGATACTTTCCAGTTTTCATCACTGTATAAGGGCTGACCTGCTAAATCTAATTGAGCGAGCAATGCCGCTAAGCCATCGACGTCCATGGCTTTAACCGCCAGTACGTTATTTACTTGTGTAACGTTAACGTTATACAGCTTACTGTTTTTCCAGTTATCCGATTCACCTAATAACACACCGTTAAAATAGATCGTTTCTGAGTTATCTACGGTTAAGCGGATACTCAGTTGTTGATTGATTACGGGCTCAGGCATTAGATTTTGGGCAGCATCCCCCAACGCTATGCGACCAAATGTTAACGCGCCTGAGTCAACGGCTTTAGCCGTATTTAATAACGCCCCAAGCATTTGCTGTTTATCTGGTTTGCTTTCCAAAGACGCTAATGCAGCAAACGCCCCTGCAACATGGGGAGCTGCCATAGATGTGCCTTGCAAGGTAGAATATTTTGCACCCGGCACAGAAGAATTGATGCTCGTACCTGGTGCCAGTAGTGTTAAATAACTCGCTCGATTACTAAATGACGCCACGCTATCACTATCTGTGGTCGCCCCAACACTGATAGCGTTAGTAACACAACCCGGTGCGCTTACCTTGTTGCTGTAACCATTGTTACCTGCGGCAATCACCACCGCGATACCTGCGTCGTTTAGTTTAGTGACCGCTGTAGCATAACTACGGTTATCTGAATCACACGCATTTTGAGTCAGATAGCCCCCCGCCCCTAAACTAATGTTTACAGAAGGAATTGAGTAGGTGTTTCGCAAGGTATATACCCGCTCTAACCCTTGAATAACGTCAGAATCATAAGCACCTAAACAAGGCGGACTCCCGTCACAATAGCTACTATCAAGGATCTTTGAGAATACCTGAATAGCGATGATGTCAGCATTTTTAGCCACTCCATGCAAGGTGTCGCCGTTACCTGCAACAATCCCCGCTACATGGGTACCGTGGTAGCAACCACTGAAATTACATGCTTGCGCAGCGCCATCAGCAATTTCATCATTATTACCACTGGGACAAATCGATTCTGAAAATCCACTACTACGATTAGTCGAAAAACACGCTTCAGATATCACTTTGCCATTTAAGAATGGATGACTTGACTCAATACCAGAGTCGAGTATTGCTACCGCTTGACCTGCGCCATCTGCGCCGAGCTCATAGGCAGCTTCGCTACCTATTATATTGTTACTCTGGGCCAAGGTGGGTTGACGAATTTGATCGACTTGAATACTTTTAACCAGCTTGCTCTGCTCAAGAAGTAACAATGCACGCATATCTATTTCATACACGGCCATGGGTAGATGTGTAAAACTATGGGTCAGTTGCGCGCCTGATTGATCAAGCGTTGCTTGCAAACTAGCTTGCGCACTAATGATTTTTTGAACGTTAGCATCATTTTGCTCAGTATCAGAGTGCGTTGTAGATACGGCAACATTTGATTCAATATCAAGTTCAATAATGACACGCACCAAGTCACTTTGCTGGAGCTTTTCAAGCAACAATTCTCGTTGCTTGGTATCGAGTACGTTATTTGTTCGTTCTACTGCAATTAGCTCAACCGCAGTGCTATTAACACCAATGAGCAAATATAAACTACTTAATGTATAGAGTGCGAATTTATAGAAAACGCTATTTTTCATGGTATTTCTCATTCAGTGGTAGCCATTTATATTAATCTAATAGGCCAGGATGTAATGTATCAAAAATCAGACCTTTAAATGACATCCTATAAACAATCAGGCTATCCTTAGCGGGTTTTATGCATACGTTCAGTAATACACAGTACTGAAAATTAACAACTAGCCTTTAGTTTAAAAAATAATGTTAAATTTGAATGGGCTATGTTTTTTAGTTCTATATGTGAAGCCCACACGTTTGTTAACGCAATGTATGATTCTGCCATAACAAGGCGCAAAGCAATAGAAGTGACTATTTTCAGTCGATAAAAACAACACCATAAGCTCTATGAAAATAGAAAACTGAAATAACTGAATTTACCTTGTTGTCACAATTAACCTGTCACACAGAGATATATCAACATGCAAGATGTCACTAGCGCCACCGAATTATTGGTGCAAAGTTCTAATACCTATTTTTTACTGATTGGTGCGATCATGGTTTTTGCCATGCATGCAGGTTTCGCATTTTTGGAAGTCGGCACCGTTCGCCATAAAAACCAAGTCAATGCCTTAGTCAAGATCATCACCGATTTTGGGGTTTCTTGTGTCGCTTATTTCTTTATCGGTTACTGGATTGCCTACGACACCTCATTTTATAGTAGCGCCCGGGAACTAACTGCCAACAACGGCTATGACCTAGTGAAGTTTTTCTTCTTGATGACGTTCGCGGCGGCTATTCCTGCCATTATTTCGGGCGGTATAGCAGAGCGTGCTAAATTCAATCCATTTTTGCTGGCTTCTGCGGTTATCGTTGCGCTGATTTATCCCTTTTTTGAAGGCGTAGTATGGAACGGGAATTATGGCGTGCAGGACTGGATTACACGAACAACAGGCTCACCCTTTCACGATTTTGCGGGCTCGGTTGTAGTACATGCAGTCGGCGGTTGGTTAGCATTAGTGGCGGTGTTTTTCTTAGGATTACGTAACGGACGAGTGAAAGACAAAAAGCTGATTGCTTTCGCGCCTTCAAATATTCCCTTTCTAGCCTTGGGCACTTGGATACTATGTATAGGTTGGTTCGGGTTTAACGTCATGTCAGCACAAACATTAGACGGTATTAGTGGTTTAGTCGCGATGAACTCACTGATGGCAATGGCGGGTGGCATTATTGCGGCCTGGTTATTTGGTAAAAATGACCCAGGCTTCGTCCATAATGGTCCCTTGGCGGGTTTAGTCGCTATATGTGCTGGCTCAGATATCGTACACCCTATTGGCGCATTGCTTATCGGGGTGGTCGCCGGGTGGTTGTTTGTGACCCTATTTACCTTTATTCAACGCAGTAAAAAGCTTGATGATGTATTGGGTGTATGGCCATTACATGGTTTATGTGGTGCTTGGGGCGGTATAGCAGCAGGTATTTTTGGCAGTGAGGGGCTAGGCGGTTTAGGCGGTGTCAGCATAGCAGCCCAAGTCATCGGTACAGCCGGCGGAATTCTAGTCGCGTTAATTGGCGGTGTGGTAGTTTACGGCTTAATCCATATGACAGTAGGCCTACGCTTAACGGATGAAGAAGAATACATAGGTGCTGATTTAACGATTCACCGTATCGGTTCAACCAACCACGATTGACCCTATCTCATAAAACGGGCTCGCTATTTCACGATGGCGAGCCACATATCCACTTAGTCTTCAAAAATCCCTTTAAACAACGACCTGAGCCAATCGAGCGCTGAGTCTTGTTCAGTATTTTTATGCCAATAAAGATGAGTTGAAATTGGCGCGATCCTTATGGGTAAATCAATTAGTTCAACATCGTCTTGTCTAAGGTGTTCAGCCAAGCGGCGAGGTATGGTGAGTAAGTTGTCTGAATTTGCGACCATACTTTTAGCGGAATAATAATTCTGACATCGGATCGCAACTTTGCGTGACTTTCCCTGCTGCTGAAACAATAAATCCTCTACGGATGCACCGCTTGAGCGATTTGACACACCGATATGCTTGGCGTCGAAATACGTTTCAACGTTCATCGATTCGGTTAAAGGATGCTGTTTACGAATCAAGACACAGAATTCATCATCAATCAGCTTTTTGTGCTGTACCGGTGATTTAATCGGCAAGGCTACATCTAAGGCTAAATCCATATGCCCTGCACTCAAGTCTCGGGTTAATGTCACTCGGTCAACTTTCACGCTCGAAAACGTGACATTGGGGGCCAAGAGCGCCAATCGAGTAGTTAAGGCAGGTAAAATACTCGGCTCCAACGCGTAATGCATACCGATTCTAAAGTGATGCTCGCTGGTAAGTGGTTGAAATTCTCCCCAGTGCTGCATAATTTGACGTAATCGCGTGAGGTTATCAATGATCAACGGCGCCATTCTTTGGCATGCTGGTGTAGGTAGCATACGGTTGTTGCTGCGCTGAAATAACGGATCGCCGAGACATTCTCGCAAACGCTTAATCGAGTGACTGACCGCAGATGGCGTGATATGCAATACGTCAGCAGTACGTGTCATATTCTGCTCTACGTATAAGCTTTCAAAAACCTTAAGTAAATTTAAGTCGAGCTTTTTAAGGGCATGCATATCTGCCATCGCTACCTCACCATATAATGAATGTTATTCATAGTATACGCGTACTATTTTTCATTTCATTCAATTTAGCAATACCGCTATGCTAGTCATATATTCAACAACCGTTATTAACCAACGTAAAGGAAAGATCATGGATTTTGCTCATAGCCAAAAAACTCAAGACTACATTGCACGCGTCAAAGCCTTTATGGATGAACACGTTTACCCAGTAGAAGAACAAATTTATCGCGAGACGGAGGAACTCAATCCTACCGGTGATTGGACTAAATGGCAGATGCACCCTTTTATTGAACCGTTGAAACACAAAGCGCAAGAAGCGGGATTATGGAATTTGTTTTTACCTGACGATAAGTTAGGAAAAGGCTTAACAACATTAGAGTACGCACCATTAGCCGAAGAAATGGGTCGCGTGTTATTCGCATCTGAAATATTTAACTGTAATGCTCCTGATACGGGCAATATGGAAGTGCTTTATCATTTCGGCAACGAGTACCAACAAGACAAATGGCTTAAACCTTTATTAGACGGCGAAATTCGCTCGGTGTTTGGTATGACCGAGCCTGATGTGGCCTCATCGGATGCCACTAATATGGAAGCGACTGTAGAAGTAGATGGTGACGAGCTGGTATTAAATGGTAAAAAATGGTGGTCAACTGGTCTAGGCCATCCTAATGCAAAAATCACGATTTTCATGGCGTTATCAAATCCTGAAAATGATAAGCATAGCCAGCACAGTATGGTTGTTGTGCCTCTTGATACTCCGGGCGTTGAAATAAAACGTATGCTGAGCGCCTATGGTGACTTCGATGCGCCATCTGGTCACGGTGAAATGCACTTTAACAATGTGCGTGTTCCAAAAGAGAATTTGCTAGTAGGTTTGGGGAAAGGCTTTGCCATTGCACAAGGGCGCTTAGGGCCAGGTCGAATTCACCATTGTATGCGTTCCATCGGAGCTGCTGAAAAAGCCTTAGAATTAGCCATGAAACGCAGCTTAAGTCGGACTGCTTTTGGCAAACCATTAATTAAACTAGGTGGCAATGGTGAACGTATTGCGCAAGCACGTATTGCGATTCATCAAGCGCGTCTAATGACTCTGCACGCGGCGTGGAAAATAGACAAAGTTGGGGTGAAAAATGCCATGACTGAAATATCTGCGATCAAGGTAGCAGTGCCTAAGATGTTGCAAGATGTGGTTGATATGTCAGTGCAACTGCATGGTGGTGCCGGAATGTGCAGTGATTTCCCACTGGCTCGCTTCGCCGCTGGCGCCCGCGCCCTTCGATTAGCTGATGGCCCAGATGAAGTGCATATGGGTATGGTTACCCGATTAGAATTGAAGAAATACCAATAATATGGAGAAACAGGTAAATAAACAGGCTGACATCGATCAAGCTGGCAACGTTCGTCAGGGAGAAGAGCTCAATCTTGAGTCGCTTCTCCCTTGGCTATCGACTCATATACCGCATCTAAACGGTATACCTACCGTAACGCAATATGCAGGCGGTGCTTCTAACTGGACCTATTGTCTTGCTTTTAAAAACCCTACTGGCAAAAGTAGCGACGTTATTTTGCGTCGAGGTCCCGCTGGTACAAAAGCGAAAGGCGCCCACGATATGGGCCGAGAATACCGCTTACAAGACGCGCTGAAGCCTGTTTACCCGTACGTGCCTGAGATGTTGGCACACTGCGAAGATGAAGCAGTTATAGGTGCTGAATTTTACGTGATGGAAAAATTCAACGGCATCATTCCGCGCAAAAATATGCCTAAAAATTTAATAATATCGCCTCATCAAACTCGAACACTATGTGAAAACGCGCTGGACGGCCTGATAGAATTACATAAAGTTGATTATCAAGCTGCAAACCTGAGTCATATAGCGAAAGGTAGTGGTTATACTCAGCGGCAGATTGACGGCTGGATTAACCGCTATCAAAAAGCACGCACATGGAATGTTCCCAAAGCAAATTACATTTGCGATTGGCTTAAAGACAACATTCCTGATAACGAACACATTTGCTTAACCCATAACGATTTTCGTTTTGACAACCTCGTTTTGAACGCGCAAGAGCCAACGCAAATTATTGGCGTACTCGACTGGGAACTTGCGACCCTAGGTGACCCATTGATGGATTTGGGCAATAGCTTAGCCTATTGGGTGCAGGCAAATGACGATCGACTGGCAAAATCTACTCGTCGTCAACCTACGCATTTACCCGGTATGTATTCGCGCCATGAAGTAATCGATTACTATCTAGATAAAACGGGCTTTAAAGTAGACAACTTTGCATTTTATGAAGTCTATGGGCTATTTAGATTAGCCGCCATTGCTCAGCAAATTTACTATCGATATCACCATAAACAAACGAATAATCCTGCATTTAAAAATATTTGGTTATTCGTTCATTACCTAATGTGGCAATGCCGACAGGCTATTAAAGGAAAGCGTTAATATGGCTAGTATTTATTTGATCAGGCATGGACAAGCGTCATTTGGCAAAGATGATTACGATTGCCTTTCAAATATTGGCGAGCAACAGGCTGCTCATTTAGGCGCTGATTTATTGAGACGAGGCATACAGTTTGACAAGGTCATTAGCGGTGGCATGCTGCGCCATCAACAGACTGCTGATGCTTGCTTGCGAAACATGCAAGCTAATGATCGCGTTGTCAGTCAAATGACAATAAACTCGGATTGGAACGAGTATAACCATCAAGATATTTTAACTCAGTATAATGCGGATTTTGCTAGCGCGAACGGGGTGAAAGATTACTTAAAACAACAACCAAACCCTAACGTCGCATTACAAGGCTTACTCGATAGCGCTTTTTCGCGCTGGATAAGCAATGATCATGTCGAGGATTACAGTGAATCTTGGCTTGCTTATCAAACTCGTATTCAACAAGCCTTACAAACAACAGCTGAACAAGCTGGTGATGTAAAAAACATCGCCGTTTTTAGTTCGGGAGGTCCGATAGCGCTATTGAGCCAGAAGCTATTAAACGTTCCGGCTGAAAACTTAATGGATGTAAACTGGACCTTGGTGAATTGCGGGATCAGTAAAATAGTTATCAGTAATGAAAGACAAATATTGTCGACTCTAAATGAACACACAGCCTTTGAGGGGCATCATCGCCACCTTATAACTTACAAATAAAGCAGAGATATCGCCATCATGACAAGAAAAAATATAGTAATCACTGGCGCCAGCTCAGGATTAGGCAAAGGGATGGCAATTGAATTTGCTAAAATGGGACGTAACTTAGGTCTGTGTGCCAGACGCTTAGAACGACTAGCAGAACTAAAAGCTGAATTACTGACTATTAATCCAAACATTCAGGTATTTATTCGCTCATTAGATGTGGATGACCATCCGCAAGTGTTCGAAGTGATTAAAGGTTTCGCCCAAGATATGGGGGGATTAGATAGAGTCATAGTCAATGCAGGCATGGGAAAAGGCGCTTCAATTGGTACAGGGTATTTCCATGCAAATAAACAGACCGCTATCACCAACTTTGTGTCCGCCCTTGCGCAATGCGAAGCCAGTATGGAAGTTTTCCGTGAGCAAAATGCCGGTCACTTGGTCACCATATCTTCCGTGAGTGCCGTGCGTGGTGCTCGTCGAGCAATGACAGTGTATGCTGCAACCAAAGCTGCTTTGACCTCTATGTCAGAAGGTATTCGTATCGATGTTATGCACACCCCAATAAAGGTGACGACTATCCACCCTGGCTTTATTCAAAGTGAAATCAACGAAAAAGTAAAAGCAGTGCCATTTATTGTTGATACCGAAACAGGTTGCAAAGCCATGGTACGAGCGATTGAAAAAGAAGTCGATAGCAGCTTTGTACCCACTTGGCCATGGGCATTGTTTCGATATATTGCCCGTATCGCACCGCTTAGTCTGTTAGCTAAAATGAGTTAAGCTCCTAGATATCGCTTACTCACAAAGCAAAGACTGGCGTTGGTATAGTTGACTACGTGGGACCAATTTTATTTGGAACAGCACTAGTAACCGAAATAACCTGCCGGCAAATATAACGCGTGATCTGTTCACGCTGTATCTGTCAGATGTCGATCAGCATGACATAATTACTCAGTTGACCGAATTTCTGTTTACTCAACCAGCCTCGTAAGCCAAACCGTGGTGCTTGTATCGTTGACTTATTCTCAGAAATTAATGGTGTTGCCGATACATATCGCCTTTGACGCCTTCTTAAAATAGCGATTTAGTTTCAAGCTTATTAACCCTTATGGCATAGCACGCCAACCAATAAAGTGAATTTAATACATAATGACCGAATCTTTGTTAACCCAATATATTGCGCCACTCGTACTGGCCTTAATCATGTTTGGTATGGGCCTAAGCTTAACTAAATATGATTTTCAACAACTATGGCGAGCACCATTACCCATAGTGCTGGGCTTATTTGGCCAGCTTATGTTACTGCCCGTTCTAGCATACCTGCTTGCTTTATGGTTTGATTTAGCGCCCCATTTAGCCATAGGCATTATGATACTCGCAGCCTGTCCAGGCGGAACTAGCTCAAATATTATCAGCCAGTTAGCGCGAGCCAATCTAGCACTTTCGGTTAGTCTCACGGCGATCAGCTCGTTAATATGCGTCATCACCACCCCACTCATTATTCAATTTGCGATCAGCCAGTTTGGTCAGCAGGAAGAGCAATCATTTTCCTTGGTTACGACCACAATTGGTTTAATTTTTATTACCTTAGTCCCTGTATTGATTGGCATCGTTTTACGTCACTATTTTGCCCAAAAAGCGTTACGTTGTGAGCCATTTTTTCGGCATTTAGCCAGTGCATTTTTGGTGCTTATGATCGTGGCAATTGTGATCCAAGAGAGAGCTGTCTTAGCTTCGTCATTCACAGCGGTGTTCAGCAGTGCACTGGCTCTGAACATTCTTGCCATTAGTAGCGGGCTCATATTGGGACTTCTTTTTAAGCTAGGTGCAAAAGACTGCATAACATTGGGCATAGAAGTCGGTGTACAAAACTCAGCCATGGCTATTTTGATTGCAGTTACATTTTTGCAACGCGCTGACTACGCTGTGGCGCCTGGTGTATACGGTGTAACCATGTATATCGGTGCGTTCTTGTTAGTTTTTTTAGCCAAAAAGTATCGCTAACCTTTATCTTCTAATTCACAGCAGACAATGCTCAATGCCATAACTGTTAACCTTCTTGCGATGACAGACTAATTTAATTCTGTCATCGCAAAGCCTACCAATGGCGATTTGCGAATCGCGGCTTGCCAATCGCAGCTTGCCAATCGCAGCTTAAGAGTGATGTTAAACACAAAAAGATTTCACTTCATTTCAGCCTCGTTTTATTTTTGTATACAAATTATTTATGGTATACAAAAATGAAAGCGCTGTTAAATGACCTTAACTTCTCTGCGATAAGTGCTGGGTTTATCGCTGTGCTTGTTGGTTTCGCTAGTGCCATCGCGATTGTGTTTCAAGCCGCCCAAGCAGCTGGCGCAACCCATGAAATGATCGTAAGTTGGGTTTGGGCCTTAGGAATTGGCATGGGAGTAGGTTGTTTTGGATTGTCTTGGTACTACAAGCGACCCATTATCATTGTGTGGTCGACCCCAGGAGCAGCTTTACTTGCCACTAGTCTAATTGGCGTCAGTATCGAGCAAGCGATTGGAATTTTCCTTTTTGTTGCTGTTTTAACATTAATTACCGGCCTATCAGGCTGGTTTGACAAACTAACACAGCGTATTCCTCTACCATTAGCCAATGCAATGCTTGGCGGCATATTGCTGCAATTTGGTTTGTCTGTTTTTAGTTCATTTGCTGCACAGCCCATGCTCGTAGGTATCATGCTACTAAGTTACTTCGTTGCTAAAAGACTGGCGCCACGATTTAGCATTCTTGTGGTATTAATAACAGGAACTCTGTATGCGCTATATGCAGAAATGTTCAATACCAGCGTATTAGATATCGCAATAGCAAAACCTATTTGGATCACGCCAGCTTTTGATTTTTCACTGATGCTAGGTGTAGGGATACCGCTCTTTATCGTTACTATGACCTCACAAAATCTGCCTGGTATGGCGGTGCTTAAATCCAGTGGTTATGGTCAACAGCCAATTTCACCTATTATCACCACTAGTGGCACATTAAATTTTATTTTAGCCCCATTTGGAGGTTTTAGCTTCAACCTAGCAGCCATTACGGCAGCTATTTGTACCAGTGAAGAATCACACCCCGATCCCACCAAGCGATATATAGCCGGCTTATCTGCTGGCATATTTAATATTATTGCCGGACTGGGGGCGACAGCTGTCGTAAGTTTATTTGCAGCTTTTCCAGCCGCGCTAATTGCCACATTAGCAGGGCTGGCATTATTAGGCACAATTGGTGCTAGTTTATATGGCTCGGTATATGACCAGCAATACAGAGATGCCGCCGTGTTGACCTTTCTTATCACTGCATCAGGCGTGTCGGTATTTGATATTTCGTCGGCTTTTTGGGGCTTGGTAATCGGTATGCTTACACTGCTGTTCAATGCAAGATCCAAGCAAATACCTAAAACATAAAAAACAGATTATTAAGGATAAGATGCAGCTAAAAAAAATCGACAACCTGTATATCCAGCTTAAGCGAGATATTGTTCATGGTGCACTACCGCAAGGCCAAGCACTTAAACAAACTCAGCTAGCGATGCGCTATGGTGTTAGTCGAATTCCTATACGAGATACTCTGCAACGTCTCAAAAACGAAGGCTGGTTAGTGAATCACGGAAAGTCCGGTGTGATGATCCGCCCGTTGAACGCCAATGACGCAGAAGACTTGTATCTTATGCGACTGCATATAGAGCCCATGTTGCTTGCCCATGCGATACCCAATATCAACTTTGAAACACTCGGTAAAGCGAAGGATATATTACAGCAACTTCAAACCAACGAACAACGTGACATATTGCAGCAAGGCGAATTGAATTGGCAATTCCATCGCTGTTTATATTTGCCAGCTCAGCGCCCTGCGTTGTTTGAAACAGTGGCGCAATTACATCGCTTGTGTGGGCGTTATATCGGCTTTCAGGAAATGAAACTTGATTATTTACCCCATAGTCAGGACGAACATAAAGCGCTGTTGATTGCGATTTCAACGCAGGATAGCCAAGAAGCCAATAGAGTGCTAAACGAGCACATTCGCATAGCGGGCGAACAATTAGTCAACTATCTTCGTCATTCAGTGTAAAGCCGATTTACTATTTTCAGCAATTTGCGGTAGATTGTGCGTTCAATAGTAGAAGTTACGTTAATTTTGTTTAGCGGATACCCTCAACAAAATACAAAACTAAAACCGCCAACATACTTAGGATAATAGTGAGCAATACATCAGCTGAATTACGTGTGCTAAATAGCCAAGATGCTGCCAAATTACTTTACAGCAATACTACGGCTGCCTGCTTAATTACACTCGCTTCAAGCAGCGCTCTGGCATTCGGTTTTAGTGATTCGCTCGTCAGCTCAACTAAACTTATCTGGTGGGGTTGTATGCTGCTCACATTAATTCCTCGTCAGCTTGACGGTTATTTTTGGCAACGAAAAATACAACCACGTAGGGATTTTGACGGAGATGCTGCTCAGCGTCGCTTCGGAATTGGCTGTTTAACCACAGCGATAGTCTGGGCGAGCCTGCCGCTACTCACATTCGATAGACTTAATATGATCGAATTTTCGACCACGGTTATTGTGTTGTCTTCAATGGCTGCAGGGGGGCAATCTATTCTAGCGGCTAATGCGCGTATAGCGATTTCATATGCCCTTATATTGCTTATACCCATTTCTATTCTGGGTATTACCTCGCAGGATGATTTCCGCATACTGTTAGGCGGATTAGGCCTAGTGTTCGGTATCGCTTTAGTTTTTACCTACAGCAAAGCCGTTAAATTCACGCTCGAGTCAATCAATACGCGCAATATGTATCTCGCCATGGGTGAGCAGTTGCGTGAAGATAAGCAGCAATTAGGGAAGGTAAACAAAGAATTAAGTCAAGCATACGACAAGCTAAATGTCGTTAATAGCACCCTTGAAGAAGAGGTTAATAAGCGTACCGAGAAAATAGCTAAGTTGTCTTATCTAGACCCTTTAACTAAATTAATGAACCGCAAGGCGTTTACCCATACCTTAAGTAAATTAACCACCAGAGCAGCGCAAAGTAATAGCGATTTAGCCCTGTTGTTTATCGATTTAGATGGTTTCAAAAAAATTAACGACACTATGGGCCATCAAATAGGTGACAGCGTACTGCAAGAAGTCACGCGACGTATCAGCGCGTTCGCTGACACGAATAAAATCGGGCGCTGGAACGGCGATGAATTTTTAGTCGCTCTACCTTACAGCGACAGTCAAACAGCTCAAGCGATTGCCAGCGCGATGATCAGTAGTATCTCTCAAGCTATAGTGGTCAATAATAGCAGCATGCACGTAGGGGCAACCGTTAGTATTGCCATGTGCCCAGAGCACAGCACGCAAGCCGCTGAGCTAATTCAATTTGCAGATTTAGTAATGTGCGAGCAAAAAGCAACCTCAAATCGTCTTCCAACGGTATTTAGTAATGAGTTGCAGCAAAGAATAGTTGCATCACAAAGTATACTTGAAGGGTTGCAACATGCTATCGAACGTCAGCAATTCTATTTGTGTTACCAACCTATTATTTGTGCCAAAGACAACACATTTGGCTCGTTCGAAGCCTTGTTACGCTGGGATTTCGCTGACCGCTTTATTGGACCTGACCAATTTATTCCATTAGCCGAAAAATCGGGTTTAATTATAAGTATCGGCGCTTGGGTGCTTAATCGTGCATGTATGGACGCCAGCCATTGGCAGCATGCGCATAACGCTGCTGTATCAGTGAATGTATCCGTTATTCAGTTGATGGACGACAGCTTTATTCGCGCCCTAGATAATGCGTTACGTAGCAGTGGCCTGCCACCAGATCGTTTACATTTGGAAATAACTGAATCGATTTTTGTTGATAATAAATCAAAAATAAAACAGCAACTTAAAGAGATACAGACGCGTAATATTCAAGTATCAATCGACGATTTTGGCACCGGTTACTCCTCTTTATCCCAGTTGCAGACCTTATCGGTCAATCAAGTAAAAATCGATAAATCTTTTATTGATAATATGAATAACAACGGCGAGGCGATTATCCGCGCGACACTTTTTATCACCAGTGAACTAAACTGTAAAACTGTGGCTGAAGGTGTCGAGACTATCGAACAAGTAGAAGCTTTAACAGCGATGGGCGTCGATTTTTTACAGGGCTTTTATTTCGCCAAACCTATGCGTAATGAACAATTAATTGAGTGGTTAAACCCAATCAACGATATTACCAGCGTCGCATCCGCCACAAAATAACGCCACATTAGCGGATTTTATCTAACAGATCCGCTACCATAGCACGCAAAATAATAATGCAAACCAAACGCTCTTGGTACACCTCAGGATCTCGTGTTATATGGCCCAACTCTACTTTTATTATTCTGCAATGAATGCAGGTAAATCAACGTCATTACTGCAATCTGCATATAACTATAAAGAGCGCGGTATGCGTGCTGAGATTTTCACCGCCGCTCTGGACGATCGTTTTGGTGTGGGAAAGGTTGCTTCTCGTATTGGCCTTGAAGCCAGCGCCCATCTTTTTAACGGTACGAGTGACTTGTATCAACAGTTAGCAGATATGAACCGTGAGCGAAAACTCGATTGTGTGTTTATTGATGAAGCGCAGTTTCTAAATAAGCAACAGGTCCAGCAACTTGTGTCTGCGGTTGACGATTTGGATATTCCAGTCTTAGCCTATGGCTTGCGCACTGACTTTGTTGGTGAAACGTTTGAGGGTAGTCGCTACCTAATGGCTTGGGCCGATAAATTGGTCGAGCTTAAAACCATCTGCCACTGTGGTCGCAAAGCTACGTTTGTAGTCCGTCTTGATCAGCAAGGAAATGCGGCCAGAGAAGGGGCACAAGTAGAAGTCGGTGGGAATGATAGATACGAGTCAATGTGCCGCAGACACTTTAAAGAATTGGTCTGGGACACGCCCGCACCTCAGAGCTAGCACCCCACAAAAAAAGGCTCAAAAATGAGCCTTTTTGGTATATTTATGTTTTTAACATTTTAAGGCCGTAGTGCTTTGTCACCACGAGCAAGACCGCATATACCGGTGCGTGACGCTTCGATAATTTCAGTGCTTTGGGATAATACGTTAGCAAAAGCATCTAACTTATCGCTGGTACCCGTGACCTGAATAGTATAATTATTCAAATCGACATCAATGATTTGTGCGCGGAAAATATCCACATTACGATTCACCTCAGCACGTACTAATTCACTGCGCGTGGCCACTTTGATTAACATCAATTCACGTTCAACATGATTACCGTCTGTCAGATCAGTTACCTTAAGCACATCAATTAGCTTATTAACTTGCTTAGTGATTTGCTCAATAACTTTGTCGTCTGCTTGGGTAGTGATGGTCAGTCTTGACAGGCTCTTATCGTCTGTTGCTGCCACACATAAAGAGTCAACGTTATAACCGCGCTGAGAGAACACACCAACGATACGTGATAGAGCACCAGGGGCGTTTTCCATTAAAACTGAAATAATACGTTTCATTATGTGCGCTCCGTTTTGCTTAATCTCATATCATCCATCGCCCCAAATTTAATTTGCATGGGGTAAACATGTTCATTTTGATCTATTTGAATATCCATAAACACCAAGCGCTCTTTCTCAGCGAAACAACGTTCCATAGCAGCATCTAACTCATCAGGATGGTCAACACGAATACCAATATGGCCATAAGCTTCTGCAAGCTTAACGAAATCAGGCATGGAATCCATATAAGAGCTAGAGTAACGACTCTTATAGTTCATGTCCTGCCACTGGCGTACCATGCCCAAAGCGCGGTTATTCAAGGAGATGATCTTGATCGGCAATTTGTATTGCAAACAGGTTGATAACTCTTGAATATTCATTTGAATACTACCGTCACCCGTAATTACAACTGAGGTGGCTTCCGGATGCGCCATTTGTACACCCATTGCAGCGGGTAAACCAAATCCCATGGTGCCAAGACCACCAGAGTTGATCCAGCGACGCGGCTTAGCAAAAGGATAATACAAGGCTGCGAACATTTGATGCTGACCTACGTCAGAGCTAACATAAGCATCGCCTTGGGTGTGCTTATAAACTGACTGTATAACCTCTTGAGGCTTAATAACGTTGTCGGCTTTCTTGTAGTTCAAACAATCACGACCGCGCCATTGTTTAATCTGATCCCACCAATCAAGCAATTTAGCTTTCTGTTTTTCGCTGTCAATTTTTCCTATTTGATCAAGTAACTGCTTAGTCACTTGCTCAACACTACCAACCACTGGAACATGCACCGCAATCGTCTTAGAAATAGACGCGGGGTCGATGTCGACGTGAATAATCGTCGCGTGTGGGCAAAACTTCTCAACGTTGTTTGTTACTCGGTCATCAAAACGAGCACCTAAGGCCAAAATACAATCTGCATTGTGCATGGCTTTGTTTGATTCGAGTGTACCGTGCATGCCTAGCATGCCTAAACTTTGTGCATGCACACCAGAGAATGCGCCTAAGCCCATAAGTGTTGACGTAACGGGTAAATTTAATCTTTCAGCAAGTTCTGTGACCAATTCACTGGCTTCTGCTGCGATGGCACCACCACCAACGTATAAAATAGGACGCTTGGCTTCAAGCAGCACTTTAGCTGCTTTCTTAATTTGTTTGCTGTGACCTTTGAGCGTCGGATTATACGAACGCATAGTAACATCTTCAGGAAACTGGTAAGGGTGCTCTTCTAGTACATTGACGATATCTTTTGGTAAATCAACTACCACAGGACCAGGACGTCCAGTGTTAGCAATATAATAGGCTTTAGCAATAGCTTCGGGAATATCTACTGCGCGCTTGACCAGAAAACTGTGTTTAACCACAGGGCGCGAGCAACCGACCATATCGGTTTCTTGAAAAGCATCTTCGCCTATGTGCATTGAAGGTACTTGACCAGACAAAACGACCATAGGAATCGAATCCATATAAGCAGTGGCAATACCAGTAAGGGTATTGGTCGCTCCTGGCCCAGATGTAACGAGAACAGTACCTGTTGTACCTGTTGAACGAGCGTAACCATCAGCCATATGCGCTGCGCCTTGCTCGTGGCGCACTAAAATATGCTCAACATCTTCTTGCGCGTATAATGCGTCATAAATATCTAAAACGGCTCCACCGGGATAACCGAATACGTGCTTAACCCCAAGATCTTTTAGAGTTCGCACAACCATCGCGGCGCCTGACATCATTTCCACCGGTACTCTCCTAAAAAGTTGTTAAAAAAAGGTTTCGGCACAAAATTGCTACCAAACGAACGAAAACTATACTTGACCAAGGAGTAAGATTAAACAGGAATTTACATAAAAGTGAGATATATATCCCAATATAGCAATATATTAGGATATACCTTTCGATTTGGCGTATTTAAAGCCAACTTATAGGATGGAATTAAGGCTTTTCGGATTAATTAAGGTTAATCATCCAGCTCAATTACTACTTCACTATCTTCAGATATGTCATCATCGTCACCCTGAGGTACCGGCCTACTGCCATAAATATTACCAAGTTTAGGTCGATGTATACGTTTGTCGTACTTATACCATGCTTTTTCAGCAACCGTACTCGGGTTTTTCTCACCCTTAGCGGAAGCTAATAATGAGTTATCTTCATCACATTCGGGTTCAATTTGACCATCAACTAAGGCAGCAATAAGGCAACCATATTGACTCAGTGCCCTGCTTTCAGAAATTGAAAAGTCACCTGAACGTGAAAAACCATAAGGATAGTTTTTAGGATCACTAAAAACACGTTGAAACAATGATTCTCTTGAAAGTTTTGCCATGCTGGCATCCCCGATTTAAATTAATTTAAAAACAACATGATTTGGCGTTTGCCAACCTGCTTTATAATTTAAATCTGAAATCTGTCAATATTTTTTCAACCATTTTATATACGATTTTTGATCGATAAATAGCGTTTATAACATTAATGTTTCTATATGATTTTTATGACCGTCTGTACACCGTTCATATCAGAACATTTTAACTCAGCGCTTTGGTACCCACGCCCAAATCATTTCACACTCAACTGGCTCAATTCCGTTGGCATCAGTCACCTTAATTTGCACTTTGACTTCACCTCTATCTTGTTGATTAAGCAACGCGACTTGCTCGTTTGTTAGAGTGGCAATCGCTGTCATATCACCTGTCGCTCGTTTTACGTAATTCAGATTCATACATTTGATAAGAGGGAGTTTGTCGCCTGGTAAATTAATACCGACGATAAAGCCCGTGGCAGACTCAGCCAATAACGCCATGGCCGCCGCGTGGACACTGCCGATATGATTCTGTACTTTCTTACGATTTTTCATGCGAAATACAACTTTGAGACCATCAGTAGCCAGCACCTCAATACTTGTGGTACCAGCCAACTTAACTTTGTGACGAAATACTTTTGTCATTAGAAAAGCGCTGATCTGCGTAGGATATTGATTTATTTTATCAACAAATTTTCGTAATGGATTAGATACGGACACGTTGCCACCTTCATCTGGTTAGACCAGAAGGTAGTTTGCCCTCAAGATGCGTGAGTTACAAATATAAAATTGCCTGAAATTTATACCGTCATGGTGGATAACATGAGGGATTAGGCCGCGTAGTAAGTTTGGCGACCCAAATATATCGTTAACCGCAGGGATTTTGGCGTTTATCAAATGCAGCCAGTTGTTCTGGTGTCGCTGGTTTTTGATATTTAGCTTTCCAGTCTGCGAATGGCATACCGTATATGGCCTCGCGCGCTTGGTCATAATCTATATCCACGCCCTGCTCTTTGGCACCTGCCATATACCATTTGGACAAACAGTTACGGCAAAAATCCGCCAAAATCATTAAATCGATATTTTGTACGTCTTTATTTTCATCTAAATGCTTGATGAGTTGGCGAAAGGCAGCAGCTTGAGCTTCAGTTTCTTGAGCGTGAGTCATTAATTTTACCTGTAATTTAGAAACAATGATTTTGCACTACATTCTGGGGTCAGTTGCCGTAACTTCAATACGTGGTGCATTTTCTTGATGAAAATCGAGCAACGCAGATAACCCTTTGAGATTATGCAAGCTTCTAAACTCTATCCAGTCAATCAAGCTAAATAAACAAATAGCGGGGTAATTCCAACTGTTGAATTTACCTCTTTCAACGTGTTCGTTTAACTCTGCTAGCACATTATTAACGCGTTCTTTTTGCAGCTTGAAAAACAGCTTCTCAGTATCGGCTATCACGTCAGACTTGGACAGCAAAAACATTTGCACCAAGCTATCATTTACTGAATCTATCAACGTAAGTTGGTTCTCTTGTTCCCAGCTGAGCGACGCGTAATTTAATTGTTCAACTAAATACCGATAGATGACGCGCGAATCATAAATAAGTGTGCTTTTATCCCCTTCAATATGCTCCAAGGCCGGCACTTTTAGGGCTGGATTTTTAGTGATCAAAATCGTCCGGTCTTCGGATTCAAAGATTTGCATATTAATAAATTCATGTTGGGTGTTAGCCAACCAGATACGTAAACGTCTTACGTAAGGTGATGTGGTGGAACCATATAATTTATACATATGTAGTCCTTACTGATACAAGGTGATGATGTAACCGATAGCCGGTGAGAAAAGCAGTTACCTGTAAATATTAATAATTACCCAATGTGAATGCATGCGCAAAATTAGCCCAACAGGGAACAGAAACGTTCCTAATCGAACATCTGAGCATTTATTTTACTTAACCTCAGATGCTTTGCTTAACGTTGTTAATGCTGTTCCGATGATGCCATAGACGCAGCCATCGTGCGAGACGCTTTACGCTGTTCACTGTGCGCTTTTAAAGCCAGTAAGCTAGGTGTTAGCACTAATGTTAACAACGTCGCAAATGCTAAGCCACCAGCTACCGCAGTAGCTAATTGCGACCACCACTGCGTAGAGGGTCCACCCACATCCACATTACGACCGATGAAATCGATATTGATTTCAGCCACCATTGGCAGCAAACCAAGTATGGTTGTTACAGTGGTCATCATTACCGGACGCAAACGTTGCGCCCCGGTTCGCAAGATAGCGTCTGTTGCGCTATAGCCCTCTTTACGCAAAATATTATAAGTATCAATCAGCACGATGTTGTTATTCACTACTATACCCGCCAGCGCTATTACACCAATACCTGACATCACTATGCCAAACGGTTTTTGGAAAATAGCTAAACCTAAGAACACACCTACAGTTGAGAACAACACAGCACTTAGGATCAAGAAGGCTTGATAGAAACTATTAAACTGGGTGACCAAGATAATCGCCATCACAAACAAGGCTATTAAAAAAGCATTCACCAGAAACGTTTCAGATTCTGCTTGCTGTTCATTTTGTCCTTTGACGATTAATGACACTCTGGGGTCAAGCTCTAAATCAGGCAATTGAGCCTGCAGTTTAGGTAACTCGATACTAAGTAACTCACCTGGCGCCATATTAGCCTCGACGGTTATCACCCGCTCACTGTCAATGTGGCGAATAAGATCTGTTTTTGGTTGAGCCTGACGCTGCACAAAATTACTGATGGGCACCATGCCAGTAGATGTTTTCATACGTAGCTCATCTAGCTTGCCAATAAAGCGCGACTCAATCGGGTAACGTACTCGAATATCCAACTCATCATCTACATCATCGGGACGATACTCGCCAATTTTCAAACCGTTTGTCACAAATTGTACTGTACTACCCACTAAAGTCGCGTCTGCACCAAAGCGTGCAGCATCACTTCGATTAACTTTTAGTTGCCACTCAATACCCGGCTGAGATGCCGTATCGCTAATAGACGTAAATTTATCATTATCATCCAGTGCATGACGCACTTTTAAAGCGGCTTCATTTAATAATTCAGGATAACGGGACGACAATTGAATTTGCAGATCTTTACCTGATTGTGGACCATTCTGGTCGAGGGTAATTTCAATCTCTAGCCCAGCAATATTAGACAGACGTTCTTGAGTTTCTTTCAGTACTTCGTCTGAATGCGGTCGTAGGTGCCAGTCGACTAAGTTTAGGCGTAAATAACCGATTTGGTCTCGTCCTCCTGTGCGTGCATATAAGGTTTCAATTGCGTCCATATCAATCAGCCGATCCTCTACTTCTTGCACTATGATGTCTTTTTCATAAATAGACATATCTCCAGAAGAGCGCACGGTGACATTGATACCACTGCTGTCCACTTTTGGGAAAAACTCTAAGCCCAAGCCGGATGCAAAATAAGCAAAAAATGATAATCCGGCGACAAAAAATGCAATCATCAACACTTTCCACGGATGGCTAATCGCTTTAGATAACAAACGTACATAGCGTCCAGTAAAGCCTGTGAGCTGGGTTAAATCACCACTTTCGGCAAGTAACATTTGCTGCTTAGCGTGAGCTGAGATCGTTTGTGGCTTCCCAAATACCGAGCCTAAGGTAGGCACAAATACGAGTGCCATCAGCAAAGAGGCAGATAGCACTGCGATAAGCGTAAACGGTAGATACTTCATAAACTCGCCCATCATGCCAGGCCAAAACATCAGCGGTGCAAAAGCAGCAAGTGTGGTCGCTGTTGACGCAATAATAGGCCACGCCATACGTTGAGCAGCTTTCAGATAAGCTTGCTGTTTATTCATCCCCTCGCCCATACACCTATCGGCGTATTCGGTGACCACAATCGCACCGTCCACCAGCATGCCTACCGCCATAATCAGCGAAAATAGCACCACGGTATTTAAGGTGTAACCAAACATGGCGATGATTAAAATGCCGGTCAAAAACGATCCGGGGATCGATACACCGACTAAAATAGCGGTGCGTAGCCCTAAGATAGCGACGATGACAATCGCCACTAATATGACCGCACTAGACACGTTATTTTGCAGATCCCCAAGCATCATGTTCACGTCAACACTTTGGTCGCCCGTGTAGCTCACATAGACACTACTTGGCCAGATAGCCGTTTGCTGGGCGCCTTCTATAAGTTCTTTAACATGCGCAACGGTCTCAAGCATGTTCTCACCCGGGCGCTTCTTAACCTCTAGGGATACCGAATTGTCACCGTTTAAACGAGCAAAGCTGGTAGGGTCTTTATATGAACGCCTGACTTGCGCTACATCTTGAAAGGTTATAACTCGCTCGCCAACCACCTTAACCGGTTGCTCCATCACATCTTTTACAGACTCAAACACCGAGGGTACTTTTACCGCAAAGCTGCCTTTACCATTATCCATGGTCCCGGCTGGTACTAAACGGTTATTACGCGACAGTAGATTGAAAATGTCATTTTGATCTAGCCCGTAAGATTCCATCAGTAACGGGTCAACGACGATTTCAACGATATCTTCTCGGTCGCCACCTATGTCTACTTCAAGCACCTCACTTAGGCTTTCTAAGCGATTTTGTAGCTCTCTAGCCACCGTAACTAATGCGCGTTCTGCCACCGGTCCCGACAATACCACTGTGATGGCTGCTTGCTGGCCGGCCATTGTCACTTCATGAATGGTAGGTTCTTCAGTTTCTGAGGGTAATTTAGCCCGAGCCACGGTCACCTTGTCTCGCACATCGGCCAAGGCATCTTTTGAATCTAAGCCTGCAATAAACTCAAGAGTGATATTAGCGAAGCCTTCCCCTGCGGTGGCCTTCATCTCTTTTACCCCGTCGATAGAACGTAATTCTCGCTCCATGGGCTTGACCAACATACGCTCGGCATCTTCAGGTGAAATACCATCGTGCACGATTGACACATAAATAAAGGGGATAGGTACGTCTGGATTTGCTTCCTTAGGTATATTGGTGTACGTGGCCGCACCAGCCACAATTAACAGCACAAACATCATCAACACGGTACGGCTATGGGTCAGCGCCGCTGCAATTAGGTTATTCATTACTGAGACTGCTCGGTTTTCGACTGAACATTATCTTTTGGCTGCGGATTAGGGCTGTTGTTATCCACGTAAACCACATTAACCTTATCACCGTCACGCACAAATCCATGTCCTAGGGTTATAACATCTGTGATTTCGCCCATACCGGCAAGCCATACCCCCTGACTATCACTTTTTACAATATCAATAGGAATAAACTTAACATGTTCGTCGACCACGGTTTTCACGCCAATATTTCCTGCTTCATCAAGCGCCATAACAGAAGGCGTAATGCGCACCGCCATTGTGGTTTTTAAGGGTACTGATAATTCGGTGCTCATACCTGCAAGATATCGATTGTTAGGATTCGCGACTGCAACCTCTACTTTAAACGTATTGGTACCCATATCTGACACGCTAGATACATAGCGAATTTTGCCATAAAGCGTTTGACCTGAAATCATGCGACCTGTTGCTTCTTGACCTAACGTGAGCGCTTGCACGTCAGTCTCGGTGACATCCGCAGCAATAATAAGCGGATTTAAATCCACCAACATAGCCACTTTATCACCGTCTTTGAGCAAATCACCCAGTTCAACATTACGCTCGTTTACGATCCCGTCAAATGGCGCACTCAACGTCGATTTTGATAAGGCCAGCTCTAATGTGCTGACTTGCGATAGTGCGAGTTCTAGATTAGCTTGGGCCTGCGCTAAATTAGATTTTGATTGGTAACCCTTTTGCCCCAATGATTTTGCCCCTTCAAGTTCAATCTTTCGCTGAGCTAGTGTAGATTTTGCTGATGTGAGGCGATTAACTAAATCACTTGTTTCAATATCAATTAGTGGCTCGCCTTGTTTGACACTTTGCCCTTCTGTCACATAGATTTTTTCAACTAAGCCGCTAACTTCACTGCGTAGCGTGACCGACCGGTTTGGCTCGGTGCGCCCGTACAAACTAATCTCTCGGGTAATGGGCTGAGCGTTAACACGCTCGACCCTAACACTGACCAAACCTGCCTCACGGTGCTTAGCATCTTTACGTGCCTGTGCGTCACTGTCTGGTTCTGCAAATAACATTCCTGATGCCACCCATAACGTTAATATGACTAAAATGACCAATGCAATCCAATATGGCTTTAAACGAAGGGTGTGCATCAACTTTGACATGGAATTTCCTATACGACGAACGCTTGATATGGGTGATTAACTAAAAGCATACTCTAGGGTAGCATTAGCCGTGAAGAGTAAATGTTAGCGACATGTAAGTAGATTGTTTTTATTGTAAATTCAGTAACAAGTTATGTACTTTGTGATGTTTTTACTCACATTTATGGGCTTTATACAAATACTTAATTGAGTGATATTCCCCTAACCCGATACTGTTGCCTTCAAAAATAGCCTGTCGAAAGGTATGACTAAACCTGTTCCAATATTTGCGATACCGCCTCTTTTACCATTGCATATCTGCTTTTTTCACACAGGGCGAACCCTGCTAATTGACGGATTTTAAGTCGCGTAAAGAGCGGCATGCTCATCCCCGTTAAAAATCGGCAGTAAGTATCAACATTAAGAACATAGTTAACCTTCCCTGCGATATGCTTAGCCAGTTCTTGCATGGCCTCTGCCACCGCTAATGGATCAATTTCAGGTACAACGTTCGTCACTTGAAAGTGGGCTACTTGTCCGCGGCAGACACTACAATGTCCACATTTTTGTGGCGCATTTTGATCATCAAAGTAACGTGATAAATTATGACTCAGGCATTTATCTAATTGAAAAAAACGTACCAACATCGCGATCCGTTGCAGCTCTTTTTGTTCTTTATCAACAAAGTACGCATGCAGTTTTGCAGCTAGTTGAGGCTGATCAAGTTTATCAACATCAACCTGAAATACTTCGGTCATTTGTTTGGTTTGTAATTCAATTAATTGGTTTTGTTGCAGATACTCTAACGCGGCAACGACCCTAGCACGTTCATTGCCAGTTTCTTGAAATAAAGTATCAAATTTAAGACTTCCCCAGATTTTCTTAAAATCTGTATGCTGGAAGACGCTTTCTAAAAATATTTGGCGAGGGCTATCAAATCGCGCTAATACTTCCGCCTTGTCCCTGAGAAACTTGTAGCGTACATCGGCAAAATAAGCATATTGAGGACGCACCACACCAAGTAACTCTAACTGCACCAGCAAGGTCTTTAACGGTAATTGACGAATATTGCTCTGAGTAGATAAGCCATTAATCTGCAGTTCCCATTGGCTCCCTTGGCTAAACTCGGTTGTATTGTTGCTTTGAACTAATTGTGTGCCCTTGCGGATATCGTCCAGCACATATTGTATTCCTTGCAACTCAGGCGTATCGCCATAAACAAAGTTTTCCACCGTGTTTAGACCATCCAGATTACCCAAGGTAATACAATGTGAAAGTTGACCATCGCGACCTGCTCGACCAATTTCCTGACTATAGTTTTCAATAGATTTAGGTAAATCGTAATGCACCACAAAACGAATATCTGATTTATCAATCCCCATACCAAATGCAATAGTGGCAACCACAACTTGGGTCTTTCCCGCCATAAAATCTTGCTGCACCTGCTGACGTATATCATCCCCAAGTCCGGCATGATAAGCCTTAGCAGAGAGACCATTTGCCGCCAGTCTCTGAGCTACTTGTTCCGCACTATGTTGCAGGGTGACATACACAATACCGCAACCTTGTTGGCGACTCACAATTTGCAAAAGTACCTGATCTTTTTGTCGCTCGGGCGTTGCTAATATCTGTAAATCTAGATTTTCACGATAGAAACCCGTTTGCACTATATGTTCAGGTAAAATAGCAAAGCGTTTAGCCATATCTATTTTAACTTTTTTAGTGGCCGTAGCAGTAAGTAGTAATACCAATGGAATATTCAGTTGTTGGCGATAATCAGGCAACTTAAGATAGTCAGGCCGAAAGTTATGACCCCACTCTGAAATACAGTGGGCTTCATCAATCACTAACATAGAGACAGCGACACTGTCGATAAACTGGCGAAAACGTTCGTTCTTGAAACGTTCTACAGACACCATCAGTATTTTGATTTCGCCGCTGCGCACCCGTTCCATCGTTGTGCGCAGCTCATCAGCACTGAGAGTTGAATCAATACTGCCTGAAGCAATACCTTTGGACTGTAAAAATGCGAGTTGATCTTTCATTAACGCCAGTAAGGGCGAAACGACTAACGTTAAATGAGGTAAATGCAGCGCACAAAACTGGTAACAAAGAGATTTTCCAGAGCCTGTGGGGAAAATAGCCAACGAAGACGCACCAGTCAGCAATTGATTAACCACTTGCTGTTGTCCACCGCGAAATGCACTGAAGCCAAAGGTAGTCAAAAGACTCGCGTGCTGAGCTTGTGGATTATTGGCGATATCATTGTATTGCATGGCGTGTTCCTTTGGCCTTCGAGCACTTTCGTCCATGAGGCATTAAATATTAACGCCGGCCAAACCATGAAAAGAAAACGAGCGACAATATTTATGTATTTATATCAAGAGTCGCTCAGTATAGATAAAGCCAACAGGGATTTCAGCCCTATTTACCTGCCCAGCATGCACAAGTACTGCTATATTTCCTAGCTATCCAATCCATTCTTGCATCTTTCCCAACGATGCTTGTTGTTGGTGCATAACCCGAGTGGCAACGTCAGTGTATAAATTATCAACTTGTTCCGCGGACATAAAACGTTCACTGAAGCCAGTGTAAATTGGGTCTAGGTGTAACCGCGCCGTGTTTATTAAATGGCCTATTAACGCTTTCACATTATCGGTACCCATCGCCACGCGCATAGTGGTGAGGTAAATACCACTTTTTTGCTGATTTTCGGCATCTAATTCAGAATGTGATGTTAGCGCAGGGCATAAAATAATGGTGTTACTTTGTCCAATACTTACCTGATGGCTAAACGCGGGCTCTAAAGCATCAAAAAAACGTACAAAGGTATCTCGGTCGATATCGGCCTCTTGCATATCCATGGTAAATAATGGACAAGGCCAACCATGACGCATTTGACTGGAACGCAGCTCGCTATTCGGGTGGCCTTTAATCGCGTGGCAGTTTACGTTCAACGCTGGGTGCGATGCCATAAAGTGACTAAACACTTGCGTGTTGATGACCTTTTGCAACATACGCATTTCCAGAGTTTTCATACCGTTAAGTACATCAAAGGCTTTTTCTGAATCTAAGAACGCGCCTTTAATGTAATACACATCCCAGAACATCGTTTTTGACCAGTCGTAACCATTAACACAATCGCCCTTGGCCTGAAACATCCGATACCCTTGGCCAATCACAACACCAGCGGTAGTTGCACCGCTGCCACATATGTCTTTGGTATAACTGTGTACCACATAGTCCGGACGCTCTTCTTCGTCTATTCGTCGCAGCGGTTGGTGCAATATAGGCGTTGCTAAGGTCGAATCGAGCATCACCAAATGCCCAGACTTGTGGCTAACTTTACAGATGCCCGCAATATCCAGCACATAACCATGTGGATTGCATGGGGATTCAAGGTAAACATGCAGGGCTTTATCTTTCAGGCGATCACTATGTTTACCTTTTGTTGTGTTTAAAAACGCATTAAAGGCTTGGGTGGAATAACCGTCAAACCATTCTAACTGAATATCAAGACGATTCTCTCGGGCAAAATAATCGTGAAGTAATTGATATACCCCACCATAAACATTGCGGGACACAATCAGCACATCGCCATGGCTTAGCACGTTTGACAACAACGCATCTATGGCGGCCATACCTGAATTAAAATTCCACGCTAAGTAATCTTGTGCATAAGACCCAGCTTCTAAATCGACAATGGCATTGGCCAAAGAAATATTAGTTGGATTTAATAAACGTGAATAAATCTGATGAGTGGACTCTTTACCCTGAAATGCATCGTCTACCCATTCAGTGCATGCATAAACATAGGTTGCTGTGCGCACCACCACTGGGGTCGCAGAAAATAGAGCAGTGACATTGTCGAATAATGGGTAGTGATGCTTTGACAACCCCGATCCACCTTGGTTGGTCATACTTTGATAGGTCGCTCTGAAAGGATTTTGCAACGTGTCTAACACTTTAGCAATTTGAAAAGATAAGAATTTTTTAGCATTGAAATAAGCGACCTTATCCGGATGGGCAAGTTGGCTAAGTGTCTCGTTAGTGACCTTCCATAATTGATTTACATCAGCCTGAGCATGGTACAAATGGCTAGCTGCTTGGAATAAAGCTTGCCCATATTCGCTGTTGCTATCGATACCAAAATGCTGCAGTTGCTCATGCGTGAGCGCATTTATACTGTTTGCCTTTGAGGTATTACGTTTTGGTGAAAGTAATTTAGCATGCTCAATATACTCGTCGCTGTGCATAAGTTTGATTATTCCTTTTACAAATAAGTGAAATAACCATAAACCAAATTAAAATAGTTATTAATCACGCAAGTCCAAATTTAATTTTGAAAATTAGCTAATAATGGAATGAAAACGTTACTTAATTGTTAATTTAGTTAGATTTCCGTATTTCTGGAATGTAGATAATAACTCGTATAACGAAGGTTAAGCTGGCAATAAAGATGAAGCCCATTAGTATGTGGTTATAGCTTCTAGCCACTTATTTCGTTTTAGAAGGATGTGTAGGGCGCGATGAAATACCAAAAACGCTCCTCTGAAGAACAGATTGTTTTGTCAATTAGTGCGGCCGCATCTCTGTGCATCCTGCCCTTTTTAGTTATTCGAATTTATAACGAAGATTGGTCTATCGCATTATTAGATTTTGTAGCTGTGGCAACCACCGCAGGTTTATTTGGGTACGTTTATTTCACTAAACGCACCCTGTTCGCACGTTGGGTACTATCGATAATCTGCATCGCCATTGCCTCAGGCACTATTTGGCTAAAGGGGCCTGATCAGATTGTCTGGATTTACCCGGCCATCATTTGCCTATTCTTTATTCTTCCGCCTAGTTTGGCCGCATTGCTTTGCGCTATAAATATTGTGCTCATTGGTTATTTACTGCCAGCTGAGATGAGCGTGATTGAAAACGCACGCTTTTACTTTTCAACGTTAGTTACCTTTATTTTTAGCTATGCTTTTGCAGATCGTATGCTTTATCAACAAGCCCAACTGCAGATATTGTCATTTAAAGACCCCTTAACTAACGCCGGTAACCGCAGGGCTATGGAAGAGAAGTTAATCGACTTGCTTAAAGAGCAACGTCAACAGCCGCCGGAGAAAAAAGCCTGCTTGTTATTGATTGATTTAGATGAATTTAAGAAAATAAATGACAAACAAGGACATGCTTGTGGCGATGATGTACTGAAACAAACCGCTGCGCTTATCGAACATATACTGACCCCGGAACAATGCTTATTTCGCTTTGGGGGCGAAGAATTCGTGGTGCTGGCCAGCAACAATATTGAACAGTCTATTACTCTTGCCGAAAATATTCGACAAACAATAAATGACTTCCCTTTTGAGCAAAATGTACGCTTAACCGTGTCCATTGGCTTGGCCGAATACCAATACGACGAAACAGGTTTAGAATGGCTAGCCCGTGCCGACATAGCCATGTACCAAGCGAAATCTGCTGGGCGAGATTTATGCTGCCTGGCCGCCTCGTAGCTTGCATACTATATTTGTAGTCTGGTTTGGCCTTTCCAAGCGCGAAAGCCATTGGTATCGGCTTACCCATCAGTTAAGATCACACTTTATGTCAATAATAGGTACTTTGTATGACCCAGGTTCTCGATCAAGACAGCATCGCCAAAATTGAACGCTACACCCCAGAAGAACGTCTGCGCTATTTAATAAAAGAAGTGGTCAGTCAAAAGCAAATCTGGATACTGACCGATCAAGACGGCTGCGTCATGTTAAATACCGAAGATGAAGACTGTGCGCCAGTTTGGCCCAATAAAGAATTTGCGCAATCATGGGCCACAGGCGAGTGGCAAGATTGCGAGCCAAAAGCAATTAGCTTAGACAAGTGGTACGCCAGCTGGACATCAGGCTTAGAAGAAGACGATGTATTTATTGCGGTATTTCCTAACCAAGACGAAGAAGGCTTGATTATTTCCCCACAAGAACTTGATTACGAGTTAAAGCAGAAAGCTAAAAAAACAAACTAAAAAATATCTAGTGGCTATTTTTCTCAATCTTTAACGTTACTGGTGGGCTGACTAAAGGTTTCAAACTGATTGGGTAAGTACTCAACTAATTGTCCTGAAAGACCCACATAGGTTTTTAAAGCCGGCTCTAAAGATAAAAAAACCGTGGGCAGCAAGTTAACAAATTGCTCTTCATTACTGCGTTGTTGCGCTTGCTGATAAGCCAAAGGTAAATCAGCAAAGGTACTGAACATAGTCAAACAATGCGTTAAGTTTTTGCTCGCCAATGTCATGTTTTGTGGGCTGCGTTTCTGCATTTTTTGCCATGCATTATTCCATATACCTTCGAGCTGGCTATGACCAGTTAGTACTCCGCTGCACCATCTGGATAAGGGCAACTCGCTGCTCTTATGAAGGTCTACATGTTGGGGCGCACAATAGGTTTTATCTAACACAACCAAATTATCACGCATCAAGCGTAACTGGTGCTGCAACATGGCCATCAACAAATCGGTTAACTTGTCGGCGGTAGCAGTGTCAGGCAATTGACCGTGCTGGCGGAAAATCCATGGTAACCACGTTTCAGGCATAGGAATTTCAGGGGCGCTCGCAACGGCAAAAACTAAACCTTTTAAGTAGTCCACGTTAAACAACACATGGGTTAGCGTTTCACTTTGGCAAAGATTGTTGAGTTCTTTTTCTCGAGAAAATTCGTTTGATGTCATCAGGCAGTTAATCTCATTCTATTGGTAAATCATTATCTGTAATATAATTGCTAGGCACAATACAACAATATATAAGGTTAAGATGAATCCATTACTTGAGCATGCTTTATTGGTTTTTATGGCGTTTTTTGCCATTATGAATCCTGTTGCTAACACGGCTGTCTTTTTTGGCTTGGCGGGTGATAGAAGTAAGATTGAACAGCGGAAAATTGCCACAAAGTCACTGCTTATTACCTTTTTTATTATCTTGCTATTTGCGGTTTTAGGAAAATCTATTTTTCACTTGTTTGGCATAACACTACCTGCATTAAGGATCACCGGGGGGATTTTGGTCTTTATTATCGGGTATCACATGCTTCAAGGCTCAAACTCGAAATTACATACTGCGCAAGAGAATTCCGATACTGATATAACCGTGTCGCCTCTTGCCGTTCCTTTGCTGGCCGGTCCAGGAACCATAGCAACCGCCATGAACTATTCGGCAGCCGGAGGCTGGATGGAAATTGCCACCACACTCGTTACGTTTTCAGTTCTGTGTTTTATTACCTTCTTTTGTTTTATTTATAGTTCGAAAATACTTAACGTCGTCGGCGAAAGCGGTGTTGGCATAGTCACCCGCTTGATGGGGCTCATTCTGGCGGTAATAGGCGTTCAAATGTTAGTAGATGGCCTAAATGCTGCGATTATTATTTCGTCCAAAGTGAGTTGAGAAATTGATCTGAGATGCGAACCTAATCTCCCATTGAAGCCTATCAGCTTGTATTTTTATCAGGTTTGTTAGTAACAGAGGGAGAGTTTCAATTTATACAGGTTATAAGAATAAAGTCTCGGGTAATAAAAAGGCGCTGCCCTTCATTATGGGATGAAGGAGTTAGCGCCTTTTTAATATTTATCGCTAAACGGCTGGATAAAGCCGTTTTACTTTTTAAGACACGCTATGGCTTGTTCTAATTGAGAGCGCGGGCAACCAAAGTTAATACGTACAAATTGTTTGTCGCCAAAATCAATACCTGCCGAAGGGCCAATGCCCTTCTCTTCAAAGTAGGCTTGCGGGTCAGCTACGCCTAGACCACTGGCATCTATCCACGCTAAAAACGTAGCTTGCGGGGCAAGAACGCGCAGCCCTTCAATTTGATTAATTTGCTCTACCAAGTAATCCCGGTTGCCGCGTAAATACTCTAATTGCGCTGATAACCAGTCATCACATTGTGTAAAAGCAGCTTGCGTTGCAGCTAATCCCATTACATTAACCCATGGGACTAATCCTTGTGCAGCCTGATTAAAACGCTGACGCACCTTGGCATCAGGAATAATCGCAAATGATGTCCCAAGGCCTGCCACATTAAACGTTTTACTGGCCGCCATTAAGGTCACAGAGTTATCTTTTGCTGCCGTTAATTTACCTGCAGGGATATGCTTAGCCTGAGTATCTAGAATCAAATCACAATGAATTTCATCAGAACACAACATAACGTTATTCTGAGCACAAATAGCTGCGATACGCGTTAACTGTGCTTCGTCTAGCATGCTGCCAACAGGGTTCATAGGGTTGCATAAAATGAATAACGTGCACTTAGGATCTTTTGCGTGTTTTTCAAGCACATCAAAATCGAGCATCCAACGGCCATCTACTTCAACGGTTGGCACATCCGCCCGCGTTAGCCCATGTAATTTAGGTGCTGCAAGCATTGGCGGATAATTAGGCGTTTGCACGATGACTTTGTCACCGGGCTGACAATATGCTTTACAAGCCACGTTGAAAGCTGGCACCACGCCTGGGGTCCACACTAACCAATCTGGTTCAATCTGCCAATCGTATTGCTTCTTCATCCAATCAATAACGGCCTGATTTGCACCTTCAGCGTGTGCGGGCAAGGTGTAGCCAAGTAAACCATGCTCAGCACGAGACTTAAGCGCATCGATAATCGGTTCGGCACAGCGAAATTCAGTATCGGCTATCCACATAGGCAGAATATCTCGACCTTTGTAGCGTTCCCATTTATAGGCATTTGAGGGGGTTCTATCAATAATGTTGTCAAACTGCATAATTAAAAAAATCTCTTTGTTTAAGCTTGGCTAATTTTATCTAGTAGCACAGAAAGTTTCTGGGTCAGGTCATCTGAACTGAAGGGCTTAGCAATAAAGTCGGTCACGCCCAAACGCTTAGCGCTAATCACTAAGTCTTTTGTTGGGACCGCGGTAATCATTAGGAAAGGACAATTTAGTGATTTGGAGCGCAATGTTTCTAATATTTTGATACCGCTGACACTGGGCATTTGCCAGTCACAAATGACTAGGTCTATGCGCTGGGCATCCTCAGTTAATAAAAAGGCATTGGCTTTTATACTACTTGAAAAAACTAATATTTCACCGCTTACAAGCTCATCGACTATATGCTCGAGCAACGTAAGCGTAATATCGTCATCATCAATTATCAATACATTTACGGCGTGCACGCTTACTCCCTTATTTCCTAAAGCGCTGAAAATACTCACTATTACCAACGGTGATCTAGCTTACTCAAATAATCCGAGTTGAGCACTGGTTATGTCACTAAATGATAGCCCGATAAAGGGTAAAATACTCTCAGCAATAGGTCTTATTTGCTTATCGATATAGTGTTCATAGTCTAACGCACTGCTTTGATATTCAATAGGTTGTGCGCCATTTAAGGTAATAACATACGCTATTTGCCCTTTATGCTGGTAGCGAAGTGGTTTATTGCGTTGTGCATTATGTTCATCAGCCAACCGCGCAGCCTTAACATGAGGTGGAATATTTTTGACATACTGCGATAGAGGGCGTCTTATTCGTTTGTGATACACCAATTGCTCATCAAGCTCCCCATTGCGTGTTTGCGCAACCACCTCCCTAATGTAGGATTTCACATTTTTATCGGCAAACACCCTTTGATACAGCGCTAATTGAAACGCCTTGGCCATATCGGTCCAGTCAGATCGTACCGACTCTAAACCTTTAAAGATAAGCTCGTCTTCATTGCTCTTATTTAGTTTGAGCCCCGCATAGCGTTTTTTGCTACCCAGTTCAGAGCCTCGAATTGTCGGCATTAAAAAACGACTAAATTGGGTTTCAAACTCAATTTCAAGATAACTTTCTAGCTGATGCTGTTCAGTGATATTTTGCGTCCAGCGCCGATTTATTTCGCGCTGTAATTCTGTGCCCACGGTATGCCCTTGCGCGGCTTGCATGTCGTCACCTAACCACACGAATATGGAATCGGTATCGCCATAGATAACACGATAGCCGAGATCTTCAACCCAACGAGCTGTGGTTTGCATAATTTCATGACCGCGCAGTGTTATAGAGCTAGCCAATCGAGTATCGTAAAACGGGCAACCACCTGAACCTAGCACACCATAAAATGAATTCATTAGAATTTTAATAGCTTGGGAACGCGCCCCATCCTGATCCCGCTTTGCAGTATCACGTTGTTGCCACAAAGATGTAATAATATCGGGTAAAAAGTGCTGTTCGCGGCTAAAAAGCGCGTCTTTGAAGCCTTGAATTGCCTTTTCTGGCTGGCGTAATCCTTCCACTAACCCTAACGGGTCAATCTTAAAAGTACGGATAATTGATGGGTACAAGCTTTTAAAGTCCAGTACCAGTACATTGCGATACAAGCCAGGCTGCGAGGTCATTACATAGCCACCTGGACTTGCTAAACCTCCGTCGACAGGACGATTAGGTGATATATATCCAGCGCGATGTAATTTGGGTAAGTACAAGTTTACAAACGCAGCGACCGACCCTCCGACTCGATTTAATTCTAAACCCGTCAATTGGCTGCGCAGGGTAAGAAAGTCCAATACTTTGGTTTCAGCAAAAATATCTAAAACCAACTGACAGTCTTGTAAGTTGTATTCCGCCAATTTTACTTTGTCGTGTAAAAAGTCATATTTAATTTGCGCTAAACGGTCATCTACATCTTCGCTCAATTTACCTTTACCCAGCAAGGCTTGAGCAACAAACTCCAAGCTAAAGCTGCTAAATTGATAGGTGGCGGTTTTGAGCGCATCAATACCATCAATTACCACTCGACCTGGCATACTGATGTACCCTTGATTCACTTCATTAGGGGCATCACGCCAATAAACCGCTTCATTTCCGCGTCCTAACGTTAGCTTTAAACCGCAACGCTGGGCACGCTCGATAAGCAAACGAAAGTCAAAATTGACCACGTTCCAACCAATTAAAATATCTGGGTCTAGATGCTGTACCTCATGAATAAATTGTTGAATAAGCGTTTTTTCGTCATCTAACCATTCAATCCAAGCAGGCCCTTCTTGAGCTTCACCGATCATCAGTACTTTTTGGTAATCAGCGCTGGCTAATCCAATGGAGTACAGTTCCCCGCGCTCGCTACATTCGATATCGATCGACAATAAAGAAAAAGTAGGTGTGTACTGAGCAGGTTTTAATTGGCTGTTGGTATAGCTAGGGTAAACACCTGTATCTTGCTTATGCCCAATAATATCCGCACTGCCGTATATAAAGCGCTCCATAAGGTAGCGATCAGCTAAGCGAATATCGGCTTCATAGCATTTTACACCTTGAACTCGTAAGCGCTCTTTTGCCGCATAGGCTTGCTGTGTCCGTGAGAAATATACGGCGCAAACACTTTGTTGGTCGAAGCGCTTTAGCGGTAATGCTTTAAATGAGCTCGGTATATCGCTTTGCGCTAAAATATTTTGCACTTGAGCAGTATCTTGCTGACTAATAAAAAACAGCGCTTGTTGAGCCCCAGTAATGACTTTAATTGGCCCATCAGCGCTAACCAACCAAAATTCAAGGCGGCTTTTACCAGCCATATCCCGTTGATCCGAGGTAAGAATAAATCCTCGATTTGTATTTCCCATAATATGCTGGCAAACCTGATTAAGAACTGATTGATGAGTCCGTTGGATGTACAACGACTTGGTCTCGACCTTGACTCTTAGCAAGATATAAAGCGGTGTCCGCATTTGCCATTAGTTGCATGCTATCAAGGTCTTTCGCATTAATGGTTAAACCAATTGAAGCACTGACGGTGAATTCTTTGATACCGACGATTTGACTTACTTTAACCATTTTTCTACGTAAGCCATCCAGTGTGCTATACCCATCCTGTAGGGACGTATGGGGTAACACGACTAAAAATTCTTCCCCCCCAATGCGCCCAATTAAATCTGTATTTCGCAAGTTGTCGCTGCATACTTGGCTAAACGCAACCAATACACTGTCTCCCACTGCATGGCCGTAGCTATCGTTTATTTTCTTAAAAAAATCTAAATCAATAATTGCCACGCACAAATCATAGTGGTAACGCTGAGCTGCGCTGACCTGCCGGTCCAATTGCTCGATAATATGACGACGATTATATAGGCCCGTCAAATGGTCAGTGATCGCCAACGTTGATAGCGCGCGACTTTGGGCTTTAACCCGATAAACCATCACACCTAATAAACAGCAAACTAACAGTGCAATACCACTGAAGGACCATAAATACATATTACGCTGTTCTTGTGCTTCTAAGGCAAGACGTTGGATCCGATTTTGATGCTCAAGCAATCGATTAGCTTGCTCAGATTCCCGTACATTGAAAATCTCCCGTACCCGGTGAATGTCCTCTTTATTGCGACTTTCGTAATAAAGTTTACTTAATTCAATTCCCCGAGAAACATGGCCATAAGCTTGTGGGAAATCGCCTAGAGCGGCCGCTAAACGTCCTTCCAATGTAGCGAACTCTATTGTGTCAACTGGCATGGTTTGCTGATCCAAATAAGCTTTTGCACTGTCTCGATAGGTCTGCGCTTTTGCATAATCAGCCGTAGCCAATGCAACAATGAACAAGCTACGGGCCACCTGAAAATCCATCGGTATATTTTCGGTGCGCGCAAATATAGCCGCCGCTTTACCTAAACGCTGCTCAGCAAGCTTATAATCTTGTTGCTCAATACTGATTTGCCCCATTTGCTGAAGCGCATAACCCACTCCCTGCTCGTCACCTAACGCATCTGCAATATCCGCTGACTCAGAAAGTTGGGCCTGTGCAATCGCTAAATTCCCTGCATGAAAATTAGCAGATCCTAAGCCAAACAGAGCAATACTTAAATTCAGTGGTTCATTATTTTTTCGCGCATGAGCTGCCGCTTCTGCGTAATACTGAATAGCCAACAAATAGTCTCCGCGTTTTTCATACATTACACCTAACATACCGGCAATGTTGGCTTTGGATATTTTGCCAGATTCATGTGTTGTTCGAGCATAAGCTTTAAGGAAACTCTCTGCTGAAGCACTATATTCATTTAACGTAATAAAAAGCGAGCCACGTGCGTACAGCCCAAGTAAATAAGTATCTTCGTCGCCATTAGTCTTTGCCCACTGAATCGCATCATTAACAATTTTAAGCCCTTCAATAGGCTTACCCGCCATCTCCAATGCTGTAGCTTCAATCAACCTAAGATTGTGGTACAACCAAGGTTCACTGTCCTTTTTTATATACGACAGGCCTTTCCGAGCACTATCTATGGCATCTTTCGGATGAGTCAAAGCATAGTGGGTGTCACTCAAAATGGCATAATATTCTGCTTTGGCAGTATTACCCGTTCCCTCTGATGGGGGGTTGTTAAGTAAATCGGAAAGGACGTTTTTAGGCTCTAACGTCAGCTTCAATGTAAGTGATTGGTATTGATCTGAAAATTTTGAAACAACGGCTTCGGCAGCAATTACGCTATGAATTGTTCCAATAATCAATAAAAAGCAAAACCATACGATCTTGGCCAATAGTTATCCCTTACTACCTGATTATTAACAATATTGAATGATCCAAAATACCATACCTCGAACATTTGACTAGCGTAATATTAACGGTCGAACTTTGGATTGAGCCCTTAACTAGAATATGGCGAATATTGACGAATATAAAGCAAATAAAGCAACCGTTTTATGCGTCAATTAGCGCATTCATAGTATATTACTCACCAAGGGGTTGTTGGCTTTTCCAACGACTAACCACAAAAACTAAAGGAATTTTACCACTATTAAAAATGCCGTGAGAATCATTCGGTGCCACATAGATCATATCGCCTGTATTAGCAGGAAACGTTTTTCCGTTAACACTCCACTGCCCATTACCTGACACCACCGTCAAATACTCTTCATCAATATGTTCATGGGGCGGATGAATTTCGTAGCCTGGTTCAATAACGGCCATACCCGCTATAGCGCCAGTGCTTCCAGCGGTGTCACCCATAAAATAATTATAAAAAACAGCGCCATCATAATGACTAACCTGCGCTTGTTGACGTGTGACAACCTGAGTTTGTAAAACATCTTCTTTTTTCTTTAATACCTGCGACTCATTTTCTGCTAATACCTGCGTGGATATACCACTTAGCAAGCACGTTAACCCAGTCAATAGGAATGATAATATCTTTTTTTTCATAGCGTCTGGCCTCTATTCGAAGGGTTGATGTCATGGAATTAATATTTGAATTCCAATAAATAGCGTACATTTTTGCAATATTTTTAGCTACGAGAGAGCTGAAACGCCAGCTTATTGTATTTATTACTATAAACAAAGATGCATGTGGTTTGAATTAGTAAGTGCTGCTGAGCTAACAAAGTACATTAATGAATATAGAAAATGAAAGAATTAGATTACGTGGCAGGTAGGCAAAAAAATAGCCCCTAATGGGGCTACTTTTAAAGGAGCAGGTAGCGCTACCTGCTTACCATGTTGAAACTATTATCGTTGTTACGCTGTAAGGCTTAATAGCCAATACTGCTTAATTAGATTCTGTCGTTCAGTGCGTTCATTATCGCAGAGCTATTTAAACCATTTTCTGAAGCCCAGGCGGTAACCGTTTTGCCGTCTTTCTCAGGTGTAGATAAATCACTCTTTGGCATTTTTTTCACTAACAGTGTTCCGGCTTCCACAGCATCGCTAAGCATAGCCGTGCGGATTAAGCTGTTGCCACCGCAAGAAATACCTGCATAATAATCTTGTAGTTTCAGGCGATAGTCAGACTGAACACGCTTCATTTTTTTGCGTAATTCACCTTTATCATCTGCTTTTACTATCGTACAAATATTTTGTAGTGCTTCCGCTACGTCTGCTTGTGCAGCGCCTGTCATCATCAGTGATGTGGCAATGATAGCGATAGAAGTTTTAACTATTTTCAACATGGTCAATTCCTCGGGTTCTTATAAATGATTATCTCGTTTCGTTGAGGTAATTAAACGCTATCCACGCGCAAAGAAAAATCTGTAAGGCGATACTTAGGTATTTTCTTGCATACCCGTTAGCTTTGCTGAATCGGATAACTAACCTGAAACAATCATTCCGTTTGAAAAAAACGCAAATGCCAAGTCTCATATCAAAAGGTACCATCAAGGATAAATCTACATTTGGAGAGCTAAAAGGTGATAAGTCATAAAAAAGTGCGTTGGGGCGTGTTAGGCGCAGGGCGTATTGCTCATACGTTTTGCCAAGATATTAGCCATGCCGAATACGCTGAACTAATAGCGGTTGCTGCACGAAATATAGATTCAGCAAAGTCTTTCGCACTTTCCTATGACATTCCTATCGCTTTAGAGGGGTATCAGGCCTTATATAACCATCCAGACGTCGACGCAATCTACGTAGCTACGCCACATACGCTTCATTTTGAACAAACTAAAGCTGCGTTATCCGCAGGAAAACACGTATTGTGCGAGAAGCCAATTACGGTTAATCCTGAACAATGTCAGCAGTTAATGGATATCGCAGCGCAAAATAATTGTTTTTTAATGGAAGGCATGTGGACCTATTTTCTTCCTACCATCATACGAGCTAAAGAGTGGGTAGATAGCGGCAAAATTGGTAGAATTGTTCATGTAAAAGCTGATTTCGGCTACCCGGTAAAATGGGTAGAAGGCGACCGGATGTATAACCCAGAACTCGCCGGTGGGTGCTTATTAGATATGGGAATATATACTTTAGCTATCGCCCAGCATTTTATTGGCCAACAACCTGTACATAGCCAGTATCGTCATCGCCGAGCAAAAACAGGAGTAGAAGATGACCTGACTATTTTGGCAGAATATTGCGATGCAACAGCTACTTTGGCGTGTTCTTTTAGAGCTAAGTTACAGAACTCCGCTTATATCATCGGTGAGAAAGGGTACATCGATATAGCGAACTTTTGGCGAGCGGATCGCTGCTCACTTTACCTGATTGATCAAAAAGCCGATGAATTTAACGAACAACGCAGTGGCTCAGGATTCGAGTTTCAAATCGAGGCTGCGAGTAAAAGCATTCTCAGTGGGCAACGGGAAGCGGCATTGATGCCTTTGTCCACCAGCTTAATATTACAGCAGCAAATGCAAGATATACTGCAAGCCATTGCCCACTCCTAAGCAGATATAGCGCCAAGAAACTGCTTAAATTTTTTCATTAACGCCGTTACACTTATCGATATTTTTGATATTACAAGGGAGAGTTTGCGGCTTTTCGACCTTAGCTTTTACTCGACCTTTTTGCACTGTCATTGTTTGACAACTGCAACAAATACTAATGGCACAAAACAACAACAGTTTTCTGATATACATAACACTATTCGCCTTGCCCAATTAAACGTGAACCATTCCTCACTTTAGCGGTGTTACTTATTGCGAGCCTGTTTTTCTTTACTACGCCGTTGCACGCGCTCTATTCGATGCTCTTTTTGGGCTTTTTTATCCCGGGTCAATGAACCCGTTTTAAAGCGCTCTTTACGTAATGCTTTTTCTGCGGATTTTTTCAATTCAGCGGCAGCCATATCAGCTTCTTCTTTCTCCACCATATCAGGTGTTTCAAGGCTAATACGCCCAAGTTTTCCTGAACGAAACTCGTTGACCAATACTTCGCAAATTTTGTGTAAATTGACTCTACCACCTGCACGTAATGCACCTCGTTTGGCTGCAGCCAGTTCTAAAAACTCAATTTCAGTATCAGGGATATTTTCAAGCTTGAAGCGCTCTTTAAGCAATTCCGGATAGGCTTTTATTAAGTAATCTGCTGCGAAAAAACCCACATCATCGTATTCCATCGCAGTATCTTTTATGGCGCCAGTCGTGGCTAGGCGGTAACTGCTTTGTGGGTTTTCAACTTTAGGCCAAAGAATACCCGGGGTGTCGAAAAGTATAATCCCACTGCCCAAATTAATGCGCTGCTGGGCTTTCGTCACAGCGGGTTCGTTACCCGTTTTAGCGACTATTCGATCTGCCAAAATATTAATCAGTGTTGACTTACCGACATTAGGAATACCACAAATCATGGTATTAATCGTTTTAATGCTAGCATCTTTTTCTGGTAACATTTTTCGGCATAAATCGATGATTTGTTTCATCTTCTGCGGCTGTTCGGTTGTAGTGGTGAATGTTTTCACCCCGCGCTCCTGCTCGAGATACTCCTGCCACATGGCCGTCACGTCGGGATCGGCTAGATCTGATTTACTCAACACTTTAATACACGGCTTATCGCCCCGAAGTGTCGCAATAGCCGGATTTTCACTGGAATAAGGAATTCGCGCATCAAGCACTTCTATCAGTAAATCAACTTGTGGCAATAACTCTTTAATCTCTTTCTGGGCTTTGTGCATGTGCCCAGGATACCAATGAATTGACATATAACCCTGCTCTAACTTGTTCAAATGCCGCTATTGTACGTTACCCGAGCCTGCAAAGGTAATACAAAGCACATGACAAAAATTAACGTCACAAGAATGCAGTATTTTCAGTGTATTACGTAAATTACTAGTGAATTAAACTGGCCGAAATAAGGGTTAATAAAGTGTAATGATTTGTAAATGTAAAACATAATTTGGTTTATACTAATTGGCTGAGAGATCCTTCTCGACAAACTTCTTATCCGCATTATTTGTGTTTTTTTTATGCAAAGCTGCGGTTATGAAAATCATAATTATAATGACGTAGCTATCTATGCAAGCTAATTAAATTAGCTGCAACTAATGCTGCGCGTCAAACGACTTGGAGAGCACACTTGCACCCGACATCGAAAACCCACACATTTACGTTGAAAAAATTAACGTTACTGACTGCCGCTGTATCAATCGCCCTATCGGCTAACGTACATGCACAAAGCACCGAAAATAATGAGCAAGCGAATAGTGATGACTTTGAGAACATCACTGTTACTGCCCGTAAACGTACCGAAAGTTTATTTGAGTCACCTACGGCTATTACATCATTAAGTGCTAGTTTTATGGAAGATGCCAACATCAGTAACCTAGATGATGTGGGTAAATATGTGCCAAATCTAAACATCAGTCGTTACGGTGCAGGTAACTCAGCCCATGCCTCTATATTCATCCGCGGCATAGGCTTACAAGACCATATTATTACCACCGATCCAGGCGTAGGAGTCTATGTGGATGGTGTATATTTGGGTCGCCAAATGGGCTCAAACCTAAGTCTTCCAAACATTGCGAGTGTTGAAGTTTTACGTGGACCACAAGGTACTTTATATGGCCGAAATACCTTAGGCGGTGCAGTGAATATCATTACCAAAAAACCGGGGGATGAATCTGTAGCCAGCGTAGCAGTCAAAGTAGGTACATTAGGCCGTGTGGCAACTGACTTATACCTTAATGGTGACATCAACGATGACGTCAGTATTGCAGCAAGTGGTTCGTTTAAAAAACGCGACGGTGTAGGCAAAGCAATTAATTTGCCTAATCCTGAAAAGGAGATAGGTGAAGAACAAGAATTCAGCGGCCGCTTAGCCGCAAATTGGAAAGTCAGCAACAACTTCTCTTTATTGTTCGCCGTCGATGGTTACGATAACGAAGGTGGGCAATCTCCGTATACTATCGAGTTCACTGAGCCGAGTCCTGATCCTACTGATATTTTTAACGGCGATTTTCCATTGCTAACAGCGGATTTACTACCTTCTGATCCAGATGATCTTGGCACCACAGTACCAGGCCTTGAATCAACAGCAGTGTCCGGTTGGGGCGCATCTATTACTGCAAACTGGGATATTAACCAGAATTATTCAAGCAAACTGATTACCAGTTTCCGAGGCTCAGATTATGAAGGAGGCTTAGATGACGACGCTTCCCCACTCAACTTATCTGAATTCCCCGAAACGGGCGAAGCTGATCAGTATTCAGTTGAATTACAAATTAACGGTACGTTCGATAACTACGATTTTGTGTCAGGCATTTACTTCTTTAATGAAGATGGCTCAACCGAGTCAGGCCCGTTCGTGTTTAGTCCATTTAACACACCTGATAGCCTCAATACCGATGGTTCACCATCATTCGGAGGTTACGGCTTCTTCGATTTGCATCAAGAAACTGATTCATTCGCAGTTTACGCTAATGCTTCTTACGATGTTTCAGATAAGTTAACCGTTGGTGGTGGCTTACGTTATTCAAAAGATAAAAAAGACGCCGATGCCTTATTCCCCTCTTTTGGTGGTGAAAGGGCCTTTAGAACAGCAGAATTTAGCGAAGTCAGTTGGGATGTTAACGCCGCTTATCAGCTCGATAATGGCTTGAATGTATACGCCCAAGTGCAAAAGGGTTATCAAACAGGTGGATTTCCTCCTCGTCCATTTGGCGGACCTGCCCAATTCGTTCAATTTGATGAGACGACTTCTATCAACTACGAAACAGGCCTTAAAGGTAAAGTTGCTGAAAACGTCTCTTTGTTAGCTGCATTATTTTTTACTAAATACGACGACTTAGCACTACCCTTTTCTGACCCAACTGCAGGCGGCGGCTTTGTCACCATTACAGAAAATGCCGGTACATCTGAAGCAAAAGGTGTAGAACTTGAAGCGACGATAGACGTCAACGATAACTTCGCTCTGCGTGCTGCAGTGGGTTACCTAGATGCTGAAATTACTCAGGTAGACGAAAACGTCACTGGCGTTGGCGTAGGTGACTCACCCGCATTAACCCCAAAATGGACCTTGATGTTCGCCCCGTCTTACTATGTAGACTTAGACAGTGGTGCAACATTGGCGTTTAAGGCGGATTATTCATTCCGCGATAAAATGCAGGGTCAATCAGTCTTTAATCCTAACGAAACCATTGATTCACGCAGTATTGTTGGCTTTGATGTGAAGTACACATCAACTAACGGTGATTGGTCATTGAGTCTCTACGGTGAAAACGTAACAGATGAAGTATATGACCAAGGCCGACTTCAACAAAATGGCTTTGTCGGTATCGTTCGCAGTAACGACAGACGGGAATTTGGTTTACGTTTCAAAAAAGATTTTGAAATGTAATCTGGTAAAAAACTTTAACGACAATTAGAAAGGGGCTGTACAGCCCCTTTCTAATTGTGGGGAAGAAGTTGATAACACTCACGATACTTAGTTAAAAATTATTCAGGAAGTTAGACAACAAGTAATTTCAATAGCTTAGCCACTTCAAGGACCGTACTGGATTCTCAGCCACAGCCACAAATAAAAATGTAAGGCCAATTCAAAATTAAGATATTACCAATAAATTACGAAATCCCGTAAAGTAATGGTATTTATGATTTACTCCACTGCCAATCAAAGTTGTTACCAATAATAGATATTAACTTATTATATTGTTCATCGATAATCAGTGATTAACGTTATATATAATATCCATCAGCGATAACAATAAACTCTAAAAACACCTACAAAATAGCTAAAAAAACATTTAAAAAACAAGGCCTCACCCCTTTAACCTCTTAATTTTAATATTCTATTTTCGCAGTTGTTATAACTAAATAAACGTCCTCGCACTTACCAATCCTGTTCAAAAAAACCTCTATATAACAAGACTATCACTTCATTAGAACTCGCGTTAAAAGTAACAACAACCTTACATTGGCCTTACAAAATTTAGACTAATTGGTAATTGAGGTATTGTAAATGAAGTGTTGCGAGAGTATAAAGTGTCACGACATTGTGATGATTAGACAACCTTTACATAACGATATTGCAACAATATTGGTCATACCAATATGAATGAGGACACACGTAATGCGGGACACAACCATGAAACTTAACAAAGTAAGTGCGATATTTAACGCGACGAGAGCTAAGGCCAACAACTTAGCTATGTTCGGCGCTACACTAACAGCAATCTTGGCCGCACCTGCGGCATTGGCGCAAACTGCAGCTGAGGCAGCTGCAGAATCGCAGGACGTAGAAGTGATCAGAGTTCAAGGTATTGCTGGCGGTCTAGCAGAATCAGCTCGTCAAAAGCGCTTTGATTCGCGCATTGTTGACGCCATTGTTGCCGAAGATATAGGTAAGTTACCTGATAATAACATTGCTGAGGCATTGCAGCGTATTACAGGTGTTTCTATTAGTACTGACTTCGGTGTAGGTGAATCCGTTACGATTCGTGGTATTTCTCAAAACCGTGTTGAATTAAATGGTCGCTCTACCTCAGGTAGTGGCCGTGGTGGTATTAGCTTGGACGACTTTCCATCCAGCTTCTTAAAAACGGTTGAAGTTATTAAGTCACCCACACCTGAAATGATTGAAGGTGCGCTCGGCGGCACAATCAATATGACTACCGTTCGTCCGTTAGAGCTAGAAGAACCGCTCGTTGCAATCACGTTAGATGGCGAATATGCAGATAAGACTGAAAATTGGGCCCCCATGGTCAATGCAGCTGCTGGTACAAACTGGGACTTAGGTGATGCCGGTACCTTTGGCGCCTCAGTCGTCGTCTCTTACCAAGATCGTGAGTTACGTCGTGATGAATTTATCAACCTTGTTACCCCGACTGAACTGGACTTAGATGGCGACGGTACAAGCGATCAAGCAAACACTCCAAGTGGCAACTACCTTGTTCGCAGTCAAAATACCGTCGAACAAAAAACCGAGAAGCGTGAACGTACTGCATTCGGTTTGTCATTGCAGTGGGCACCTAAAGATACTGATGGGTTTATCTATTTAGACGTTAATACCACTGAACTTGATGGTGGCCAAGAAGCATACTCGGTACTAAATGACAGCAAAGACTATAGCGATTTAGTGCTTGATAACGCTTATGGTGATGGTCAAGGCCAACTGCATAATTTCGGTTCAGGAAGCGTGTTTGTTCAACCTAAAACATGGTCTGACTTCACGACTAATGAGTCAACTTCTAACGCGCTTGGTGGTGAATTCCAGTTAACGGACCAGTTGAAAGTATCTGGCGAGATTTCATACGCTAAATCAGAAGCAAAGCGTAAAAATTCTGAATTTAATCTACGTCCAATCTCCCGTGCACAATATGATGAAGATGGTACGATTACTGAGCATTTATTCACGATTACCATGACCCAAGATGGCGACAAAGTCCCGGGCCTTGCATTCTCTGATCAAGACGCCCTTCTCGACCCAGACAATCTAGCCATTCGTCAATTTACTCATCAAAGATACAATGAAGATAACGAAGAAACAGCCATTCGTTTTGACGTGGAATACGTTGAACCATTTTCTGGTTTAGATTTTATTCGTTCAATTAAAGCCGGTGTTCGTACGACTGATAGCGAATATGAGTTAGACAGATATGACCTTAGAAACAACGGAAGTGAGCTTAAAGACTTACAAACTAGCGTTTCCTACGATGGTGTAGTTACACCAACGTGGATAGGTGATTTTAATGACCAGTTTGGTGGTTTTAAGCAAATTAACCACTCGAACTCGTTTGACCAAAGCGGCATTTCAGGCAATAACGCATTAACAAATTATTTTGTTTACGACGGTGCAGCACTCGCTTATGACATCAATGGGACTTACGATAGAGTTAAGCAAATGCTTGCTGGTAGTAGCCATGAGTTAACCGGCACACTTGATGAGAATATGGTTCGTAATAACGGTTCGTACGCGAAAATCGAAGAAGAAACAAAGGCGATATATACCCAGTTTAACTTGGATTTTGACCGATTGACGGCAATTATCGGGGCACGTTATGTGACGACCGACTTAACCTCCAGTACGTTCAATGAAGCAGCTGATCATGATTACGCTGACTTCTTACCTAGCTTAAATGCGACCTATAATCTTACGGATTCAACAATTTTACGCTTTGCCGCGGCAAAAGTGATGCGCCGTGCAGAATTCGGTGAATTAAGCCCAGCATTAAACGTAGATAACTCTCTGGTAACAGGTTCACAAGGCTCTTACCAATTAGACCCTTATCGCGTAACACAATACGACTTGTCAGCGGAGCATTACTTTGGCCAAGGCGGATTGCTATCTGCAGCCTTGTTCTACAAAGACGTCCAGTCATTTACAGTAAGCAGTAGTTCTTGTGCCGCAAATGCGAACACAGTTGATGGTCAAAACGTTACAGAATACGTAAATGTTTGTCTGCTTGATTCTGCTGGTGTTAGCCAAGTTAACGTTAACTACGCTTCTGGCGACCAAGACCTTGCATACGTTGAAGCACAAAGGGATGCAGGCCTAACAGGCATTGTAATTAATACTGATGTTAATGGTGGCAGCGGTAAAATTGTTGGTATTGAATTAGCGTATCAACAACAGTTTAGCTCTTTACCTGGCGCATGGTCTGGTCTGGGTGTTAGCACAAACTATACCTATGCTGACAGTGAACAACCCGACGGCAACCCTTTGCTAGACATCTCGAACAACACGTTCAACGGTCAAGTTTATTGGGAATACGAAGGTTGGCAGGTTCGCCTAGCATACAACTGGCGTGACAAGTACTTAGATACCCAAGACGAAAAACGTGTACGCCCTGTTGGCGCATTAGCAACCGGTATTTATAATCGTACCGACCCAACTGCAGAATATTTTGACCCAACTTTAGGTAATAACTACCGTGATGCCCGTGGGCAATTTGACTTCTCTGCAAGCTACGACGTTAACGAAAACCTTACCCTTGTGGCGAACGCGGTGAACTTAACTGGCGAGCCAATTCGTCAAATAACAGAGCTGGGTAGCATCTGGCAATATAGTGAAGCTGACCGTCGAATGACAGTTGGTGTGCGCGCTAAGTTTTGAATCTTAGGTTAGTAAGCTTGATTACTAACCTCGCTAAAAAGAGCCTATTAATTCAATAGGCTCTTCTTTTTCACACTAGCATTATCAATCACAAGAATAGTCACCGTCTTAAAAGCGAATAGTAAAGTGGAGACTTTTGATGAAAATATGCCGATGAAAAAAAAGTGCTCGTCGTTGCTGAAAATGATCACAACGTCAATTCGACTTGTTGCTTTCCTATGCTAACTAAAGAAATACAAAAACGATGGCTATGTGCACTTATCTCCTAGCAATTTAGGCAAGCCACACAGTGCCATCAAAAGTTTAATCATTAACATAATACGGGATGAAATATGACCTATATAAACACTAAAATGTCAGCTTCACTTATATGCCTCTTTTTAGCTGGCTGTGGTAGTGAAACCGCTTCTATCCCGGCTCAAAAAGATAATTCAAATGCTGCAGAGCGACTGCCAGCAAGCAAGTTTGATCTAAGCCATTGGTATCTAACCGTTCCATTAGATGCAAACCGTGATCAGGTGTCAGACATATATGATGTGCCTGATATAAAAACGTTCTCGGATCCCAACTTTTTCTATCTCGATGAAGATGACCATATGGTGTTTGCTAGCCCAAATCGAGCAGCAACGGAGCGCACGTCTACCAATACCCGTAGCGAATTACGCTATATGATCCGTGGTAATGACCTATCTATTCCCGAAGGCGCGCCAGGCAACAACTTTGCATTAGCGTCTAACAAAACTGCTGAGCAGTACGCTGCGGTAGGGGGGAAATTAGAAGCCTCTTTACACGTTGATCACGTAGCGCGAAACGCTGGGTATCCAAATAAGCCACCCGCGTATTCTGTTGTAGTCGGTCAAGTTCACTCTTTTCAACTTGATGACGCTCTGCAAGTTCCTGGACTGGGATGGGGTAATGAACCGTTAAAAATATCTTATAAAAAATGGCCAAACCATGAAAAAGGTTCTGTTTTTTGGACCTATGAGAGAAACCTCGCCACAGACGATCCAGATAGAATCGATATCGCCTATAAAGTGTGGGGCAGCAATTGGGATGATGCAACTGATCCTGGTGACGGTGGGATTGCACTTGGGGAAGAGTTTAGCTACACGGTGAATATATACCAAAATGTTATGCATCTGGTCTTTACCAGTGCGAAACATGGCACGGTTCATCATCAGATCAACCTAGCCGACAATACCGATGCCAATGGTGAGGTAGATAAAGCTGATTACCCTTATGCATACAAAGACGAGACACTGTACTTCAAAGCAGGTGCTTACAACCAATGCAGCACCAAGGCTAATGACCCAAGCTTTCGCTACCCTGCTTGCCCTGGCTCTGGCGACTGGGAAACAGATGTAGAAAATGGCGACTACACAAAAGTGACATTTTCAAAGTTAGCGGTTAGCCCAGCAACGCCAATGTAGATTGGTTTAAGGCTTAGCACTAAGCGATAAAGATCAAGACTCAATTGTCCGTTTTGTAGCAATAATGCGGGTAATTGAGGTTTTCTAGTCAGATCAACAGTGCTTATGAAAATGAAAAAGAGTCGTTGCCAGCGACTAAATTATTTCGTTTTTAGAACCAACAAATTAAAATTAGGAGTACACAAAACATGCCAAAAGTATCCAAAAGACCCTTCTTTCCCTTTGTATTATTACTTACGCTTGCATCTTTTTCGCAAGTGAGTAACGCGGTACTGGTCGAAAATATCAAGCAGTTTAATGAAGCTGTGGCAGCAGTAAAACCGGGGGATGAAGTTGTTCTGGCAAACGGAACGTGGAAAGACGTGGAGTTAGTTTTCAAAGCGAAAGGATTACCTAAAAAACACATCGAATTAAAGGCACAAACACCGGGTAAAGTAATTATCACTGGGAAGTCTAATTTAGCATTTTCCGGTGAATATCTTGTTATTTCGGGCCTGGTCTTTAAAGACGGATACACCCCAACAGGTGAAGTGATTTCTTTTAGAACATCAGACGAAGATTTGGCTAACCACTCTCGAGTAACAAATACTGTTATCGATAACTTCAGCACCACGGATCGACAAATGTCAGACCTGTGGGTTGCTATGTACGGCAAAAATAACCATTTTGACCATAATTCTCTGGTCAACAAAAGAAACCGTGGCGTTACCTTAGCTGTCAGAATGAACTCCGAAGGTAGTCGCAAGAATAAACACCTAATTGAATATAATTACTTTGGTCCACGGCAAGTACTTGGCGCGAATGGCGGCGAGACGCTTCGCATCGGCACCAGTCATTTTTCTCGTGAGTATTCGAACACCACCGCCCAGTATAACTATTTTGACCGTACCAACGGCGAACACGAAATCATTTCAAATAAGTCCAGCGGCAACTCTCTAATTAACAATGTGTTCTTTGAAACCCAAGGTACACTCACCATGCGCCATGGCCACTTCACCACCGTGGAAGGAAACTACTTTCTGGGTAATCGCAAACCTAATACTGGTGGTATTCGCATCATTAACGAAAGTCAGTCGGTCAGTAATAACTATATGTACGGGCTGACAGGTCAAAGATTACGAGGTGCTCTGGTTATTATGAATGGAGTGCCTAACTCTACCCCTAATCGTTACGATCCTGTTATCGACTCAGCCATGAACAACAACATTGTAATTGACAGCGATCATATCGAACTTGGCGCTGGCGCGGATGAAGAACGTTCCGCGCCACCAACTACATCGGAATTCACTGGAAACATCATCTTAGGCAAGACCAATTTGACGCCCTTTACACTGTATGACGATATGTCTGGTATCAAATTCGCAGGAAACTATTTAAACGAAGAAGCCAGTACACCGATTAAATCCGGCTTCACTAGTACGCCCTACTCTGTCACAACAAATAAGTATGGCTTAAAAGCACCTGATGATGCATTACTTGAAAAAATCGGCTTTGGTGAAGTCAAACTACCTGTTACCAAAGCAGAGGTCGGCGCAAGCTTCTATCCCAAGAATGAAACTGATGTTGTCTTTAAAAGCGGTGAAAAGATTGTCGTGAAACCGGGTACCAATACACTACTTACTGCTTTGGAAGCCAGTAAATCTGGTGACATATTACTACTCGAAAATGGTGGCGATTATCTGTTAACCAAGTTCGCAGAAGTTCATCATCCCATCACTATTATGGCTAAAAAGGGTAAAAAGCCCGTTATTCGTTCGCAAAAGCCTAATTTCATTAATATTGAAAATGGTGGTGCGTTAGAAGTAGAAAATCTTTGGTTCGACGGTGCACAGTCGCCTGATTACAAAGGCAATACCATCATAAGTACGAGCAGCAATTCGATGAACATCAACTACACCTTATCGGTACGCAACGTCAAAGTGACAGACCTTGACGTGAATGGTTACTTTTATTTCTTCAAAGCTAATGCAGGGACTTTTGCCGATAGCATCGAAATTATAGATTCAGAATTTAGCAACATTACCGGTGCTATTTTGCAATTGAACAGAGAAGTAGATGACTTAGGTGTATATAGCGTCGAGAACCTCGTTATTTCTGGCAATACCTTTACCGACATAAAAGAAGAAGTCGCAACAGTATATAGAGGTGGAACAGATGAAAGTACCTTTGGGCCTGTCGTCACCGTCACAGATAATACCCTGACTAACGTTGGCAAAGGGCCAACCCATAGATCTGGCGCATCCATGTATTTTCATGGTGTTCAAAAGCTGAATATTTCAAATACAACGTGGAATAAAAGCGCTCCTCTTGAGCTGTACTTAACCAATGGTGAACCTACCACTGTGATTGAGAATGTTGAGATGAAAGACACCGATAAGATCCGCGCGAACAGTGGCGAATATAAAACCTCGAATGTGACTTACGATTAAGCTGTCATTTGGCACTTGATGGATTTTTCATACTTCCCAGTTACGTAACAAAAAGAGTCGCTGGGAAGAATCGATTTAAGTACAACAAATCCATTATCAATCAACGGGCGCAGCGGTGAAATTTATCCCCTAATCGACCCTAATATGATTTTCGACTTTTAAGATTTAGGAACAGCAAGTATGACAAAGTTAACCGGCAAAAACGTGCTTATCACCGCAGGCGCCCAAGGCATTGGCGAAGCAATTACCAAACATTTGATTGATAGCGGCGCAAACGTTGCTATTCATTACTTCTCAAGTGCCGACACAGCGAACGAATTGGTCGAATACGCAATCAGCAAAGGCCAAAAAGCGGTTGCGATAAGTGCTGACTTAACTAACGAGACTGAAGCAAATGCAATGGTCGAACAAACTGTAGATGCTCTTGGAAGTTTACACATACTTATCAACAACGCAGGCTCTCTTGTCGCAAGACGATTACTAAACGAAATGGATGCCGAGTTTTGGCACAAGGTTATGGACATTAACCTCACCTCTATGATGTTTGTGACACGTGCCGCAGCACCATATTTAGGCAAACATGAAAGCAGCAGTATTGTGAATCTGGCATCTCTAGCAGGTCGCAAGGGTGGTCACCCTGGGTCACTAGCCTATTCGACTAGCAAAGGCGCCATTCTCACGCTAACACGAGCGCTATCTGCGGAACTAGGACCGCAAGGTACAAGAGTCAACGCTGTCGCACCTGGACTTATTCTAGGTACGTCGTTTCATAATACTCACACAACCAAAGCCTCAGCGGATCAGACGATTACAGGTATCCCCATTGCACGAGCAGGCAACGCAGATGATGTAGCAAGAGCGGTGGTTTATCTGGCATCTGAATTTGACGGCTTTATCAGCGGTGCTACGCTCGATATCAATGGCGGCGTATACAATATGTAGTTGATTGTTAAACCATAAACAATCCTGCGCTCATTGACGCTACTTTCTATTCGGCTATTTAAAAAAGATAATTTTATGCTTAAAACAGCGGTAATACACCCGACCATTATGGAAGCTCTCGCTCGCTCTGGACATTTTGCCCAAGTTGTCATTGCTGACGGCAACTTGCCGGTAGGCGCTATGACAGGACCGAACTCAACGACGGTGCACCTTAACTTTCGTCCCGGTTTGTTAGATGCCTTAACAGTGCTCGAGGGCATACTTGAAGTTTGTCCGGTTCAAGGCGCTATTGTGATGGAGAAGCCCGTTGAGGCGAATGCGGAAATTCACGACGCCTACAAAGCTTTACTCGGGGATGTGACGTGGGAAGCGATGGAGCGCTGGGCTTTTTACGACAAAATCCGAGAGCCTGCGACAACGTTGATTATACAAACAGGCGAACAGCGCCGCTTTGCCAATATTATCCTCACTGTCGGGGTGGTAAAAATGGCAGAAGAAAGTGGCTTTTAATCGCTAGGCTTAATTGACTGCCAAGCACGATGGAAACACGTATAACAGGCTATAAAAGCCTGCAACTAATAATATATCAGTTCATTTTTGGGGAATAATAGTGTCAGCATTAATTAGAGCTATTTTGAGTTTTGGTCCAGCATTTTTAGCCATTGGCTACACCATAGGCACTGGCAGTGTGACGGCTATGATTGTCGCAGGTAGTACCTTTGGCATGCAGTTATTGTGGGTTTTGCTATTAAGCTGCTTGTTTTCAGGCGTCCTTATTTACGCGTATGGTAATTTTGCGTTAGTAACGGGAGAAACGGCCCTTTATAGTTTTAAAAAACACCTTAAATTCGGTAAGGTGATTGCCATCCTTATCATCATAGGAGTGTCCTTCGGCCAATGGAATTCACTGACTGGCATACTAGGGATTTCCTCCAATATTTTATTTGAAATGATCGCCATGTACTTCCCTGCTGTGATCCCACATAAATATGGTGTGGTAGTAACAATAGCCGTGCTGGTGATCACCATCATGTATGCAATATTGCTAATCGGAAAGTATTCATTATTTGAAAAAATTCTCGTAATCTTTGTATCCTGCATGGGGCTATCCTTCATATTGTCACTGTTTGTTGTACACCCAATGCCCGTTGAAGTCATGCGCGGACTTATACCCGTTATACCCGATGTCGTGGGTGGTAAAATGATGGTAGCGGCTTTTGTTGGCACGACCATGGCCTCGGCTACTTTTCTATCTAGACCTTTGTTTATTCAAGGCAAGGGCTGGGGTATGGCAGACAGAGCCCAACAAAAGAAAGATGCGATTGTTGCCGCTGTACTGGTGTTTGTTATTAGTGGTTCAGTCATGGCTGTAGCCGCAGGTGCTTTGTTTCATGAAGGAAAACCAGTTACTGACGTATTAGATATGGTCAACGCCCTTGAACCCATAGCCGGTAAGGGTGCACTGACTGTATTCTTTTTCGGTACGCTTGCCGCCGGTTTGTCTTCTGTGTTCCCATGTATGTTAATAGCCCCGCTGTTAATAGAGGATTACCGCTCAGGTAAATTGGACACCCAATCTACTCAGTTTCGTATCATCACGGGTATAGCAGCGTTATTTGCCCTAACTATTCCTGTATTTGGTTTTAATCCTGTTAAAGGGCAATTATTAACCCAGGTATTTAATGTATTTGTTTTACCGTTAGTTATCTTAGGGATCATTTTAATGATCAATAAAAAGAAACTGATGGCCGAATATGCCGCAGGTTATCTGCTTAATATCGTATTAGGCTTAGCGTTTATGTTTTCTATTCTGATTTCGTTTAACGGTATTCTTGGTCTACTAGAGTAATAAGGATACAGAATGATTGTAATTGTATGCGGTGTATCAGGAACAGGAAAGTCAACAATTGGTAAGTTGCTGGCAGAAAAGTTGGCATTGCCTTTTTATGATGCTGATGATTTTCATCCCCAGTCCAATGTACAAAAAATGACAAGTGGCGTGCCATTGAATGACGAAGATCGCCAGCCGTGGCTTGAGACGCTTGCAACTGAGCTAGCGTTATGGGAGAGCCAAGGCGGGGCAATACTCGCCTGTTCGGCTTTGAAAGAGGCATATCGCACTACGTTGGCGTCAAAATGTGCAAACGATATTGAATGGATAATTCTTAACGGTTCAAAAGCGTTACTTACCGAGCGATTGGCATCTCGTAAAGGACACTTTTTCGAGCCGCGATTATTGGAATCACAACTTAGCACGTTGGAATTACGTGATGATGACTGGGTGGTAAATATAAAACCGCCACCAGAGGAAATAGTTGGCGCAATCGTTAAGCGCTTGCAACCACTTAACAAATCCTAAGATATGAATCACTGTTAAGCCCAATTTTATTGAGCAGTTTTTATCTTCTAGCCACTACATATTCGACACCTTTTATCATCATTAATGGAGTATAAATAATGAATGTAAAAAAAATACTATTCCCTTGCAGTGCCATTGCAATATGCGTTTTTGCCTTATCAGGATGTAATGCAACTGATAATACCAATGAAAAACAACCTATGGTGCCAGCAGATAAATTTGATTTAACCCATTGGAAAATGACCATCCCTACCGACAGTAACAATGATGGTAAAGTCGATGGTATAAGTGTTGAGCAAATACAAACTTATCAACACCCTGATTATTTTTATTTAGACGCGCAGGGTAATATGGTGTTTGCTACGCCTAATAAAGCCTTCACTACCCCCAACTCATCTAATACCCGTAGTGAATTACATCAAGTCGTAGGTGGCATAAATGGTAGAAGTGATGGTTTTGCGAATAACTTTTCATTAGCAGCCAATAAACGAGCTGACCAATACGGCCAGACAGGTGGCAATCTGCAGGCCACTCTACAGGTTAACCACGTGGCTAAACGTGCTACCTATCCCAATAAACCCCCTGCTTATTCAGTGGTAGTCGGTCAAATTCATGCCACTAAAGACAAAACCTTAGTTGCCGAAGGCGAAGGTTACGGTTATGGCAATGAACCCTTAAAAATCTACTTTAAAAAATGGCCAGACCATGAATACGGTTCAGTTTTTTGGAACTACGAACGGAATCTCGAAAAAGAGGATCCTGACAGACAAGACATCAGCTATTCAGTCTGGGGAACACCATGGGACGAAGCAGCAGATCCTGGTGAGCAGGGTATTGCTCTTGATGAAACCTTTAGCTACGAAGTGAATGTATACCAAAATACTATGTATTTAACTTTCACCAGCGCTCGTCACGGCACAAAAAAATATGCCATCAATCTTGCTAACAACATCGACGCAAATGGCAACATTGATAAACTCGATCACCCAAGTGGATATGCTGGTGATGCTAATTTCTTTAAAGCTGGAGCTTATGATCAATGCAGTATTAAAGATGATCCAGGTATGTGGTATCCCGCATGTTTGGGAACTGGTGATTGGGAAACAGATAAGAAAAACGGCGACTATACACAAGTATCCTTCTCGCGCTTGGTGACAGGACCCGCCAAGAAACCTCGTAACTAGTTTCCAACGGTTATTATTTTTCTATGTTGATGGGGCTAGATTTATCCCTGCCCTGCCGACATATACTCACACCAGCACAATAAACTTGTTACTCACATGCTTATTGTGCTTTTACATTGTGCTAATTTTCGTTATCAACTATTCCCCGGATAACATTCTAAGATAGACATACCCGCTTCTGATTCGTACTGAAAATTGCTTACCCCAGCAGGACAGAAAAAACGTTCCCAACGATTCAGTTGCGTCACTTCATCGCCAATTCTAAGCGTCCCAGAACCCTGTGTTACAACACCATAGAAAAAAGCCTGTTCATGACGAGAAAAGCTGCCATTGACCGAAGCGCGCTTGACCGTAAAACAGCTTGTTTTATCAGCCCCAATAAGCTCTTCAAGGCAGTTACCCTGCTCATCGGTAGTAAGCTCTTTAGGAAGACAACGAAATTCGGCATCGACTTTATCTGCAGGAATTGGCTCAAAATTAAATACATCTAGCGCCGTTTCAATCCCTCTGTCCATGAATCTTGCCTGCTCGGGGATCACATATCCACAGCGCTCAAATTCAAACCTTACGGCCAAATCCGACGGTTCCATAATTTCCAGCATGAGTATGCCTTCGCCTAGAGCGTGTGGACGACCTCCTGGCAGCAGAAACACGTCGCCAGGCTTTACGGGTATGCGATCAAAACAACTTTCTATCGATTCGATATCCTGCGTTTCAATCCATTCTTTTAATTGCTCACGACTAGGTGGGCGCTGAAAACCCGCGTAGATATATGGCTCGCTCACGTCGTCTCGCGTTTCCAAAATAACATAAGCTTCGGTCTTTCCTCGCGGTAACCCAAGTCGCTCTTGAGCGAAAGCCCGAGTAGGATGGGCTTGAAAGTGTAAACGCGTAGCACTATCTAAATATTTAACCAGCGGAATATCGTCCAACGAGCGTGTCGAGCCTTTAGCACTTCCCAAGAAATATTGCTGATCTCGTTTGAGTAAATCACGAAACGGCACTGACTGTCCGTCGTCATCGTTAACCATCGCTAAACCTTCCGTCACATGCTCGCGACCGACATTACGTGCTTGAACGGTTGAACCAATCCAGTCTTCAGGGAAGCTCGAATCCTCAGGCGTTTCTTTACCTTCAATCGTATCGAGCAGCTTCCCCCCCTGATACGTTCGCCAAACACGATTAGCAGTAAACTTAATAATTTGATTCATAATTCTATTTCCATTACTTCATGAGCAGATGCACAGTAAATCCACCAGCCAATGAGATTTAAAATATTACCAAGGTGTAATTGGGTTTTGTCTAAAGTGGGCAGACAACGAGGCCAACCCAGCTAATTTTCACGTTACAGCGCCTGCAAAGTAGAGACGATTCCATGGTAGCTCATATAACTCATGACCAAAGCGAAGATAAAAATCATCGATAATATAACGTTAGTTATCGTTGAAAACTTGTGCTCGCCCATTAAGTTCTTTTTATTGCCTATGTAGACGATACACCCAACCGTCGCAGGCAACACTAATGCCCCAAACGCCTGCGAGCTGACCATAACGGCAATGGGCTTAGCATTAAATATAGGTACGATTAGTCCTAACAAGGAGATGACTAACGCCATAATTCGATAGCTTGGTCTCTTAAGATTTGGTTTACGTTCATGAAAGTCGTCCAGTAACCAAGGTAGCAATGCCACATTAGGGAACTGCGACGACACACCAGCAGCTATCAGTCCGATAGTAAAAATAGCCACGGCAGCAGAGCCCGCTAGCGGTTCCAGCAGGTTGATCATTTGGGTTACGTTTACCAATGTAATCCCCTTAATATATAACGAGCCAGCTGCTGCTGCCATTATTGAGGTACTAACGATAAACATCAAAAATGCCGAAAACAGCGCATCTCTATTTTGGGTCTTCAAGTCGGCCATAGTCCAACCAGCTTCTTTAACAAGAATGGTGCGTAATATAAACAACCCAGAAAAAACTGTGGTTCCCACCATAGACGCTATCACTAGAAATGAGTTTTTATCTGCCCCAGTATCGGGCACATTGGGCACCATGCCCTTTAATATTTCCAAAGCGGGGGGCATTAAAATAACAAAATTAATTAAAAAACATAGGGCCATAATGCCAACAAAAATGGCTAATACTTTTTCAAATACTTCCGTTCTTCCAACTAAAAAAATCATATAGACAAAGGCGATGAAAAAGAGGGCGAAGTAGATGGGTGAAACACCACCATCGATAAAATTCTTCGACCACTCGAAACAGACATCCGCTAAAATGCCCATCACGCCAATAACACTTCCACATATCTGGGTGGTAAGGGCGACAATAAAAAATATGCTCACCGCTGGGTGAATATGCCGTTTAAATGATTGCAGCGCCGTCAAACCCGTGACCAAGGTAAACTTGCCAAATAGGTGAATTAGAAAATAGGTAATAGCACAGGAAATAAAAATGGTCCAAAGCAAGGACATGCCGTAATCTGCGCCAGCTTTTGCCATCGCAGTGACACTGCCCGTGCCGACGGTAAATCCAAACAAGAATATTCCAGGTAGTAATGATTTAAAAAACGTTTTTATATTATTCATTTTAGTGTGCACCGGCAGTTATCGTAACCAGAGAATGACGAATTTAATCTTTACTTAATGCGATACAATTCGTAAGAAGTTGCAGGCACACACTCAAAAAAGACGGTACCTGCTAACGAGTGATATTGCTATTTTGTAGCGGATAGTGCTCGAATCACACCCCGAACTTCAGCCAGTCCTTTGAGTCGCCCGATGCCCGAGTAACCAGGATTTACGGTTTTACCAATATCTCCCATCATTTGGTGACCGTGATCAGGTCGGATAAAAATGTCTTGGAATTCAATATTTTCCCCCGCCAGTTTTTCGTCTGAGCGCCTTGTTTCTTCATTTAACAATTCCTTTATCACTTGCACCATATCGATATCGCTATCGAGATGACTGGCCTCAAAAAAAGAACGTTGTTCGTCAGGATCACGACTGACACCACGCAAATGTGAAAAGTGAATACGTGGTCCAAATTGCTTCGCCATAGCAGGCAAGTCATTGTCCGGGCGGCTGCTGTAAGTACCCACACACAACGTAATTCCGTTTGACGAACTCGGCAGAGCGTCAAACAACAACTCTAAATCATCAGCCGTGCATATAATGCGTGGTAGACCTAGCATATCTCGAGGAGGATCGTCTGGATGGATAGCCAACTTAACCCCCATGGCTTCAGCACGGGGTAGCACTTTAGAAAGAAACGCGAATAAGTTCGTGCGCAAGATATCACTGCTAACATCTTTATAATTAGCAAGCATTGCACGAAAATCATCGATACCATAACTATCAGTCATTCTGCCTGGCAAACCAGCAATAATATTATTTGTTAACTTTGAGCGCTCTGTTTCAGACATATCATCAAAAACGTGCTTAGCTTCAGCGATTTCTTGCGCACTATATTCAACCTCAGCATTTTCGCGTTTAAGAATAAAAAGATCGAAAGCAGCAAATTTTTTCTGGTCAAAACGCAGTGCATAAGCGCCACTGGAAAGCTTAAAGTTGAGATCCGTTCGCGTCCAATCAATAACAGGCATGAAATTGTAGCAGATGGTTTTGATACCACATTGAGCCAGATTTTCCATCGACACAATCCAATTCTCTATATATTTTTCATGGCCAGAACGCGCTAATTTAATGTCCTCATGAACGGGTATGCTTTCAACCACACTCCACTTAAGCGGCGCTAGATCAGTTTCGCAGTCTTCTATTAATGACTGATGCTGGCGAATTGCCGCCGTAGTCCAGATCTCACCGGTTGGTATTGTATGCAGAGCGCTGACCACGTCAGTGGCACCCGTCTGTCTTATTTCTTCTATGGTCACAGGATCGTTTGGTCCAAACCATCTCCAGGATTCGCGCATAATCGTTTCTCTATTTGTAGTGATTAAAAAAGGTATCTATCGCTCGCTCTACGCCAACGTCATTAATACTGCGGTGAAACTGTTGCACCAACGCCATAAAAGCGGTGTCACTGAAAAAGCGAAATTTGTTCGCACCAGCTAGTGTTAGAAAGCTCTCTATATCACCAGAGTCACTCTGGGATATGACCTGTGCGAATTCATCGCGCATAGGATCATTTAGATCATTGTTTACCAGCGCTTTACGTATGAAACAAACCCAAGCCGAAAGAGCGAAAGCCAGATAAGATGTCTCTCCCTCATGGTTAAGCGCATCATCAATGGTCGGTAGTAATCGTTGTTGAATTTTCTGTGAGCTGTCGGTGCCAACCTGCAATACTGCGTAAGGCAGATTGCCATTGTGAAAGCGCGTGAGCACCTGATCGATATACGTTTCGCCACTGACACCTTTTGGCACAGGAGTTACTGGCATCACATTTTGCTTAAGTGCTTGTTCAGCAAATAGGGCAAGCTTTTGGCGCTGAAGTGCTTGATGAATAAACTGATCACCCGCGAGGTACCCTAGTGCAGCGAGTATAGAATGCCCCGCATTTAAGAAGCGCAGTTTAATTCGCTCGTAGGGACCAATATCATCCACGAAAAGTGCACCTGCACGATCAAAGGGAGGACGAGCACCAGCAAAGCGGTTCTCAATAATCCACTGAGTGAATGGCTCTGCAGCCACTGGCGCAGCGTCGTATAACCCAAGTTGCTCTGACACCCTATCTTTTAATCGCTGATCAGTCGCAGGAGTCACTCGGTCTACCATTGATGAGCTAAAAGCTACGTTTAATTTAACCCAGTTTAGTGTTTCACGGCTGTGACGTTCCAAGAGCATCTGTACGCCCCGCAAAAGATGTTCTCCGCCAGCATGCATGTTGTCGCAACATAGAATAGTTAACGGGCTACCTTTATTTGCACAACGCTTAATCAATGCAGCAGCCAGATATCCGTACGTCGTTTGCGGCACTTTAAGTGATTTAAGATCTTGGGCAATTTCATTATTACTCTGGTCAATCTCTCCACTCGTTAGGTAATAACCTTTTTCCGTTATAGTGGTAGTAACTAATTGAGTTTGGTTGTTTGCCACTGCGTCAATCACTGACTGGGAAGATTCTGCAGCCACTAAAATATCTTGAATTGCACCGATGATTCGATAACTTGTAGTCTCACTTAGTGTCGCTAAAGTATACAAAAAATTCTGCGGGCTAAGATTGTCTCGCATACCAGGCGAGCGCATTGAAATACCGGTTATACCCCACTGGGTTTCCCCCTGATTCAACAATATGTCGCAATAGACTGCCTGATGGGCGCGATGAAAATTACCTATACCAAAGTGAACAATACCTGAGGTGATTGAGGCAGGTTTGTAACTCGGTCTTTTTATAGTGCTCGAAAGTTGGCGCAAGGAATCTATACTTAATGGTTCTATTTTCATCTAAATCTACTTTTTTATATGTGACCAATTCACAGGTTATTGAGAGGTTCAATATATGACAGGTTAACCAAACGCTGATCTCTTAAGATAAATAAGAATTCATCATCCGTCCCTGATTAACTATCTGTGCTCTATGGTGCAGTAGTTACTGACACAACTGGGATACATCCGTCTCTTCTGTCGTTTTTTAATAACGGTATAAACTGGCATGTCTATTACCAATAAGTCTTAATAGTTGCTCATTTGTTAACAAAATCATTATGACCATTTTTATATTGATGTCCAGCCTAGCGAATAAAAGTAAAAAGTAAATGTGCTTATTTTAACTAAAAATAGAGCTTTCCCCAGCACCTAAAACTAAAAATAAAAATAACCCAAATCATTGTTATATATGATATTTTAACCATAAAACTGGTAATGAAAATATTTTGGTAAACCAATTTACTGTAAACTGGTATAACCAAAATGTTTTTGAAAGAGCTGAATATAATAGACTGAGGGTTGACCAATTTGTTTTTTTAGAATACTTTTGTAACAACCTTGTTAGCGTTTTGCAGGCCTTATGTAATCTTGATGTTGCAAGGTGCAAAAACTATAAATTAACGAAGTGGTGTTAGGGGGATTCATTGAGGCTCTTTAATCGCTGCCCACGGAGACACAAAATGACGCACAAACTATCTAGAATATCCTTAGCGGTTTTAGCAGCAACTTCGCTGAATTTCGCATCCTCGGCCCTAGCTCAACAAAATCAGCCAGAAACTGAGGTCGATGAAACTGAAATAATTCAGGTTTCCGGCATTCGTAGCTCATTAACAAATGCGCTTGCAGAAAAACGCGATGCGAGCAACCTAGTTGAAATTATTCAATCAGAAGATATAGGTAAACTGCCCGACCAAAACTTAGCTGAGGTTTTAGAGAACGTTACCGGCGTCCAAATTACAAGAACAGCAGGTGTGGGTACTGGTGTACAAATCCGTGGTACTAACGCAAACCGCACCGAAATCAATGGTGTGTCTACTGTAGGGTCTGGTTCTGGCCGTAGCGGAATCAATTTTGAAGATGTTTCAGCCGCTATTATCTCTGCCGTTGAAGTCACCAAGGCGCCTTCAGCGAAGACCATTGAAGGATCTGTTGGTGGTACTGTAAATCTAAGAACTATTCGCCCACTGCAGTTGGACGAAGCACTGGCTTCAGTCAGAGTGCAAGGCGAAAATAGTAGCCTTACAACCGATAGCACATTTACGCCAAGATTATCAGGCACCTTTGGTGACAATTGGGAATTAGACGCAGGTAGGTTTGGGGCTGTATTTAGTGCCAGCTATTCTGAGCAAGATGTGACTGCATTCCGCCCTCGAACTGACCGGGACAACTCAGTAGCTTCTGCTAGCGGTGTTGCTAGCGCGCAATCATTCGATTATTTACCTATTCAATTCTTCGTACAAGATTACGATAACTATGAATATGAAACCAAAAACTTTGCCGGCACGTTAGAATTCGCCCCCAATGACAATACCAAGTTTTTCTTTGACGTGGTTATTAACGATCAAGAACGCCGACAAGAAAGCTCTAGAATTCAAGCATCTGGTATCAGCGGTCTTAAAGATTTCGCCGCCCCAACAGGGTTTGAAACAGTTAATTTCGGTTCTCTAGATGGAGTGAATCTAGGCAGTATACAAGCGGCAACTCAAGGTGTTATTCCACTTGATGCTGACGGATCAGACGGTAATCTACGCTTTTCAGGTGATACCAACTCTCGCATCTCAAAAAGTGAAATATACAGATTAGGTGGCGAATGGACCGGTGAAAACGTTAAGGTTAGCGTAGAATTAGCATCATCAAGTAATGACACGACGACTCCTAGCTTTAACACTACGCTTAACTTTATCAACCCTAATTCTCCTCTTGATTCAGCTACTTTACTAGCAAATGCTGAGTTGAATGCAACTAATGCGGATAATCCTGATTGGGTTGAGCTTTATGATTCGAATGAGAATGGCACACCTTTCATATATGACCTTACGGGTGGAGCATTAGCCTTTGGTATTCCAACAGGTGATGCGACAGCGCCCACTTCTGAGCAACTACTTGACCCTGCTAACGTTGTACTACGTGACGTTAATATCGGCCGAAATAAGTCTGAAAATGGCGAAGATGCTTTCCGTACTGATTTTACTTACTATATAGATAGCATAATCACCTCAGTCGATGTGGGTTATCGTTACAGCAAAGTAACGAGTATGCTCGATGAAATTAACTCAAACGTGGGTTTGCGAGATATCGCTGATAGCCCCTCAGGCGATCTTTTCTCTGAGCTTCTTGTTGCAGGGCCTAACAACTTCAATGATGCTGATGGTCGTGAGTTGTATGTTCGTGACTTCTTACTTCTTGATGCTGAGCGTGTTGCTTCTGATCCAGATGGTGCACTAGCTATTTTGCAAAATGCTATCGATGAACATGGTGGTTCAGTTTCAATTGATGCGCCTACATCAAGCTCGGCCGGTTTCTTTGATATCGAAGAAAAAACTCACGCTTTATATGCCCAAGCTAATTTTGAACATGGCATGTTCCGCGGCAACTTCGGTCTTCGTTACCTTCAAACTGACGTAACATCAACGGGTAACTCTATTACCCAAGATGGCGCCGGCAACGAATTAGTGTCGCAAGTAACAACAAAGGGTGATTATAACTTTGTGTTACCTCGAATTAACTTAGTGGCAGATGTACATGATGATGTAGTGGTTCGCGCTGGTTGGGGTAAAGACATTCGTCGTCCTGATTTTAATGAGTTATCTACCTCTGTTACCTTTTCAACCAGCCCTAACCCGGCAGTATCAATCGGTAACCCTGGTTTACAGCCTGAAGAAGTAACCTCATTTGATTTATCAGCTGAATGGTATTTCGCTGAAGCCAGTGTACTGAGTGTTGGGTTTTTCCATAAGAAACGTACCGACCTGTTCGTACAACAACAATCGAACCCGTTTGAAGATTCTGTCACGGGCTATCGCGACCTGACCGACCCATGTGAAGGCGGCGGTATTTTCAACCCTATTGCTGATGTAAACGTATTTGGTCCTGAAGTTGGCGTGGGTGTTTGTGTACCAACCACGACTCAAATCAATGACTCTGGGGAAACCACGCAAAAAGGCATTGAGTTTGCACTTCAATATGATTTAGCGAGCTTTGAAGATGATTTAGGCTGGGCATCTGGTTTTGGTATTATTGCTAACTATACCATTCAAGAATTCTCAGGTGGCGAAGCGGTTAATGGCGCAACAAGTCGTGCAAACACAGTGTTTGCGCTGTCTACGGGTGTTGATGATATCGATGTAACAGCGGTACAAGGTTTACTTGACCTGTCTGAAAATGCTTATAACTTTACGCTGTATTACGAAAAATATGGTGTTTCAGCTCGTATGCGTTATACATGGCGTGAAGCGTATCGTTCAACTGACTTCGGCAGTACTTCTAGCCTACCTTGGGGTTTCCCTGTGGTTCAAGAAGACCGAGGACAGCTTAATGCCAGCATCAATTACGATGTTAACGACCAGTTGAACATTGGTATTGAAGCAGTCAATATCACTGAGTCTGAAGTTGAGCAATCTTGTATTAATGAAGGTGCACTTTTGTGTTACCAAGGCTTAACAGACCGCCGTATTACTGCAGGCGCTACTTACCGCTTCTAATGTCTTAGACTGAAAGTTTAAGCACATTAGCGTGCTAAAGCAGGAACCCATAACCCCAGCCCAGTGCTGGGGTTAATTATTTTTGCTTCATAAGAATACGCATAGACAAATATGGCTAATAAGCCCCCACCCGTTTACTTTTCTCTCGAGCTATATTAGCGTCGTAACAGACACAACCTATGACGCATTCCTTACCTTTAAATACTATTTTAATGAGCATCAGCTTTTAGTTGATAACATTTCACCTAAAGAGCGTTTTCCAATAAACAGCAACGCCTTAGAGAAATGCCATTGTTATTCCTAGGCTCGCGAGGTGTCGTGTCCTGATAGAGTGGGTATCGTTGATAGTTTAATTGGTGGTTCGGCTTGATTAAGCGTTATTAAACTAGGCGTTCGAAGGTGATTATTCCGGGCTTAGCCGACTGATATAGCGCTGTTTAAAATGGTGAAAGGGTAACGTTTTAAGAAGCTCTTCAATGGGGATCATGGCGAATGCCCAGAAAATAGAGACATCAAAATAGAGGATAAGAAGCGCGCAAATCGGTAGCGAAATAAGCCATTGCGTCACAACGTGAATTTTCAGTACTAGATTACTATTGCCAAGCGCACGCAAAATATTACCGGCAACCGTGTTGTAAGCCCTAATAACAGGTAAAGCGATGTACAGGGGAGCGATGACTATCAAAGCCGTTTGTGTATTAGGCTCGATGTCGGGGTATATAAACAATATAAATTGGCTAAGGACTAGCAAAATCCCTGCAATGACGACAGAGACTGTCATGCCCACTTTAGTACAGCTCTTGATAAATAATTTTAGTTCTGCGGTATCTTTTTGACCCAGCGCTTGACTGATAGTAATGCCTGACGCTTGTGCCCAAGCATTAGGGAATTGCGTAGCAGCACGTAACCAAGGAAAAATTAAGGTAATAGCAACAAAGGAGTACAGTTCCAGTTGTGCAAACAATAACTGATAGACCGTCGCACCAATGGAAAGAACTAAAAAGTTAGCTGCTATAGGATATATTTGAGTGTATTGAGGCCTTAACTCCCGCCAAAAGTGGCGATTATGGGGATACCTTAAATCCACTTCAGTATCTGTTTTTAAAGCAAAATAAAGGAATATCGTTCTTAAAAGTACCGCGACTAAGCTCCCCCAAGCAGCCCCTTCTAAACCCAATCCTCGATATTCGCCAAGCCCGTTTATCAACACATAGCTAAGCAATGCATTTACGGGCAATTCAATCATAAAGCCTTTTAACGGTACTTGCGTCTTACCATTTCCATTGCAAAAAGCAGTACACACTTGAGTGTATGCAGTTAGCAAAACAATATATTTGGTAATCGAGAGATAGGATCCGGTCAGCTTAGCCAGTTCTGCATCATCAGTAATGAACGACACTATTTCAGTGCCAAAGAAGTGCAGAACAAAAAGGAAAACTAGCGAGGTAACACTGTTGATGAATAGCCCAGACCAATAAGCAACGGCAAGGTCATCGCGACTATTCGAGCCAACAGCCCTGCCAACGAGCAGTTGAATGCCATTGCCAATAGCGATCTCTATCCCTAGTACAAACGCCACTATTGTGGCTGCAATGCCCATTGCAGCCACCGGTAATTCCCCTAGAGGCGCAACCAAATAGGTGTCAATAAGTAGCATAGATTGTACAAGCAAGGCATTAAAAGCTAACGGCCACGCTAACGCCCAGTTTTTTTGAATATACGTTGCGGATTTAATCAAAAACATGCCTCTATCAATCTTACACCCACAATGCGCCTATAGAGTGGCTTAGCCTTTACCGCCCCATCCAACCACCATCAACCAATAAGATAGCGCCATTAACGTAAGCGGCGGCTTCAGAAGCTAAAAACACAGCGGGGCCTTTAAAGTCATCTGGGTTTCCCCATCGTCCCTGAGGTATACGCGCCAAAATAGAGGCGGCTCGTTCAGGATCATTGCGCAACCCTTCGGTATTGTCAGTGTCAATATAGCCTGGAGCAATTGCATTTACATTCACCCCCTTACCAGCCCATTCATTTGATAGTGCCATCACAAGTTGCCCTATCGCTCCTTTGCTTGCTGCATATCCAGGAACGGTAATCCCCCCTTGAAACGTTAATAATGACGCAGTGAAAATAATCTTCCCTGCTTGGCGAGCCACCATGTCTTTACCAATCTCACGGCTTAGGATGAACTGAGAATTTAAATTAACATCAATAACCTTATCCCAAAGTTCGTCACTATGCTCTACGGCAGGTGCGCGTAATATGGTCCCCGCGTTATTGACCAATATATCAATTTTTGGGAAATCAGCTTTGACGGTTTTAATAAATGCGTACAGCGCTTTTCGGTCTGCAAAATCACATTGATATCCTTTGAAGCTGCGCCCAAGTGCATTAACTTGCTCTTCAATTTCAGACCCGTGAGACTGCAAACTTGCGGACACACCGATGATATCCGCCCCGGCTTCCGCTAACCCCAAGGCAATACCTTTGCCAATTCCGCGCTTACAGCCGGTTACCAATGCGACTTTACCTACTAAACTAAATTTCTCTAACATGTTAATTCTTTCCAAATAATCGTTCATGCTTGACGGGCAACGTAGCCAGCCACCTGAATGGACATGGTCTATGGTTTGTTGCGGCAGCTAGGTGTCAGCTTAAAAGCCGATTCTGGATAGCTACGCAATGCCATCATAGTGGGTCGTTTTCACTTTATTTCCCGCCTTGTCTGTTAAAATAGAAATCCATTTTGCGTCGACTTGAATCTCACCGTAAGCGATCTTGTTTTCACTAGAAAACAAAAAGGTTTCAATGTGCTTTTTGGAGGTTATTTTTACACCGATACAGTTATCAGCTTCGATTCGCTGAACTGAAATATCCTGAGAGACTCTACTTTGCAGCGCATCTTTAGGCTGAAGTACATTAATAAAGTAAGCATTTTTACTTTTCTCATGGTTCTCAATCAATAACGTTTTCAAACTGATACGGCGAATATCATCTGGACGCTGTGGCGTCATAATCTCTTCTACTAGGGTTTCATCAACTTTGCTGTCACGCACCTCAGGAAAAATGGTAAACACATTTAAGGCACCTTTGGCGTTAACAATTTCAAACTGATCTTGCGACACTTCATTGGCATATCTTTCAGAGTGCATACGCCAGGTGTATGTATGTTCCAGATTACTCTCGAGCTCATCTAAAAATATAAAGTATCCACACTCACTATTAATAATGTGTCGTGCGTTACGCGTGAGTTCCATCTCTGGATAATACATCTTGCTTGATTCGCCAACGACGAAGGTATAGCCATTGTCACTTGAAAAAGCCTCTACTTGTGCGATCGCCTCTTCTGGCACATCCCGCCAAACGTTATGGATCCCTTTGCAATTTAAATCAAAACGCTCAGGATCACTCAAATCACCTTCTCGCCATATTTTCTCGCCTATGCAACCCGTGCCATCTACCGTAATCAAGTTATGCACTTCGGCTTTAGAGGTTCGGTTATAACCCTCATCAATCGCTAACGATGCGCCATTATGTATCAATATAAAGTGATTAAAATCGACGTGGTAGTGAGTCAAACTGCGTGTTTTCCAATGATTTTTTTTGTCTAACTCCCAGCTGAGTTTCCATTGTTTGTGGCCTCCAGCTGGGCTTGATTTAAATGAAAGATGAGTCGCATCGGTTTCCCAACTTGACCGTATAACGACAAGCCCTAAATCAGGAAAATACTTCGTTAGCGGCAAGCTTGCAGGAGACTGCGGTTCTATTTCCGGTTTATACCAAATCAATTCCAGAAAAGCTTCAGGCAAGATCCCAGGAAATATTTTGCTTTCATAGGCCTCTCTAAACAGGAATTTATCGCGTACTAATTCGCCCAACCATTGCGCATGGCCGTTCGAATATTCAGCTGCAATTTTATAATACGCTGAAATTGAATGAGAACTTCGTCTGTCATGCACATCCGCGAAATTAATATTTTCTTCCCAATTCGGTGCACATTGATAAATACGGTAATCGAACGAGTTCTTTAAGAATCCCGCATTAAAATAGTTTGGTCCCCCGTCTTGGCGAATATAATCAGCAGCAGAAAGAAAGAAATTGATGGCATAACGCCAATATCCTGTCCCCTCGTAATTTGATCCATCTTCAGGCAGATACTCAAATACCTTCTCAAAGTTATCTTTAATCTCATCTATCCAAACTTGTGCACCATTGTGTTCTTCGCGAATTGCGTAGGCCGTTGTCAACAAACCTGAGTAGTTAATCCAGTTATGGTTTTGCCAATAATTGGTCGACCAACAATGTCCCAAATTTTCTTGGCCATAGTCGAATATTTTATTGCCTTGAAGAATCAACTTACGGAGGAATTTTTCACGCTCTTCTGTAGATAAGTGTTCTTTGAGCCAGTCATAGGATAAACCCAAGCCATATAATAACCACGATGCGCTAAGATCCACGTCAACTAGGAATCCAAAGCCCCAAACATCATAGTCAACCGCGGTAAAAATCCAACGTTTTGCTTCTTCGAGGTAATGCTCTTGCTCAGTTAATAGGTAAGCTAAGCTTAAATTAGCCGCCGCCATTCCCATATAGGTGATACTGGTATGAGGGTGCTCTTTTGAAAGCACTTCCCCTTCATATAAACGGCATTGCTCTAGAAGGCGAGTAAGGTGCTCCTTTCGAGTGGTTTTAAGCTGTGCTTTTAATACGTCAAGCTGATCATTTATAAGTAAGTAAGGCATGGTAAATCCCTGTTTTGTAATGTGAAAATTTGCTAATGAGGCAGGCGTCATTAACGAGCTGCTATCAGTCAGCTCGTTGCGCTTCAGTATTTATTGATGACGCAGGCGCTTTCCCTGCCCTGAGCATCAATAAACTGATTGCCCCTATGATCAATGCCAGCACTAAAATGGTAAGCCTCCCCTCAATAGGATTCGGTATCACCAGCATTAACGCGATGAAACCTGTGACTGCAGTGCCGAAACGCCCGATCAGTGTCAATTGCGTTAAGTCATTGCCCTCACCCACTTCTTTTGCAAAGTCGATGGGCGTTTTCATATTCGTAATGAACTTATCGACCATTTGGCGATGAGGAGAATCTTTAGCTGGCGCAAAAAGCGTTGATATAAGAAAACCAAATGTCCCCGTGCCTAACACACCGAAGAATTGCTGCTGAAAACTCCATTCGAAGTTATCACTGTAGTTTTGAGAAAAGCCAAGATAGCTCAACGGCATCTCAAAATAAGCCAAGCTTGAAAATACAAGCGCGCAAGCAATCGACAGTAAGGCCGCCCACCAAGGAGTTTGTCGAATAAACATACCGAGTAGCAAAGGAATGGTTATAGGCATGGAAAGCAGCGTGCCTACCTGCAACATAATATCGAATATTCCCGATCCATCTTGTTGCGCAAAATACAGTGCTAAGCAAACAATCAGCACGCCCATAATCCAAGTCAAAATACGTCCATAATGCAATAACGCTAATTCCGCTTTAGGCTTCCAGCGCAACAAGCGAGCCATTTTCGGATATATGTCTTTTATCAGAATGGCGACATTTGTATTAAGACCCGTGTCCATCGAACTCATTGTCGCAGAAAGGATAGCGACCACTATTAAGCCAACCAGTCCGATAGGCAACAGACTAATACTGGCGACGGCGTAGGCAGCTTCAGCTGGCTTAGCGATATCGAAAGCCATCACCAATTCAGGATATAAAAGACGAGCAGTAATAGGTGGCAAGAACCAGATAAAACTGCCGAGCAACATTAATATGGTACAAAGCAACGCTGCCTTTCGCGCTTCGCGTCCATCTTTGACAGAAAAATAACGTGGGGCAGCATTCATCGAGTTAAAGACAATAAACTGTTTTGCCATCATGGCGCTCGCCCAACCCCAAGTGTAAGCACCACCAAAGAGAGTAGTCGAGTTGACCATGCTGTATTGCTCAGTAAGACCTTGCGCTTCAATTTCGGCAAATAAATTATCAATTCCGCCAAGTGCATCTAGACAAAGCCAAGCAACAATTAGGGTTAGAGGTACAAGAATTAAGCCCTGCAGAAAGTCAGTCGCCATAACAGCCCAACGCCCGCCTGTAGCAGAATAGAGCAGTACAACAATACCGCAGACCACGATGACATAATTAATATCGTAGCCAAACACTGCCGAGCAAAAAATGCCGAGCCCATAAAGTGCCATGGCTGAATAAAGGATACGTACGGGCACTTCATAGTATGCGTAGAAATCCCGTGTTGTTTCACCAAAACGACCGGCGATAGCCTCAGGGAATGTGGTTACTCGCATTTGACGTAACCAAGGTCCCATAAAAAGAAAGTTAACGAAAAAACCAAGGGCGTTACCAATAAAGATAAACATAGCGGAAAAGCCGGACTCATAGGCTATTCCAGCGGCACCAGTAAATGTCCATGCACTGAAAGCACTCATAAAAGCACTACTTCCTACTAACCACCAAGTGCCTTTGCTGCCTCCTTTAAAATAATCGTCCGTGTTAGCCGAGAATCGTTTAAAAACAAAGCCAACAACAATAATCAGCATAAGATATGCAACGATGACTAGGTATTCAATATTCGAAATTTCCACTTTCTTACCTCATATGTAGTTACCAATGCTATACATAAAAACGGTAACCTTGAAAACATAAATCGATTTAGTAAATCGATTTAGTTGATAAAATTATCATACTCTTGCAGAATGTCAATCTGCGTTTAGCTAGAGCTTGTTACAGAAGAATATATGTCAAAAATAAAGTTAATTGATGTCGCTAACTTAGCGGAAGTGTCGAAAAGTACCGTGTCTCAGTACTTAAATGGACGCTTTGACTATATGTCTGGAAAAACTAAAGAACGGATAAAACGGGCGGTTAGCGAGCTAAATTATGTTCCAAATCCTATTGCCCGTAGCCTTAAACTGGATAAAACCAAAACGATAGGTGTCATTGTAAGAGACATAACGGGCTTCGATACCAGCCGCACGATAAGAGGCATCGACGACTACTGCAAAACAAGTGATTACAACGTATTAATATACAACACAGACGTTGATCCCGAGGTAGAGGCTAGATCGTTAGAGGCATTGTATCAACTGCGAGTTGACGGCATTATCATTGCTCCAACAGGTAAAAATACAGATTTAATCAATAAGTACATCGCTAACGGCCTACCTATCGTGAACTTTCAACTTGAGCATGATGGAAATGAAAAAAGCATCATTATTTCTGATTATCGAAAGGCCGCATATGATGCAACCGAATATTTAATTACATTAGGCCATCAGCGTATTTGCTTTGTGACTCAAGATTTTACCAATGTAAAATCCAGAATGGACCGTTACCTTGGCTACGCAGATGCCTTGAATCATTATGGCATTCCGGTCGATGAGCAATTAGTACAATATTGGCATCGTAATTCCGGGTTTCAATCATCACCTCAAAGCCTCCTTGAGGGAGTAAATCCGCCCACGGCATTTTTTACTCAACATCTCCCCATTACTACTGAGTTGTTAGCGATGCTAAACGCTGCCAACATTTCAATTCCTGGTGATGTTTCTCTATTGGGCTTTGATGATATTCCTATGGCGGAGTTTTTTAAGGTACCTATTACCGTTGTGACACAAAATCCTTACGAAATAGGCCGAGAAGCCACTAAATTGTTGCTGAATAATATTAGTAACAAACAATTGAGCTGCCAAAAAGTGATGCTGCCCTGCTCTTTGACCGAAAGGTTATCGTGTAAAAAGTTATAGCTAAGTATTTAACCAATAAAAACGCACAACCTACCTAAATTACCCTCCGGTGCTCGTTGGCCACTGCAACGATAATGTAAAACCTAATAACCTAATAACCTAAATATCATTATCCAATGATTTATAAAGGCTGCGTCAAGTAGCCCTCATAATTGGCAAGTACAAACTCCAAAATTGGTTGATCATTTGGTATAACAAAAGATTGACATTCAACCTACCAATCAGTTAAGTTTGCAACAGTAAAAATCATTATATTAACATTTACACAATAAATTCTTTCCCCAATATAAATAGCTATCAGTTTGATTATATTTAATTAATTGATGATAAAAGCTGAGTATTTGAGGTTATTTAACACGTAAAACGAATCTTAACTTGGCGAGTAAACCACAGTGGGTAATTAGCGTAATTTTGTGAAGAGTGACTAGTTAACTACGTCTGTACGGCCTCAGATAAAAGGTTTCTCCATTATAATTAAGGGAATAAAGCTAGCTGGGTTTCACCTATTTTTGGCTGCCTATGGGTGGTATCGACCAATAGGTACTCTTCTATCCCCTTTAGGACCTAAAAACAACCTCTTGTAAACATGATAAATCGGAGCTAATAGCGATGAGAAAAATGAAAATCACTGCTCTTTTACTGGTGGCAGCGACATTGAACATACCTTTGGCAGTAAACGCTCAGGAACATCCAAACCTGATTATGACAAAAGCTGGAGTACAAAAGGTTAGAAGTAACTTGGGCAGCGTGCCTTTATTTGATGCATCAGTACAAAGCGTAAAAAAAGAAGTCGATGCTGAAATTGCGCTTGGCATTGATACCCCCATCCCCAAAGATTTTTCAGGTGGTTACACCCACCAAAGACACAAACTAAACTTTCTGACGGCACAAAAAGCCGGTGCGCTTTATCAAATATTACAAGACGACAAATACGCTAAGTATATTAAAGACATGTTGTTTCAATATGAAGCTATGTACCAAGACTTGCCGGTGCACCCACAAGAGCGCTCTTATGCTCGCGGTAAACTATTCTGGCAGTGTCTGAATGACAGCAACTGGCTGGTTTACATGAGCCAAGCTTATGATGCTATCTACGATACGCTCTCAGTGCAAGAGCGAGAAAAGCTTGAAAATAACCTGTTTCGTCCCTTTGCAGATTTCATCTCTATCGAGAATCCACAATTTTATAATCGTGTGCATAACCACAGCACATGGGGTAATGCTGCGGTGGGTATGATTGCATTGGTAATGGACGACAAAGAGTTGCTAGATCGCGCGTTGTACGGGATAGAAGACGATGGTTTGGAAATTGGTGGCCGTGACAACGATGGCGGCTTTATAAAAGTAGCTGGTCAAAAAGCTGGATTTTTAGCCAATTTAGAAGACCCCTTTTCGCCAGATGGTTATTACACTGAAGGTCCATATTATCAGCGTTACGCTATGTATCCGTTCTTAATATTCGGCTTAGCCATGAACAACGTCAAACCGGATATGAAGGTATTTTCGCATAAGGATAATGTGCTGCTGAAAGGGGTAGATGCGTTACTCAATTTGACTGATGCCGATGGCGAATTTTTTCCGTTAAATGATGGTCAAAAAGGGATGTCATATTACACGCCAGCCTTGGTAACGGCGGTAGATATTGCTTATCAGTATGGGGAGCAAAATCCACAATTACTGAGCATTGCTGAAAAGCAAAATGAAGTATTGTTAGATCAATCAGGCTTGGCAGTTGCTATTGGCATTCGTGACGGTAAAGCTAAGCCATTTGTTAAGAAATCAATCAACCTGACCGATGGCCAAGATGGCGATCAAGGTGGTGTCGCGGTACTTCGATATGGTAACGAAGACTTAACGTTGGTGTTTAAGTATGCGGCACAAGGGTTAAGCCATGGTCACTACGACAAATTATCTTTTTCTTTATATGAACAGGGCGATGAAGTCGTTCAAGATTATGGCTTAGCACGCTTTGTTAATATTGGTCAAAAAGGCGGTGGTAATTATCTTCCAGAAAATAAAACTTGGGCTAAAACCACTATTGCTCACAACACCTTATCTATCAATGAAGAGATGCACTTTGGTGGTAAATATGAAATAGCCAGTGAACATCACTCAGATTTGTATTTTTACGATGCAACTAAAGATGACGTGCAGGTCGTTAGCGCAATAGAAAGTAACGCTTATCCCGGTACACAGATGCACCGCACCATGGCCATCATTAAAACTGAAGGTTTCGAAAAACCTTTCTTATTGGATATTATGAAGGTTAATTCCAATAGCAAAAACCAATATGATTTCCCCTTCTATTTTATGGGCCAAGTGCTTAGTGATAACTTTGAATATGACACTCCGACATCTTTAACACCACTGGGTAAAGACAATGGGTATCAACATTTATATCTAGAAGGCAAAGGCAAACCGTCTGGCAACACCACACAGTTTTCATGGTTGGGCGAAGGCAAGTACTACACGTTAACGTCAGCAACAGAGAAATCAGACGAGTTATTGCTCACCCGATTAGGCGCCAACGATCCAGAGTTTAACTTACGCAGAGATGCAGCATTGATGCTCCGCAGAAAAGATAGTGGCAACACCACGTTTGCGTCTGTCATTGAACCCCATGGTAGTTATAGTTCCGTTTCTGAGTTATCGGTGAATTCAGACAGTAGCATTGCTCAGCTCACAGTGGTGCAGGATGATGATAAATATACTGCCGTTTCAATTAAGGATGTAAAAGGGCAAACCAGCTTATTTATTGTAGCCAATGATGGTGCGTCTATGAGTAAAAAGCATACGTTAAAAATTGACGGCAAGTCATATAACTGGACGGGCGCATACCACTATACCGGTGGTTAATTAGCGACTTGAAAATATAAGTGATTGTCGCAACGCGGCAGTCACTTATTTCAAAATGAACCGATGAGCGCTTCTCACATACCTTATTTAGTCAACTATTTAGCCCTGCGCACTAAGCTAAACTCAAGCGTCCCTGCAGGCTTCCTGTGGAAATTCAAACTCTATTGTTGTGTGCGATAACTTATACTCGTCTAAGCAATCAGCCACTTCACATTTTATCGCCACTAATTGCTCAGGCATCAGCATTTCATTTAAAACCAAATGTGCGGTCAGTACATGTTGCTCACCATCCAATGACCAAAAGTGTAAGTGATGTATATCTTCAACATGTGCAATGTGTTGCAGCTTGTGTTTAATTTGATCCTGCACTTGCTCATCCGGTACACCTTGTAGAAATAACCCAAGTGTCATCTGAATATTGCGTACCACGTTGTATAAGATGAACAACGTGAATGCTATCGAGAGGAGCGGATCAAGTATAGGTAAGTTAACAAACATAAGTACCACTGACACAATAAGCACAGCAACCCAACCCAATACATCTTCAATTAAGTGCCAGTTAAGTACCCGCTCGTTTAACGTATTCCCTGCACTGAGCTTATAAGCAGCAAAACCATTCACTGACACCCCTAGCAACGCTAGCAAAAACATACCTTCAGTGTGGGGCATCTCAGGAGCAAACAAACGAGGAACACTTTCTATTAGTACCCAAATCGACCCACATACCAACACGATGCCATTTAGCATTGCAGCCAAAAGTGATAGGCGTTTAAAACCATAGGTAAAACGATCTGTGGCTTTTTTATTTCCAGCGCGATTCAAAAACCACGCGGTACCAATGGATAAGCTATCGCCTAAATCATGCACGGCATCCGCCATGATAGCCGTACTGTTGGTTAGCCAACCTCCAATAAATTCAATAATGGTAAACGTGACATTGAGAAAAAAAGCCCAGCCGATGCGAGATGATGATGGGTCAATATGATGATGGTGGCCATGATGGGAATGGTTATGCTCAGAATGGGAATGGACGGCCTTAGTTTCTTTTGCTTGTGTCATGATCTTAAATAAAGCTTCACTTTCTGCTGTTGAGTTATTATTACCACACAATGACGTGCCTTTCATTGCTTGAATAATTGTCTCGTAGCACGTGGGTAGGGTAATACCGAACTTTATTACGCCAGAATGCTTGCATTTATTGAACTTGAACAGGCAAAATCTGTCTTCCAAACAGCTACTTTCCTATAGAATAAAATTCACGTTATGAAACACTATTTTTTGTTACTGCTTGCCCCTTTAGCGCTATTTGGTTGCGCCACGTTAATGCCACTAGATGACGGTTTAACCCCGTTTAAAGGAAAACCTGTGAATCGATTGTTCAACGTTATTGGCTTCCCCAATAATATTGAGTTGGTCAATAATAAAATTGTTCATACCTACCTAATCGAACGCAATCACGTTGGTTTGGTTACCGAAACAGAATATACGACAGGTTTAGAAGGCCAAGACCCGCTTATCGCCAAGACTATGATGCAACCAACACAAGTCAACGTAGAATGTGCATTAACAGTGATCACCAATAAGCAGAAAATAATCGAGCAATGGAAATACGAAGAAACTTACGAAGGTTGTACGCCATACCGCGTAAAGCTCGCAGATTTTGTACGCTGATAAACAGACTGAGTAATATCATGCAGACAAAAAAAAGCCCTCATCGCTTGTTGGCGCATTGAGGGCTTTTTAAAATATATCAAACGTAAAACTATTTGCTGAAGATACAGTTAATCGTTAAATTGTCTAACAATATGACCCAGTGTTTCTTTAGCATCACCAAATATCATGCGGGTATTAGGTTTGAAGAACAACGGGTTATCAATACCAGCAAAGCCTGATGCCATACCACGTTTAAGTACAAATACATTTTTAGCTAAATCTGCATTGATAACTGGCATACCATAAATAGGGCTGCCTTTCATTTCACGTGCCGCTGGGTTGACGACGTCATTTGCACCGATCACCATAGCCACATCGAAATTTTCAATACGCTTATTGATTTCGTCCATTTCGAACAACTGCTCATAAGATACGTCAGCTTCTGCAAGTAGCACATTCATATGCCCTGGCATACGACCCGCTACTGGGTGAATGGCGTACGCAACTTCACAGCCATTTTCTTCAAGCTGAAGCTGCAATTCTTTCATTACATGTTGGGCTTGCGCTACCGCCATACCGTAACCTGGAATCACCACAACAGATTGGGCAGCTTCTAGCACATAATAAGCATCATCAGCTGATAACGGCTTAACTTCACCTTCAATCACCATGTCTGTTTTATGTACCGCCATAAAGCCTGAGAACAACACATTGCTTAATGAGCGGTTCATGGCTTTACACATGATGTTGGTCAGAATAATACCGCTTGCGCCAACTAACGAACCAGCGACAATCAAAATATTATTATGTAAGGCGAAACCAGCAGCACAGGCAGCTAAACCCGAGTAACTGTTAAGTAACGATATAACCACAGGCATATCCGCGCCACCAATCGGTAGCACTAACATGATGCCAAACAGTAAAGACAAACCTAGAGCAACGTACAGCACTTCAGTTGATGACAACGCAAAATCAGGCTGAGCGACAAATGCGTACCCCGTAGCAACAATGGCCAACACGATGATGCCATTCACAACAGCTTGTCCGCTAAAGGTCACTGCGCGTCCTGTAATACGCTCACTTAATTTAGCCCAAGCCACAATACTGCCTGAAAAGGTTACACCACCGATAAGCAACGCTAAAAACGTCACCACCAGTATAAACGCCGATATACCAGCACCACTTTGAATCGTCGCCCAAGCAACGAATACACTTGCCAAACCACCTACGCCATTCAACAAAGACACCATTTCTGGCATATCGGTCATAGCGATTAAACGTGCCGCAAAAAAGCCCACCACAGCGCCTGCTAGCATCGCGATAGCAATCCATTGAAAATTCACGATACTGTTGTCGAGTAAAGTCACAACTATGGCTAACAGCATAGCGATGCCAGAGATAAGGTTACCTTTGCGCGCACTAGATGGATGACCAAGAAGCTTCAAGCCAAAAATGAATAACGCGGCAGAAATTACGTAGGTGAAATTAATCACTAAATCTATATTTGATGTCATATTTATTCCCGCCTACTGCTTTTTCTTGAACATGGCTAACATTCTATCGGTGACCAAATATCCACCAACTACGTTGATTGTCGCCAAAAAAACGGCAAAAGCCCCTAAATACATGGCGTATTCACCCAATGTTTCATCACCAGCTAGAGCTAAAGCACCTACTACCGTAATACCCGAAATAGCGTTAGCGCCCGACATTAACGGTGTATGTAATGTCGCGGGGACTTTTTGAATTAATTCGAAGCCGATGAAAATCGACAACAATAAAATAAAGAGCAAATATATGGCTTCCATCACGCTACTCCGTCTTGTGTTGTTTTCTTCTGTGCTGCATAGAAATCACTGATCATGGCATTCACCACTTTACCTTGATAGGTAATAATGCAGCCAGACTGCACCTCATCGTTTATATCTAGGGCAAAACGATTATCATCTTTCGACCAAAACTCGCTTATTAAGTTATACAGGTTACTTGCGTACATTTGGGTCGCATGTTTTGCTACGCCATTTGCCCATGCTCCCGTACCGATTACATTCACGCCGTGAATGCTTACCGTTTCTCCTGATATACTCCCTTGTACATTGCCACCGGTTTCTGCAGCCATATCGACGATAACGCTACCTGGACGCATCGACGCAATAGTCTCTTGGTTAATCAATACGGGAGGCTTGCGGCCAAACAATTGTGCGGTAGTAATTACGATATCTGAATCAGCGATACACTTTGCTTGCTCTCGCTGCTGAATTTGCATTTGCTCAGGTGTCAGCGCCTGAGCGTAGCCCTGGCCGGTTTCACCCGTTTTGCCTAAATCTATATCTAAAAACTTAGCCCCTAAAGAGCGCACTTGCTCTGCTACCACAGTTCGCGTATCGAATGCAGTTACACTCGCCCCTAAGCGTTTAGCCGTCGCGATAGCTTGTAATCCCGCCACACCTGCTCCGATAATAAATACTTTAGCGGGCTTTAATGTACCTGCTGGTGTCATCATCATGGGCAGTACATTAGGGAGGGTATTAACAGCTTGCATCACCATCACATAACCCGCCAAACTTGCTTGTGAACTAAGCGCATCCATTTTCTGGCAACGGCTAATACGTGGGATCATTTCCATACTGATACTGGTTACACCTTTACTGCATAACGTATCCACGAAACTAGGTTCATTGAAGGGATCAAGATAGCTCACAACCAATGCGTCTGGTTTGACATTAGCCACATCCTCAACGCTAAGCTTATGTAAACCTAGTATAATGTCGCCCTTTTGCAGTAACGCGTTGCGGTTCGCTTCGACGGTTGCCCCCGCCTCTACGTATTCTGCATCTGTTACATGGATATGCTGACCCAATCCTGATTCGATAAGCACATCTGCGCCCAATAATTTATATGCCTTTACGTTAACGGGCAAAAGCGCACAGCGCTTTTCGCCAGCTTTCACTTCAGCTGGAAATGCAATAGTAGGCATAGGCCCTCCAAGTTTTGTTACAATTTGACTTACAACAGTGCACAAACTATGCACTGCTAGAGTGCAATTTAGTAATTCAAATTAGTTATATAGAATATGTAAAATACGTTATAAAAAAGTTACAACGTATTAGTTTGAGTGATATAGGTCTATACTATTGAGTGAGAAGTCGGACGAAATCATCCTTGGGCGTGATCGCTCCCGGATATTGAATAACAATGGCGGCCGCCTTTGAAGCTAGACTCACCGCGTGTTCAATCTCTTTACCGGCTAACCTAGCGCCAAGGTATACCCCATTAAAAGAGTCACCTGCTGAAGTTGTGTCGACCACATGATCCACAGGCGCAATAGGAAGATGAATAAGATTGCTGCCTAGTTGGCAATACACGCTATTAGAACCATTCTTAATGACTAATTCGTGAATGCCATAAGGCTGACAAAATTCTAAAATGTCACTAAGTTCAGTCAACCCATAAAGCTGAGAGAAATCATCAATACCCGGTAACAGAATATCTGTTAGTTCGTAAGCAAGATGGAATTGCTCTTGTGCTTCTTTTGGCGAACGCCATAATCTTGGGCGATAGTTTGGATCAAAAGCAAGCGTGACGCCCTGCTCCTTCAAACGTTTAAGCATCGCCCAAAAAGCAGGACGTTCCTTAGGGTGAATAACGGCCAAAGATATACCTGAAAAGAATACCAGATCGCTGTTATACAACGACTCGACTGTATCTTCGTCTACGTAGCGCATCAATTCTCGTGCAGCTGAATTTTCGCGCCAATACAAAAATGAACGCTCGCCATGCTCGTCCGTTTGCACCAAATAAACGCCGGGGTTTTGTTTACTTTTCTGAGATAAATACTGGTTATTTAATGACGCCTGCTCACAATGTTGACGTAGTTTCTCGCTGACAACATCCTGTCCAATAGCGCTCATAAAGTACACATCCTGTTCAGGAAATGCCCGTTTCTGATAGACCGCGGTGTTGTATGCATCTCCCGCAAAAGACTGATGCATTACCCCATCGTTGCCTTCACGCAACTCCAACATACATTCGCCAATCAATACTACTTTTCGCATGATACACCCTGGATATAATTCAATTATAAAGCCCTACGGGCTTCCATTAACGTTGTCTTGATAACAACCCTACTTAAGGCTTTTTAACGGTTCTACTTTTGGGATGAGAACCCACACAGCCAACATGGCAATGACCGCTAAAGATGCACCGATAACAAAAGCCGGCGTATAGTTTCCGTCAGCTGTTAAAAATGGTACCAACGCTGTTAAGCCTAACGCGCCAAACTTAGCCGCCATGCCTGAAAAGCCAGCAAGTGTGCCAACGGCTTTTTTACCGAATAAGTCACTGGGTAACGTTTGCACATTTCCGATTGCAGTTTGAAAGCCAAATAAAATAACCGCCATTATCATCACTGCAGCAGTAGGACCACCTGGGTTCGCCATGGCTAATAAAGCCGGCAGCATAATCAAACACCCAAGGGTAATGGTTAATTTACGCGTTTTATCAACATTCCAACCCGCTTTAATACGGTTTTGCGCAAGCAAACCACCAAACCAAGCGCCAAACATTGCACCAACATAGGGTACCCAACCGTAAATACCGATCGCTTTAACGTCCATTGCGTAAACTTCGTTCAGGTAAATAGGGATCCAGAAAACGAACAACCACCAAATAGGATCAATGGCTGCAGAGGCTATAATCACTCCCCAGCTTTGCTTGCGAGACAGCAGCTCCTTCGTAGAAGGATTGTATTCATCTTCATCATTTCCCGTTTCTACATCTAACGTTCTTTGCCCGGTTAAAATATACTCTTTTTCTTCATCAGTAATCCACGGGTGTGTTTTAGGAGGAGCCTTAACCAAAATAATCCACGGAATAAGCCACAACAATCCCATCAAACCTATTACCACAAAGACCATTTGCCAGTTGAAAAACACGGTTAAATAGGCGATTAAGGGAATAGCAATAATACCACCGATGGCTGCGCCAGAGTTGAAGATGCCTTGGGCCAAAGCACGCTCTTTGCTTGGGAACCAATCCGCGTTGCTTTTAGCAGCGCCAGGCCAGTTACCGGCTTCAGCCATGCCCAATACAGCACGAAAAATACTAAAGCTAAGTACACCTTGAGCAAATGCGTGTGCCGCAGTCGCGAGTGACCAAACACCAATAGAAAGAACAAAGCCTAAGCGTGTACCAACCCAGTCAAATATTTTGCCAAAGATAGCTTGTCCAAAGGCATAAGATAAAATGAAAACAATCGATATATTGGCATAAATCTGTTTACGTTCTAAGTCCGACTCATTTGGAAAAAGGTCTTCAACAATATCGGGCCATAGCACGCTCAAAGCTGAGCGATCTATATAGTTAATCACAGTCGCAAGGGCAACTAGAGTGACCACCCACCAACGCAAATTCTTCATTTTCATATTTTTATACTCTTGTTGGGTTAACGTAATTGTTAGACCAAAAAATAAACTACCCGCTTTTTAACAATACTAAGCTTTAAACTCTTAGAACTTTTAAACAACAACCATGCTCAGTTGAAGCATACAACGATAACGGACTTTAAGAACCATTACCGATTGTGATCATTTTATTATCTGCAACAGTGGCGGTTACTGGGCCTTTAGCATAACGTTCAGTAATGACTGGCGCTGAAGTATCGGTAAACGTGTTGCCCTTAACCACTGTCACTGGCTCACCTACCGTATGATCAATAATTATCGGTGCGCTTTGCACAAACTCATTGTTTGAAATAGTGGTAACTTGCACACCTAATAGCGTCAAAGCTGCATCTGACTTATTGCGCTTACCCTTGCCAATATCACTGAATTGATTGTTGCTTAGCACGACATGAGGGCCAAAGGTACTTTCGTCCGTTCCGCCTCGGTAAACCTTAGCAATAGCCCCTTCAACATGTTCTACCATTGAATCTGATATCGTCAGATACTCGACGTTATATATGCCCAAATCATCAATTTCTTTGTTTAAGCGAAATAGATCACCTGTAATATGACTAAACTGACTATTGGTCACGCGAATATAGTCGGCAAAACTACGATTACCGGCGTCAAAAAAGTGATACGAATGGTTAATGTCGAGGTGTACAAATGCACTGTTTTCAATGACTAAACGATAATTTTGCTGCATCGGTAAACGGGTAGTACGAATAAGGGTATTGCCTGCTGCGTCAGGTGCGCTCGAAGCATCAATATGCACCCCATCTAACGTCAGGTTACCAAAATTGTTGATCTCGAATAACGTGGAACGTAGAGGATAAATAACCGCTTCGCCCTTCGTTTTGGCGCGAATAGTTAAGGTTTTATTTAAGCTTAGGATCTTAGCTTCACGATACTTACCGGCTTGAAGTTCAAGTACATCTCCAGTAGTTGCTTGGGCTATTGCATCAAATAAAGTGTTATCACCAGGCGCAACAGAAATTATTTTTCCTGAATCAAAGGCTATATCTGGCTCTGTTTTTGCGTACCAGCTTACCCCTACTTCATTTTTGCTAATAGGATTTAAGTCTTGGCTTGCACCGAATTTCTGCTGCGCTTTATCGCTGGGATAAAGTAGCCCATTAGCGGCGCGCTTTAAGGTGATCTCCTGTTGATTAAAGCCCTTATCGATACTGGCTTTAGCATCTTTATTCAATAAGTTATTTTCAAACTTTATACCGCTAATATCATCAAAAATATCGATTCCGTCGGTACCTTTATCATTAACAATAATATTGTCTTTAACCACAGAGTTTATAGGCGTGGCAGTGCGTTCTTTATCGCTACCCGCTGCAAACTGAATATGCTCTACGTTCACTAAGGTATTATTTTCAATCAACGCATTATCCACTTGGTGATAACGATTGATCTTCGAATTAGGCACACCGTTCATGATGGTTAAACCACTGCCAAATCGGTATCCAGTTAACCCTTCAAGATAGTTATTGCGAATAATTTGGTCACGGTTGATTATGCGTATACCACCAGTGTGATCCACACCATTGCCAAAAAACACATTATTTTCGACAATATTGCCGTTTCCGTGACGTAGAGTTAGCGTGCCGCGGGATTCAAAAAATACGTTATTGCGAATAGTATTTTTACCTGATTTATTCGAAATTATCTCTACTTCGCCATTACAGCGATCAAAGTAATTATTTTCAATCAAGGTAAAAGAGTCAGTTAACGAATGATGACTCGTGCCAACCCGTAATGTTTCACCGCCATTTGAACCTAGAATAGGTCGCGGACCAAAGTAGTTATGATCAATACGATGGTGATTTTGCTGACTTGCTTCAGTCGTTAACCGCACCGCCATGGTTACACCAGCGTTTCGCTTACCCACCACATGATTGTGGTCAAACCGGTTATGTTGGCCATACATCATCACCCAACTGTCTTGTTCGAATTTCTCAGGATTACTGAAGTTATCAATAACGACTTCAGTAATACGACTGTGATTAGCCACGTCTTCTTTATTTCGACGAAATGCGATGACTTCGCCAGTAGGCGTAAAACCATCTTTAAATACTAGACCTGTCACCACCAAGTGTTCACCCGCAAGACGAAGGTTAGATTGTCCGCTAAGAAAGACTTTGCCTGGTGTTTGCCCGCGCAGCGTTATAGGTTCTTCTTCGGTACCATTGGCTTTAAATAGAATCTCAAAATTCTGCCAAGTGCCGTCAGCTAAAATAATGTTGTCGCCAGGCTGCACTTTCTTCAGCGCATTATCGTAGGCTTGAGGATCTTTGACTAGGATATCTGCCGCGAATGCATTGCTACACGCAACAAACAATAGCGATAACAGAGCGGGGCGTGTCAGAGAATGGAAATGAAAATTAGCGCGCATAATAATTGCTCAATCCTGTTCAAAATCGTTGATAGCCCTTACCGGTATTGGCAGTTCAGCTAAATAAGTGCGCTTTGCACGTGCGGGTACAAAGCGCCCTTTAAAAATTATATTAAGCCCGAAGGCATCGCCAACATACACATAAGTGTAGTGGTACAGAGGGTTTGTGTAAGTTGACGATTAAAAGCTGTGATCATGAAGAGCGCGACTTATTTTTATTTAGTTTCAGCATTACTAACACGTATTTTCTCGCTTTGCTTTCCAAGTACAGACACGCCAATGTAACCAATAGTCGAATTAAATGTCAAACTAATATTAACCAATTTAACAAATATGTTATTACCAATGAATTAAATATTGGTAATAACCAAAGTTAACGCTATGCTATATACTTGTTAAATAGTTTCGCGCTAGATTCGAAAGAGCTTGCATAAGCTGTACTTGTGGTAGAATAACCACAAGTAATAGGTATGACATTTAAAAGTAGGAAGTAAAAATGAAGAGTCGTCGATTATTCTGGAATATAGTCGAAAAAATAGAACTGCTTATTGAGTCTGGGTTATATCAACCTGGGAGCCGCTTGCCTCCAGAGCGAGAACTCGCTGAAACCTTCGATGTTAGCCGTCCTACTATTCGCGAAGCGATTATTGCCCTTGAGGTACGCGAACAAGTTGAAGTAAAAACAGGCTCAGGCGTGTATGTATTAGAAAACAAACTTGCCCCGCAGCCATTGCATAAAATCAGTGCTTTTGAGTTAACTCAAGCCCGTGCCCTTATTGAAGGTGAAGCCGCTGCACTAGCTGCTGCCACTATTACTGACGAAGAATTGCTCGATTTGAAAAGCACTTTGGACGCCATGGAAAAAGATGAAAATTCTGAACATGCTGACCGAGATTTTCATATGATCATTTCTCGCGCCACACGTAATAATGCCGTATTAATGGCAGTAGAAAATTTATGGCAAGTGCGTGACACCAATGCCGAAGTGAAAACCGCTTATAAAGGTGTTTGTAGCCAAAGTAGCGCGAAACGTTTAAATGAGCACACGGCTATTTATCAAGCACTTAAAAAGCGCGATAGCCAAAGCGCTCGTGCAGCTATGCATCAGCACTTCAATCGTTTGATTAATGCCCTGTTTGAAGCAAAAGAAGCGCAGGCTTTAGAAGAAGTTCGCCGACAAACAATTGAGACTCGAGGGTTATATTCATTGTCTCACGTAATGAAGTAAGCACGTAACCTATTCCTATCGGTGCTAAATTAGCGAATATTAGGATGTCCAGACAATAAAAAAGCCAACATATGTTGGCTTTTTTTTAAGTTACCTTAATAGTAACTTAAGAGAACAACATACCACCGTTGATATCAACGTTAGTACCTGTCATATAAGATGCTTCATCAGAGGCTAAGAACGCCACTAGTTTTGCCACTTCTTCAGAACTTCCTTCGCGCTGTAAGGCAGTTGAACCAGCAACTTTTTCACGTACAGCATCAGGGGTAAAGGTATCATGGAAGCCTGTGCTTATCATGCCAGGGCAAACGCCATTAACACGAATATCAGGACCAAGTTCTTTCGCTAGTCCACGAGCAAAGGTCATTACCGCGCCTTTAGATGTAGCGTAAATTGCTGCACCACCGCCACCGCCATCGCGACCAGCCTGCGATGCTAGGGTAACTATGCTGCTACCTTTTGGCATATGTGGGATACACGCATGAGTCATCATGAATAATGATGTTAGGTTCAAATCCATTACTTTATGAAAATGAGCCAAGCTCATATCGGCAACCTTAATGCGTTCCACTAAGCCACCGGCTACGTGTACTAAACAATCAACTTTGCCAAACTGCTCAACCGTAGTTTGTACACATGCATCTACATCTTCTTGCTTAGTTAAATCAGCTTTAACTGCAACGGCACGCACACCAAGTTTTTGAATCTCGTCTACTGCACTTTGTGCGGTAGCTTCACTAGCAAGATAGGTAATTACCACATCTGCTCCGCGGCCTGCCAATTCTAACGCACAAGCGCGGCCAATATCACGTCCGCCGCCTGCCACTATGGCTACTTTGCCTTTCATTGTCATAACTTTCTCCACTGGATTTCTACATTAGCAAATTAATAAACTTTCAACTAGTTGCTCCAGGGAGCACCGCACAGCCCGCCGAAGTGTTTTACCAATCCAAGTCTACTGCGCTAAACTAACTAATCAACCACCACATTGTCAACCAATTATTTGCATTTGGCATTACCAATTGTCTTTTTTGGTGATTATTGTTAAAAGCGTGTTACGCGATTTATCTCTATTGAGGGTTAGCGAATATTTTTTAAATATTTGCGCGTATTTTTTATACCCCTTTCAATTGGTCAAGGGTACCTAAATCAATATAGGCTGTTGATCCACATAATAACTATAACCAATTCTATCGATGGCATTATTAATCAAGTGTTACATTGTGGGCATAAATAAAAGCGATGGGTAGCGACGCCAAACTTGGGGATAAAGCATTCATAACGTCTAAAGCTTTAAGCTTTATTTTCGCACTCAGGCCATTCAAATGATACAGATCAGCGTTACTTTTTGCCATTTTTTGCACTTTGGTGACTCGTCCAAAACGTTCAGCTTGGTATAACGCCAACCCTTGATGTATGTCTATATCAGTTGATACCCATTTAGCCAAACAAAAAGCATCTTCAATCGCCATTGCCGCCCCCTGAGCAACAAATGGCAACATAGGGTGGCAAGCATCACCGACTAGCGCCACATTATTATCGACCCACTTATCTAAAGGGTCACTGCCAAATAATCCCCATAGAAAACACGTTTCCAGGTGGCTTAGTAATTCTGTCACCTGTGGATGCCATCTTTCAAACGCTCTTCGCAATTCAGTAACATCTCCTGGTACATTCCAGCGCTCGTCATTCCACTCTTTTCGCTCTTGAACAGCGATAATATTAATCTCTTCAGCACCACGTACGTAATAACTCACCAAGTGTGCGCTGGGACCTATCCATAAATTGGCATCAGGTTTAACAAGATCAGCAGGAACGTTTTTTGATTTTATGGTACCTCGCCACGCAACATGACCGGTAAAATGCAGTGATGAGTTAGGCAGCATGCATTTTTTAACCGAAGAGCGAATACCATCTGCGCCAATTAACATATCACAGGTAAATTGACGTCCATCATGCAGTTCAACTTGTACCTTAGTTACCGAGCCGTGTTGTGTATGCTGATAGCACTTAACCTGCGCCTCCAGGGTAATGGTGACTCCTTGTTTACGCGCAGCTTGGTGCAACACTGCGTGCAGATCTGCTCGATGAATATGTAAATAAGGAGCATTATATTTTTGTTCAATGCGCTTGCCCAAAGGCATGCGCAAATACTCGTGGCCGCTAAAAAAATGACGCATAGTTGCGTACTGGGGGAAAAAGGCTTTTGCCACAAGCGCTTCGCTTACACCTAACTTTATCAGTACGTGCATAGCATTAGGGCTTAATTGGATCCCTGCGCCGACTTCATTAAGCGCGTCACTTTGCTCCAAAATATGTACTTCAAAGCCTTTTTGTCTTAACGCTAAGGCCGTACTCAATCCTCCAATACCGCCACCAGCAACAATTACGCTTTTTGCCATCAACTCGCACCCACTTCGTTATTATTCAGCATACATTACTCGCAAAACATATCCTCGAAGTGTATCAGTACAAATATAAAAAAACGCCATTTAATCAGGCGTTTTTCACTCTATTTATGTGGTTGATCAATTACTTATCTTTTTTTCCAAACCGTCAGATGATTACGCGCTCTTGCGCTAGAGCGGTTGTCTAATAGGTAGTCACTGACCAATTCACCTTCTTGAAGTAAATCGCAATTGTTTCCAACGATTAATTTGAGCTGTGCTTCGCTTGTCTGGTTTTCGCCATTTGCTTTAAACCCACCTAACCATTTGTGCTTTGGTGTAATGTCTTCATTCCACGCATAAGCGCACGTTAATAACAAAACGCCTTGAGGATTTAGACGCGATAATATGGTGTCTAGAAACACCTGCGGGTCGTATAACGAATCGAGTACGCGATGGGCAATAATAAAGTCATATCCAGTAAATTGCGGCTTCAAATTATGCCCATCACCCTGAGCAAAATTAAGATTTTCTGGGGCGTGATTGAAACCAAGTTGCTGGCGGCTAATTTCACAAAATTGTTGTAGTTCACCTTCATTTGGCAGGGCATAACGAAGTTGACCGTTTTCTTTTAACTTTAAGCAATGTTGAATATGGCGAGCGGTGAAATCGATCCCGTTGACAGCAGCAAATATACGACTTAGTTCGAATGACACGCGCCCTACTCCGCACCCCATATCCAACGCTTTACCTATTGCACATTGGCCACTTTGAACAAGCGAACGCGCTATTTGTACGACCAGCTGTAAATCATGGTCTGCTGCTGCGCTATGAGGGCCATAATGGTGGTGCAACATTCGACTGATGTCCGTTTGGCTTTCATAAGGATTAACTGGCGTTATAGGCACCACTTCATTGCTTGACTGAACATATCTAAAACCGGCATGTTGATGAAAATGACGACGAAATGCATAACGCGAGTCTCGTGTGGCTTCGTTGCCGGTAGATATCCACGAGCCACCTTTAATTAAATTATGCTGACCGTCGAAAGTCGGCGTCGAAAAATCATCGTACAAGGGATGGACTTTGAAGCCATCAAAGCCATCAATTAGACTTTCTGACCACTGCCACACATTACCAATAATGTCATAAAACTCGCCTTGCTCAAACGTATCGACTGGGCATGATGAAGCGTAGTGTTCAAGATTAATATTTCCTGGGGCTTGCTCCCACGTTGGTAAGTCGCATTTCAAGGTATCTCGCATCACCTGCCATTCAGCTTCACTTGGTAACCGAACAAACCCCTCTAACTGGGTACTTTTCCAGTTACAAAATGCTTTGGCCTCTAAATAATTGACTTCAACAGGCCAGCTTAGAGGTAGAGGCACATCATGCAGTAAATTACGCTGCATATAATGCCCATTGGTAAACGACCAAAAGCGCGGCATGTTAGCTTTAGTATAAGCTAACCACTGTTTGCCTTCATCGGTCCAATAGGTTGGCGCTTGATAACCACCAGCGTCTACGAATTGCATAAATTCCTGATTAGAGACTAAGGTCTTGCTTGCATTAAAATCTTCTACAAATACATCTGAAATCCCATATTCATTATCCCAGCCATACGTGTCGTTATTATTGAGCTTACCCAAGCGAATTTTTTTTGCTGACACAGGAATAAGCTCGTTGCGTAATGCTTTTGAAGGAGCGTCACGCGTAATAGGAAAGCTAGGCCATTGGCCGTTATCTGTTAAATATTGGCTATCGAGCATCCGCATAATCACAGATGACGTTTCGATATGAATCCCCTCATGCTCACACCCCATTAAAATAATCCAAGCGGGTGAGTCTTGGGTAATAGGCAGGCTAAATTCCATATTATCAATAAAATCGCCGACCATATTTTTCACTTTATTTCGGTAAGTACGGACTTCATCTACCGCCGGCCACTGATAATTACCGGGGGACAAATCATCCCAAGACATTTCGTCTACGCCGACTGCGCAAGTAGATTCAATACGATTATCCACACGTTGCTGAATGTACTTACCAAGCAGCAGCTTGTTAACATAAAATACCGCCGTATGACCATAATAAAATATCAATGGGTGACGCAGTGCTTCAGGTTGTAAATAAAACGCTTGGTCGTCATTAATTAAATCAAATAATGATTCATACAACGCCCAATTTTGTAAAAAATAGCGTTTTAATTCCCGGCGCTTAAGCGACACGTTATCACCACTCAATAAAGGTGGTTTATGTAATTTGGGTAGTTGTCCTGATGCAGGCTCGATACCTACGTGTAAATTCTGTGCATACATAATTAATTGCTTCTTTATTTATGTCGTCAAAGCCGGTAAATATCGGGCTAAAAATTCAGCGTGTAGCTTCTGTCCAACGGAATCAAACTGATCCCGAAAAGCTTGCTTACAATGACGGTCGACTTGATGTGCAAACCAACGTTGCTGGTTAAATATGGTTAATGCTCCCTGACTGACAGAGCCATTCACTAATTGGGTATCGCGTAACGAAGAAGGGAACGCGCAGCTTGCGAAGGTTGGCGGCAGTCCATCAGTGCTTTGCCAGCTTTCAATCCCTTGTAGAACGTTAAGTAAAATAAAGATCATATTCAAAAAAGGATCATACGCATTACTTGTTGCACCAATTCTATGTTCCACTCGGGCTGTTTTATGCCAATCGTGGCTATAACTTAGCACCTGATTATTTGCCCCATATAAAAAAGGCTCCTGGCCCATGAGTTGATTATGCTTACCCACTTCTTTGTAAAGAGCGATACTGCCTTGGTGTCCGCCAGATAATAGAAAGGGCGAACTAAGTTCTGCATCTAAACCATACTCCGTGCGCAATGCCAAACGTTTGAACGCATCCTCTTCCGGCAAAAACAGTGCACAGCATGCCAAACTCGTAGTCAGTAAGTGGTACTGTATCCATTCTCCTAAGGTAGAATTAGGGATGAGATTATGACCTTTATCATCTGCCACGCTCACGTTCATTTGGATAGCATTTGGTATATGCACCGACCGTGTATCAGTAGAGAATATAGTCCCTGAGCCTGCTACATAGCGCCCTTTATCAGCCGCCCAAGCAACCGGTTTTAGTAATACTCTTTCAGCACCAAAACGGCGCATAATAATAGGTAATAAGCGCATCGCACTGGCTAAATCTTGCGCTTCCTTTAACGGTGATTGACCATTAAACAATGAGACATATTCCCATTGTTGGTGCCAAAACTCAGTTTTCAACTCACCATTAATACCCAGTTTCAAAAGCGTTTTATTCACCCCTTCAAAGTCTAAGCTATGCTTCGCATTGGCGGTCTCGTAAACGCCTTCAAGTTCTACATGGACTATGGCCTTGTAACCTAAGGCGGCAATTCGCTTTAAAAGCAGAGTAATAACCTGCTGGGTGACGATTTGATTATTTGATGAGGTCGCAAACTGCTGCACAACGTCCCTTATTTTTCAATTTATGATGCGCAAATGCACATTCCCCCTATTATGAAGTTTCACTACGTACAGTGACCAAAAAAGATTGTAAATAATTGCATCATATTAATTGCAGTATATGATAATTTTAATGATTCAGTGTGTGATGAGGTTGTCGCGGATATTTAAAACCACCTTTTCCAGATCATAAAGCCACCAAGCACTGCGACTAACGCAATCATAGAAAATGTCAAAACGTTAAATGCTTCTGGATTATCAATCCCGGGTAAACCACCCACGTTCATCCCAAATACACCGGTTAAAAATGACAATGGTAAGAAGATAGCTGTCACCAGAGACAATACGTATAACACCATGCCTTGCTTTTCTGCTATACGGTTGCGCAGTTCGTCTTGCAAGACTAACGCCCGCTCACGGGCTAAATCTAAGTCTTCAACGTAACGCGTGGTTCTATCGCTCAACTCCCGCAAAGTAAACGCTTGATCACTGGTTAAAAATTGATTACTGCGATACAAGGTATCTAAGGCATCACGTTGCGGGGCGAGATAACGACGTATCGCAGCGGCTTGTCTGCGCACAGCAGACAATCGTTGGCGCGCCTGAATATCCATCGATTCAGATGTTTCAAATGCCACTAATTCTTCATCTAAAATATCGACCATTTCACTGATCCGTACGACTACTCGCTCAATAATTTCTAATAGCAAGTCACCGACACTGTTTATCTTTGTGCCCTGCTCAATGTCATTTTTAACGTCTTGCACAGAAAGCAGCTTGCGCCCCCTACGGCGGCTAGAAACAATACCCTTTTCAGTCAACCACAAACGCAATGACACCATATCTTCTGGGTCGGCATCGGGGTTAGTGTTGATACCACGTAAATAAATTAACAATCCCCCTTCAATTTGTAATGTCTTAGGACGCGTTTCTAAGGCAAGTAATGAATCTGACACTGACTTAGACAGGCCCAAATCGGCCATAGTTTGCTCTGCGTCAATGGCGTCAGATTGTATATGGATCCAGCTGAAACCGTCGTTTTGCGAAGGGTTTTGTAATTCTTTAGGATCGATATTTCGTGCAGAACCCTGTTCAAAATAATAAGCCCATAGAAAACTGTCGCGCTGATATACAGATGACTTTTGATGATCCTGCATGGTGATACCCCCACCGAACGAATAGTGGGGCGAATATAAATCACCTCATAATGGATGCCTACCTGTTTTTCACGGTCAAAGGATTCAAACTTTCATAAAAGGTGTAGACTAATGGCATATAATCGAAGCAATATTACCACTTTAACCTTGTTGCTTATTACACCTGACAATAAGCTAGCGTTGACGCTCATTATTCGGCCTAGTCCTTACACGGTTTGACCCAATTTACATTTATTCGTTTTTCAGAGATCCATATGAAGATAGCTATTTTATCGCGTAACAAAAATATTTACTCCACAAAGCGCCTCAAAGAAGCAGGCGAAAATCTAGGCCACGAAGTCGATGTCATCGATACGCTTCATTGCTATATGGACATTAGTAGTAATCGCCCCACGGTTAGATTTAAAGGCGAAGCGTTACCTCATTATGACGCCGTAATCCCGCGCATAGGCGCATCAGTAACGTTTTATGGCACAGCTGTAGTACGCCAATTTGAGATGATGGGAACATTTAGCATCAATGAATCTGTGGCGATCAGTCGTTCACGGGATAAATTGCGCTCAATGCAGCTACTGTCGCGAAAAGGTATAGGTATGCCGCGCACCGGTTTTGCCCATCACCCAGATCGTATTGATGACTTAATTAAAAATGTCGGAGGTGCGCCGGTCGTTATTAAGTTGCTTGAAGGAACGCAAGGGATAGGCGTAGTGCTGGCCGATACGCAAAAAGCAGCAGAGTCTATAATCGAAGCATTTATGGGTTTGAACGCTAATATTTTAGTTCAAGAATATATTAAGGAAGCTGGCGGTGCCGATATCCGCTGTTTAGTCGTCGGCGGAAAGGTCGTCGCGGCCATGAAGCGCCAGGCGGCAGCAGGTGAGTTTCGTTCTAACTTGCACCGGGGAGGCTCAGCCAGTTTAGTGCGTTTGTCACCACAAGAACGTAAAACCGCCATCGATGCCGCAAAAACCATGGGGCTCAATATGTGCGGGGTAGATATTCTGCGCTCAAATAATGGCCCTGTTGTCATGGAAGTCAACTCTTCACCAGGTCTTGAAGGGATCGAAAGTGCTACAGGTAAAGATATTGCAGGCATGATAATTGATTTTATTGCAAAAAATGCCAAACCCAATAACACCAAAACGCGCGGTAAAGGCTAAATGACACCACTTATTATCGGCGGCATCGAAATAGCGCCTGGCGAGACCAAAAAAATACAATTAGAAATGCCGCCACTTTACACCGCGACTAGAATGTCGATTCCCGTTCATGTGCAAAGAGGGAAACGTGCTGGTCCTGTGATGTTCGTTAGTGCTGCTATACATGGTGATGAGCTAAATGGAATCGAGATCATTAGCCGCTTATTAAAAAGCAAATCCCTTGCAAACTTGCGGGGCACATTGATCGCTGTTCCTATGGTCAATGTTTACGGTGTACTTAATCAAAGTCGCTATATGCCTGATAGACGCGATCTAAATCGTAGTTTCCCCGGCAGCAAAAAAGGTTCGCTGGCAGGTATTGTTGCCGATTTATTCTTACAAGAAATCGTCAGTAAATGTGATGTGGGCATCGACTTACACACGGGTGCCATTCATCGTAGCAACTTACCGCAAATTCGTGCCAACTTAGATGATGAACAAACCATGGAAATGGCAAGAGCATTCGGCGTTCCAGTGTTGCTTAACAGCAACTTACGGGACGGATCTTTACGCCAAGCCGCATCTGATCTCGGGGTAAATATTTTACTTTATGAGGCGGGACAAGCGTTGAGATACGATGAATTTTCGATCCGCGCGGGGGTAAAAGGCATTATCAATGTCATGCGTTCACTGAGCATGCTAAGTGCAAGACGCACTAAAAATGATTCAATTCAACGCTTTGTCGCTCGTCAAAGTGGTTGGATCCGAGCTCAAGAGAGCGGCTTTGTTAATCATATTGCCCAGTTAGGGGATCACGTACTCAAAGGCGCGCCCCTCGCTACCATCGCAGACCCTTATGGCACCCCCCTTACCACTGTCCTTAGCCCAGCTGAAGGCGTGGTTATCGGCAAACAAAATATACCTTTGGCGCAAGAAGGTGAAGCTATGTATCACATCGCTTATTTTCACACCCCTGATTCTGTGGCGGAGCATGTTGAATTGCTACAAGACAATTTATCGCCCGTACCACCTACATTTGATGAGACTTAATCATGCATAGATATTTGAATAAACCCATAATTGGTACACTTGAGTTGTGCGACTTACCTGAGCTGACCATTCAATCTTTGAATGTGCGGGTTGATACAGGCGCCACAACGTCTTCATTACATGTAGATAATATCGAAGAATTTAAGCGTAGTGGTAAGTTATGGGTTAGTTTTGATATTCATCCCAATATCCACAACGTAGCGGAAATTGTCCGCCGTGAAGCAAAAGTAGAAGTAATTAAGCGGGTTAAAAGCTCCACCGCCACCCTTGAGAAACGCTATACCATTAAGACAGAAATTAAGATGGCTGATTTAAACTGGGACATTCAACTTACGTTAACTGACCGCTCTGAAATGACTTATCTTATGCTACTTGGCCGCGAAGCCATGGCCGGAAAATTTTTAGTTGACCCCGCCCTTGAATACGAATTAAGTGCAGGTTTAGTCAATTAATTAGACGTCAGAAATGTAACCGAATTACTGAGAAACGAACATATTTCGACCGGAAGTCTTTGCTTGATACAGACGTTTATCCGCAATATCTACCAGCTCGTTTTCCTCTGCTGATGCAGGGTCGCAAACAGCAATGCCGATACTGCCTGTAATCATGCCAAAAGGTGAGCCTTTATGCTCGATTTTTAGGGCGTGTATTTCTTGCTGAACTTTTTTAGCAACTGATATTGCGCCAGCTAGGTTGGTTTCTGGTAATACAATTGCAAACTCTTCTCCACCAAAGCGTGCCACAAAATCTCCGGGGCGAACAACCGCATCTTTCAATGCCTTAGCAACCAATTTCAAACTATCGTCGCCGGCTAGATGCCCGTATAGGTCGTTGAATGATTTAAAAAAATCGATATCAAACATCAGTAAACCAAGCGAATTACCTGAGCGTTGATTAAGCTTTTGCTGGCGAACCAAATACTCATCGAAATATCGCCTGTTGCTAACTTGCGTTAGCCCATCTTGATAAGCCATACGGCGTAACTCATCGGTTAAAAACTTTAACGCAAGATGAGATTTTATACGATGCTTTAACGTATTGACGTTTACTGGCTTAGTCAGAAAATCAACTCCTCCAGCGTTCCAACAGCAATCCTCTGCTTTAGAATCTCCGTGGCCGGTAACGAATACAATCGGGATGTCTTGAGTTTCAGTATATTCTTTCAACAAATTGCATGTAGCAACGCCGTCCATACCTGGCATATCCATATCCATCAAGACCAAGTCGGGCGGTGTTTCCAAGCAAAAATCAATCGCCGCGTTACCCGACGTAACCGCGAATATGTCATAGGTTTCAGTCAACGCATTCGACAAAATATGAATATTGATAGGTTCATCATCGACAATGAGTATTCTGGCCCGACTATCGAGCTTGTGATTTCTGCCTACTTCGGGCATGACCTGAGGAATAACGCTGAACTCCTATCTTAATCTTTAACTAAAACTTGGTTTTTTAAATCGTGAAAGTCTTTCTCACTGATCTACATGCTAATTTTCCGCAGACTATATACTAAAGCCGGGTTGACATTAAGCGCTTTCGTGCTCGGGAAATAGATAGTCATCGATTACAGTGAATAATTTTATAAAAATCAGATTTACCCGTTATTCTACATATTGTAGTAAGTTAATAACGTACAACATCTTTTTTTAAATGATAAATGCTCACATCAGGTCCAAAACATAGGTCATTTAATTTATCTATATTCGCGCAAACTTGTCACTTATTGCCGCTTAATAGCGAAACCACTTTGATATACATCGAAACGGCTTGGAATATGTAACGATTGACATTGTAGCACGGGAACGCTAACCTATAATTGAACACTCGTTCAAAACTGTATTTAGCGTAACAACAATAATGTTCATTTAAGTACTCTGTCAATATCGGCACAATATCTTAAATATCCATAATTTATTCAGCCTACTGGCTTGTATCTGCCAATTACAGCAAATAAACATTTTATAGAGGGGTGATTATGGCGAACATATCGAAATTCGATAGGCAAGAAGTACTCGAAAAAGCTAAAAATTTATTTTGGGAAAAAGGCTACCTAGGTACTTCTACTCGCGAATTACAAAGCTCGATAGACATGCGACCTGGCAGCATTTATGCCGCTTTTGGCAGCAAATCTGCGTTATTTATCACCGTGCTAAACCACTATGCTCAAGCGCTTAGCGAGCAAATACAAACCCAAGTTTTTGGTCAAGCTGATGTCTTACAAGCATTTAGAACACTATTACGTGAATTGGTACTAAGCCCAAACGCGAATAGACCAAGTGAAATGTGTATGCTGGTAAAAACATTGTCTGAGCTTGATGAAAGCCATGTTGAAATTTTAACCCAAGTTCGCTCCCTTCTTGTGAATGTCGAAGCTATATTTGCTCAAGTACTTAACCAAGCGAAAGAACAAGGTACTCTGCCCTCTGATTTAGATGTAAATGCAGCCGCAAAAACATTGCAAGTGAATATCATAGGTTGGCGTACTTATCTAAAAGCCACTGGGGATAAGGAAATTATCGAGCATCAATTAGCGCAATTATTTGTACAAATGGCGGTGTCTCGCCATTAATATCGGCTTATTATTTTAAAGCTTGCTTATCGAGAAAATAATGTCTCGCAGCGCTAGTCGCTTTATCCGAATTGTTGATTATTCCATTATTAGCGTTTTTAACATCTTTAAAAACGTGTAAATTCAATAAACTATTGTCTAATACCCCTTTGTGCCGTTCCGCCATAGCATTTAGTGTATGTCACATTGTTAGCAACGATAAGTGACTGATGGCGGTAATCCTCTATATTTACCGCGCCAAAATCACTTTGCGAACATCAGTAGTCGTTTGCACAATAAATACTTAAAAGGGACGTTCAATGGAATCATTCGAAACACAATTACAAACATTCTATGATAAGGCGATCACGTTAGGCACTGAGTACGGTAGTCAGCTTATTCTAGCGATCATTGTATTAGTTGTAGGCCTGTGGATTATCGGCAAGGTCAGTAACGCGGTAAGACGCCATGCTGTAAAAGGACTGCCTGATGAAACCCTAGCGCAATTCTTAACCAATATATTTGAGGTTGTCCTCAAGGTGCTGCTTGTTATCAGCGTAGCATCCATGGTGGGAATTGAAACCACCTCTTTCGTGGCTATTTTAGGCGCTGCAGGTTTAGCGGTAGGCTTCGCTTTGCAGGGAAGTTTGTCGAACTTCGCAGGTGGCGTTATGATCTTAATCTTTCGCCCATTCAAAGTTTCAGATTACGTTGGTGCTCAAGGACTAGAAGGAGCAGTGATCGATATCGGTATTTTTGTTACCACCTTTGAAACCTTCGATAAGCGTATTATTATCGTTCCCAATGGCCCATTAGCTAACGGTAATATCACCAATTACACGGCAAGCAGCGTAAGAGCGGTAGAGATATCTATCGGCATCTCTTATTCAGATGATATTGCTAAAGGCAAAGCCGCTATGGAAGAAGCCATTAAGAATGATCCACGGGTTTTACAAGAAGAAGGCAACGTGGTGGCGGTGGTTGATTTAGGCGCAAGTTCAGTCGATTTCTTAGTGCGAGCTTTCGTTAAAACAGAAGACTATTGGTCATTGTTTTTTGATATTCGCCCAATGCTCAAGGGTGCGATCGAAGAGGCTGGTCTAACAATACCTTTCCCTCAGCGCGATGTGCATATCATTCAAGAGAATAGCTAGTTATATGATGGGTTACACCGTTCGCGTGTAACCCAATTTTCATAGGTAAATATTATAAAAGCCGTTAACGCCTTAAGGATAAGACCCAACGGCAACACACAAATGCTTATTTTATAGAAACCTAGGCTACAGCTTGTTCAAGAATTTCACGACTGCACGCTAATGTTATCGCCTGTTTCTCACCAATTGCAGTCATACCATGCGCTTCAAGTTGCGCCATAACCGTATCTACAGCTTGCGCTTTATCGCCTTTATGTTCTGTTAATTTCGTCGCAACGTCCAAGCTATGATAGAAATCTTCTATGGCATCAATGGTGCGCTCAGCTAAATCTTCAGAAAACGCTAGACCAAAGACATTTTTGCCCATCTGCTCTAGTTTGGCTTTTTTAGCCGCGAGTTGGTTGCGTAATAATGATGGCTGAACTATTGCTAATGAACGTGCGTGATCCACACCGTACAAGGCTGTTAATTCATGACCAATCATATGCGTAGCCCAATCTTGAGGAACTCCAGAACCAATTAAGCCATTCAATGCTTGGTTTGCCGCCCACATTAAATTCGCACGCCATGCATCGTCTTGCTCAGTAAAATTATCACCTAAAGATTTTAATGCTTTAAGGAGTGCTTCTGCGTAACCATCTTGCACTAAAGCACCTGATGGAAACGTTAAATATTGCTCACAAGTATGCACCCATGCATCGACTAAACCATTGACTAGTTGACGTTGAGGTAACGTTTTCATAACGTCTGGATCCATAACGGCAAATTTAGGCTGAACAGCTGGTGCCATAAACGCCAGTTTTTCTCGCGTTGCCGCTTTACTTACCACTGAGCCTGAATTCGACTCGGAACCAGTCGCAGGAAGTGTTAGCACGGCACCTAAAGGTAGTGCGGTGGTAACTCTATGCTTACCCGTCAGAATATCCCAACCGTCACCATCATAATGTGCTGCTGCTGCAATATATTTCACACCGTCAATGACCGAACCACCACCGACACCTAACACAAAGTCAACCTTCTGCTCTTTGGCAATAGCGACCGCTTTGTCGAGCACTTCAATTGTGGGGTTTGCGCCAACACCTGAAAATTCAAGCCAATCATGATCGGCTAACGCCGAGACTACTTGATCATATACGCCGTTGCTTTTAATCGAACCACCACCATACACAACCAGTACTTTTTGCTTATTAGAGATAAGCTTGCTCAGTGATGCTATTTGTCCTTGGCCAAACTGAATCTGTGTTGGGTTTACGTAACTGAATTTCATATTAATGTCCTCGATTGAAAATGTAAGTTGTTCGTAAAGTTCGCCGTACACAACGAATCTTTAAATCAGTAGATATATAATAGTGGTGAGAAAGATACTTTAAAAGGTCAATAAGCACCAAAAGCTTGCCTAAAACTATCTTATTAAGTATTTTATCTATTAATAAGATAGTAAGAGACGCTTATGAGTAACATCGCAACTGCATTAAATACATTCGCTGAACAAGCGGACTTACTTAACCTTGAAGGCAAAGCCCAAACATCTATACCAGGCGTGCATTTTTTCCGTGATAGCAAAGGTAGCGCGCGACAACCACTGGTTTATCAATCAGGCATTATCATCGTTGCTCAAGGTAGAAAAGTGATTCATTTCCCCGAACATCAAATTCAGTACGGTGCAGGAAACTATTTAGTCATTGGGATCCCCATGCCTTTAGAATGCGAAGCATTCGCTGAAGACGGTTTACCCATTATGGGTCTGGCTGTAGATGTGGATCCGGCGTTATTACACCAATTGGTCAATCAAATGCATCAACATCAAGGCTATATAAATACTGAGCACTGCCGCCAAGTTAGCTGCGTCCAATCAGCAAAAATAGATGACCCATTAATGCAAACTATAAAACGCTTGATTGAAGTACTGCCTAATACCATCGAAAGTGATATTTTTGGCGCAGATATCGTCAAAGAGCTCGTTTATCGCGTGCTATGTGGTCCCCAAGGGAAAACGTTGATTGGCTTGGCTCAGCACGACGGACACTATGCACGCATAGCACGATCGCTAAATACCTTGCACGCCAATTATGCTAGCCCTATTTCAGTAGAAACGTTAGCAGAAGACGTAAATATGAGCGTATCAGCTTTCCATAGAGCGTTTAGACAGGTCACGTTTGAGTCCCCTTTACAATACCTAAAGAAAATTCGCTTAGTCAAAGCCAAAGACTTAATTTCCGCTAACGGCACAAGAGCGAATGAAGCCGCTTTTCAAGTAGGTTACTCAAGTGCATCACAATTTAGCCGCGAATTTAAGCGTCACTTCAATCAATCACCGAGTGATATATCACTCAATGCTTAATGAAAGCTTAGTAAACTCATTCACGTTAATATTCGGCTCAGCACATGTTGAGCGCCGAGCGCTATAATTCAGCACAACCCAGTTCACTCTGTGAGCAAGACCCACCGGGATTGCTTTATTCATATTAAAGCAATCGGTTTCTGAAGTGGCATCGAGTAAGATAACACCGTTAGGTTTGTCTTTTTGCCAGTGCCACGCCGCGTTAATTTGCGGAGCAGCAGGTGTGTGATAACCAAAATGTGTAACTGGGTAAGGTGAAAATAGAATAAATTGTTCGGAAAAGTTAATTAACGCCAGCTGTGCATCGTCGGGAACGATATCAGCCATAGCCGTAAACACAGATTTAGGTGTTTTAACCTTATTCAATAATTGATAGCCCCAAGTAGAGTAACTAATCCATAGTAAAGGTATAAATAACATCCAGCTTGTAAAAGGTTTTACCCCACGTTTTTTTGCCGTCACCACAAAAATAGAAATCAGTAACCCTAAAGCCCCAAGCGTCATAAGAAATGCCCAAGGTTCAATCCCATACTTAACACTGAGTTTGGTAGCAAAAGCCATGTCTATTTGCCCGCCTAAGCCAAAAAGAAATACCCCTATCGACAGCCCAAATACAATTGAAAATATAAGCCAGTTCAATACTTTACTCTGTAATATTTGTTGCAAAAAAGGCGCGATGATTAAGGCGAGCATTGGCAAAGCAGGTAATATGTAGACGCCGCGTTTGCCGGGACTAATACTGAAAAAAATTAACAATAAGACTATCCAGCCAAGAATAAGCGTAACACGCCAGTCGCTATTGCTAACCGCTTTAGCCCAAGGCTTAACGACCCAAGGTATACAAAGGCTTAGGGGTAACCAAAAGACAGGAATAACGCTCGTCAGATAATACCAAAACGGTTTTAAGTGATGCCAAGAATCAGCATAGCGAGTGACCGTTTGTTTAAATAGAATATTGTCGCGGTAAGCATCAAAAAAAGGATTTTGCTCGATATCGACCCAATATAACATGGGCAAGAACCATAAACAGATCGCCCCCAACATGACGAGGGGTCCTAGCAACCAATGCCAAGACCAACCAGGCGTTGAATTGATGAAGTACGCCTGCTTACTCAATTTGAGGATCACAAAAGGAATAAGCATTAGTACAGGAAGAAAACCTACCCCCTTAGTTATAATACCGAGTCCCATAAAGAACCAAGCCAGAAAATACCACAACCAACTGCCTTTAAGGAGCAAGAAGCGCAACAGACTGTAACACCCGACGGTAATCCAGCAGCACACCATAGCATCAATTTGAGCGGTTTTTGCCTGCAAGGTAAATTGCAATGTAACCAATAGCAATAGGCCCGCATACCAACCAATTTGTTCAGACCATAACCTGCGTCCAATATCGTAAACCAGTAATACGGTAACAATTCCTGCCAGCGCACTGGGCACAAGAAACGCCAACTTAATGGAACCAAACAGCGCATAGAAAATAGCAATCGACCACATAAATATGGGCGGCTTATCAGGGTATAACTCACCGCCGCGCATGGGGAAAAACCATTGTCCGGTATCGACCATATCTTTAGCTATTAGAGCAAAACGAGGCTCGTCCGCTGGCCAAGGATCGCGTAATCCTAACCCCACTAAAATCATTGAACAGGCAAGTAATAACAACAATATCAGGTTAGTGTGATGATTATGGCCACAGAGAAAGTGCGGCCTGTTTAATCGTGTTGCAGTTGATGATGTCATGAATACAACCCCGCGCTAACTAGCCTAATCACACATCAACCCGTCTGCTTGCGGCTTAGCCGTTGCTTCCACTATTTTCGAATTCTTATATTGCTTATACAGACTAACGCTTAATGCGCTTGAAACACCAAACAACACCACGCTTAATAGTATTTTCCAAAAAGATAGCACAACAATGCCTTTTCCCATCAAAGCAAAAACCGCCATTTGCGGGACATAACCGATGCCTGAGCCAATCAAGAAGTAGCGCGCTTTTACATCCGTTACACCAGCGAGTAGGTTAGTCAGTAAATTATTACCTACCGGAAGTAGGCGAATAACCACGGTTTTTGTAATGGGTTTATCTTTTAGAAAATCATTAACACGATGAATACGCGGAGCATAACGGCGCTTGATCAATGGCCTAAGAAACACTCGAGCAACAAAAAAACTCAGCAGGCAACCAATGACTGCGGCGGCGACCGACAGCGCTACGCCCTGGGCAAAGCCAAAAGCATACCCCCCTAAAAATGCCATAACCTGTCGAGGGCAACCTATCGCCATTGTGCCAGCGCTGAATAACAGGAAGTATCCCATCCCCAGAATACCGTTATTACGGATGGTTGAATCAACCCAGTGACGATTAAAAGCATCAAATAAGGGGAGCGTACTAATGAGCCCGCCTAATACCGCGCACACCAGTAAAAACAACAAACCTTTTTGCAGTGCCTTGGAGCAAAATAATGCACGAATTTTTTGGTACATTAATTAGTCCAAATACTCAGGTATTTTAACCCGTCGCTTTAACCATAACACTCCAAAAATATCAACGACGCCCACTCGAAGCCGACCCAACATATTGTACTTAGACTCCCCTGCTTGCCGATCGCGGTGGTTGACCTCAAGTACAATAACTTGGCCGTTGATGCGCTTAACCAGTGCTGGGATAAATCGATGCATATGGTCAAAATAGGGTAATTTCATAAAGGTATGTTTAGGAATGATTTTCAAACCACAGCCGGTGTCTGGCGTGCCATCGTTTAGGAGCCAAGCACGTATGCTATTTGCTACTTTCGATTGAAAGCGCTTCCAGGCAGTGTCTTTTCGTTTTCGGCGGTAGCCCGCCACACAGAAATCGCTGCCAGGTGTTAGCTTGCGGGCGGCCTGCAGTAAATTAGGAATATCTGCCGGATCGTTTTGCCCATCTGCGTCCATGGTAACAATCAATTCACCGCTAGCAGCCTTTACGCCACTCATGATAGCCGTACTTTGTCCCACGCTTATCTTATGCCGCACTGGTTGGATACAATCAAAACCGGCATCGATTATTTTATACAGCTCATTAATAGTACGATCATCGCTACCATCATCGACATAAATTATTTCAAATTCGACTGTGCCGTCGAGTACTTTGATAATCTCATGGATCAATGGCGCGACGTTCTGCGCTTCGTTTTTGGCCGGGATTACGACAGACAATTCCATTTTATAACACCAAATTTATGTTCTGCTAACAGCAACCTGTCTTATCAACAATGTACTATCGTCAGCAAACTGAAAAACCAAAATTAATTAATCTGTAAGTATATTGCGAAATTCTTAAGGAATTATTAACGCTTAAATTACGCCATTAATAGAAACCCAATTGCGCGACTTACTATTTATGCGACGTTCAGGTAGCGGGCGATTGTTTCAGCCCCATTATTTGCATGAATAGGCTTGAATATGAAGCCAGATACGCCCTGCTCCTGACAAGATTTAACCAATAATTGATCTGTGACAGAGGAAAGCATAACAATGGGTACATCTGACCCCAAGCGACGAATTTCAGCTAACGCTTTATCGCCGTTGAGTTTATCCATCACAACGTCCATGAAAATGAAATCAGGCGGGTTATTTTTGACTATTTCTAGCGCACCACTACCATCATTCGCTTCAATGACATTTGAGTAGCCCAACTCGTACAGGAATCTGGTTAACGCTTTACGGATCATTGCACTATCGTCGACCAATAAAATTTGGCTGTCTTTTGTCAATGGGTTTATATGAGGATTTTCGATACCAATACTTTCTTCTCGCTTAATTCCCACTTCGCGATAATCTACGTTGCGTATCAATAGATTAAAATAATATCGCCCGACACCTTCAATATTAATCGGTACGGTAACAATGTCTTGAACGCCATTTAGATACTTATCTATCTCAGTTAAATCTTCGACAAAATACGGACTAGAAAAACCGTATTCTAGGCTATATCGACTATGTAAATCAGTTGAACGGCCAACGATGGTATTACCCCACTCCGCCAAGGCATTACGCAAATCGTTCGTCATCTCTTGATGCTTATAGGTCTCATTAAACATACTTTGACAGACTGCATTACCAATAGAAATAGCTGTTTCAGGGTAATGGTGCATCATGATCACGCCATTTAAATTCCCTGTCACTTCACAGCATACCGCGTACCGCGTACCGCGTATCCTTTAAACCGAAAATCAGCGGCGTTGTCCATAAATGGTTCACCAGCAGTACCCGACAGATTGGTCATGGCTTTTAAACTTGCAAGGGACTCGTTGATAAAAGGGTAAAGGATAACCTTGTAGAGGGTTTCTACTGGCATATTGCATTCTCTTATTTTTATTATTTTGATTGCGTGAGCAGCAAATTACTAAATGTAAGGAAGTATTGCAAGTAGGTTAAATAGACAGTTCGCCTTTGTTAAACATCTTATTTTCGGGGAATTCTAGGTTTGTCTGAATAGTGGGATTATTTATTTAAAATGAATAGGTGGCGCGCACTGTAGTCAGTAACGCGCCACAATAATGCTAGCTTGGTATAGCGGCCAATACAGCTTCAGGGCGAATAGGTAAATCTCTTACTCTGGCACCCACGGCGTTAAAGATTGCGTTAGCAATAGCAGGCGCGACAGCAATCAACCCCGGCTCCCCTAACCCAGTAGGAAATTCTGTGTTTTGCACAAAACTGATATCCAACTCGGGTAGGTTGTTCATGCGTAGAGGTGAATAAGTGTTGAGGTTAGTATCTTTTACTTGACCTTTTTCAAACGCAGTTCCCTCGAACAAAGCTAAACTCAAACCCCATAGCATCGAGCCTTGAGTTTGCGCTAAGGCACCATCAGGGTGAACAACTGTTCCACAGTCTAATAATCCCGTTAACTTATGTACCTTTACCTTACCTGTTGTAGGATCAACTTCAACATGGGCAACACACGCCCCCCAAGTTGGCATATCACGCTCTTGCCCAGACGAAATAGCTATGCCTAGGCCTTGATTTTTAGGCAGCGTTTGCCCCCAATTCGTTTGTTGGCGGATATCGGTTAGCACTTTAGCGAGTCGCTTAGCGCCACCAACAGAAACGGGGGCTTCACCAGCATTTTTACCACTGGCGTCTAGTAACGATAGGCGAAAATCAATTGGATCAAGGCTTTGATTATGGGCAATTTCATCCATAAACGATTCTACCGCCCAACCAGTCCAACCTGGACCAACAGCGCGCAGCCAACCTGGCACAAACGTTTTTTGCGCTAATGTGTTATTGATGGCTCGCACTCGATGATTGGCTAGGGTATACCAGTGATCAGCGCCCGCGATTGAAAACGGATCGAATTTACCCTTTTTGTCCACGCCCTCAGGCATAAAACTTGGCGCCATGGCAAGCGTAGGCCAACCGGCGGCAGCACCATGCTCGATACCAAGCAGTTTATCGTCAGCATCCCAGTAGGCATTCATCTGTTGCACGGAAGGCGAGCGCACACAATCAAATAGCGCGTCATCTTCACGGGTGAAAACCAATTTAACCGGTTTACCTACCGCTTGTGCAGTTAAAGCAGCAGGGATCATATAATCACCAGCAAGGCGACGACCAAACCCGCCACCCAAGTAATATTGATGAATAATGACGTTGTCATCACTGAGGCCAACCGCTTTGGCAACGACAGGTAAAAATAGCGACTGCCACTGGTTACCACAATGCACATGGCAAACCCCGTCTTTAAATTCAACCGCTGCATTAACTGGCTCCATAGTGAAATGCAACACAGATGATGTTTTATACACTGACTCTAGAGAGGTTTTTGCGCTTTTAGCTGCTTTGGCTATATCCCCTTTTTCAACCACTAACGTGCCTGTGGTTTTATCTTTAGCCAATGTAGCGCCTTGGTTAATGATGTCTTGCTCAGTGACATTAGCAGTTTCGCCAATGTCATATTCAACTTTGATCACGTTACCCGCTTTTACAGCGGCGTAATAGGAGTCCGCGAGCACAGTCACCCAGCCTTGAACGGTGTCACTGGGATCCTTGAGTATCTGGTAACCCTGATAGCCCTTTATCGACTTAGCCTTGCTATCATCCACACGTTTAACCACACTACCGTGACGAGTCGGTGGGATAACAGGACGTGCGTAGACCATGCCTTCTAGCTCAACATCGATACCGTATTGCGCTGTGCCGTTTGTCTTCGCTGGAATGTCTAATGCTTGGCTAGATTTAGCGATTAACTGACGGCTAGCAGGACTCTTTGGCTTAAATTCTGCGAGCTCATCTGCACTAAACGTGCGATCAATTTTGCCATTTTTCACTACATCGGCAAAGCTAATCGATTTATCGCCAGCCACAACTTCGCTGTTTTGTGTTGTACAGTCTTGTGGTTTAACACCCAATAATTTTGCACCTGCCTCAATTAACACAGTGCGTCCTGCAGCCCCAGCTTGAGACATGGGTACATAGGTTTGAAAAACTGACCAAGAGCCGCCGGTAACCATGTATCCCCATTTAGGGTCGGTGTCCACATGCTTAATTTCAACGTTGTTCCAATCAGCACCTAGTTCGTCTGCAACGATACGCGCTATCGCAGTACCGACATGCTGGCCCATCTCAGCGCGAGCGATATTGACCATAATCTGGCCTTCGCTGCTTATTTCAAACCACACGGTAGGACTAAACGACTTTTCAGCCAAATGCTTTGATGCACCACCAGTCATAACTTCAAGGGCATTGATACTTGGCGCAAACGCCATAAGTAAACCACTACCCACTGAACCAATAAGAAAACTACGGCGGCTCGGCTCTATATTATTTTTACGTAAACGGGTCATATTAGCTTACTCCCTGTGCTTCGCGCTTGGGGTTGTATATCTGCACCACAGAATCTGACTGTCCAGCAACGTCTTGGATTGCGGCTTTGATCCGAGCGTAAGTCATACAACGACATAAATTACCGCTCATGTAAGCCTCAATTTCTTCTTCGCTCGGGTCTGCATTCGTCGCGAGCAAACCTGCCGCTTGCATAATTTGCCCCGATTGACAGTAACCACACTGAGGCACCTGATGCTCAACCCATGCTTTTTGTAACGGGTGCTGATTTTCTAATCCCTCGATGGTGCGAATGTCTGCATTCGCGATCGCGCTGATAGGCAGTGAGCAAGAACGAACGGGAGAACCGTTAAAATGAACTGTGCAAGCTCCACACATGGCGATCCCGCAACCAAACTTGGTGCCCTTTAAGCCGAATTCGTCTCGTATTACCCAAAGTAAAGGCGTGTCCGCCTCAGCATCAGATGTGATTTTTTTTCCGTTTAATGAAAATTCAATCATGTTGGTTACCTGTTTGATTAAAATAAATGTTGTGGTCCTGCAACCCTAGATAATATACACGTATCTTTAGCAAGCAAGATCACGTATTCAAGGGTTGATAAAGTGTAGTGTAATAATTAGATATTTAGCCAAAATAACGCCGATAAGCTTTATTTTCAGTCACTTGGTGAAATTGCCCCGTGTACGCCACTTGTGTAACGCAAAAAGCCACTGCTAAGTGGCTTTCGAATATTTACAATAAGCGGAAATTGATTCAGATTTTTCCTTCGAAGTCCGCCTCAGAATGACGCTCAGGTACCTGCTCTTGTGGCTCGCCCCATGTACGATTTACCATAAGGCCACGCTTAACAGCGGGTCGTTCCGCGATTTCATTTGCCCAACGTACCACGTTTGTATATTCATGGGTTTGTAGGAACTCTGACGCGTTGTAAACAACATTGCGTACAAGCGCACCGTACCAAGGCCATATTGATATGTCGGCGATAGTATACTCATCACCTGCGATAAATTTATTGTTGGCTAACTGCTTATCGAGTACATCTAACTGACGCTTTACTTCCATGGCATAACGGTCAATGGGATATTGATACTTTTCTGGCGCATAAGCATAAAAATGGCCAAAGCCCCCCCCTAAAAACGGTGCACTGCCCATTTGCCAAAATAACCAGTTCATACACTCTGTGCGCCCAGCGGGGTCTTTAGGAATAAACGCACCGAACTTTTCCGCTAGGTACAGCAAGATAGAGCCAGACTCAAACACGCGTGTATCAGTACTGGTGGTGGTATCAATCAACGCCGGGATTTTAGAATTAGGATTGATATCAACAAAGCCACTGCCAAACTGATCGCCATCGCCTATGTTTACCGGGTAAGCGTCGTACTGTGCGCCTTCGTAACCGGCAGCAAGTAGCTCCTCAAGCATGACCGTTGCTTTAACGCCATTTGGGGTAGCCATCGAATGCAACTGGAAAGGGTGCTCGCCTCTAGGAAGCGCTTTATCAAAACGAGCCCCCGCTGTTGGACGATTAATATTGGCAAATTTTCCACCATTTTCGGCATCGAAGGACCATATGGCAGGGGGAGTATAGGTCGGATCAGGCATAATTAATATTTCCTTGGCTGTTTTGATATGTTGTGTTGAATAGTTGGGGGCTGACAAAATAAAACCAAGGGATAAGCTAATCGATTTATGTACCAAGTAGAACAAAAAATATGTAAACAGCTATTAACACCACCTTTATCACGGCGCTGGGTTAACAATAGATTCATTTAGACATAAAAAAGCCCGCTATTTAAACGGGCTTAATTTGAACGTCTTATTATTAAGCGTTAGCAGCAGGCTGCTCTGCTGGTTGGTCCTTAGTGATCGCATCACCAACACGCAACTGCAAGTTCTGAATCGGCTTATCTGTGTTGTTCGATAATTGAACCAAACGATTCAGTTGACCTAGCGACATAAGTACAGCATAAGCAGCACCTAAGAAACCGCTTTTGTGTAATTCAACAACTTGCGCTTCGTCTAAGTCTTGTAAACGCTTTTCACTGACACTAAACATGCCCGTAATATTGCGTTTTTCGCCGTTGGTGTAATTAACCAATAATTCAATTGGATCAAGCAAATCTAGCTCAACTAATTTTTTAATGAAACGCTGAGTCGCCATTTCACTGTTAGCTAATTCTGAAAGCAACTGCTGACGGTTCTCTAAAAAGGGGCTCGGTTGGCCTTCCGCAGTGAAAACTGGCTCACCGTCGTCTGTCACCAATGAGCTGTTCTCGTCAAAAAATACGCCAAGCTTTTCACCGTCGGGACGCACATCGAAAGGATAGCGCTGAATGTTCATTGGTAAACAATGTACCTGCCACTTGCCTTCGTGAATAAATAAATTTGCGCCCTTCTCAGTGCCTAACATGGCAACAGAGTGGAAGTTTTCTGAATTTGGATCTTTAACAAAAACAACTGGCATCACGCTAGCAAGCTGAGCGTATTCACGAATAGATGCCGCAGCAATATGGGCTTCTTTGGCGTAGCCAAAATCGTGCTGAAGATTGATTTTAAGGTCTTTATGTTTCTCTTTATCAAGAGGGATGTAGCTGATTGTCATAGAGGATATCTCTTACTTTAATGTTCAAAACTGGTTGCTTTTGATGGCCGATTAGCAGACCGACGATACGGTACACTTGGGTATTCAGGTATAAAAAAATGGCTTCTAGGCCATTAAATATGCGATCCCTAATGCTAATTTCACAACAGCAAGTATCTTTTATTTATTGAGTGATGTCACGAATGTAAATGAATTATATCTGATTTGTTCATTTAATCCTAAATGCAGCATAAAATTCCGCTTACCACTCTTTATTTTTGCTGAAACGAGGCGGCGCACACCGTGCAGCGCCTCGAATAAAGCTAAGCTATCACATCTGTCGCGGGACTAACATCTTTACGTACACTGGTAATATATTCCTGCAATTTTGCTTCAGCTTCATCGCCAAATAAAATTTCACAGGCTTCTCGTAAACCTGGCGCCGCAAGAATATCTTCTTGTCTTACTACCAACGAGATTTTCGAACGACGACGTAAGAAGTCCTCTAACTTGGTAACCATTTCGCGCTGAGCAGCATGCTCGATTTCTACCCGCAAATATTCAGAGCTCTCAATAAGTAACTCTGCCTTTGCTGGATTCTCGCGGATTGCTTCAAGCATGTTGATCGCATTACGCCCATAACGTCGCCAAAAACGTGATGTTAAAGGCTCAGACGAGGTGGCAGGCGTTAATGCATCAAAGTCCATCAATTTAGCACGGTGAAAGAATTCATCGCGCACAGTATCGTCAGGCTCGCCGTACCATTTGAAATCGGCATAAGGCAATTCAATACCGAAGTCTTTGACAATCCCTGCTACTTCGTCACCCACGTTGATACAATCAGTGAGCTTGCCACCGAAAATCGACATATATTTGTGTTCAGGGTTTTGATCAATCGCATGCTTACGAGAAAGTTGAACCCAGTCGGCTTTACCGCCCGTGCCTTTAATCGCTAAAGGACGAACGCCGCAGCGCTCAGCAATCACGTCTTCTTTTGTCAACGGCTTATCAAGTGCCAATAACGCATTAACGTTATCCAATACAAACTGGCGATCAGCCTCCGTTACATGTGCATAGGGGCTTTCAACTTGCGTATCTGTTGTACCGATACAGGTTTTTGGTCCCATAGGAATAACGAAGAATAAACGCCCATCGTCAGCGAAAAACGTTAGCACTTTGTTGCTATCAGTTACGCGGTCAACAATTAAGTGAATGCCTTTTGAGAAAACATGATGGTGCTCAGTTTGCTCTTTATTTAACTCATTTAATGGATCAACAAATGGCCCAGCAGCGTTGATCAATACCTTCGAGGTTATTTCAAACTCCTCGCCAGTAATGGCGTCTTTCGCTTTCGTCGTCCACAAATCGCCATTTTTGCTTGAACCTAGCGATTCGACATAGTTAGCGGCTATGCAGCCGTAACTCATACTTGAGCGAATAAAGTTAAACACGAAGCGCGCGTCATTGTCTTGTAGGTAAGCATCTGAGTATTCAAATCCACCCACAACGTTTTGCGTATTTATAACGCTTTCCAATGATTTGATCTTGCCACCGGTAAGATAGTTAGGCATTTTGGTAAATAACCGTCCCATTACCCAATAAAGTAGCGTACCCATATAGATAAATAAAGGTGGAAAGCGAAAGCCTTTTTGAATACTGGTTAAAAAGCGGATCTCTTTTACTGTAGACGGGTAGCTACGCATCAAGTGATTACGACTTTTGCACAGTTTGTTGACCAAAGCATATTCGTAACTCTCTAAATACTTAATGCCGCCCCACGCCAAATTTGAAGAGTTAGAACTGGTAAAGCCCGCAAAATCGCCTTTATCGATCAACGCGACTTTTACGCCTTTAGCCGCTAGTGCCGCTGCGGCAACAGCACCGTTAATGCCGCCGCCAATAATAAGGGTATCAAACGTCCCTTTAGGCAATTTACGGATGTTACTCTTTCTCAGGTTGTTCATGTCTCTTCCGATAATTAAATATGTTTAAACTTTACTGATAGCTTCAACGCCATCATCACTACCCCACGCAAATTTTGCTCTTTGTCCTAGCACAAACCTATTTACCAACAAGGCAAAACTGATGCACGAGACTAATGTGATAGGCATTAGGTGGATATAGTGCCAAGTAGAATAAATTGGCGAGAATTCAAACGTTAGAGAGCCGTATAATAATACGCCAAAAATGACCGCCGCGATGCCAGCTCGCGCGTCAACATCTTTAAACACCAACCCAACGACGAATATTGACAATATTGGCATACTTAATAAACCATTTAACTGTTGCAGCAAGTTAATGATACTGTCGGCTTGCTGATAAATGGGTACTAAGACTAATGACAATACAGTCAGCAACGCAGTTACCCAACCACTTAAGCGCACTACATTTGGTTTGTCGTTAAAATACGCTTCATGGATATCACATACGTACAGAGCAGTAGCAGAGTTCAATAAGCTGTTATAGGTAGATAAAACCGCTGCTGCCATCGCTGCAGCAAACACACCGGTAAGCCACAATGGCAAAACATCACCTACAATGCGTCCATAAGCAGCATCACCAATATCCCCATAGAGTTTAAATGACACAATACCAGGTAAGACGATGATAGCTGGCACAATTAGAATTCGAATACCCGCAGCGGCGAAAACACCTTTTTGCGCTTCTTTAACATTAGGTGCAGCCATTGCTCGTTGAGTAATCGTCTGATTCGTTCCCCAATAGTATATTTGAATGAAGATCATACCTGTAAGAAGAGTTTGCCAAGGTAATGGGGAATCTGGTGCGCCAATAAGCGTTAAGCGCTCGGCTGGAATACCGCTGAAGTCGAAGTCAATCGCCGCAAGTGACAAGAAGACCACTAACATCGCCATACTTAGCAACAGTACGCCTGAGTAAGTATCAGACACAGCAACGGCGCGTAGTCCGCCGAAAATTGCATAGACCGCACCCAAAGCAGCAAATGCGATGGCGATATACATTAGCGGAATATCAACATTGAACATGGTTTGCATAAATAGTGAGCCTGAATAAATAACAGCAGGCATATAAATCAAGGCGTTACCTAAGAAAAACAGCATACCTATTACGGCACGAATATGTTTATTCTTGTAGCGTTTTTCCAAAAGCTCAGTCGTGGTTGTACAGTTGTACTTGTAATAAATAGGGATGAAAACTTTAGCTAAAATAATTAAACCAATTACTGCAGAAAATTCCCACCAAGCCAGCAATGCCATCTGGTTACCGTTCATACCAACAAGTTGATCGGTACTTAAGTTAGTTAAGGTAATTGAACCAGCAACAAACATCCACGTTAGACCGCCACCAGCAAGAAAGTACTCCTTGTTTTGACTCTGTTGGTTATGTCCATGACCGCGGCACTTCAAATACGTTAGCAAGCCTATAATGCCTGTAACTAAGGCGAACACCGCCGTTTGAACCATATTTTCTGACATCTGATATTTCCTCTGTAATCATGCTGTGTATCATTGACTACTATTTATGTGCTTAATAATCCGCTCTGTTGCCACCCAGAAATGTGGTAAATACGGAACAAGTTTAAAAGGGTTAAGACGCTACTCTCTCTTTCGCGACTTCGATTTTAAGTTGAGTGATCTTATTATGGGTATTGCGTTCATTGTGCTTTCTAAGCAACAGGTTTAACTGATAAATGGATAACAACATGGCGTGAATAGCAATTAAATAACCACTGTCATTTAACCTTGTCATTTTTTCAGGCGTTAAGCTTTGTAATTTATCTTCATCGATTGTGCACAAACCCGCGATATTCTGCGTATTGCCATCTTCGAAAACCAATTGTAAATCGATGGCTTTAATAAGACCCATCGCTTCGACTTCTTGCATAAAACGATAGGTTTCTATGTCTTGTTTAATACTTGCTTCCAGTAAGCTTTTCGCTTTAGTTAAAAACAAAGATGCTCTGCCTGCATTGTCAAATATGGCCTCCCCGGAGTCTTTAGAGAATGCTTCACTACTTTCTAAAATTCCGATGGTATAGCTATTTTCAACTTTAGGAGATTGCATCAGATAAAACGGAAACGTTTGTAAACTTGTCGGTTGATAAATGGCATTCCAACGTCCTTCATCGACAAACAAATTTTGCAGCGGCTCAAAGCTGCTAAGTGCCGATAGCACCCAACTTCCGTCTTGCTGATTACGCGAGAAAAATAATGGAAAATTAGTTGCAGCCTTGCCGACCTCTGACACGCGAAGGCGCATTATCTGCTGGCTCGCGGCAAACTCAGCTAGGCTGTTTTCTCGAAGTCTTAAATCCTTGTGTACAGTGTTACTTAATTCAACAAGTGTGCTCATGGTTATCTCATACTCTGGGTGCTTAACCACCGCTCTATATATTCTCTGTGAGGAGGAAGTGTGTGCAGCAACTGCTGAGTAAGCTGTTGATTACGATGAATAATTTTCTGCGCATTCGCCTGCTCATTATACAGATGAGGTTGACGGCTGAAATCGGGCTTGAAGCCCATTCCGTATAAAACGTATTGATAGCTGGCCGCCGGAAAAAGCTCAATAGCAGCATCAAAATCAGCCGTAATAGGCCCCCGAAACTTCCATAGGGCTAAGTCGTCTTTTAATGACTCTGGAATCGAATTGGCATCGGTATGCGCTTGCCAATAGGGTTCAGGGCGTTTAGTCAGCATGTAATGCAATTTTAGAAAGTCGATAATACGCGACCAACGATAGGCCATTTGTTGATTAAAACGCTTCTCAATGATCGGCATTAAGCTCGTATCAGGGGGGATATTATCCGCAATAAAACGTGCTGAAATTTCCACCAGCATGATTGCCGTAGCCTCTAAAGGCTCTACAAACCCGGCGGCCATACCGACAGCCACACAGTTCTTTTTCCACACTTGCGCCCTGTGGCCTGATTTAAAGCCGATTTTGCGTACGGGGATATCGTCAGACCTCGGTCCCAGATACCGACGCAAATTCGCTTCGGCTTCGTCGTCAGATAAATACTGACTGGAATACACATGCCCAACGCCGCGTCGGTGTGTAAGACCTATATCCCATATCCATCCGGCATTTTGGCCTGTTGCTATCGTGTGCGTCGCAATAGGACTTGTATCTTCGTCATAGGGCATGTGCAAAGCAATAGCCGAATCGTTAAACAAGACTTTATCAGCTGAAATGAAGGGTACATCCAATGCTTGCCCGAGTAATAAAGAGGCAAAACCGGTGCAATCCACAAATAAGTCAGCATCTATCTGCTCATTGCTCTTGAGCGTAATCGAGGCAATAGCACCATCATCGCTCAAATTGACCTTATCAACCGTACCAATGACTTGTGTCACGTTGAGATTGTTTTTACAGTGTTCTTTGAGTACCTCAGCAAACTCACCCGCATCGAGGTGATAAGCGTAATTACATTGCCCTTTGTATTCAGCTTCAGCCATAGAGCGCGGCGCTAAACCAGCTTCACAGACACTGTGCTGAAAGTTGGACTCTACAGCATAGTTTTCAATCTTATCTACATAAGGAGCCAAATCGATACGCCCGTACCCTAAAGGCACAGTAAACGGGTGATAATAGAAATCGCCGTTGCCGTGCACCCAATTCACAAACTTACCGCCTTGTTTAAAACCAGCATGACAGCGAGCAAAAACCTCACTTTCTTTTAAGCCAATTTGCTGCAAAGTGTTCTTCATGGTGGGCCACGTACCTTCCCCTACCCCAACAGTGGGAATATCAGAAGATTCAACCAGCACAATCTGTAAACCATTTTTGCCATCCGTTTTATGCTTCGCAGCAACAATAGCAGCCGTTAACCAACCTGCAGTGCCGCCGCCAACGATGACAATTTTTTTAACAGCCTTTGACATAAGTGAATTAGTCCGCGTAGTAACGAGTGTGGAGCATCTTGTGTTGCAATCCAGTATTGTTTTCAATTTGAGTGCAGGGTTAACACTTAAATCGCCAGTAAATAACCTACCTAATAAAGCCTGACATCCTTTACGGGGTAATCTATTTAACGTGTTATTTTATAGGAAAAATGGCCCGCTTAATACTGGCGAGCCATCATGTTGTAATCAGATAAGCACAGCATGTAATCACATGCTGTGCTTATTTATAACAAGCTTATATTTATAACAATCTTAGAACTTGGCGCGAACACCCACTGCATAGCGAGCGCCATTATCTTCAACCGAGTAAACTTGGTTGTCGAAACGACCCGTTTGTACGAGTTCTTCTTCCGTTACGTTAATACCTTCAACGAATACAGTGAAGTTTTCGTTAATGTCATAACTTGCACTGACATCCCATTGGCCAAAGGTTTGGGTATTAATGGGTTCACCATTAAATCCGTTATCCACATTACGTAAGAATGCTTCACGGTTGTTGAATGCAACACGCGCTTGCCAATTATCCTGCTCATAGAACAAGATAAAGTTTTGAGAATCACCAAGACCTTCTAAGAAGTCTGTATCGGCGTTAACCACGGTGGCGTTAGCCATTACACCAAAGCCATTTTCAAATACGTGAGTCACTGCAACTTCGTAGCCTGTCACTTTGGTCGTTTCCGTGTTTTGCGGACGACTAACAGTATAGACTTCACTTGCACCGTTTAATTCTTCAGTGTTCGCAACGACATCGTAATCAGGACGAGTAGAGTCTAACGCTAGACCTACTGCACATAAATTATCGCCAGTGTCGTTATTACATCTGAATCCATCTGCGGCAGAACGGTCTGAGAACGTATATGTCTCTTCGCCAGTCAAGCTTACGATAAAGTCTTGCACTTCTTTGCTGAATACAGCAAAGGTGAAGTAACTTGCATCTGCGTAATACCACTCAAACGACAAATCCCAGTTTTCAGAAGTAAACGGTTTAAGTGAAGGGTTACCACCACTTGCCGTTAGGTTCTGACGACGAGGTTCGTTAAACGTTGTCGCAGGAGATAGCTGAGACATAGTTGGTCGTGTCATAGAATCATATACAGAGAAACGTAAAATCATTTCGTCTGTTAGGTCTAACTTAACGTTAACACTAGGAAGAAGGTTTGCGTAGCTATCGCCCTGTTGGATATCAGTGGCTGGGCCAAATTCGTTAGAAAACAACGTCAAATCAGTTGTTGGAACAACATCCTTAATAAAGCTTTGTACAGCAGCTACTTTAATGTCTGTTTCAGCGTAACGTGCGCCTACATTAACCGCCAATGGCATATCAGCAATGTCGTACACAAACGTAAAGTCTAGGTACAAACTAGTCACATCTTCGTTGATGGTATAACGGTTATTTTGTAGCGACGTTACAATTGGATTGCCTGAATCAGCAAGGAAATCTACGTATGCATCACCATCATAGGTATAAAAGGTTTCAGGGTAGCCAGAGAAAAAGTTCTTAGCTGTAAAAGGTTCAAACCCAATGGTATCGACTGGTGCTTCAGTGCCGTAACCACAAAATGCACATTGGCTACCATAAATTTGGAATGCCGATTTTTCACGCTCTTGGCGGTAAACCCCAAATTGTGCTTTTTGGAATACGTCTGAATCTGCTAAGTAAACAAAATCAGCTTTAAATTCGTTGATATCATCTTTGTCAGTAAACGCCAGGCCTTTTTCGTTATAATGCAAACGAGCACGACTGGCATCAGGTAACGTGTCGCCACCGAACCCTTCATGAGATACAGACGGTACGCTGCTTGTGCCATCGAACGCGTAATTATTAATCATACCTACTACGTTAAAACGGTCTTTACCAGCGCGATCATTTTCCGCAGAAGACGTTGATACATCGAATGTACCTTTAAGCTGAGGGGTAATATCCCACTCAACGTTCACACCAAAACCATCGCTTTGTGAATCACGAGAGTTACGCGTATGGGATACGAAATCTGATGCAGGGTCACCACTACCGCCATGTAAACCGATTTGCTGATCAAATGTCAACAAAGTGCCCGTTGCTTGATCGATAGTTGCACTGCCTACGCGGTCAGGTTCAAACCATGCAGCCAAATCAGTCACTTGTGAATCAACTTCGAATTTAGAAATAAAGCCATCGAGGGTAATGTTGACTTCATCCGAAGGAGCGAATTGAAACACTAAGCTTGCGTTGGTGCGCGTACGCTCTTGTTGGTCAATGGCCTGATCCCAGTTACGCGGAATATAGGCATTAGTTAACAATACGCCATCATTACGATTAGAAATCGTTTGGCCAGGGCGCCAGCCGGCAGTGCCCACTGTGTTGATTTGAATATCACGTTCTTGACGAGAAACGGCTAATAATACGCCCATCTTATCGTCGTTAAATGTGTTGCTAACAAGGAACGAAGCTGAAGGTGAAGTCTCTTCCGAGAGCGTTTCGTACATACCCTTCACTGAACCAATAAGCTGGAAGCCTTCATAGTCAAATGGACGAGCAGTCGATACATTAATTGTCGCACCAATGCCGCCTTCTTGAAGGTCTGCACGAGTACTTTTATAAACGTCAGCCCCAGTAATTTGATCTGCTGCAAGTACGTCAAAGTTAAATTCACGGCCACCACTGTCGGTCGCAAGCTGACGACCATTAACCAGTACAGTGTTAAACTGCGGGCCAAAACCACGCACTGTTACCGCTTGTCCTTCACCGCCACTACGGTCAATTGAAACGCCCGTAATACGCTGCAAAGATTCTGCTACGTTTAAGTCAGGAAATTTACCTAAATCTTCAGCAGCAATACCATCAGAAACAATCAATGCTTCTTTTTTATCTGACATGGCACGTTTAAGGCTGCTTACAATGCCGCGAACTTGTATGACTTCTAAATTACTATCGTCAGATGCTTCTTGTGCTAATGCTTGCATGGATAAACCAGCAACAGTAGGTACTAATAAGGCTGTTTTAACGGCCGACCAAAGGTATGATTTTTTCATGGGATGTGCCCCGTTGTGTCCTGTTAATATGATGTGTTCTTCGTTTTAGACGCCGTGCAAGTATGCAGTTCCACTCAAACCACTCGCATAACTATAGGATTATGCCATCTGGGCTTCCTAGTAATATGTATGTTAAATAGTATTAATACAACTTGTCAACATATGCGCAACATTAACTCTCTCATCAATTAGCCTAAGCCGAACTTCAAAATTTATAAAAATATAATTAAATTATAAAAAACATGTAGTTAAAAATATAAATCGGATTCATCTATTCCAAGCCAAATCATCAAGTAAAATTAAGTCTGTCTATTGTTGAGTTTGCGGCTCTGTTTCTATACGTTAAATATAGGTAAAATCATAGAAAATCCAATATGCATCTACTGTTACATTAACTACATTAGATATAGCCTTTGATAATGACAACGAAAGATAGGTTTATTTTAAATAATACTATTTATATGTTTATAAAAACGATTAAAATAACCGATTAATACTCATTGTATAAAACTGATCCAATAAAGGACCCTATATGACGCAACATGCCGCACAATTTATTGCACTTCATGGGCAAAAGAGCAGCCTAATTTTAGATGTCGGGAACGACACTCCGCAGATTATTTATTGGCGCGCTAAGCTATCAGAGCAATCGACCGGCGACATGATGCGAGCCCTTCGGTTACGTCAAGAAGCACCCGTCTCCCCAATCGAAGAACTCAGTCTTTGTGTTACGCCCACCTCAGGACAAGGCTTTACTGGCTTGCCAGGTTTAAGCTTGCACGGTGAACAAGATCAATGGGCAACGAATCCGTCTTTAAAAACGGTAAATCAACAAAACGATCACTGCGTAACCCTTACCAGTATGGATAGTGCCCGTGGCATTGAGGCCGTTGTGCAGATTGAGTTAGATGTTAAAACAGACGTTTTAACCTTTAATACCACAATTAATAATGTTAGTGATCAGCCGGTTACTATCGACTGGTGTGCAGCTGCAACCATTCCAACGCCAAGTGATTTTGGGCAAATAGTCGGTTTTGAAGGGCATTGGGCTGGTGAGTTTCAGCAACATTCGCTAGACACTTTCTTTGGTTCTTATGTTCGTGAAAATCGCCGAGGTAAAACATCTCATGATAGCTACCCAGCATTACTATTGCATCCCAAAACAACCAATCAAGCCCAAGGTGAAGCATATGGTTTTCACTTAGGCTGGAGCGGCAATCATAAAATTGTTGCAGAGAAAATGGCGGATGGCCGATCATATGTACAGATGGGCGAACTACTTTTTCCCGGCGAAATGGTTCTTGATAAAGGCCAGAGTTATCAAACCCCGACCCTTTTTGCTGGTTATACTGATCAGGGCTTATCTGTTTTATCTCAGCAATTTCATCAATATGTACGCAGCCATATCATTCGCCAAAGTGTGCATGATAAGCCACGTCCCGTGCACTACAACACGTGGGAAGGGATTTACTTCAACCACGACATGGCGACCCTAAAAGATCTTGCTGAACGAGCTGCAGAAATGGGCGCCGAGCGTTTCGTGTTAGACGATGGTTGGTTTATTGATCGTAATGATGACACGGCAGGTTTAGGTGACTGGTATGTAGATAAAAAGTTTTATCCACAAGGCTTAACCCCGCTAATCGACCACGTCAAAGCCCAAGGCCTGGAGTTCGGATTATGGTTTGAACCAGAAATGGTTAACCCAGATAGTGATCTGTATCGCCAACATCCTGATTGGGTATTGGGTAACGAAGTAAAACAACAAATTGATTGTCGCCATCAACTGGTTCTAGATTTATCTCGTCCTGAAGTTTTTGATTATCTATTCGAACGCCTAGATTCATTGTTATCTGAGTATGATATCAGTTACGTAAAATGGGATATGAATCGCGATTTAAATCATCAAGGCAATCATAGTGGCAAGCCTGGCGGCCATAACCAAATTCATGCCGTTTACCGTTTACTCGATAAAATTCGTGAAACCCACCCGCAAGTTGAAGTTGAAAGCTGCGCATCAGGTGGTGGTCGTGCTGACTACGGCGTGCTCGCCCGTACAGACCGGGTGTGGACTTCAGATTCAAACGACGCGCTTGAGCGCCTGAAAATTCAGAATGGCTTCTCGTATTTCTTGCCTTCTGAGTTAATGGGTTCACACGTAGGCCCTAGAGAGTGTCACATTACCCATCGCACCGTTTCTATGGAAATGCGCGCTTCAGTGACCTTGTTTGGCCACATGGGCATGGAGATGGACTTACGTGAGCTAACTGACGCTGAAAAAGTTGAGCTCAAAGCGATGACCGACTTATACAAACAACATCGCGCATTAGTGCACAGCGGCGACCTATTCCGTCTTGAACTTCCGGCTTATATGAATGGCCTAGGTATTGTTGCAAAAGATAAATCTCAAGCGTTGTTCTCATATAGTTTAGTGGCATGCAGCTCAGCAACTTTACCGGATCAATACAAGTTTGCTGGATTAGAAAAAACCAGTCAGTACAAACTCGACATTATTTGGCCAATGAAAAATGCTGATAAATGGCCAAAATCAGGCTTGTTTGGTTTTGATAATCATCTTGGTGCCGTTGACGGTCAGGTATTTAGTGGTGAATTGCTCATGCAATTAGGTATGCAAATGCCGCTGTTAACGCCGCAAAGCAGCTTGTTATTCCATCTAACAAAAATCTAATATAAATAATTATTGCCGCGTTAACTGTTTAAGTTGACGCGGCGTTATATTTTTAGTTCGCACATCTTTTAGTTCGCACATCTTTTAGTTTACGCGCTGTTTAGTGAACACGGTCTTTACTTTACCCCTCCTTCCTTTATACCATCGTCTTATACGTGTCGGGTTTAATACATCTGTCTGCACACGTAGCTAGCTGCAAAGCAATCAGTCACCCCATAATAAATATAATCCAAGGAACGACATGAAGATAACATCTAAAACTACGCTGTATTTAGCGTGCTCACTGGCATTTTCTAGTTGTGCTAGCGCCGAGTATTCCCCGTCAGAAAAAGCCATCGCCCTAACCCAAGAAACCATACTTATTGATTCGCACATTGATGTACCTTATCGCATCAGTAAAAAATGGGCCGACGTGACCAAAGCCACCGATGGCGGCGATTTTGATTATCCTCGAGCAAAATCGGGCGGCTTAAATGCTCCTTTTATGTCGATTTATGTGCCTGCAAGTCTTGATGATTCCGACGAATCTACAGCCTTAGCCCATAAACTTATCGATTATGTGGAAGCAATTGTTGGTCGCGCACCGGGTAAATTTGCTATAGCAAAAAGTGTCGCTGATGTTAAAACACAGTTTGCAAAAGGTCTGATTTCATTGCCCATGGGCATGGAAAATGGATCTCCTATTCAAGGTGACCTAAACAATCTTAAAACTTTTTATGAGCGTGGAATTCGCTACATCACCCTTGCCCACTCACAAAGTAACCATATTTCTGACTCATCCTACGATATACGCCGTAAATGGAAAGGCCTCAGCCCATTTGGTAAAACATTGGTAGAAGAAATGAATAACATCGGCATCATGATTGATATTTCCCACGTATCAGACCAAGCTTTTTATCAAGCTATCGAAATTAGCAAAGTGCCCGTTATTGCATCTCACTCATCCTTACGTAAATTCACGCCGGGCTTTGAGCGTAATATGGACGACGATATGATCAAAGCGTTAGGTGAAAATGGCGGAGTCATTCAAATTAACTTTGGCTCAACGTTTGTTAGCAAGTTATCGCAAAACTGGCGCAATAAGATGACAGCAAAACGCAAAGCACTTGTGGAAAAAGAAGGTAATGAAAGCCCGCTAGTGAGCGCGTTTGATAAAGACTATATTGCTAACAACCCTTTTCCTTTTGCCAGCGTAGAAACCGTACTTGATCATATTGACCATGTAGTCGAGCTTATTGGTATTGACCATGTAGGTATAGGGTCTGATTACGACGGTGTAGGTGATTCGCTGCCTGAGGGACTCAAGGATGTATCGACCTATCCAAATTTGGTTCAAGGCTTAATGGACCGCGATTATTCAGAAGCTGATATAAAGAAAATTTTAAGCGGCAATTTCTTGCGCGTTTGGCAAGCCGTTGAAACATACGCCGAACAGCATTAGTCTTTAAGTTAACTAAATAAAAAAGCCCGTTTGCTTATAGGCAAACAGGCTTTTACTTTAGCTTAGAAAGGTTATTTCGCGTTTTTACCGCGATAAAAATCGATACCGGTAGCCCAGCGATCAGGAAACCCAGGCCACGCCTCAGTTAACTTGCCATCACTCCCTTTGACTTGCGTAGCACTTTCACGTTTAGGTAAATAAGCACACTTGTTGGCATCGCTTTTCACGAAACAATCTAAAAATGCCAAACTCATATGTTCGTTAATACGATTGAGCTGCTCGTTATTCCAGCTAGGTTCAATATAGTGACCGAGATCCTCGTCAGTTTCATAAGCCACTTTCGGGGCTGGATGGGGCGCTATATTATGTCGCGCATTTTCATATACCATCATGTATTTGTCGCTACTGCCAGTCTGTTCGAATAATTTTTTAACGCCATTTTCATAGCCAGAAACGTCATCTTGATCCCCTGACACATATAAGCTCGGCACTGTGATTTTCGCCATCGACTCTGCATCATGTACCGAAGTCTCGCCACCCCATGGAGCATAAGCAATCATGGCTTTCCAACGAGGATCGACCGTGTCACGACCTGCATTACAACTATTAAATATGGGCATAAGCTGTTTTGCGGTTTCTTCAGGGAAACCTAAACGCTGTAAACCGGCTTGATTAAAGTCATAACATGCACCAATGGTGTTTACCGCACCAAATCCGCCCATAGAGTAACCAATAACCGCTGCATCTTCGGTGTCAGTAATGCTCGCGATTGCAGAGTCATCTTGACTAAAATAATCCAGTACAAACTGCTGGTCACGCGCGCGGTTTATTAATGTACTTGGAAAACCGGAAAAGCCGGAATTTACAAAATCAACGTCTTCTGTCGTTGAGTCGGTATGATCAATACCCACGACAACATAACCATGGCTTGCTAGATGCTCACCAAGATAATACATAATCGTCCGATAGCCAGTATAGCCATGTGATAATACTACCAATGGAAATTGCCCCGACGCTTTTGGCGCAACGTCTCTATGACTGGTGCCTATAAGGCTAAATGGTTTGTGCAACCGCGTGACATTCTCATAGGTGGCAAGCTTTTCAGCTGCCGCCTTATCGTTAGCGGGATACCACACCTCAAGCGTTAAAGGACGATCGGCCTGTGAGGTAAAGGTCTGCGTATTAAGCTGCTTTTTATGTACCACATTTAAGGTTTGAACCCCAACAGCGTATTGGCCAGGGTTTGCCAGTTCGGGCGTAATAGAAGGTTGCTGAGTATATAGATGCTCAGCCGAGGGCGCCGAAATTGCGCTACCGGTAACGGTTAGCAGCGCCAATAAACACCAGCTTTTAGTTTTCACTTTCATAGAATCTCTCTTGTTCAAATTGATACCAGGTATCTTCAATATTGAATAATTTATATTATTTGTAATATTTAAAGCAAGAGACTTTGTAAAAACAAGGTTATTAACGGGGTGGATCGATTTGTCCGCCAATACTGTTATTAGTACGAAACCAGCCAGCAATACTATAGCGATCCCTTTTAGCTACGCGGACTTCGTGAGGAAATTGCTCACTAAGAAAAATCACGCATTGGTTAAAAATAGGCTCAACTATTAGGAAGGGTGATAATTGCTCATCATGAAACATAAGTAATTCACCTTGGTCAGCTTTGACCCAATCGGCGTTTAAATAAACAACGCTGCTAAGTAAACGATTACTGCCCCCCTTAAAAGCATCAACGTGACGTTTGTAAAAATCACCGATACCATAATGAGCAAAGTGGCTCTCGTAATCAAATAACCCTAGAAACAGTCGTCGATTTATTTCTATTCGTAAATTTTCCATGAGTTTCAGATATAGACTTTGAGTTTCGCTTTGATTGTTTATCCAAGCGATGCTATCGCTACGAACATCAGTATTTATTTGCTGTAATTGCTCTCTGCCTATAGATGCTTGCTTAAAGTGAAGACGATGATCGCTGCTCGCCTCAAAATACAGCGCATTAGCAACCGCTGCAGGTAAGAAATCAGCGACAATACAATAACCGTATACTGTTAGTTGCTCACAGATATACGCAATCACCTGCTCTTCTAAACAGCCTGCTTCATGGGTTTGCATGTGGGGATTAATCCTAGTGTCTGGTATCTAAACGGGTTAACTGGAAGAAGGTTATTTAACCGTATTCGCTAAGAGGTCAAGTGACATTATTCGTAACATCATTGAATAGTCGAGCTACGTGTTTCTATATAAGTCTGTAGAATAACAGCTGCATCGTTACTTGCTCGATGCCGCAGAATTTGTGTTTCAGACAAAATACGCGCCTTAGTCACACTCCAACTGTCCATTTGTTTTTCGCTTAAAATCAGCTCTAGCTGGCTGAGTTCGAATGTCATTGCTATACCCGCACTCTCATACAGGCGAGATAACCACGGGCTATCCACCACCCATCCGTCTGAATATGCAGTTTGACGCTCTAGCAATTGATTGAGTTCCAAGCAGACCTGTTGCACTGGCACACCTTTTTTCATCAACATAGCGCGGCTGATACCGTGCAGTGCTTGAGCTTCGTCGCTCCAATGCAACCAATCATCTTGTGGGCGTATTAGGCGGCAAAAACGGTGATCGCGGTTTAGTGCCACGCCCACTTCAATGGGATAACTGCCAGCACCGAAGCCGCTGGCTTCAACGTCGAGGATAATAGGTGAAATCACACTGCTGCGCACTACAATTCAACTCCCTTTTCGAAAGAGGTTTACACCCCCCATAGCTTAAAATTAATCGGCTTTAGCTTCGCTAAATGCTAGCCCCATCTGATATAAGGTATTTTTCTTCAATCCATATTGCTGAGCAACGATACCAGCTGCTTTTTTTGGTGGCAGCTCATTCATCAATAATTTAAGTAACTTCAATGCTTCTTCGGGGATCTCATTGGCATCGGTTTTGTGACCCGCAATCATTAATACAAACTCCCCTCGTTGATGATTCGAATCGGCCAGTAACCACTCTAGCGCTTCATCTGCTGTACCTGAGTAAAAAGTCTCAAAGGTTTTGCTTAGTTCTTTAGCCACTACAACTTTTCGCTCGCCGCCTAGCACATTAACGACTGCTTGAACTGTGTCGGCGATTCTGCGCGGAGATTCATAAAAGACACTGGTCGCGGTTTCTCGTTCTAAGGTCTCTAACGTCTGGGTTTTGGCTAGCTGTTTCGCCGGTAAAAAACCTTCAAAGCGAAAACGGTCAGTTGCAAGCCCAGCTCCGCTTAGGGCCGTAATCGCAGCGCATGCTCCAGGTAAAGGTATCACCTCTACCGCATTCGCGCGGCATTGATTCACCAACCCATACCCAGGATCACTAATTAAGGGTGTACCCGCATCTGAAATCAAAGCGATATTCATGCCCTGATGTAATTTTTCAATTAATTGCACGGCTCGCTGAGTTTCATTGTGATCGTGTAATGAGATAAGGCGGGTCTTAATATCAAAGTGCTGCAGCAGTTTTTGGCTGTGACGGGTGTCTTCAGCAGCAATTAAATCCACCTCATTTAATATTCTAATTCCCCGCAGAGTAATATCTTCCAAGTTTCCAATTGGAGTAGGAACGATGAACAATTTTCCAGAATTTGCCACTATGAAACGCCTTTTAACAATTATATCGCTATTTTACCTTGTAACTTCCCATTACCGCATCCCGCCAGCAGGTAGATATTTGTCAGCGTTGGTATAAACTAACGGGCGAATTATCAAGATGTTAAGTGAGTGCACCTTAAATGAAATTAATCAGGTCGGTAGTGGTTGTTAGCCTAGTCGTTTTTATGGCTTCATGTGCAGATGCGCCGAACAAAAAAAACACGGTAAAACGCCCAGATATCAAGGTAGTGCAGCCAGACCGAGAGCTTAGCAGTCAATATTACCTAAACCAAGCTCAACGTGAGTTTGCACGAGATGGTGATACTACTGAGCGTAACGATTTGTTGTTGTTAGCGGCAAGTAAACTGCAAACTGAACAAAACTGTAATGCCAGTATTAAACTGCTTAATATTCTAACGCCAGAATTAATTCATCCAGATAATCAGGCCCAAGCGCAATTGTTACTCGCAGAATGTTATGTGCGGTTACCAAGCCCAGCATTATCGCACGCCCAAAAGTTACTTGAAAAATTGCCGGATAATTTTGCTGAACAAGGACGTATTCGTGCGGTTCAAGCTCATATAGATGAGCACCAACAAGCGTGGTTAGAAGCGAGTAAAAACTTACTCGCAGCGGGTAATTTGAACAATGAAAATAGCCTTCGGTTATGGCGCGCGTTAGGACATCTAACCGCAAAGCAAGCCCAGCAAGCCATTATCGATGAACCTAGACTGCGATCTTGGCTAGATCTTAAAGATATAGTACAACAGCAAGGTTTAGCGCCTGATATGTTGCAGCGCAGTGTAAGCCAATGGCAAGGCAAGCATGTTTATCATCCTTTATCGCAAGCATTACCAGAGGCACTTATTACTGCCATGAGTAAAGCCCCAATTATTGCCAAACGAGTGGCGGTGCTACTTCCGCTAACTGGACGACTCGCTAGCCAGGGTAATGCCATTAAAGATGGAATAGTCGCCGCATACTTGACTCAGCTTAATAGCTTATCGTTCAAAAATAACAGCACATCTATGCTAGAAACTGAACTACGATTTTTTGATTCTGCATTAAAAACGCCTCAAGAGTTAAATGACTTAGTCGCAGATTATGACGTAATTGTTGGGCCATTATTAAAAGAAAAGATAGCCGAACTCATTACTTTATTGCCCGCTAATAAAACTATACTGGCATTAAACAGAATCGATACAATCGGTACGGGTGATGTAAAGTCGCCGGCGACGTTATCCTCTGGGAATCCGTTGATAACAGAAGCGTCAGTTGCACCTGAAATAAACCCAGGTGTTTTAATGTCCGAAGATGACACACCAAACCCTCATCCCGAAATATTTTACTTCTCGTTAGCGCCTGAAGATGAAGCAATACAATTAGCCAAACATATTTATGACTCTGGACTTCGTCATCCAGTTGTTTTGTCAGCCGATACCAGCACAACCCAACGCATGGCCGAAGCCTTTCTTGAACAATGGCAGGTTCATCAACGGCAAAAAGATTATGTTGCCCCCGCCACAGGCACCTTCACCGATAGCAAAAGCATGCGTAAATTAGTTTCTGAGCTATTAGATGTGGCACAAAGTCGCCAGCGTGTTAAGCAAATAGAGTTGCTAACGACCAGTGAAGTCTATGCTGTGGAGCGTAACCGTCGTGACGTAGATGCCATTATACTTTTTGCCAATCCAGAACAAACTGAATTGCTTAGCCCTATTATAGAATCAAGTTTAAGTCCTTTTGCTGCCCGTGAAATATCTGTTTTCGCTTCTTCGAGAAGTTACACCCTAGATTTGAACAAAAATAGTATTCGCGATTTACGTAATTTAACGTTTATTGACATGCCTTGGATGATGCCAAATAACCCTTGGGCTGAGCTGGCAAATGAAGTCGGAACGTTATGGCCTCAAAGTCAGGATAGTTTGTTACGTCTGTTTGCGCTCGGTTATGACGCATATAACCTAATACCTAAACTAAGACACTTGAACCTGTTACCCATAACGTCGGTGCCAGGTTTGAGCGGTGAGCTAAGTATCAGCAGTGACGGTGAAGTCCATCGCGTTTTACAATGGGCTAAAGTGCAGCAAGACCGAGTAACCCCCTTTGCCATGGAATAACCCATTGCGCTCTTTAACCAAGGGCGCGCAGGGTGAAGCCCGTGCTTTAGCGTACCTCAAACAGCAGGGGCTAGCGTTAATTACACAGAATTATCGATGTCGTAGTGGTGAAATTGATATCATAATGCGAGATGGTCAAGAATTGGTCTTTGTAGAAGTTAAATATCGTAGCGGACAGCAGTTTGGTAGCGCAGTGGAATTCTTCCATTCTCACAAGCGGCGCAAATTTGAATCCGCAATTCAACACTATATGTTAGACAATCAGCTTAATCCTTCGTTAATTGCCCATAGAATTGATATAGTCGGCATAGATGTATTAAGTAACAACAGTGACAGAATTAGTTGGTTAAAGTATGTATAAAAACAACGATTACCGCGTATCGGAGCATGAATGTTAGATAGCATTAAAGCCAATTTTACCGAGAGCATTCAAACGATGATTGCTTCTCTTGAAGAATTACCGGTGCCCATCGCCCATGCTACACAAATGATGGTTAATGCGCTTATAAATGGCAATAAAATATTGTCTTGTGGTAATGGAGGCTCAGCGGCACATGCCCAAAGTTTTTCTTCACAAATGCTTAATCGTTATGAACGGGAAAGGCCGAGCTTACCCGCAATAGCGTTAACAACAGACACATCGACTATCACCTCGATTGCCAACGACTTTACCTATGAGGAAGTTTTTTCCAAGCAAGTTCGAGCACTCGGTCAAGCTGGGGATATATTGCTTGCCATATCACCTAATGGGGCTTCCCGTAGCGTCATTGCAGCCATGGAAGCTGCCTTAAATAGAGATATGACTATTGTCGCTCTCACTGGTCAAGATGGTGGTGAAATGGCCGGCTTACTCGGCCCGAACGATGTAGAAATTAGAGTACCATCAAGCCGTGCGGTGCGTATACATGAAGTGCATCTGCTCGTTGTTCATAATCTTTGTGAGGGAATAGATGATTGTTTATTCCCCGAAACTTCACAGGAGTAATTCAGTGTTAAATTTCAAACCCAAATTACTCGTAGGAGCGTTACTAACCTTGAGTTTATTACAAGGCTGCGCTGCTTTGGTGGTTGGTGCGGGTGTAGGCGCTGCGTCGGCGGCACACGATCGCAGATCGTTAGGCACTCAACTTGATGATAAAACCGTTTCTAGCCGTATTTCTATCGCTTTATCAGAAAATGCCGGCATCGATAAACAAGCCAACATTCATGTGCATGTTTTTAATGGCTCAGTACTTTTAGTTGGGCAAGCGCCGACTGAAGCACTTATCCGCCAAGCGCAAGAAGCGGCAACATCGGTTAGAAATATTGAGAAATTACATAACCAAGTACGTTTAGGGCCCCCGGTTTCAGCCAGTACAACAACACATGATGTTTGGCTTACCTCGAAAATTAAAGCAAATTTGATTTCAGATAAACGTATTGATGGCTTTCACATTCATGTTGCAGTTGAAAATTCGGAAGTTTTTTTGATGGGTCTTGTCAGTACGAAAGAGGCCGAAATCGCAGCAACGGTGGCACGTAATATTGACGGTGTTAAGCAAGTGATTAAGGCCTTTGAGTATTTATAAAGCCCATATCAAGTATCGCGTCGCCTAATTTGTCAGGCAGCGCGATCATCCAACAGTCAATGAATACTGTCATTCATCGCTATCCATACCACTCTATTATTGATCTGTTGTCTAATAAAGCTACAAAGGCCGTCACTACCAAACAAGCCTTATCAAGATAGGTATTAGTAATATCCCCTTAACGCGCTGTAGTTCACGTACGTACGTCAATTCGATATGGCACAGAGATGCAATAGTGAATCAATTTATTATGACCTGCGGTCTATGAGGAAGCGCCTAGCTGATCTTTACCCGCTATATCTTGTTTTTTCTATACAGCTTTAAAATAGTTTTCTCACCGACCCAATGCAGTCAATGATTTCTGGTAATGTACGAGTGCCGCAAATTATATATTGATTCCCATCTTACGATTATGCGGTTAATGAATTAAGCGCGGTTTATCAGGAGAAAAGATAAATTTCAGATATAAAAAAGGTGCCGTTAAGCACCTATTTTTAATTCAAGTGGCTGCTTACTTAACGATAGTCAAGTTAGGCTTACCTTTTTTACTTGGAGCAGAAACGCTGTCAGATTTATCAGATGACTGCACCGGACTCGGTGTTAAATCGCTGCCATCACCTTCGAAATCATCTTCAGGAGTGAACACTGTTCCCGCGCCATTTTCCTTAGCGTAGATAGCTAATACCGCTTTACACGGCACAACAATGTTACGAGGTACACCACCAAAACGTGCATCAAAGGTAATTTCATCATTGCCAAGCAATAATTTGCCACATGACGAAGGGGAAACATTAAGTACTATCTGTCCGTCACGTACATGCTCTTGAGGCACTAAAGTGCCTGGAGCATGAGCATCAACCACTAAATAAGGTGTTAGATTGTTATCTACAATCCATTCGTAGAATGCACGAAGTAAATAAGGTTGATTTGATGTCATATTGTCATTTCCCACTATAGAGGGTTATGAATTTCACGTTCTTGGTCAGTCAATGATGCCTTGAACGAACTTCTTTCGAAGATGCGATTCATATAACCACGTACATCTTTTGCACCATTACCTGTTAGCTCAATACCAAGTGACGGTAAACGCCATAACAGTGGAGCTAAGTAACAGTCAACCAAGCTAAATTCTTCACTCATAAAGAAAGGCGTTTCAGCGAATAACGGAGCTAAGCTAAGCAGTGCTTCACGTAATTCATTACGTGCAGTCGCTACATCGCCTTTGCCTTCTAAGACTTGCTCAGCTAACTTGTACCAATCATTTTGAATACGATGCATAGTCAGGCGGCTTTGACCACGAGACACAGGATAAACTGGCATCAAGGGAGGATGAGGAAAACGTTCGTCCAAATATTCCATGATGATGTGAGAATTATAAAGTACTAATTCTCTGTCAACCAAGGTTGGCACTGTGCCATAAGGATTCAAGTCGATAAGGTCTTCCGACAGATTGTTTTTCTCGATATAGCTGATTTCTACTCCAACACCTTTTTCAGCCAGTACGATACGCACCTGATGACTATAAATATCGATAGTGTCTGAGAACAACGTCATAATAGAACGTTTATTTGTGGCTACAGCCATTAAGCTTCCTCCTAAATTCAAATTTTTATTCGCTGTAAGCGAGCAAAAATTCAATTATTACTGTCTTTACTGCGCAAAATAGGCGCTATCAACAGCAAAACGGTAAATTAATCTACCAATGATGAGAAAGGGGCGCAGGGCCCCTTAAAATTTTGCGGATTATACATTAACTTTTGTTGAATTAATGCACATCTCTCCAATATTCTTTCTTGAGTAAATAAATAAGCACAAAGAATACCAATAAGAAGATGATTACCCAGCGGCCAATGCTTTCAGACTCTAAACGTGAAGGCTCGCCGGTATAAACTAAATAGTTCACTAGGTCTAATACCGCTGAATCATATTCTTCAGGGCTAAGTACGCCTGAACCGTCAGACTTAATTCCGACATAACGCTCAACCATTTCACCGTCAACCATATGCTCTTCAGTTGCTTTACTAGGGACACCTTGTAACTCTTGCAACACATGAGGCATACCCACTTCAGGGAAGACCAAATTATTCACACCAAATGGGCGACTTTCGTCTACATAGAATGTGCGTAAATAGGTATATAGCCAATCAGCTCCACGAACGCGGGCAACTAACGTTAAATCTGGTGGAGGCGCACCAAACCACTTTGCAGCGGAATCAGCAGGCATACCATTTTTAATATAATCTCCCACTTTTTCGCCAGTAAACTGCAAGTTCTCCTGACCTATCTCCGTAGGAATACCTAGATCTTCGAACGCACGTTGATAACGCTGGTACTGCATTTGGTGACAACCTAAGCAATAATTTTGAAATAACTTAGCGCCGTTTTGTAACGAGACTTTATCCGTTAGATCGTAATTGGCAGTGTCTAGATGAACACCGCCACCTGCAGCAAATACGGCGTTGGGTAGTAAAAAGGCTAAAACGAGTATTAACTTCTTCATCCTGTAATCCTCGCTGGGACTGGCTTAGTTTTTTCGTTCTTGCTGTAAATCCACAATAAGAAGAAGAAACCAAAATACATTATGGTCAAAATCTGCGAAGCAATGATCTTCCAAGCTTCCTGCGGGGTACCGCCTAAATAACCTAGGAAGATAAATACACCAGCAAAAATAATTAGATTCCAAGTGTGCAAACCACAACGATAACGCCATGATTTTACACGTCCTCTGTCAATCCAAGGCAGAAGTGCTAACGCGACAATTGCGGCAAACATACAAATAACACCACCCAGTTTATGTGGTACGGCTTTCAAAATTGCATAGAAAGGCGTGAAGTACCATACAGGGAAGATATGTTCAGGCGTTTTAAGACCATTGGCAATTTCAAAGTTAGGATGCTCTAGGAAGTACCCACCCATTCCTGGGTTAAAGAACATGACATAACAAAATGCAATCAAGAAGAGACTAAAGGCAACCAAATCTTTCAGTACTATGTGCGGGAAGAACGGCACGATGTCATCGATGATGTCGTACTTGTCCGTATAATACTCGTGTATTTTAAACTTGGTTTTTTCGTCTTCGCTAAGTGAACCTTTCTTACGCTTAACGTCAGTGCCGTCGGGGTTATTAGAACCCACTTCGTGAAGTGCAACGATATGTAGAAACACAAGAATAACGATAACAAGCGGTAACGCGATAACATGTAATGCGAAGAATCTGTTTAATGTCGCACCTGATATAACGTAATCGCCCTGGATCCATACTACTAAATCAGGTCCGATAACGGGAATTGCGCTAAACAAAGAAACAATAACCTGCGCTCCCCAGTAGGACATTTGTCCCCAAGGTAGAACGTAACCCATAAAGGCTTCGGCCATCAAAGCAAGGTAGATGAACATACCGAATAACCACAATAATTCACGTGGTTTCTGATACGAGCCGTAAATCATTCCGCGGAACATATGCAAGTAGACAACAATAAAGAACGCTGATGCGCCAGTACTGTGCATGTAACGTAATATCCAGCCATATTCTACATCACGCATAATGAACTCAACCGATGCAAACGCTCGTTCTGCTGATGGTTCGAAGCTCATAGTCAACCAGATACCTGTGACAATTTGGTTGACTAAAACGATGGTGGCTAAAAAACCAAACACATACCAGAAGTTCATGTTTCGCGGGGCGGGGTATTGAACCGCATGCATGTTAGCAACACGCATAATAGGTAAACGGTATTCAATCCAGTCCATTAAATTTTTGAACATATTATGCCGCTCCTTCTTCGGAACCAATTAATATGGTGTTGTCATCTAAATACATATACGGAGGCACAACTAAGTTAAGGGGTGCAGGTACGTTATTGAATACACGACCAGCCATATCAAACTTAGAACCATGGCAAGGACAATGAAAACCTTCAGGCACGCCTTCAACATATTCTTCGAATGCGCCATCTTTAAGATGTTGAGGAGAGCAGCCTAGATGCGTGCAAATACCAACCAAGACGGAGTATTCTGCTTTAAGCGAGCGATATTCATTACGTGCAAACTCAGGTTGTTGGTCTTCTTCAGAGTTAGGATCCTTCAACAAATCATCAATTTTTGTCAATGATTCAAGTAACTCTGGTGTACGTCTGGTGATCCAAACTGGCTTACTGCGCCAAACAACACGAATAAGTTGTCCAGGTTCAATCTTACTAATATCTGCTTCTACGTCAGCACCTGCGGCTCTCGCTTTCACACTTGGGTTCCATGAACCTATGAAAGGAATAGCGACACCTACTACACCGACACCACCCACTACAGACGTTGCGACAGTCAAAAATCGACGCCGATTATTATCTTGCGGTTGGCTTTCGGCAACAGACGAATCATTCGCATCTAATGATACATTGCTCATCCAATAATCTCCGAGGGTTGAATTTGCTCAAGCTTCTTTTAACAGCGCATATCTAACATACGCACCAAAAGAAGTTATAGTTTTGTCATTAACCGAAAATGATAAAAGAAAACCCACAATAAATACAAGGAATTCGTCAATAAAACGAAGAAATACCGAGACTTAAACAGGAAATTGATACAAGACGGCCTTTTGACTAATTAACAGCCAAAAAAAACCCGGCAAATAGCCGGGTTTTAAATTCGTAAAAACGATTAACGTTTTGAGAATTGTGGACGCTTACGCGCTTTATGTAGACCCACTTTCTTACGCTCAACTTTACGTGCATCACGGGTTACGAAACCAGCTTTACGTAGAGAAGGACGAAGAGTCTCATCAAATTCCATCAATGCACGTGTAATACCGTGACGAATCGCGCCAGCTTGGCCGCTAATTCCGCCGCCAGCAACTGTGACGTATAGATCGAATTTTTCAGTCATTTCAACCAATTCAAGTGGTTGACGAACAATCATTCGTGCTGTTTCACGGCCAAAGAATTCATCTAGAGGACGTTTGTTAACAACGATGTTACCGCTACCAGCGCGAAGAAAAACACGAGCGGTAGAGCTTTTGCGGCGACCAGTGCCGTAGTATTGAGTATCTGCCATTTTCTATGTTCCTTAAATGTCTAAGACTTGAGGCTGTTGAGCAGCGTGCTTGTGCTCAGGACCAGCGAAGACCTTCATTTTGCGGAACATATCGCGCCCAAGAGGACCTTTTGGCAACATACCTTTAACCGCTTTTTCAATGATCATCTCTGGTTTGTGGGCTTGTAACTTCTCAAAGTTAGTCTCTTTAAGACCGCCTGGGTAACCTGAGTGAGAGTAGTACATTTTACCTTTAGCTTTGTTGCCGGTAACTGTTACTTTCTCTGCGTTGATCACAACAATGTAATCCCCTGTGTCCACGTGAGGTGTGTACTCAGGCTTATGCTTTCCGCGTAAACGGCTAGCAATTTCAGTCGCTAAACGACCAAGTGTTTTGTCTGCGGCGTCTACCACATACCATTCACGTTTTACCGTTTCTGGCTTTGCAACAAAAGTTTTCATCTAATATTACCCAAAAAATTTATGTCTATAAATGTTACGTTGTTTCTGTTGTTCCAAACCTAAGCTTAAAACCCCAAAAACCGCTTAAAACCAATACACTGACCCCTTCGAGTCGTATGATTCTTCTACTTTCCCAAAGTAGGTGTAACTGGGCAGGGCGCGAATTATACAGATGTTTTTACTAAACGCGAGTAGAAATTGTGCGATCTGGGGTCTAATTTCGGTATGGAGGGAATGTTAAGACTGAATTTTTTGTTTACTACGAGGGAAATTTGCTTGAAACAAATTTCCCTCGCCATTGGCGACTGTCGATATTAAGTTGCCTTAACCGTAAGCCTTAAATAGAGGCGCTTCGCTATAGACTTCATTAAAAATATCGAAGAAGGTTGGGCTAACACTTAAATTCATGGCAATACCTAAGCCTTTGGCTAAGTCACTTGCGGATACGATACCGCGAATTTGATGAACCTCGCTGTCTACGACTAAACAATGTTGTAACCCATTGGCTTTTAGCATTTCTACTACATCGCCAATTTTGGAACGCTTAAGCTCTCTAAATAGGATAACTTTCAGTTCCTCTTTTGTGCGCATAAAATGACGAACACACAAATCTGTTCTTTCGATGCCAGAGGCAATTCGCTTTATTTTTTCTTGGTCGTTTAGGTCATCTAAACTGATTACACCAATAAATTTCTGACTGCTGTCGAGTACGATTTTTAAGCGTACCTTTTCCTCTATCATCCGCTGTTCAACTTCATTTATAGGTGTATCAGCTTGGATAACAATAGGTTTTGTTTTTTTGAAATCGGTGAATACAGACATAGCTGGTGAATCTAACGTAATTCCTTGAAAGGTTTCAGGCCAAGCTAATTCATCTAATTGGGTTAGTTCGTAAAGGGCGATATTTCTCATGATTCTTCTTCCTAAACCTTCCCTTTGATCAATCAAAGTGAAAGTTTTGTATTTAATTAATTTTTTTTCACCATTGCGTAAACGCTCTGTGTGATCCAATTGCTTGATTGATAAATTAATTAACAGAAGGTGGGGCGCGGATGGTCCCAAAATCATAAATCTGGCGGAAAGAAGGTTGAACACCAGTAAAGTAATCATTTTTACTATTGGGTATCAATAATGTTGGGAATGTAAAGCCAACATAAAAGTCTTCATCACGGTTATCGGCTTCTTCAGATACCTGCAATGACTGAGAATCTAATACGTCGGATAAAACTGCATTTCGTTCAATATTTACTTTGCCATTAGTCGCAGTTCGCCCCTCAAAACTGAGTAACGAAAACAATAATGGAAATATTAAAACCAGTAATTTATTCATAACGTAACGCGAGTAATTAAACGCTGTACCTCTTTAAAATGTAAATTTAATTAACAACACTTTTCAATCTACACCTGATCCTAAGAAAGTGAAATCAAACTTTGTAACAAGCAACGACAAACTTATTGCTACCCGTTGTTAAGGCAACAGATTACTTAGAAAGTTCTTTCGCTTGTTGCCAAAATTCTTCGAGTTCGGTTAAAGACGTCTCGTTTACTGCTTGCCCTCGTTGATTAGCAATTAATTCTACATGTCTAAAGCGCTGCTCAAACTTATTAGACGCTTTGCGCAATGCCGTTTGTGCATCAACATTGACATGCCGAGCCAAGTTGACCACCGAAAACAACACATCGCCAATTTCATCTTCAATTGCACTTTGATTTGGAACAGGTGCGTTAACTTCCTCAAGTACTTCAACAATTTCTTCTTGCAATTTATCTAGCACAGGACCGAGTTCCGGCCAATCAAACCCGACCTTGGCACATTTTTGCTGCAGTTTTTGTGCTCTGAGCAGAGGTGACATCCCAGTCGGTACATTTGCTAATACACTGTTATCTTGCGCTTTCCCTGCATCTATACGCTCTTGGTTTTTTATCTGTTCCCATTGCCCTTTTTGAACAGGAATTCTTTTGCCATCGAGTCCAGCAAATATGTGGGGGTGTCGACGACGCATTTTATCTGAAATAGCCTTAGCAACATCATTAAACGTAAACTCGCCTAGCTCTTGTGCAATTTGTGCATAGAACACCACTTGAAACAGCAGATCACCCAACTCATCACGGATATGTTCCATATCCCCTTTATTAATGGCATCAGCGACTTCGTATGCTTCCTCAATGGTATAAGGCGCAATACTAGCGAATGTCTGCTGTTTGTCCCATTCGCAACCCGAAACCGGATCTCTTAACTGGCGCATAATGTTAAGTAACTCGTCTAACGCTGTTTCTTGTGTATTGTTGCTAGCCTTGTGTTGTGCCAGTCGATTTTTCAAATTTGAGTCTGTCATTGTTAATTATCAGTTCGCTGAACCATTTCAACACCTTTGATACCTTCAATACGTGTCATAACTCGGGACAAACCGATTAAATCCTTAACCTCTAAACGCAATGAGATACGCGCTAAACCGGATTTAGTGTCACTCGCACTGTTTACCCCAAGTAAGCCAATTTTTTCGTTAGCTAAGACGGTGGTGATATCACGCAGTAAGCCATCTCTATCACTGCAAAAAACTTGCACATAAGTTTGAAATGACGCACTTATATTACTGGCCCAATCTACGTCTATTTCTCGCTCAGGGTGCTGATCCAATAAATTACTTAACTGCTCGCAATCTTCTCGATGCACGCTGACCCCACGACCTTGTGTGATGTACCCCTGAATAGGCTCACCGGGCAACGGCTGGCAACAACCTGCGATTTGGGTCATAAGATTACCCACCCCTTCGACCACAACAGTATCTTTTTTAAATTTATCTGATTGTGGTTTTTTAGGTTTTATCCTTGGGTCAATTTCTGGTGGTGGCTCGCGCAACTGCAACAGATAGTTCACGACTTGCATAAGTCGAATATCACCACCACCGATGGCAGCGTATAAATCATCGGCTGTATTCATGTTGTAACGAGAACACGCGGCAGAAATATCTTTATTTTCGATACCTGCTTTTTGCAATTCGCGTTCAAAAATCTCTTTACCCGCAGCTAAGTTTTTATCGCGGTCTTGCTTTTTAAAATAGGTGTGAATTTTAGCTCGTGCTCGCGATGAATGAACATATCCTAATCCAGGATGCATCCAGTCGCGGCTCGGATTAAGCTCTTTGCCCGTTAGGACGTCGACTTGATCACCCGTTCTCAGTTCATAAGTAAAAGGCACTATGCGCCCGCCGACTTTTGCGCCAATACAGCGATGTCCTACATTGCTATGAATGTAGTAGGCAAAATCTAGTGGCGTCGAGCCCAGCGGTAGATCGACCACGTCCCCTTTGGGCGTGAAGACATAAACCCTATCATCGAATACTTGACTGCGAAGTTCTTCAACCAAATCGCCCGATTCAGCAACTTCTTCTTGCCATAGCAAGATTTTGCGTAGCCAATTGATACGTTCTTCATATCCTGAACGACTGCTGCTCGTCCCTTCTTTGTAGCGCCAATGTGCCGCGACACCAAGCTCCGCGTCTTGATGCATTTGAGCAGTTCGAATTTGAATTTCTATCGTTTTGTTTTCTTTACCTAGCGCCACAGTATGGATTGACTGATAACCATTAGGCTTGGGGGTCGCAATATAATCGTCGAATTCCCGGGGAATATGTTGCCAATGAGAATGCACCACGCCAAGAGCACCGTAACAGTCTTGCAAACGATCTGCGATAATTCGCACAGCGCGAATGTCAAATAATTGTTCGAAGCTCAAATGCTTCTTCTGCATTTTTTTCCAGATACTATAAATGTGCTTAGGCCGCCCATAAACCTTAGCCTTGATATTTTGCGAATCTAGAACTTCTTGTAATTCTTGTACGAAATCTTCGATATATTGTTGGCGAACGGTGCGCTTTTCATCTAGCAAACTAGCGATTTGCATGTAGGTTTCTGGGCGTAAATACCGAAACGAAAGATCTTCTAATTCCCATTTTAGTTGCCCAATCCCCAAACGATTTGCCAAGGGGGCATATATGTTGGCACATTCACGCGCCACCAAGACCCGAGTTTCTTCATCTTGATACTTGACCTGCTGCAACGCACAAATACGCTCGGCTAACTTTATAACCACTGCACGCACATCTTCAACCATGGCCAGTAACATACGACGAACGTTATCTATCTGTTCTTCGTCATTCTTACGGGCACTGTTTGCTCGGGTGTGTAAGGACTTAATTGCATCCATACGTCTTACGCCAGTGATAAGCTTTTGAATGCCGACGCCAAACTGCTCTTCAATCTGTTCTTCGGTTAATTCATGCGTCTGGCAATAGGGATAGACCATTGAGGCTTGAAGGGTTTCATCATCCATGTGTAGTTCATGCAGAATCTCCACCATTTCCTGACCAACCAAGAGAATTTCAGGCGTGTCAGACACCACTCTTAGCTTTTGTTTACATTCGTCAGAAAGCGACAACGAATCTAACCACTCATCGAACGGAGGCCGTTTTGATTCATGAACTTTGCGGATAGCAACCATAACGTATCCTTGTACTAAATAGCGTTAACACCCACGCATGTGCCCAGGCTGAAAAATGGTAAACATATACAGTATACGCGCCAACTTGATCCAAAAGACCAAGTCTTTGGTTATTTATGGCCAGCTAGTGACATTCGCTAGAGTAGTTAAGATACGCAATTGAAATTTACCAATGATAAGCGCTTATACTAGCAAAAATATCTAACTATTAATGTAAATACTGCAAATACGGTGCACCTTATAAGTGAGATGCACCAAAGCTTTACGCCATTATTTAAGGGGACTCTAAAATGACCGTCGCTACAGCGTAACTTTGTTCGTCGGAAATCGAGATATAGCTAGAGGTAATATTACGTTGTTCACACAACAGCTCAAATTTAGCGTAGAAACGTAAGAATGGCTGTCCAGACGGTAAGTTATGCACTTCAACATCTTGAAAACTAATACCATTACCAATACCGATTCCCAGTGCCTTCACCGCGGCTTCCTTGGCCGCGAAACGCTTTGCCAAATAGCGAGCCGGGAATGCGTGCTCATCAAATATCGCCAACTCACTGGCAGTCAAAACTCGCTGTGCTAATCGGCTGGAACGTACTAAAAGTTTTTCTATACGCGCAATTTCAACTATATCTGTGCCTAAACCCATCACTGCCATAACGACTCTCCAGTTTACTGAGTAACGCGCGCTTCTAACATTAGCCGACGCATATCAACCACTGCCTTTTCTAAACCTTCGAATGCGGCTCGCGCAATAATCGCATGGCCAATATTTAGCTCGATAATCTGTGGAATAGCCGCGATCGGTTTTACATTATGATAGTGCAACCCGTGCCCTGCGTTGACTTTCAAGCCCTTTGAGTCAGCATATTCAATACCTATTTTTAGCTTAGCGAGTTCAGCGTCTTGTTCTGCTTCAGTTTTAGCATCAGCATATTGTCCAGTATGGATTTCAATATAAGGCGCTTTGCAAGCGACTGCTGCATCGATCTGAATTAAATCAGCATCGATAAACAGTGACACTTGGATCCCCTTCGCTGCTAGGCGCTGGCAAGCATCCGCGATTTTTTGTTGATTACCGACCACATCCAAGCCCCCTTCAGTGGTGAGCTCTTCACGTTTTTCTGGCACCAAACAGCAAAACTCAGGCTGGGTTTGCAATGCAATCTCTACCATTTCGTCGGTAACAGCCATTTCTAGATTAAGACGCGTGTTAATTGTCTGGCGTAACAAAGCCACATCCCGGTCATTTATGTGCCGTCTATCTTCACGTAAATGCACTGTGATGCCATCAGCACCAGCACGCTCGGCAATATCAGCGGCGTGAACAGGATCAGGATAGCTCGTTCCACGAGCGTTGCGTAATGTAGCAATATGGTCAATATTGACCCCTAACAGAATATCTTTCAATGTCCTCTCCCTTTAGAGACGAAATGGGTTTGTTTAAATAATTCCCTGCTCATTAGTGGTTTGTTACCCAGTAATTCAGACAGCGCCACTCTGGTGATCATCTTAGCGACTAATAAGCTATGTTTGTTCCACTGTTCACTGGCTACAGCTAATAAATTTTGCCCTGAATAGCTACCAGATTGACGAATATCACCAACATACACACAACCCAGCTCAGGTATGATGCGATAATAACCGTGGGATAAAAGTGCCTCTCCTGTATTAGCATCATGTGCTAAGTCTATGGCGTAACCTAATGCGTCAAGCAGGCCGAGTTCAAAACTACGTAAAATGGGTTCAAATTGTGTCTCGGTAACCAAAGCATGTAAACTTTGTTGATATAGAATGAATATTTCAGGATGGGGAATATCATCTGCCAATACACGATTTAACACTTCATTTAAATACAGTGCACAATATAAAGCCTGACCGGTTAATCGCAGCATCGCGCCGGTAGATTCAACTTGCTGGAGATTTTTTAGTTCGTACCGCCCGGAAACACCAATTAGCAATGGCTGAAAGGGCTGTAATAAACTTTTTTTGTCGCTTTTACTACCACGAACCCCTTTTACGATCGCAGAAACTTTGCCATTTTCCACCGTAAACAAGCTGACTAAAAAACTGGTTTCCCGATAAGCACGCCGGTGCAATAAAAAACCATTTAATTGTTCTGCGGCCACGGTACGCTCTTCAATTACAAGGGGGAACGAGGAGTACTTAAGAGACTTTAATTCGGACCACTTTCATGGCTTCGAATGGGAATCCGGCTATTTCTTCAGTAATGGCGTAGTACGTCAGATTAACCCGAGCACCTTCGAGGTTTTTGTACTGCTTTTTGCGGCGAAAACGAAACGGCACGTCATAACCTTTAATTACCAAAGTGTTTACAAACCATTGATCTTCCTTGCGTTGCACATGAGACTCTACGTCCATGTCTTCAGAATGGGTCAACTCTTCATGTTTACTAAGCAACTTATCGATTTCCGATTTTTTTGCCATCATTACGCCCTATTTGCCTAAGAACAAACATAATAGCACCACAGCGAACACAAAACGATATGTAGCCCGCTTGACGTTACTATGCACCTATATAAACGATTTTAAAGAGGATTTAACCCTTCTACTAAAAACTGTAAACTCGTGCGGCCTCGAAATTCATTTATATCAAGTTTATACGCTAGCTCAACTCGCTTGCAATGCGTGTTAGGCCATATTTGCGTATCCACATTAAACGCAATGCCGTCGATAAGCTTTCCTGTCGCTAGTCTGAGCATCATCTTGAGGTGTTTTTGCCCCACGATCCGCTGCTCGACTAACTCAAACTCGCCATCAAACAAGGGTTCTGGAAAGCCTTGCCCCCATGGGCCTGCATCTTTGAGCATTTGACAAAAATCAAGGGTCATAGAACTGGCCGGTATTTGACCATCTGATATCAACTCACCTGCTAAGGGTTGACCTGCTAAATGTTCTTCTGCCAGCTGAGTAAAGCGCTGGGTAAATTCAGTAAGTTTTGCTAACTCAATACTCAATCCAGCTGCCATTGCATGACCGCCAAATTTAATGATGATCCCAGGATAGCGACTGCTTAATTCTTCAAGTAAATCACGAATATGCACCCCTGGAATCGAACGAGCAGAACCTTTAAGTATCGCATCATCTTGATGGGCGAAAGCAATCGTTGGCCTGAAATATTTTTCTTTGATGCGGCCAGCCAAAATGCCAATGACACCTTGATGAAAATCTGCTTGATACAAGACAAGCCCATGGGGCATATCTTCTTCACTCAATTGCAAATTCTCTAATGCCGCCACTGCTTCTTGCTGCATGGACTGTTCAATTTCTCGACGTTCTCGATTCAAGCTATCCAACTCAACAGCGATTTGCTTAGCTTTGTAATCTGAGTCTGTCAGCAAACACTCTATCCCCATAGACATATCGTCTAAACGACCCGCAGCATTTAATCTAGGCCCTATAACAAACCCTAAATCAGACGCGACCATTTTACGCTTATCGCGTCCAGCTACATCTATCAAAGCTTGAATACCTGGGCGACATTTATCACTGCGAATTCGCAATAACCCTTGATGAACCAAAATTCGATTATTTTCGTCCAAAGGGACGACGTCAGCCACTGTGCCTAACGCAACAATGTCTAATAGTTCAGCCAAATTAGGCACGGCAATATTGTGCTGTGTAAACCAGTCTATTTGGCGCAGGTGCGCCCTAAGCGCTAGCATTAAATAAAATGCAACTCCCACACCCGCCAAATTTTTAGACATAAACGCGCAATTCGGTTGATTGGGGTTAACAATAGCATCTGCAATAGGTAATGTTTCTGCAGCTAAGTGATGATCGGTCACCAGCACGGTAATCCCTAACGCTTTGGCCCGTTCGACACCAGCAAAGCAGGCAATGCCATTATCGACCGTCATGATCACCTGAGCACCTTGCTCGAAGGCAACATCAACAATTTCAGGGCTGAGTCCGTAACCAAAATCAAAACGATTAGGTACCAGATAATCGTGATTTTTACTGCCCATCATGCCCAACGCTAACATGCTTAATGCTGTACTGGTTGCGCCATCAGCATCGAAATCCCCCACAATAATAATGCGTTTACCTTCAGCTAGCGCTGAGGACAGAATAGACACAGCCTGATCTATCCCCGACATCTCTTTATAATGCAAAAGGGCTTTGGCACTACGTTCTAATTGCTGCTCGGTTGTGATGCCCCGAACGGCATAAACTTGCTTTAAGGTTGGATCGATTGACGCGGGAAGATGATCATCAGAAACAGGGGAACGACGGCGTATTTGCACAAACTTACTCTACATTAAAAGGGTGAAAACGTGCGCGTATAGGAAGCGCAGGAGTAAAGACTCCTGCGAAAAACCTTAAGATGCGTCTTGAATGGCTTGCAGCAATTGAGCAGGAGGTTGGTAGCCAGGTACGACACTACCATTAGGCAGTATAATATTTGGAGTGCCATTTACGCCGACACTCTGACCAAAATTATATTGCTCAGCCACTTCATTTGAACAGCTTAACTTGGCCACATTTTCGCCCCCTTTAGCTTCATTAAGTGCTTTTTGCGGATTATCAGAACACCATACGGATACCATATCTTGGTATGGCTGACTGTTTAATCCTGCACGGGGAAATGCTAAGTAGCGGACAGTGATGCCTAAGTCGTTATACTCATCCATTTGATTGTGCAATTTGCGGCAATAGCCACACGTAATGTCAGTAAATACGTTAACCACGTATTTTTCGTTGTCGGCTTTATATTCAATAGTAGAGTCTTTAAACTGATCAATACCATCTAAGCGCATTTGCGTAAGGGTATTTTCTGTTTCATTACGCATACCTTCGTCTAAATTAAAGATCCGTGCTTGCAGTAAGTATTTGCCATCTTCACTGGTATAAAACAAACCTTTATCAGTTTGTACTTGCAACAAACCAGGCACAGGTGAATCACCTATCGCTGAAACTTGCATACCCAATGACTTTTGAATTTTTTGCTTAACACTATCAAGGTTTTGACCACTTTTTGCTGTATCAGCAGCATTTGCGCCATAACTGATTGATAAAAAGGCACACATGGCCAGAAAAAAAACACGATATTTCATATAAATTCCACTTTGAACGGATAAGGATAAGACCACGAGAGTACAAAATAATTTCATTCTATCTAATATGCATATTAACTGCTTATCAGCTGGATACCAAGCAGGTGACACAAATACTCACACTCTTAATACCTTAACGTAACTTTGTATCCCTAGCCACGCGGATGATGGGTTGCGACTAGCTCTTGTAAACGAGCTGTCGCTACATGAGTATATATTTGGGTAGTAGATAAATCGCTATGCCCCAATAACATCTGTACCACTCGTAAATCAGCCCCATGATTTAATAAGTGAGTTGCGAAAGCGTGACGCAGTGTATGGGGCGACAAATCACTATTAATATTTGCTTGGGCAGCATGAAATTTGATTCTATGCCAGAAAGTTTGCCGAGTCATAATGGTGCCTCGATTACTTGGGAATAACACATCGCTTTCATTTCTTAGCAATAATCCCCTGGCATCTTTCATGTAAACGGTTAGCCAATCTAATGCCTCTTCGCCTAACGGCACTAGGCGTTCTTTATTTCCCTTGCCCGTGACTCTGACCACTCCTTGGGAGATACTTAACTGCCCTACCCTCAAAGTAACAAGCTCTGTTACGCGCAAACCGGTTGCGTACAAAACCTCAAGCATCGCTTTGTCTCGCAATTGAATAGGATCGTCAGTTTGCGGTGCGTTCAGCAGATCATCTACTTGTTCCTCAGATAGCGTTTTAGGTAACGGTTGACTGAGTTTAGGGTTTTGTATACGACTGATAGGATCATCTTCTCGTATGCCGTGGGCTAGCATGTAACCAGAAAATCGCCTTAGGCTACTTAAACAGCGCGCAGTGCTACGTTCAGATAAACCACTATCGTAACGATGTGCCATATAGTGATTAATATCTTCGGTTTGTATATCCAGTAAATGAACGGGCGGCGCCTGCGTCAGCAAAAAATCCCTAAACTTGGTCAAATCACTTCGATACGCATCAAGGGTATTTTCGCTAAGCCCTTTTTCCAACCAGATGGTATCCAAGAATCGCTCAACCACATCAACATTTAGCGTTTTATTGGTCAACTTGCGCTTCCTGTCCGCACTGCCAGCAAACCTCAAAATTTCCGCCATTCGTTTCTGCGCAATTTGAGCACACCCATTCGTCCCTTGTGGTTATATTCATTTGGGCAATGAGTTTTTCTGCTCTGGGTCGCCAGCTGGCATCATTCAACCACACTTCAGGCTGGCAATCTAAAGGCGATAGTTCTCCCATCGCACCGCTGGCAAATTCATTTTTGATAAAGCAGGGAATATTATGTTGATCTAGCAATTGCTTAACCTGCCAAACCATAAATCGGTCGTTGTTAGTATATAGTTTCATTGTATTTCAGTACCGCTTGAGCAAAATAGCTTAATCCATGTCGATAGACACGTTTGACAACGAGCCCAGTGTATTACCATTTTCCGAATCAAGTTTAATCATAAGGCGTAAATCATTAGGGGAATCTGCATGGTGAATCGCTTGCTCCAAGCTAATTGTATGCTGCTGGTACAAATTATACAGCGCCATATCAAAGCTCTGCATACCCATTTCTTTACCTTTGCGCATAGCGTCCTTCAAGCCACCAATTTCATTGCGCTGAATTAAATCAGTCACCAAAGGTGAATTAAGTAGTACTTCAATTGCTGCAACACGGCCTTTTCCATCAGCGGTCGGCACTAATTGCTGAGCTATAACAGCGCGCATATTTAAGCTTAAATCAAACCGCAACTTTTCATGCTGTGCAGGCGGCGCCAAATGCATAATCCGCTCAATGGCTTGATTGGCATTATTAGCGTGTAGCGTTGCCACACATAAATGTCCCGTATCAGCAAATGACATGGCGTACTCCATGGTTTCCATGGAGCGAATTTCGCCAATCAAAATAACATCGGGAGCTTGGCGTAATGAGCTTTTTAACGCATCGTCAAATGACATAGTATCGATACCGACTTCTCTTTGTGTGACCACACAGTTTTGATGCTCATGTACAAATTCGATGGGATCTTCAATGGTTAATATATGTCCTTTTGAATGTTTATTTCGATGCCCAATAAGCGCCGCTAAAGACGTTGACTTCCCGGTACCGGTAGCACCAACAAATAGTACCAATCCCCGCTTACTCATAATGATATCTTTGAGCACTTCAGGGAGACCGAGATCATCCGCTTGCGGAATTTCAGTCACGATACGTCGTATTACCATGCCCGGCATGTCTCGCTGCCAAAAAGCACTGCATCTAAAGCGCCCAATACCTTCACGGGCAATCGCAAAATTACACTCTTTAGTCTGAATAAATTGTTCTTTCTGAACATCCGTCATAGTGTCTTGTACCAAGCCCCAAGCGCCATCTTCATCAAGCTTACTACCCCCAATAGGGGTGAGTTGTCCATTTATTTTGGCACTGATAGGCAAACCAACAGTAATAAATAAATCAGACGCACCTACGTCAGTCATTTCTTGTAAATATGGGGTTAGGTCCATAAGCATCTCACCTTATTTAGCGCTAATAATTAATCGTCGGTTTTTTATCGATAGATAAGGCAGCGGCATCTTCATTGGTAATAACCCCTTGAGCGACTAATTTTTTCAAACACTGATCCATCGTTTGCATTCCATGAGCCTGACTTGTCTGCATAACAGAATACATCTGCGGTACCTTATCTTCGCGGATAAGGTTTCGAATAGCTGGGATGCCCAACATAATCTCATGCGCCGCGATCCGTCCTCCTCCGACTTTTTTAAGTAACGTTTGGGAAATAACGGCGCGTAATGACTCTGACAACATAGAACGCACCATAGATTTTTCCTCAGCAGGAAAAACATCAATCAACCGGTCAATCGTTTTAGGTGCGGAGTTGGTATGTAACGTTCCAAACACTAAGTGCCCTGTTTCAGCAGCGGATATAGCTAAGCGGATGGTTTCTAAATCACGCAGTTCGCCTACTAAAATAACATCAGGATCTTCGCGCAAGGCCGAACGTAAAGCATTACTGAAACTATGTGTATCACGATGAACTTCTCGCTGATTCACCACACAAAGTTTGTTTTCATGGACAAACTCGATAGGGTCTTCAATGGTTAATATATGCTCACGTTTATGGCGATTAATATGATCAACCATCGCCGCCAACGTAGTACTTTTACCAGAACCAGTCGCCCCGGTAACTAAAACGATACCCGTGGGCTGATTAATAATATCTTTAAAAATTTGTGGCGCAGCCAAATCATCTAGGCTCAAAATATTACTGGGAATGGTGCGTAGTACCGCCGCTGCACCACGATTCTGCATAAACGCATTTACTCTAAAACGAGATAAATCTTTCACTTCAAAGGAAAAGTCAGTTTCTAAATTTTCTTCATATTCCTTGCGCTGATTATCATTCATAATTTCATAAATGAGTGCGTGAACTTGTTTGTGATCTAAGGCAGGAACATTTAGCCGACGCATTTCTCCATCAACCCGAATAATCGGCGGTAAGCCTGCAGAAAGATGTAAATCTGATGCGTTATTTTTGACACTAAAGGCTAAAAGTTCGGTAATATCCAAAGTCTATTCTCCGTTGACAAGTTGTAATATGGGAACAATAGCAGAACGACTTAAAATCGCACTGAAAACAATCGAGCAGAGTGCTTGTGAGGCTAATCGTCCAGCAAATTCAGTTAAATTACTAGCAGTAACTAAGACCAAACCCGTATCCGATATCGTGCAAGCGTATGAGATGGGACAACGTCTATTTGCTGAAAATTATGTCCAAGAAGGCGTAGACAAGATTCAGCAACTTAGTGAATTAGACGATATAGAATGGCATTTTATTGGTCCGTTGCAGTCAAATAAGACGCGCCCCGTTGCTGAAAATTTTGACTGGGTGCACAGTATCGATCGTCTCAAAATAGCTCAGCGATTAAATGACCAACGTAGCGCCCATAAAAAACTCAACGTTTGCATACAAGTCAACGTTGATAACGAAAGCAGTAAAGCTGGCGTATCGATAACCGAGGTAGACGCACTCGCTGAGCAGATAAGTGCCTTACCAAATCTTACGTTACGCGGACTGATGACGATTCCAAAAGCTCAGGATAATACCGATTTGCAACGGAATAGTTTATTAACCATGCAGCAGATTTTTGCACAGCTACAGACAAAATATCCGCAAATTGATACTCTAAGCATGGGGATGTCTGGCGATATTCAGCTCGCAATCGAATGCGGCTCGACGATGGTTAGGATAGGCAGAGCAATTTTTGGATCTCGTCAATAACGTTCGTGTATCCCAGTGATTTTTGATTCATGTAAATCCACAACATAGGATAATTATGCAACATAGATATATCGCCTTTATTGGCGCAGGAAACATGAGCAGAAGCATCATTAGTGGCATGTGTAATAGTGGTTACCCCGCAGATAAAATCATTGCTAGCAACCCGTCTATGCCAAAGCTAGATGCCCTAGAAAGTGATTTTTCTATTCAAGTAACTCAGCAGAACAAACAGGCTGTCGAACAAGCTCAGGTAGTAGTATTGGCCGTTAAACCTCAGTTAATGGAAACCATGTGCGCCCATTTAAAAGATAATGTGGCGTTGGAAGGCAAATTATTTGTTTCAATTGCTGCGGGTATCGAAACAGCACGTTTAAGTGAAATGCTCGGCGGGCAAGATAATATTATTCGCACCATGCCAAATACACCAAGTTCTTTAGGCAAGGGCATGACTGGTTTATATGCGCCAACAAATGTCAGTCAACAAGACCGACAATACGCTGGAGATTTAATGTCTCAAGTCGGTGAAATCGCTTGGGTAGAGTCAGAAAACATGATCAACGGCGTGATTGCCGCGGCAGGCAGCAGCCCCGCTTACTTTTATGCTTTTCTTGAAGCGATGCAAAAAGAAGCTGAGAAGCAAGGATTTGACCATCATACGGCACGCCTGCTTGTTCAGCAGTCAATGTTAGGTGCAGCAGAAATGGTTTGTCACAATCCGCAACTTGAAATTGGCGAGTTGCGAGCCCAAGTTACTTCTAAAGGTGGCACAACTGCCAAGGCTGTTGAGCACTTTCAAAATAACGGTATAGACGAATTAGTAGCAGGTGCAATGCGCGCCGCCATTACCAGAGCCGAAGAAATGGCCAAATTGTTTTAATTAGTTTTAAGAAGAGACCCCTCAATGAGCGCGATGCAGTTTTTAATTAGTACCTTATTTGAATTGTACTTGATGGTAGTACTGTTGCGCTTTTGGCTGCAACTAGCACGAGCCGATTTTTACAATCCCTTTAGCCAGTTTGTGGTAAAGGCAACCCATCCCATTGTTGGGCCTCTACGCAGAATTTTGCCCTCAATCGGCAGAATAGATACGGCAACGTTAGTCCTTGCGCTTTTAGTGGCAGGTCTAAAAATTGTAGCGCTCAATCTAATTATTGGTAATACCAATATCAATCCATTTGGCGTATTGATTGGGTCATTCTATTTAGTGTTAAAAGAAGCACTTTCCTTGATGATGTGGGTGTTAATCATCCGTGCAATCATGAGTTGGGTTAGTCAAGGCTACAACCCGATGGATATGGTGTTAGGCCAATTGACTGAGCCGTTGCTTGCCCCCATAAGACGTCGTCTACCCAATTTAGGTGGGTTAGATTTATCCGTTATGGTGGTGATTTTGGTTATTATTTTCGTGCAGAAATTATTGGGTGATGTATTTGGCTTCTTTTAAACGGTTAAATATGGCGAGTGGCTTTATGCTACTCGTTAGTTTGTTTTTTTCGGTCGCTACACTGGCAGAACAAAAAGAAACCTTAGGTGATTGGGATGTGCATTATATCGCTTTCGATAGCACATTTATTACCCCTGACATTGCTAAGCATTACGGTATTGTACGGAGTAAATACAATGGCGTTATCAATATTTCGGTGTTGAATACAGAGTCTCAAATCGCTCAATCAGCCGTTCTAACAGGGACCGCGCGCAATTTACTCGGCGTCAGCAAAAAATTACTATTCAAAGAAATAAAGGAAGGCGATGCTATCTATTATCTCGCCGTCATTGCCTTTAGCGATCAAGAAACCTTTCGTATCTCCGTCGATATAAATGATGGGAAAGATAAACAAGTACTTAAATTCCAACATAAATTTTACGTCGAATAGGAATTATTTAGACCAAAGTTAATACTCGATAACATTGCGTCATGGACGGTTCTAACTTAATGTTTAGTCTCTCATTAAGAGGTGAATATGAAGAAGCAGTGGGAATCGAACTCGTTAATATGCACTTCATCAGTGGATAAGACTAAACGCACAACCCTTAAAACGCTGGGTGCCGGGGCTGTCCTCGCTACGTCTATTGTTAACGCCCCCTATGTATTCGCTAAAAAAACCCACACTCTGCGTGTCTTAGGCACGCACGTCACGTTGCAAGAACAAATCAGGCAACGGGCGATGAGCGATTTAGGTATCAATATCCAATTTGAAGCAAAAGGTAGTCCAGGAGTATTGCAACGAGGTCTATTGTCGCCTGAAAGTTTCGATATCTATGAGCAATGGTCTAACAGCATCCGCCCTTTATGGCGTAATCGCTCGATTCAGGCTATCGACAAAAGACGTATTACCCACTGGGACGAAATCAATTCCTTGTGCAAAACAGGAAAAGTGACTCCTAGCGCCAAATATGGAGCTGGCGATGCCCCATACAAAATAGTCAATGTTCAAGATGACGGCTCTCTTGGTACTAAACATACCAACAAAATCAGTTTTTTACCCTATGTGCATAATGTCGATTCATTTGGGTACAACACCAATGAAATTGAACAAGGTATTGCCTATAAATCAGAAAGCTGGGGGTGGTTACTCGACAGCAAATATAGCGGTAAGGTAGGTATTATTAATGACCCAACCATAGGTTTATTCGATCTCGCTCTTGCAGCTGACGCTAGTGGAATGATGAAGTTTGCCGATATAGGGAATATCTCTGTAGACGAATTAGACAGGCTGTTCGACATTTTAATCGACTTAAAGCATCAGCAACACTTCGGTGGTTTTTGGAACTCGGTACCTGAATCAGTGGAATTTATGCAGTCCGGTCGGGTTAATATAGAAAGTATGTTTTCGCCGGCAGTATCGGTACTAAATGGCCGTAACGTTCCTGTTGTATTTGCTGCACCAAAAGAAGGCTACCGCGGCTGGCACGGAGTAATGTGTTTATCATCTCATGCATTAGGACGAACCAAAGACATCGCGTATGAATACATGAACTGGTGGTTATCTGGCTGGCCTGGCGCATTTATCGCCCGCCAAGGTTATTATATCTCCAATCCGCAACGCTCGACTAAATACCTTGAGCAAAGTGAATGGGACTATTGGTATAATGGTAAGCCAGCAAACAACTCGTTAGAAGGCCCTGATGGCAAATTATCAGTTAATCGAGGTCAAGTGCGTTCCGGGGGAAGTTACGCTGACCGCTTTAGTAATGTGGCTGTTTGGAATACAGCCATGCCAACCTACGATTATACCTTGCAGAAGTGGTATGAATTTATAAGTTCTTAATTATGACTGAGATGATTAAACGTGTTTAAAACCCTTAAATCCCAGATTTTACTAGTCTCAGTAATTTTAATTCTTTTGCTTGTTTCTCAAGTGTTCGTCACCCGCAGCAATCAAAGTACGTTTGTTAATAGCTTAGATTTAACCCAACAGGCCGTTTTCAAAGTTAGTTTAGTACGTGAATTAGAGCGCGACGTGCTGGATCTACAACGTAATGTTCTGATTTACAAAGACTCGGCAAGCCAGTCTGCTATTGCTCGCTTCAATTCACTTATTCAAACATCGATAGATAACTTAGATGCATTAGAAGAACTGACCCGTAGCGAAGAGCAGGTCGAAATTTATCACGGTTTTATTTCCAGAATGCGCGGTCACGTTAGCGAATATAAAGATAACTTTTCCAATGTTATTGCGGGCCGTAGTAAGCGCGATATGCTCTTTGAAAAGCGTTTAATGCTTGATATAAATGAACTATTACGCAGTCTTTCTAGCGAAGATCCGAGTACCGCTATAAAAGTTGCACAAGCCAAATACCACATAACGCGCGCCGAGAATGTCACGTATCAATATTTATTGCGACCTGACTATCAACTCGTTGATAAATTTCGTGCTGAACTAGAGATGGCTAAATCCGAATTATTGCCTAATGTCGCTCAAAGCGAGAAACATGCAGAAATCATCACTAGAATAGACAAAATAAACTCAGAATTTTTACAGTTAACCAATGTTACCAGTGGCTATCTTTTTCTGGTAAATGTCGTAATGGCAGGTTCAGCCAATGAATTTTTATTTATTGCGCGGGAATTAAATCGTTTAGTGACCTCAAGACTCGGCGATACCAACCTGCAAGTCAAAAAGAATATTGAAAAAAATCAGTTAAGCAGCAACTTATTTTCAATCATTGGTATTTTGCTTGCCTGCATTACAGCTTACTTCCTAGCATCAAGGATTATGCTACCGATCAATACCATTACTGAGGTCTTTAAAAAGCTGGCCAAAGGCGAAGACGTAGAGGCGATCCCCGGCATTACCCGCCAAAACGAAATCGGGCAGTTAGCCAATGCTGCTGATGTGTTCCACGAAAAAAATAAACAAACCACGGCTTTACTAGCAGAAGCACAGCGCTTAAATGCCAAGCAAGAAATGTTAAATGCCGAGTTAGTTGAATCAAAACATAAAGCAGAACAAGCAACCCAATCTAAAAGTATGTTTCTTGCCAACATGAGTCATGAAATTCGCACCCCTATGAATGGCATAATAGGCTTGCTTGATGTGGTAATGAAAAGTGATTTAACCCCCAAGCAGCGTCAACATCTAAATAAAGTAGAGTATTCAAGTCAAATTTTACTTAGCTTAATTAATGACATTCTCGATTTTTCAAAAGTAGAAGCAGGCAAGCTCGATATTGAACAAGTCGCCTTCTCGCTCAATTCAGTATTTGCCAACTTATTAACGAATATTTCCGCCAGAGCGCAAGAAAAGAATCTCAATGTACGTTTTATCTGTGACCCGAATATTCCGCCAACATTGATTGGCGACCCTTTACGTATCAGCCAAGTGCTGTTGAATTTATGCAGTAATGCCGTCAAATTTACGCGTAATGGCTCTGTAACCATTAGCATAACTTACGATTTGCTGCCTAATACTAATCGAATCATATTGCGCGCAAGTATTAAAGACACCGGGATCGGTATGTCAAAAGAGCAATTAGAAAAGGTTTTTGATTCATTTACCCAAGCTGATGGCACCACCAGTCGTGATTTCGGCGGATCGGGTTTAGGGCTCACTATAGTTAAGCAACTCGTATCGTTAATGGACGGAGACGTTACAGCTGAATCAGAGTTAAATGTAGGTAGTGTATTCAATGTAAGTTTCACGTTGATTTATCAACTTAATGGGCAACAAATTTTCTCCATTCCAGCACAGTCCAACCGTCGCTTATATTATTTCAGTAAAAGGCCAAAAGGGTTTATAGAACAAACATACTTTGACAATATCGCCCTTGATTTTCATCATTTCCCGCATATGCAACTTGATAAGATGATTGAAGAAATCACCGATAATGACATTGTTATTATTGATGTAGCTGATCAAGGCGAGCACCAAAGCATCACGACTTCGTTACAAAAATTAAAAGCCACTAAAAAAAATGTGAGTTTTATTACTGATACTCAACCTAGCAACTTACCACAAAAACTGATTAGTACTTGGAGCTTCCCATGTTTAACCCACCCATTCACGCCTGGTCAGTTAACATCGTTTATTGACGCATTGCTGGCCGACAAAAAATTAATCTCTGATGTTCCGAGCCCTCAATTTAGTAAGCAAACTGAGTATGAGGGACATGTATTGTTGGTCGAAGATAACAGCATTAACCAAGTGGTAGCCGGCGAGATGTTAAGGGTCTTAGGGATTACTTTTGATATAGCCGAAAACGGACAGCAAGCAGTAACAAAGGTCATTAATTCAGCACACTACGATGTGGTATTAATGGACATACAAATGCCTATCATGGATGGCTATCAGGCCACAAAAGAAATTCGCCAGTTAGGCTTGCTTGATTTGGTTATTTGCGGGCTATCAGCCAATGCTATGAAAGAAGATTTCGCACAAGCCAAGGAGGTAGGCATGAACGAATACCTTACTAAGCCTCTAAAATTAGTAGCTTTAGAAAATATCCTAGCCAAATACTTACCCCCTAAAATAATAAGAGAAAACTCCGTAGGCAACAATAATTGAATTAGTTCTCACTCAATCTGACGGTTTTAAAATGAGATTTAGACCAAGCCTGACAGTCTCAAATGAGCGAAAAGAAGACATTAGAAGTAACAACTAGTAAGGACGGCAGATCCGGCAAAGCGGACGAAAGCTCCTTTTAAATGACGGTTTCAAAACCTGATAAATCATACTGTCAGGATTTTTTGCACTTATTTCAGCCTCTCCGACATAACGTAATAACGTGTTTGTTGAACCTTACGACAACAAAGAATGGATTATTATTCCGCCGCAACAGTCAAACCGGTGTAGTGGAAGCGGTAGTAGCAGATTCATCTAAATGGGGTGGCATAAACGCCAGCTTACATAGCAACGATTAATTGATTGCAGAGGCAACCCTAGTCTGGGGTTGCCTTATCTCCCTACAAACCTTTTTCCACTTGTTGTGTGTTGTATCTGATTAAGGTCCGCCTCACGGCCGGCACCATAGATTTTGCTTAAGCAAACAGAAATCGCAACGGTAAAAATGGCCTTAAAAAACGCTATTGCCATGGCTGACAATCAACACTATTGCCTAAAGATTGAGACACAAAGTGCTATGCCGATTCACTAATCCCACTGTTGCTTATCTTGGTCTGAGGCGCTTTCAACACACTCACCTCTTATTTCGGTTATTTCAGGCATTTGCGAAAAATCCAATTCAATGTACCCAAGTCTACAATAGCCAGTTTCAGCTATTTTTTCCTCTAGCAATGTAATAATAGACTCACGTTTTTCATCGTCTGAAATGTACTCAGCATATTCAGGCAAGCTCTCTTGCTTTTCATCGCGTTTTTGACCTGATTGTCCGCGACCACCTCTACCTTTGCCTGAACGTTCACCCTCTCCTCTTTTACCAGAGCGTTTGTTTTCACCTCGTTCACCCTTAGGTTTTTCGGTTGCATAGGTCATAGACAATGTAAAATGTTTTGAGCCATCGGAATGAATATCAGTGCTAAATTGATTAGGCTCCCCTTTGTCGTACTCTGGTTTACTTGAACAAGCGATTAAGCATAGTGATAAAAGTAGGAGTAATAAATTGAAACGCAGAAGCATGATGGTATTCCAAAGTGAAAGAGAGATTTTTAAATTAAGATCTAAAACCCTAAGTGTAAAATGGATTGCAGCGGTCCCTATTAAGCCTTGTGCAACCCACCACTAAAACCGATCATAACGTGCTTTTGATTCTAATTTTTGACCTATACATAAACTTTACAAAGCCATGCCTTAACCACTTAGTAAACAGGCTGGTGTATCTGATCTGCGGCCATACGAGTGTAATTGGTGTAAGGTCCACTTTAGGCCGTTTGCTGTCCTTTTTAAACTAGATACCAATGTCTGCAAATGGCACTCACCTGACTGTCAGATTAGATAAAGCGCACTTGCTTTTAAATGTCAGATTATGTCTAAGCTACTACAGATAAATAGCCGCGACCTATCACGGCTCTTGTGGATATTAAGAACAGCTGTTTAGCAATAATCAAACAGCTTTTTGTTGCTCACGGTATTCCCGGGGCGTTTGACCAAAGTGTTTCTTAAACACTGCGTACATATACTGCAGAGAAGGGTATCCACATACGTTTGCCACCTCAGTGGTCGACATATTTCCGATAACCAACATGTTGCACGCTTTTTCAAGTTTTTCATTGTGGATCTCAGTGTGGATACTATGCCCTCTCTCATCCTTAAAGCGTTGCTCTAAATTCGAACGAGAAATACCGACATAATCTAATACTTGTTCCACTTTAATTCCTCTAACTGCATTTTGACGGATAAAATGCATTGCTTGGATCACATAGGGGTCTTTTAATGCCTTGAAATCTGTCGATTGTCGTTCCGATACGCCTGCAGGCGGAACAAGCACTCGTTTATTTTTCAAATTGCTATTTTCTAACCGTCTATGCAGCAATTTAGCTGCTTGATAACCCATTTCAAAACAGCCTTGTGTGACAGAACTCAAGCTAATGCGACTAAGATATCGGGCAATATCGTCATCATCGATTCCAACGATTGAGATGTTGTCTGGTACCAACTTACCCGTATGCTCACATGCTTGCAGCAGATGGCGCGCACGGGCATCTGTCACACTAACGATCCCAACAGGGTTGGGTAAGCTTTGTATCCAGTCAGTTAATCGGTTCATGGTGTATTGCCATGTTTCTGGTCTTGTGGGGTGTCCACGATAAATAGAGCATTCGTAGCCATCCGTGTGGCATAGCTTAATAATCGCTTTTTCTCGCTCTACGGCCCAGCGGTGATCTTTGTCGCTGGGCAGTCCATAAAATGCAAAACGTTCTAAGCCTTTTTGCTTCAAGTGCTCGTATGCGGCTTGCACAACGGCAAAATTATCAGTCGCCACATAAGGGACATCTGGATAATCCTCTTCTGCGGAGTAAGAACCACCGACGCCTACAACGGGAATGCTGCTATTTATAAGCATTTTTTGAATAGCAGGATTGTCAAAATCAGCGATTATGCCGTCTCCCCCCCACTCTTCAAGTTGTTCTAAACGCGTTGAGAAGTCTTCTTCTAAGTAAACATCCCAGTCCACTTTCGACGATTGTAAATAGTGGCCAATGCCTTCGATAACCTGACGGTCATACACTTTATTGGCATTAAACAATAAACTAATACTGTGCTTCGCTTGGAACATATATCACCTAAAAATAAAACGTCTTACACTATATAGTGCGTTAGTCATTATGACTATATTACTTGTTAAGAGCTTTATGTTATTTTGTTATCAAATGTCGTTATTACCTGCTTTGCAGTTTAATTTAGTCTTTCTGCTAGTATTTGCCAAACTCATTATTTGGCAGGTATTCTCATGTTTTTAGGTATTGATTTAGGAACTTCTGGTATCAAGTTAGTTTTAACTAACGACAGCGGGGGGATTGTAGATAGCGCATCTAGTGCGTTTGAAGTTTCCAGAGTAAAACCTTTATGGTCAGAGCAAAACCCACAAGACTGGTGGGATGGATTCTGCACCGCCATGGATACGCTAAGTTCACAATACGACCTTTCAAAAGTAAAAGGCATTGGTTTCGCTGGTCAAATGCACGGGGCTACGTTGCTAGACAGCAAGCAAAATGTCATTCGGCCTGCAATATTATGGAACGACGGTCGCTGCGAAGCTCAGTGCGGTGAAATTGAGCAGCTTGTACCTAATGCCCGAGAAATAACGGGCAATATTATTATGCCTGGATTTACTGCCCCAAAATTACTTTGGGTTAAGCAACACGAGCCTGAGCTATTTGCAAAAATTGATAAAGTACTGCTCCCCAAGGACTATTTACGATTATTACTCAGCGGCGACTTTGCTACAGACATGTCGGATGCCGCCGGAACCATGTGGCTAGACGTAGCGGGACGTTGTTGGCATGCAGATATGCTCAACGCCTGTGGTTTAAGTGAATCGAACATGCCGACATTATATGAAGGCAGTGAAATCACTGGCCGGTTATTAGAGCCGCTTGCCAAACGCTGGAATATGAATAGTGTACCTTTGGTCGCCGGTGCAGGTGACAATGCCGCAGGTGCAATTGGTGTAGGGATCGTCAAACCCGGTCAGGCCATGTTGTCCCTTGGTACTTCCGGGGTATATTTTGCCGTCAGTGAGGGCTTTCGCAGCAATCCTGAATCCGCGGTGCATAGTTTCTGTCACGCATTGCCTGATACTTGGCATTTGATGTCGGTGATGCTTAGTGCTGCCAGCTGCTTGCAGTGGTACAGCGAAAAAGTGGCCAAATGTGATGTGATCGATTTACTCACAAGTCTTGAACAGGCAAAAATCAAAAATAATATTGATTATCAGCACTGCCCACTGTTTTTACCTTATTTAAGCGGTGAGCGCACTCCTCATAATAATCCTAATGCCAGTGGGGCATTTTTTGGATTAACCCATTCAACAGACCAAATTTCCTTGACCCATAGCGTGCTTGAAGGTGTGACCTTTGGTTTAGCTGATGGGGTTGATGCATTACATGCCTCAGGCGTGAAAGTCGACGAAATAACGCTGATTGGTGGCGGAGCTAAGAGCGCGTATTGGCGTCAATTGATAGCCGATGTATTACAACGCCCCGTCACCTATCGTCAAGGCGGTGATGTAGGCCCAGGATTAGGCGCCGCGCGTCTGGCACAGTTAGCTGTAGACCCTAATGCCACTCTCGAATCAATATGCCCGCAGCCACTCCTCGATTCGGTCTACCAGCCCAATACTGAACGAGCAGAAGTATATGCCAAGCGGCGCGAAAAATTCGCAGCACTTTATCAAGTAACACGTGACATTTTTTAGTCCGTTGGGCATTAAATAGTTCGATGCCCAACGACTTTATTGAAAAACCCACAAAACACAAAAGTTAACCTAAAAAACATAATTGTGACGCTCATCATCTGTTGTGATGATGAACGTAACCGAAGATGAGTCGTTAACATAATATATTAGGAGAGCCCCATGGCTGAATATTTTAAAGACATCCCAAAAGTACAATTTGAAGGTACAAGTTCACAAAATCCGCTGGCCTTTCGCCATTACAACCCTGACGAAATAGTGTTGGGTAAAAGTATGAAAGACCACTTACGCCTTGCAGCATGTTACTGGCATAACTTCTGCTGGGATGGCGCTGACGTCTTCGGTGCAGGTACATTTGATCGTCCGTGGTTGAAGCCAGGGGATGCTATGCAACGGGCAAAAGAAAAAGCCGATGTGGCATTTGAATTTTTCTCAAAACTCAATATTCCTTACTACTGTTTCCACGATGTTGATGTGTCTCCTGAAGGGAACTCTATCAAAGAGTACATCAACAACTTTGCTCAAATGACCGATGTACTTGAAGCCAAGCAAGAAGAAACGGGGCTTAAACTATTATGGGGCACAGCAAACTTATTCAGTAATCCTCGCTACGCGAGTGGTGCTGCGTCTAGCCCTAATCCCGAAGTGTTCACTTATGGCGCGACTCAAGTTATGCACGCAATGAACGCCACTAAACGTTTAGGCGGAGAAAACTACGTATTATGGGGTGGCCGTGAAGGTTACGAAACATTGCTTAACACCGATTTACGTCAAGAGCGCGAACAACTTGGTCGCTTTATGAATATGGTGGTTGAGCACAAGCATAAGATTGGTTTCAAAGGATTACTGTTGATTGAGCCTAAACCTCAAGAGCCTACTAAGCACCAGTATGATTACGACACCGCGACCGTTTATGGTTTCTTAAAGCAGTACGGTTTAGAAAACGAATTTAAAGTTAATATTGAAGCGAACCATGCCACATTGGCTGGCCACTCGTTTCAACATGAAGTGGCGACAGCTATTTCACTTGGTTTATTTGGTAGCATAGATGCTAACCGCGGTGATGCTCAACTTGGCTGGGATACCGATCAATTCCCTAATAGCGTTGAAGAGTTAACGTTGGTTATCTATGAAATGCTTAAATCGGGTGGCTTCACTTCTGGTGGCTTTAACTTCGACACAAAATTACGTCGTCAAAGTTCAGATCCACAAGATATGTTTATTGCCCACATTGGCGGTATGGATCATCTTGCAATGGCTTTAAAAAAGGCCGCACAGATGATTGAAAGTGACTTCTTGGGTCAAGCTGTGAGTAAGCGTTATGCCGGTTGGAATGGTGATTTAGGAAAAGGCATTCAAGGAGGCGATTTCACTTTAGAGTCGTTATCAAAATTGTGTATTGATAAAAATCTTCAGCCTAAGCACGTCAGTGGTCAGCAAGAATTGCTTGAGAATAAAGTAAACAACGTTTTATACGGTTAATAGCCACTCCTATTTACCGTATATATCGTCGAGCTGTGTCCTGTGGCTCTCTGCATACTTGGCCTAACACGTGTTAGGCCATTTTTTTAGTACTAACTCTCGTCTTTGCTACTCCATTACAGTAATGGCTTTAGAATTCAGACTTCTATCCTCCTTCTATAAGTGCCGATGTACGACAATCTCTAACCGACTACTTGTTATACCAATTCCGGTAAATAATTAATCACTCAGCAAAAATTTAAAAGGACATAATCGAGGCGCTTGAATGATAGCCCTTTATTAAAAATCACATGATGCTCTTTCGAGTTCGAGCAACAAAGAGTAAGTCCTTTTAAAATTCGCCCGAAGGGAATACCCTAGCGGGTTTTGTACTACGTTCTCGGTTTTTGAAAGGGAACAACCATTACTGCGCACCGACGCCTTTTTCAAAATCCGCTGAATGAATTCACAGAGGGCAATTGTTTATTGGAACGGGTATTAGATTAGCGCATTTCTGTTTTGTCGTGTCTAGGGCGCAGTAAAATGTAAGATAAGCTACACCATCTCACCGATAGACATATCTGAAACGTCTACATCAGTATGTATATGTGTTTGCTTGTTGCAGCGCAACAAGCAAACACCCGTTAAATGCGCAGCATAAACTAGTTTTAATATGCATGTATTTTATATCAGAGTATGAAATATCAAATACATAAAAGCCGCTATTGAAGTGACCCCCAATAGCGGCTTTGTAATTGAGTATCCTTAGGGTTTAACCTTGCATTTCTTCCAGCTCTTTACCCTTGGTTTCTTGTACCAATTTAAATACAAATACAATTGAAATCAATGCCCCAATCGCGTAAATACTATACGCCCCAGCTAAGCCAATTGAGGCTAAGAAAATTGGGAAAGTAAAGGTAACTATAAAGTTAGCCCCCCACTGCGCAAACCCCGCGACGGCTAATCCAGAGCAACGAATTTGATTCGGGAACATTTCCCCAAGCATGACCCACATAACAGGGCCCCAAGACAAGTTAAAGAAGAATACATAGGCATTCGCGGCAACAAGTGCGACAACACCTTGATCTCCTAGACTTAAGTTACCACTGGCATCAGTACCAGAGTTTGCAAAGACGTACACCATAGTACTCAAGGCGATGGTCATGCCAACAGAGCCAATCAACAGAAAGGGTTTACGCCCCACCTTATCAATCAAAAACATGGTAACGAATACCGCTGCAATGCTAACCGCGCCGCTGATTACGTTGATCATCAGCGCATCGGATTCTGAGAATCCAGCCGCTTGCCATAAAATAGCACCATAATAGAACACTACATTTATACCTACTAGCTGCTGAAAGACTGCTAAACCAATACCGACCCACATGATAGGGCGTATTTTGCCACTGACTTTATCGATTAGGTCTGACAACTTAGGCGCAGATGTCTGAGTCTCGAGAGATGCATCAATTTCCTGATACTTACTTTGTCCTTGCGCATCTCCGTATAACGCACTTAATACTCGCTTGGCTTTTTCTGTATTCTTGCTGATCACCAAATAGCGCGGGCTCTCAGGAATAAACATCAGTGCAATTAAAAACAACGACGCAGGAATTAATTCAATCCAAAACATCCAGCGCCATGCTTGAAATCCCATCCAAAATTCAGCAGTAGATGAACCAGCAAAATCCGCTAAAAAGTAATTACTTACAAAGGCTGAAAAGAGTCCAAAAATAATAGCGACTTGTTGAACTGAAGAAAGCGTGCCGCGAAAACGTGCAGGCGCAATTTCGCTTATATAAGCAGGCGCCATAACAGATGCAGCCCCTACCGCTAAACCACCCAATATACGATAAACCACAAACTCCATAGATGATGTTGACACCCCTGAGCCCCAGGCACTTATTATAAAAAATACTGCAGCAGTAATCAGTAAAGGTCGACGCCCAAACCTATCAGCTAGTCGTCCAGCACTAAATGCGCCAACGGCACAGCCCAGCAACATACTGGAAACATTAAAACCAGTACCCGCGTTATCGGAGTTAAAAGCACTTTGTAGTCCGTCTACCGTGCCATTTATCACTCCACTATCAAAACCAAATAAGAAGCCACCTATGGTCGCGACGCAACTGACAAGAATGATCATCAGCGTATTTTCTTTATTCTGAGACAAAACGTATTCCTCTTTGTTATCCCGATGGAAAGCGCCTCATTGAATTATTACTTATTGGTTCAATTTTGACGCTAATTCACAAAAAGCCTAACCATAAGGTTCAAGCTTAAATCTTATGTTTAGTAATAAGCTTGATAAGGAACTATCGTGCCGTCTTGGTTATATTTCAGCTCTGCCATTTTCACACTGCGCAGATGGGTCTGCCCTTTTGACAAAGTGCTATCGTGATAAAACAAGTACCACTTACCTTGGAACTGTGCGATTGAGTGATGATTGGTCCACCCAACAACAGGATCAAGTACCACACCTTTGTAAGTATAAGGACCCATCAGGTTTTCACTCATGGCATAAACGATTTTATGGGTATCACCAGTAGAATAAGATAAATAGTAATTACCTTGGTACTTATGCACCCACGCGGCTTCAAAGAAACGCCTATCTAAATCACCCTGCTTAATAGGCTGGCCACTTTCATCTACAATCATGATGTCTTGCGGCTCGCCGTCCATTGATACCATATCGGCAGCTAACTTCACCGCTTTGGGCATCAATGCAGGCGCATCGTCTGCAGGGTAGTCATCTTGTGAGCTATATTCGCCTTTTGTCCAGCGTTGTAACTGCCCACCCCAGATACCGCCAAAGAACAAATAATGTTGCTGGTCGTCATCCTCGAATACCGCAGGGTCCATACTAAAACTGCCCGCCATAGGCTCTGGCTGGGGTTTAAATGGCCCAACGGGTGAATCGCTAATCGCCACACCTATACGAAAAATATCTTGTTTGTCTTTAAGGGGAAAGTAGAGGTAATACTGACCATTTTTGCTTGCTGCATCAGGCGCCCACATTTGTCGCCCTGCCCAAGATACATCATCAACCGATAATGCCACGCCGTGCTCAGTTACTTCGCCACCCACTTCATTCATTGACAGAATATGGTAATCACGCATTGCAAAATGATCGCCATTGTCATCTTGCGGTATGCCGGCCTCATAATCATGAGAAGGGTAGATATATAACTTGCCGTCGAACACATGGGCTGACGGATCCGCTGTGTATATATTTGTTACTAAAGGCAAAGACTTAGACTTATATTCGTCTAGTCCTTGGTCTTTTTCTTGCTTCCCTGAAGCCTGAATAGCCAAAACGTCTGAAACCGACGAAGTATCAGCAGTCGTTTCGTTCTTTTGGGCTTGCTCTGTACAGCCAGATAGCATCACACCAGCAATAGCCAAAATAGATAAATAACGTGTATGCACTATGAAATCCTACTCATTAAATTAGTTATAGTCATGTTAACCATATGTAACGAGTCGTGTCTAGCACACCACCACTAAATTTCTATTTATGGCAAAAATAGTAAAGCCCGAATGAAAAAGCACAATTACCTAAAAGTTAAAATTCAAAGTTGAAGCCATGTTCACAAAGCTTTTGATACACCACCATATCAAATCGGTATAGGCTTGCTGCGCGATGCATCACGCCTTTTTGTTTTTCGTCACAATCGATTAACAGATTCATTTTTAAAATTTTTCGTCTGAAATTAGGCTTATCTAATTTGACGTCTAAGATCGCTTCGTACACTTCCTGAAGTTGTAATAATGTGAATTTTTCCGGTAGTAAATTAAAACCAATAGGTTCATGGCGGACTTTATTTTTTAAATGCAGTAAAACGGCCTTAACAATATCGCCATGGTCATAAATTAAATCCGGCAAATGAAGTACATCGCACCATTCAACATGCGACGCCGTACCTCCTGGCATCATTTTGTATAGGTCTGGGCGGACTAACGCATAATAAGCAATCGTCACTACGCGCTCAGCTGGGTAACGCCCAACCTCACCAAAAGCACGAAACTGCTCAAGATACATGTCATCAACGCCAGTGATCATCTTTAAGATCCGTTTGGCGGCGCTATCGATAGGTTCATCATATCCAACCCAGCCCCCTAACAATCCCCATTGTCCCTGCGCTAACCCTGTGTTGTATTTGGCGGCCAAAACCATTAAACGACCATTTTCTATACCTAACACCACATTATCTACCGACAAGGCTTGAATCACGTGTGGTTTGGATAATTCGTTGCTAGTTTTGTGCAATTGGTTTCCCCTTAACCCTAAATTATTTTCAAAAATTACATTGTTAGGCATCTTAAACAAAATCCTTTTATTCACAATCGGTAAACAAGTCGTGATTAGTATAAATAACGCGCAGAAAAGTAATTTTACTAAAATATAATAATTGATTTACAAATTGTCACAATGACCATTATGATTTCATCTCGTTACACTAGTCAATAGTGTGGGATCTTGCAGAATGAAAACTAGCAATTTGGGTATTCCACTCCTCTAGCACCGAATAGGAATTTGAGATGAGAATGTTTTCCGTTAAAAAAGTCTGCGCATTGGGATTTGTCACTCTAGCGTTCAGTAGCTTCGCAGCCAGCGATTACCATGATTCAAGTTTATCCACCGAGCAAAGAGTCAGCAACTTGCTTGGGCAAATGACACTTCAGGAGAAGGTCGCTCAGTTAGAAACAGTCTGGCACGAAGGGCGAGAATTAAAGGGTTCTAACGGGGTATTGAAGACCGACATGGCAAAGAAGATTTTGCCCTTAGGCATTGGCCACGTGGCCCGGCCCAGCGAAGACCTTTCCCCTGTCGATACCGTTAAATATACAAATGCAATCCAAAAATGGCTAGTCGAAAATACCCGCCTAGGCATTCCTGCTATCTTCCATGAAGAAGCACTTCATGGTCACGCAGCTAGTGAAGCCACCAGCTTTCCCCAAGCTATTGCGATGGCCAGTACATGGGATCCAACATTAATTCACGATATTTACCAAGCCAGTGCCGAAGAAGTCAGAGCACGCGGCGGAAATCAAGCCCTTACACCGATTCTGGATGTCGCGCGGGATCCTCGTTGGGGTCGTATCGAAGAAACCATGGGCGAAGATCCATATCTTATCGCTGAGTTAGGTGTATCAGCCGTAAAAGGCTTTCAAGGCGATGATCAACAAATCCCCGGCAACCGTGTTATGGCAACGCTCAAGCATTTAGCGGGTCATGGTCAACCCACGGGTGGACTTAATATCGCTCCCGCCCCCATTGGTGAACGCGCACTACGTGAAGTATTTTTATTCCCGTTTGAAGCGGCAGTAACGCTTGCTCATGTGGGCAGCGTAATGGCGTCGTATAATGAAATTGACGGTATACCGTCTCATGCTAACAAGATGTTGCTTACCGATATTTTGCGAGATGAATGGGGATTTGACGGTTTATTAGTAAGTGATTACTACGCCATAAAAGAGCTAATTACGAGGCATGGTTTAGCTGGAAGTGATGAAAACGCGGCGATCATGGCACTCAATGCTGGTGTTGATGTTGAAATGCCTGATCGCGACGTTTTCCCGCTTTTGGAAAAATTGGTCACGGAGAAAAAAATCCCACTTCATAAAATCGATACCGCAGTCGCTCGGATCCTACGTGAGAAATTTAAATTAGGTTTATTTGAAAATCCTTACACTGACGAAAATAAGGTCCATGCTATCGTTGGCAGTAAAGCCCATCGCGCATTAGCGCAAACCAGTGCGGAAAAAGCAATGGTGCTTTTAAAGAACGACGGGGTTTTACCTTTTAACAGTGCGGATATTAAGCAAGTAGCTGTGATTGGCCCCCACGCAGATGAAACGCTGCTTGGTGGCTACAGTGACATTCCTCGTCAAACGGTAACGATCCTCGATGGTATTCGGAATAAACTCGGTCAATCGACCAAAGTTGAGTTCTCCCGTGGTGCTGTTATTACTGAAGACATTAAAGATCCTTCACCTGCATCAGTCAAAGCGCAAAGCTATTCAAAAGAACGCTGGAATAAAGAGAATATGAAACTTGCGGATCAAAGCAATGCACAGCAACTAATTGATGATGCCGTTGCTCTGGCTAAAAGTAGTGATATTGCAGTGGTCGTAGTTGGGTCAAACGAAGGCACGTCACGAGAAGCTTGGGCAGAAAATCATTTAGGGGATAGAGACTCTTTAGACTTACTCGGCAGCCAGCATGCACTTGTAGAAGCGGTATTAGCTACTGGTACCCCTACAGTCGTTATCTTATCTAACGGTCGTCCTTTAACACTTGGTAATTTATATCAAGACGCTCCAGCAATCATTGAAGCTTGGTATCTAGGCCAAGAAACCGGTACCGCGATAGCAAACGTACTATTTGGTGATGTAAACCCAAGCGGGAAATTACCTTTGAGCTTACCCAAAACCGTGGGGCAATTACCGGTGTTTTATAACCATAAACCATCGGCAAAACGCGGTTATATTTTTGCTGATACAGCCCCTGCTTTCGCATTTGGCCACGGCTTAAGTTACACCACGTTTGCCTACAGTGACTTAACGATAGACGCCAGCAATGCGCAAGCAAATGGCAAGGTAATTGCCAGTTTTACTCTAACCAATGATGGTAAAGTCGATGGAGAAGAAGTCGCGCAATTATACATTCGCGATGTATTTTCCAGTGTGACGCGCCCAGTTAAAGAACTTAAAGGCTTTAAACGGGTGGCATTAAAAGCAGGTCAAAGTAAACGCGTTACCTTTACGCTACCGGTTAACTTACTTGCATTTTATAACGTAGATATGCAGTTCGTAGTCGAGCCTGGCGCAATAAATGTGATGATTGGCAGTGCTTCAGATGATATTCGATTAGAAGAGCCATTTGAGATAGTCGGCCAAGTAAGTGAAATTACTCAAAAAAACAAAGCCTATCTAACAGAGGTAAGCATCTTGTAATATAAAGATCCCTCCTCGTTAATAACGATTCAGACGGCCCAATTGTGGCCGTCTTATTTACGTTTTACTGCAAAACTTTTACCCATCCTACATTGGCTTAATGCCAGCAATAAAATTATCTCGCTAATACGAAAATTAATCGACGATTTCGCTGACTACAAACTATTGACCGAATCGCGCCATACTAATTCAGGCTCAAATACGTGGGTGATCTCAGGCTGAGGCGCTTGATATATATTCTTTAAAATCCAGCTGGCCGCCATTTTTCCCATATCTTTTACCGGGTAATTCACAGTAGAAAGCTTAGGGTACATATATTGCGCGAGTAAAATGTTATCAAATCCCATTACAGAGATATCATCCGGTACAGCTAAGCCTTTGTCGCGAGCAGCTTGCATCGCGCCAGCAGCCATTTCATCATTGGCGCATACTACGGCACTAAAGGGAATATGTGTGTCCAGCAAGGTTAAGATACCTTCATTGCCCCCCTCTTCTTGGAAGTTACTTTCGAACAATAATGTCTCGTTACAGATAATACCGTATTCAGACAAGGCGTCTTGATGACCTAGATAACGATCACTGGCGTCCATTTTCCACAACGGCCCTGATATATACGCGATATCACGATGGCCATGTTCCAATAACGCTTTGGTGGCTAAATACCCCCCTCGGCGATTATTCAAACTGATGCAATTGTCGCTGATTTGAGGAATGTAACGATTGATTAAAATAAAGGGGTGTTTGCTTTTCGCAAGCTCAATTAAATACGCATCGCTAATCGCTTCGACGTGTAAAATAAGCGCATCACAGTTTCTGTCTATCAAGAATTCAATGCCATCCTTTTCGCTAACGGCATCACTGTGCCCTGCGGCAATAATAACGTGCTTGCCTGCTGTGCGAAGTTGCTTTTCAATGCCGCTCATCATCTCGCCATAAATAGGGCCGTGTAATTCAGAAACAAGAATTCCTACACTGTTCGAGCAATTTGACGCCAATGAACGGGCAATGGAACTGGGCCGATAATTTAGAGCCTCCACTGCTTTATTGACTTTATCCCGGGTCTTTTCGCTGACCCGGGTTCCGCCATTCATCACTCTAGAGACAGTAGCTAGGGACACTCCCGCGAGCGCAGACACTTCATAAATTGTCGCCATAACGTTTGTTCTTTACCTTAATTAAATTCCGCTGTGAAAATCTCAATGTGTCTCCTTGACGATAACACTTTGAATTTCCATTACCTTATAGTCGTTGAGTTTATAACGACTCATGAGCCAAGATACAACGATAAACGCCATCGCTGGGAAAATAGTAAAGGAAACCAAAATACCATTGACGGCTTCTGCACTTTGAGCCGTGTCGGGTTGATAGCCATAAGAAGCCAAAAGCCAGCCAACAATAGCGCCTCCAAGAGCAAGGCCAAGTTTAATGAAAAAAACCACGGATGAATATGTCATGCCTGTAATGCGCACACCGGTTTTAAACTGACCATAATCAACGGTGTCGGCGATTTTAGCCCATAACAAAGGGGTGCCCATTTGTAGAAAGACATTACCGATGAAGTAAATAACAAAAGCTAAAACCAACTGGTCAGGCTTAATCCAATAGCTGCCTACACACATCACAGCAGCAATAATTAACACACCACTGTAGACTTTAATTTTACATATACGTTTCACTACGCTTGGCGCCACCGCGCAGCCTAATATATTACCGATCATGCCTAGGGTAATAAACGCCGTGATGAGGTCTTCTCGAAGCAGAAAATACTTCACGTAATAAATTGCCAACGTGTTGCGCATCACCATACCAATCAACACAAAAAATGCCACCGCACACAAAATGCGCCACTGATCGTTTTGCCACAATGAAGCCATATCCTGTTTAAAGGTAGAATTTTGCTTCGGCGCAATCACCCGCTCTTTCGTACCGGCAAAACACACAAAAAACATAATCACGCCCACAGCACTCATCGCAGCGATCGTAAGTTGATAGCCCTTTGCTTTGTCACCGGCACCAAACCAATCGACCAACGGTAAAGTACATGCCGTGACAATTAAGCCACCCAGCATACCAAATACAAATCGATAAGATTGCACGGAAACCCGCTCTTTAGGATCAGCTGTTATCACGCCACCTAATGCAGAATACGGAATATTAATTGCGGTGTAAGCAATCATCAGCAAAGCATAAGTGGCGAAGGCGTATATCACCTTTCCCTGTTCGGTAAAGTCAGGCGTGGTAAATGCCAACACACTTATCACTCCAAAAGGTACAGCTAACCACAATAGATAAGGCCGAAACTTACCGTATTTAGTTTGTGTACGGTCGGTCATAGCCCCCATTAACGGATCAGTGACCGCGTCAAAAATACGCACGACTAAAAATAGCGTGCCCACCACTGCGGGTGATATACCAAAAATATCAGTGTAGAAAAAGGATAAAAACAGCATCACCGACTGGAAAACAATGTTGCTGGCGGTATCGCCTAACCCATAAGCGATTTTTTCTTTTATGCTTATCATGATGCTCCCTCTGCAACTACGCGCTTTTGGCGAAGTGGCGACGACTAATGAAATCTCGATAAGCTAACCCACTCGCCTTAATAGTGCGCTGCTGGGTGGCATAATCTACGTAAACAATACCGAAACGCTTTTCGTATCCTTCAGCCCATTCAAAATTGTCCATCAAGCTCCACGCGAAATAGCCGCGAATATCCACACCTTTTTCAGCGGCGTCGCTCACTGCTTGTAAGTGCCCCTGAAAGTACGCAATACGATTAGTATCTTGTACCTGGCCATTAGCATAGGTATCCGGCATCGCGGCACCATTTTCGGTGATATAGATCGGCGGTAAAGTATATTGCTTGTTAAGTTGAAGCAAAATGTCAGTTAAGCCCTTAGGGTATACTTCCCAGCCCATGTCGGTAAAAGGCAGAGATTCGTCTACCCACTTTTCCCGTTCATCTTCTCCCATTGCCTGATAGACCTCACGGGTATAATAATTCAAGCCCAAATAATCCATCGGCTGGCATATAATATCCATATCGCCCTCTTCAATTGGCGGCATTTCAGCTTCCGGCAGGGTATCTATTGATTGGGGGTATTTCCCTTCTAGCACAGGCATAACATACCAATGGTTTAGATTCTGATCAGCAGCCCACGCTGCTTTAATATCTTCTTCGCTGTCTGTTTTGGGATAACAAGGGCTCACGTTTAGTACGATACCATTTAAGGTATTTGGACTGTTTTTGGCCAGTACTTGCATACCCAAACCGTGGGCCAATAACAGGTGATGTGCGGCTTGTTTACCAAATGCTTTGCCCACTAAACCCGGGGCATGAATGCCTAATTCATAGCCTAAATAGGCACTACAGAAGGGTTCGTTCAAGGTCGAGTAGGAATACACTCTGTCACCAAATGCTTGAGTGATAAGTTCGACATAATCACGAAAGTGATAAGCCGTTTCACGATTCAACCAGCCGCCATTGTCCTCTAAATGCTGAGGCAAATCCCAATGATATAAGGTGACATAGGGTTTGATATTTTTTTTGTTTAGAGCATCGAGCAACTTGATGTAAAAACTCACCCCTTGTGGGTCTAACTCACCACTTCGCGTGATAACGCGAGGCCAAGAAATAGAAAAACGATAGGCGTCGACTTCAAGTGACTCGATCAAATCTAAGTCTTGTTCCCATCGGTGATAATGGTCGCAGGCGACTAAGCCATCAGAGTTATCTTTAATCTTGTCGGGCGTAGCACAAAAGGTATCCCAAATGCATGCTCTGCGCGATTCAGCAGCCCCTTCAATCTGAAAGGCGGCGGTGGCTACGCCATAAGTAAAATTAGCTTGGCTAAGTGGAGATGATTTTGCGAGAGATATTTTCATAATCAATTAATAGTTGCCTGCGGTAAGTAAAAGCGTAGAAGAATTCAAAGAGCGCATCTTGCAAGTCAAAACGTTTGCTGATTTTTACTGAATTACAAAAAACCAAATGAAAGCGCTTACATTAATGTTATTACTTTGTTACGCTTAGGTCAACAAATCAAGCTTATATCGCGACATCGATCGTAAAACAGACAGGTAAAATACCATGATCAATCCATCAACTATCGTTTCACCTGAGCCAGTTCAAAGCGCAGCGCCGCAAAGCTATCGTTTCGCTTTGACCTCGCTGACCTCATTATTTTTCATGTGGGGTTTCATTACAGCCATGAACGATGTACTTATACCACACCTAAAAGGCGTATTCTCACTGAGTTACACACAAGCCATGTTGATCCAACTTTGTTTCTTCGGGGCGTACTTTTTAGTATCAGTTCCAGCAGGTTGGTTAGTTAAGCGTATTGGCTTTCAGCGAGGTATCAGTGTTGGTTTACTCGTCGCTTGCATTGGCTGTTTACTGTTTGTGCCCGCAGCGACAAGTCACGCTTATTGGATTTTTCTAAGTGCGTTATTTGTACTGGCATCGGGGATCACTATTTTACAAGTAGCTGCGAATCCGCTGGTTACGTTACTGGGTAAACCAGCAACAGCATCAAGCCGCCTAACGTTAACGCAGGCATTTAACTCGCTGGGTACAACGCTTGCGCCGATCATAGGTGGCGCACTTATTTTTTCGGTTCTCGCTGAGAAAGACCTTACCGCTGACAGCGTTATTTTACCTTACGTGGTGCTAGCTTCGGTGCTCTTTTTATTGGCAATTATCTTTTTAAAAATATCATTACCCGATACCTCCTCGCCAAAAACGCATAATTCACACCCGCAGGCAAAAGGCAGTCCATTACAGCATCGTCACCTCGCGTTAGGTGCAGTGTGTCTATTTATCTATGTAGGTGCTGAAGTATCAATTGGTAGCTTCATCGTTAACTTTCTTGGGGAAGAACATATAGCCGGCTTAGCCGAGGCAACTGCTGCCACGTACCTCAGTTACTATTGGGGCGGAGCCATGGTTGGCCGATTTATCGGTGCAGCCGTAATGCAAAAAATCTCTGCGGGTAAACTGCTGGCTTTTAACAGCGTATGTGCCATGGCCTTAATCGCATTTGCTATTTCAGCGCAAGGCGAAGTTGCCATGTGGGCTATTTTAATGGTGGGTTTATTTAACTCAATCATGTTCCCTACCATCTTCAGTCTTGCTCTTACTGGGCTTGGCGACTTAACGAGTCGCGGCTCCGGTATTTTATGTTTAGCCATAGTAGGCGGTGCCATTATTCCAGTATTACAAGGTGCACTTGCGGATAACATAGGCGTACAACTGTCGTTTATATTACCTCTCGTTTGTTACTTATTCATCGCATTTTATGGTCTGAAAGGTTCTAAACCTACGCAATATTCAGCTGCCTAACTTATCACTACGGACTTTCAATTATGAATACAAAACGCAATCAATCATTGCTCCTTGGCGCGACGTCTATCAGTCTTATGTTGCTGGCCGGCTGCTCTGAACCTAGACCAAAAGAAAACACCACAAGTGTAGAAAATGTGTCAGCGAGCGCGCAAGCTCTCGAGTCAGACACGCTGAGTATTTGGCCGGAACTAGACATAGCCGTCAAACGAGACCCTGCCATCGAGCAGCGAATCTCCGATATACTCGGTAGTATGACCTTAGCGCAAAAAGTAGCGCAAACCATACAGCCTGAAATTCGCGATATTACGTTTGAAGATATGCGCACCTATGGCTTTGGCTCATATTTGAATGGCGGAGGCGCATTCCCCAATGGTGATAAACATGCATTGCCAAGTGACTGGGTAGCCTTGGCCCAAAAGATGTATCAAGCATCCATTGATGACAGTATTGACGGTTCTACTATTCCCACCATGTGGGGAACAGATGCTGTCCATGGTCACAATAACGTAATTGGTGCAACCTTGTTCCCGCACAACATAGGCCTAGGCGCTACGCACAATCCTGCACTGATCAAAGAAATAGCAAAAGCCACAGCCAAGGAAGTATTGGCCACCGGCATAGATTGGATTTTTGCCCCCACTGTCGCCACGGTACGCGATGACCGCTGGGGTAGAACTTACGAAGGTTATTCAGAAGATCCTGAAATAGTAAAAGCCTACTCAGCCGCGATTGTTGAAGGGTTACAAGGTAAAGCCGATGAGAACTTTTTTGGCGACCATCAGGTTATTTCTACCGTTAAACACTTTATTGGTGATGGTGGTACTGAGGGCGGAGATGATCAGGGCAATAATATTGTCCAAGAACAGGAATTATTCGATATTCATGCCCAAGGTTATGTTGGTGGCTTAAGTGCTGGTGCGCAAACCGTTATGGCGTCATTTAATAGCTGGAAAGGAGACAAGGTTCACGGCAATCATTATTTACTCACCTCAGTGTTGAAAGAACGAATGGGCTTTGATGGTTTAGTGGTTGGTGATTGGAACGGGCATGGGCAAGTTGCTGGTTGTAGCAATGAAAGTTGCCCGCAAGCCATGAACGCAGGACTGGATATTTTTATGGTCCCCACCGCGGCATGGAAACCCCTGCTTGAAAACACCATTGCCCAAGTACAATCTGGTGAAATTAGTCCAGCACGCTTAGACGATGCAGTTTCCAGAATTTTGAGAGTGAAGCTCAGAGCAGGCCTTTTCGATAAGCCAGCCCCAGCCGAAAGAGTCTTATCAGGTGATCAAGATATTATTGGCTCACCAGAGCACAGAAATGTTGCACGCCAAGCTGTACGTGAATCATTAGTATTATTGAAAAATAATCAGCAGATATTACCTTTATCACCTAGTGCAACAATACTAGTCGCCGGTGGCGGTGCTGATAATATTGGTCAACAGTCAGGTGGCTGGAGTATCACTTGGCAAGGAACCGGTAATACCAACCAAGACTTTCCTGGTGGCACATCAATCTATCAAGGCATAAAGCAAGCTGTGGCAACAGCCAATGGCAAGGTTGCGCTAGCTGTAGATGGCAAATTTGAGCAAAAACCAGATGTGGCGATAGTCGTGTTTGGTGAGCAACCCTATGCTGAAGGTAATGGCGATTTAGATAATCTCGAGTATCAGCGTGGCAACAAAACTGATCTTGCATTGCTGCAATCGTTTAAAGCACAAGGCATACCTGTTGTATCGGTATTTCTAACTGGGCGTCCTTTATGGATTAACCCCGAGCTGAATGCTTCAGATGCTTTTGTTGTTGCGTGGTTACCCGGCACGGAAGGCGGGGGCGTAGCAGAAGTTTTATTTACTAATGCGCAAGGTGATGTGCAGCATGACTTTATAGGTCAGCTTTCTTTTTCTTGGCCAAAAAGTCCTGAACAAAGTCATATTAATCGCTTTGACGAAGATGACACACCATTATTACCCTACGGTTTTGGTTTGCATTATGGTCAAAAGAGCACGCTAGACAACGCATTATCTGAAGACTCAGGCTCAGGCGCAAACCAATCTCAAGCACTCGCCACGCTATCTATTTATGACAGAAGCATTCAGGCCCCGTGGAAAATGGCTCTAGTCAATTCTGAAAAAAGCAGCACCATTAGCAGCAGCATGTTAGAAAATGGCGCAATGAAATTTAGAACTATCGATAGACGCGTACAAGAAGACGCATTCAAAGTAGATTGGTTACAACCAAATGCCGGCCAACTGCGTATTTACCACGATTTTGTGCAAGATATGCGAAGCTATTCTGAAGCGCAAAGCGTATTAAGCTTCGACTACAAGCTAGATGCAACGTTAGATGGCCCTTTAAGACTTCAAGTTAATTGTACAGACACCTGCCAAAGCGATATCGATTTAAGTCCGCACATGTCATTTAGCCAACCCGACAAATGGCAAACAATAAGTATCGACTTAGCCTGTTTCGAACAAGGCGCCGAGGATTTCTCTAAGGTAGGCATTCCATTCGCATTAAGTTCTGCAGGTATATTAAGCTTATCAGTATCAGATATTAACATCATACCCAACGCTGCTGATAAAGCAGATGTGCAGTGTGCTGCGCAATAAAACGCGCTAACGACCAATATATAACCATCGTCCATCTAATGGCGATGGCTATATACACTCACCGATGAACACTCGTAAACGATAGTTGTCTGCGAGTGTTTCACGTTATCCTTATGTTATTAATAATTACCCAGCCGCCCCCTCCCACATAAAAACAATAACATTTAAAATCAATATCTTAACCATAAAAAACGAAATTAATACGACTAACAACAAGTAAGATCTTTACATCCAACTGAATGAATTTCAGTCAGATTGTTAATTTTATGTTGATCTAGATTAACAAATATCATAACCTTAATGAAAGCGCTTACATAAGTGCATTTTTTAAATCAAGAAATGAAAGCGCTTACAACTAACTCGTTCATCGACAACCGGGAACACACATGAAAGCTAAAACATTTTATAAAACACAACTTGCCACTAGTATCTCGTTGCTGCTAGGCGCCTCTATGCTGACACCTGCCTTAGCCCAAGAACTTAATGAGAGCGACGTAGAGGTCATTCAAGTTAAAGGCATTCGCGGCAGCATGATTAAATCGATGGACGTAAAACGCTCTTCAGCAGGTATCGTAGATGCGATTAATGCTGAAGACATCGGTAAGTTCCCAGATACTAACCTAGCGGAATCTTTGCAGCGTATTACCGGCGTATCCATTGACAGAAACAATGGTGAAGGCAGTAAAGTAACCGTCCGTGGTTTTGGTCCTGAGCGTAATCTGGTCACGCTTAATGGCCGTCAACTGCCCACCACTACGGGTGACCGTTCGTTTGATTTTGCTAATATAGCTGCAGAAGGGGTGAGTGGTGTTGAGGTTTATAAAACGTCTAATGCAACTGTCCCTACCGGGGGTATTGGCGCCACGATTAATATCCTGACCAATAAACCATTAAATAATCCTGGCATGCATTCTACTATAAGTGCGCAAGGACTTAACGATACTTCTAGTAATGACGGTGGTGTAACACCAGAGTTTTCCGGTATTTACTCTAATACATCTGATGACGGTAAATTTGGTATCTCTATTTCAGGCAGTTATTCAGAGCGTGAAAGTGGCAATCAACAAGCGAATGTAGGTACAGGTTGGCGTTCATTCGATGGCACAGCAGATCAAGATTGGAGTGGCGCAGCGGGTGCAAACCCACAATGGGGTGGCGTACCTAAAGATGAATTTCAAGCCAATCGCCCAGGCGATGGTGATATTTATTCGGTGCCGCAAACCACAGGTTATAAATTTGAAGAACAGCAGCGTAAAAGAACCAATGCTCAGTTAGTCTTACAATATAGTCCCGTTGAAAACCTCACCGCAACCTTAGACTACACCTATGTTAAGAAAGATATTGATACCCAATTTAATGATATCTCAGCATGGTATGGCTTTTCTCCGTCTAAAAACGTGTGGACAGACGGCCCGATCTCATCGCCTTTACTTTATTCAGAAGACTATGAAGAAAACGGCGTTGGCCTGCAAGATATCGCAATGGGTGGCGGTGATTACGGTACCCGTGATGAAACCAAGTCATTAGGCCTGAATCTAGAATGGCAAGTAAATGACAACCTGAACTTAGAGCTGGATTATCACAATTCTTCCGCAGAAAACGCTCCTAATAATGAGTTTGGTTCAAGCAATAACCTTGCTATGGCTGGTTTTATCCGTGCATCATCAGCGACAGATTTTACTGGCGACTTACCTATCCTAGCGATTCGCGGTGGTAACGCAATTCAGCCATCGGATATGCTCGTAACGGGAAGCGTATTTACCAATAATAAAAATCGTGCCGATACTGAGCAGACTCAGTTTCGTGGTAAGTATCTGCTTGAGGATGCTGGCAGCATCGATTTTGGCCTATCACTGACCACGTCAGAAAACCGCGGCCAAACCAAAAATGTACAGCGTAACAACTGGGGTGGAGAAGGTTCAGCGGGCGCATATGATGCAGATTTATTCCCTCGCAAATCGATTCAAAGTCAGTTTTCCGATGTAAGTGGTGGCAACTTCGCGGACTTTAACGGTCTTTATGGCGAAGATTATGAAATCATGGATACTTATTTCGCTTTTGATTTTCATGGCGTAAGAGACCAAGCTGCCGAGTTGTTAAGCGTGCAATCGGTTGGTGATTGCGGCAATTCTTTCTGTCCTTCAACCGATTACGCATCGGATACCGACAGATATAATAAAGAAGAAATGACCGCCGTTTATGCGCAATATAATTATGACGGCGAAATTGGTGACATGTTGTATGACGTGCATGTCGGTTTACGTTATGAAGAAACCGATGTCACCTCAACTTCTGCTGTCCCAGGTTATAATGGAGCGGTATGGAATGGCACAACTGAAGTCTTCTTGCTTTCCTCAGGCGAGCGCGAATTCCAAACCCAAGAAGGCAGCTACAACCATACCTTACCAAATTTCAATTTCAATATTGAAGTGGTTGAAGATGTCATGTTGCGAGCGGCTTACAGTCAAACGATAGGTCGTCCTAACTATAGCCAGATGATTGGAGGTACTTCACTCAATGAAGGCGCTCGATTTGATGGAGGAAGTGGAACCTCTGGTAGTGCTGCATTGCTACCGCTAGAGTCTGATAACATTGACCTTTCTGCAGAATGGTATTACTCCCCAGGAAGCTATGTATCGTTAGGGTATTTTAGAAAAACAACGACTAATAATGTTGTCATTGACAATATCTCAGTCACAACAGGTATCGCGAATCCTGCGAATGGTCCATACCAGCAAGAAGCGTTAGCCGCTGTGGGTGCTGATGGCGCCTTGCAACGCCAATATATATACGATACCTATGGGGCGACGGACCCTCTGGTGAATTTAGTTAATGGGAACATTGAAATTCAAGGTAATCCAGCCACTGATAGTTTGATGGTTTTCGATATTGAAACGCCTGTTAACGAATCTGGTGAGTCAACATTTGATGGTATTGAATTTGCTGTCCAGCATCTATTTGGTGAAAGTGGCTTTGGTGGTATTATCAATTACACCAAAGTGGACACTGGCGCTGAATTCGATAATTTTGATATTGGCGCTAACACGCAAGACGTAGAATTAGGCATCAGTGATACAGCAAACTTGGTAGCCTTTTATGAAGACTATGGCTGGTCTGTGCGTTTGGCTTACAACTGGCGTGACGAATTTCTTGAGTCTCAGTACCAAGGCGATGTGGGTGTATCTCCAGTATATGTCGAAGCTTATAGCCAATTAGATATGACCATTAGCTACGATGTTCCTCAGGTCGAAGGCTTAAATATTTTCTTTAATGCCATCAATTTGACTGACGAATACATTCGCAAGCATGGGCGTTCTGAATACCAAGTACTTAACGTGACGCAACAAGGTGCTCGCTATAATTTAGGTGCTCGCTACACGTTCTAGGTATAGCGTCAGCCATTCCTAAAATGTTGCATAAGGCCGCTGAATTAATCCATAATTCATGCGGCCTTTTTCTTATTAATGCTAACGTACATATTAATATGCGGATCTGTTAACCCAGAAGAAGCACTATGGCTTAACCAGAATGTCGCAATAAGCATATATTTATCTAATTAACGTAGTGGGATCCAAAATGGCCAACAACGTACTACTCAACAGTATCGATCATCAAAATATAAAAGTGATTACCGAACACTCATCAGATTATGGTGACAACTTATGGTACAGCCCCACCTTCCCAAGTGAATTCAGAAGTGTTCAAGCCTATTATCCAATCTTTTTCAATAAAGATCCCAATAGCGGAAAATTTTTTGCCATCGCCTTATTTGGATTTCAGGACCAGGAAAACTTGTTCTTGCAACATAATAAATGGCAAGCTGGCTATATTCCCTTGACCGTCGCCAGGCAGCCTTTCTTAATAGGCATACAAAAGGTTAAAGAAGACGGAATTGAAAAAGATCAAAGAGTATTACATATCGATCTTGATAACCCTCGAGTGAACCAAGAACACGGGGAGCCATTATTTTTAACGCATGGCGGTAACAGCCCCTACGTAGACCGAGCAGCCGATATGCTCGAAGCGATACATCACGGTTTTGTAGATAGTGCCGCATTTATTGACTGCCTAGTCGAATATGAATTGTTAGAGACATTTACCTTAGACATCACACTCAATGATGAAAGTAAGTATCAGATGATTGGATTTTATGCCATCAACGAAGACAAGCTTAATGCTCTTGGCGGCGCTACATTGGCTAAGTTTCATGAAAAAGGTTATTTACAGGCTATTTATATGACTATCGCCTCACAAGCGAATATCAGATCCTTGATGAATAAGAAAAACGAACTATTAGGGCTGTAACAGCCTTTTGCGTCAAACCTAGTTGAGTACAATCCAATGTTGGTAGTCGAGAAAAACGTTAAACACATTACCGACTGTCGCCCCGGCGATATTCCACAGTTTGTTTTATCGTCCACTGAGCCCCTTATTTTGAAAGGGTTTGCAGATGCATGGCCAATTGTTGAAGAGGGTCGTAAATCCGCGCAGGCGGCCGCTGACTATTTACGTGGTCTGTATAACGGCAAGCCCGTATTTAGCGCTTATGGCGAACCGCATACTCAAGGACGGGTTTTTTATAACGACGATATGACAGGCTTTAATTGCCAGGGTGTAAAGGCCGATCTCAACCTGGTATTGGATAAACTATTAGCTCATGATGCCGATCCTTCCCCGCCTACCATCTATGTTGCATCTGCTGAGGTAAATAATTGGCTACCCGGTTTTAACCAACAAAATAATGCGGGTCTTGATGACTTCAATCCACTAACCAGTATTTGGATTGGTAATCAAAGTAAGATTGCCGCCCATTACGATGTACCAAACAACTTAGCATGTTGCGTCGTGGGCAAAAGACGCTATACGGTTTTCCCCCCAGAGCAAATAGCTAACCTGTATGTCGGGCCGATGGAATTATCTCCAGGGGGACAAGATATTAGTTTGGTCGATTTTAGTCAGCCAGATTATGCCAAGTTTCCGAAATTTAAACAGGCTTTAGCAGCGGCTCAAGTCGCTGACTTAGACCCTGGAGATGCCTTATTTCTGCCCAGTATGTGGTGGCACCATGTTGAGGGTTTAACGCCTTTTAACGTATTGGTAACCCATTGGTGGCGGGATACTCCAGCTTTTATGGGAAGACCTGAAAACGCATTAAAGCTGGCAATATTGAGTCTGCGCAATTTGCCCCCGGCACAGCGCGATGCGTGGAAAGCCATTTTTGAGCATTATATCTTTGACCATCAGCCTGGGGATTTAGACCACATTCCTGATGCAGTAAAAGGGATGTTAGCACAGCCTCTGGATCTACTATCGGCTAAAAAAATTAGAGCTGAATTGCTCAATAAATTAAAAGTCTAAGCACTCGTTGCTCGCATTATTAATAGGACGAAAACACAGATGAAAAAACAACCGATTAAACGAGTCGTAATTGCCGGTGGTGGCACAGCAGGTTGGATGGCCGCAGCTGCGCTATCTAAACTGTTAGGCAAAAATTTATCTGTTTCATTGGTAGAGTCTGACGACATCCCCACGGTAGGCGTGGGTGAAGCGACAATACCCACCTTACATATTTTTCATCGTTTGCTAGGCATAAATGAACAAGAATTTATGGCAGCTACCAATGCAACATTCAAGTTGGGTATTAAGTTTGAAAACTGGGCTGAAGTGGGCCAAGACTATATCCACTCTTTTGGCTTTCTTGGTCAAGGTTGCTGGGCCGCGGGTTTTCAGCACTTTTGGCTCAAAGGTCAACAAAAAGACATAACCAGCCAAATCGGCGATTACATACCCGAGCACTTAGCGTGCCGGGAAGGTCGGTTTGCCGTGCTTGCCAATCAGGACCAAAACCACGCTTACCACTTGGATGCCGGCTTATACGCCAAGTTTTTACGTAAAATTGCCCAACAACATGGTTGCAACCGTATCGAAGGTAAAATTCAAACGGTGACCTTAAATGATGATTCTGGCCATATTGACTCCCTGACTTTAGCCTCGGGTGAAATTATTGAAGGTGATTTATTTATTGATTGCACGGGTTTTAGGGGCTTATTAATAGAGCAGGCATTGCACACCGGTTTTGAAGATTGGAGTCACTGGTTACCGTGTGACAGTGCCGTAGCAGTACAGACCACCGCAACTGAAAACCCAGTGCCATATACTCGCTCGATAGCCCGAGACGCTGGCTGGCAATGGCGTATACCACTGCAAAACCGTACTGGGAACGGCTTAGTCTTTTGCAGTAAATACATGACTGACGATCAAGCAAAAGAAGCGCTTCTGGCAAACATTGAAGGCGAGACTCTCAACGAACCACGTGTCATCAAATACAAGACTGGCACGCGTCGTAAACATTGGAATAAGAACTGTGTGGCAGTTGGCCTATCATCTGGCTTTATAGAGCCTTTGGAATCCACCGGTATACACCTTTTTCAACGTGCAATAGTACGTCTAATGCTGATGTTCCCAAGCGATGGAATAGAACAAGCCGAAGTGGATGAATTCAACACCCAGAGCCGCGCCGACGTAGATGATATAAAAGATTTTATTATTTTGCACTATCACCAAACTCAGCGTACCGACACCCCATTTTGGCGCTATTGTAAAAATATGGCTGTTCCCGACACGCTTACCCATCGTATGGCGTTGTTTGAAAGCACAGGGAAGGTTTATAAAAAAGCGGAAGAGCTATTCGGCGAAACGTCTTGGATCCAAGTTATGTTAGGTCAAGGCATAACGCCTAAACAATACCACCCCATCGTCGATATGATGGGCGATGAAGAATTACAGCGTTTTCTAGATAACATTAAAAACAACGTAAAGAAAAAAGTAACTAACTGGCCTGATGTAAACGACTTTATTCGCCATTATTGCCAAACGAATATCGCGCGCTAATGCAGTCGCCCTTTACTAAAAACCCTAACAGCACAGTAAAAGTCATGTTAGTAGGAAATGAACAAACACCGGTCATCGTTATTGACGATATGCTATTAACACCTGAAGCGGTCGAAGCTGACGCTTGTGAAAACTCGAATTTTAGCCCAGCAGAAAATGGCTTTTATCCCGGAACACGTTCCGCCCTTCCAAGGGAATACATCATAGACGTGGTCCGAGCGTGTTATCAAAAAATAGCTGAGGTTTATGCGATCCCCCTAGCGTTACAACTCAAACCCCAAGCGGCTTATTATTCGCTGGTTAGTACCCCGGGAGACAAATTGTCTGTTTTACAACGCATACCCCACTATGACGCCACTGAGCCTTATCATTTTGCTCTTTTACATTATATCAATACTGACCAGCATGGTGGCACAGGCTTTTTTAGGGACAACTCGTCAGGCTTTGAACGTATTGGGCAGGATAGAGAGGACACATACTTACAGTCCGCAGAGCACTTTATCAATCATGTGCAGTCACCTGCTGCTGAATATATTACTGACTCAACCAAACAATTCACCCTTCACTCAAGGGTCGATTATAAACCTAACCGTCTTGTAATTTACCCTGGTAATTTACTGCATTCAGGGTTGATTGATGAACGCCATGATGTGAGCGGTAATCCTATCAATGGGCGCCTAACAGCCAATATATTTATCAATTTTACCTAGCGAGCTTAATATATAAGGAACACTCTTTAGAGCAAAAATCTGCCCGCACTTCAAATATTAACTTCTAACAAGATAGGGTAATGATCAGAATAAAAGCGGGTTTCTGGGGTTTTAAGCACCCTTGCCTTCACATACTTAGAAGCAAACGTTGTCCATATTCTGTCTAAACGAAACAACGGAAATGCGGTAGGGAAAGTTGCGCTTACTGTCTGCTCTGTTAACACCTCATTGATCCCTTTAAATGCTTGGGTGAAGAATTGCCATTCGTTGAAATCTCCCCCCACAATTATTGGCGTAGTGGATACCTGCAACTTTTCACGTAAATACTCGTCAAGAAGGGCAAACTGCTTTCGCCGCTCGCTTCTCTTCAAACCTTTGTGGGTATTAATCATCCTCAATGGACCGATATCAGTGTCTAGCACCACTTCTTGTATATTGCGTGGTTGAACACCTTGCTGACTCACATCTAAGGTTTTTTTTGACAGTACAGGAAAGCGGCTCAAAATCCCATTGCCGTACCATCCATTAGATTCTTGGATGGCGGCTGACTCCACAAGATCAGTAAAATGACCTGCGCACAAATCGTTGATGTCCTGCTCAGTCTTGCGTTCCGCAGGCCGGGTATCCATTTCTTGAATCAGCGCAATATCAATGTTCTGCGAAGCTAAAAACAAACCAATACGGTGATAGTTTTGCACCTTATCAACCCCGACACCACTATGAATGTTATATGTCACTATCCTCATATTGCCTTACCCATTCTGCGCTTTCTTAAGTTGATACATTCGCGCCAGCTTTTGCGAAACAAAGATCATCAGAATCCAACACGCTATTCCGCCAACTAAATACCCAATAGCTTGTGGTGTAGGGTCACTAAAAATTTTACCTAAGGAGTCTCCGACTAGACCTTTTGCAATCATAGGTGGGAACATTCCCAGAAAAGTACCTGCTAAGAACTGCATCAATCCAATAGACGAAATCCCAGCAACCAAATTAACGAGACTAAAGGGAGCCACGGGCAATAGTCGAATAACAGCCACCCCAACCACGCCACTGTTTTTAAATTTTTCATCTACTGCTTGAACCTTTGCACCGCCCAATTTACGCAAACCTTTACTGCCCATGATGTGCCCTAAACCAAACATCATTGCCGAGCTGATTAGTGCCCCCATCATACCGTAAATGGGTCCCCATATTGGTCCGTATACAGCCGCCACTGCCAGAGATAATACGGTGACAGGGAAGAACAATAAGCCCGCCACCACATAAACGAGGCAGATAGTTGGGATCACCCACATGGTACCCCGCGTATCTTGTAAAAACTGCTCCAGATTATCTGCCGATAACCAAGGTATCGAATGCGCAGCCCAAAAAACTAAACCTCCCAGAACCAGCACTAACAATGCAGCCATCAAAAATACGATGGTTTTTTGCTTAGGATTCCCCACCCCCACCACTTTGCCATTCGCCATTTGAATCGGAGCTATAAGGGGCTTTTCAGGGTCGGACAGAGAACTAAAAACGGGTTGCCATGCCTTACTAGTAAATTGCGTATCCTCAACTTCTGCTAATTGATAGCGGTGGGGTTGCTGTCCACTTAGCAAATTCCCCAGAGGGTCTGGGGTGTTAAATATTTCTTCTATCTGCTCAATAGAGCGCCCAGTACGCTCAGCCAAAAGATCGTCTCGCACTTTAACAATGTCTTGTTTATTTTGTTCAGTGTCAGCAGCAAAAATTAAGTCAACTTCGGTATCTAAACTCATGGAACGGTTACTGATATTCGATGATCCAATTACTAGATAACGGTCATCAATACTCATCACTTTTGAATGCACGCGCTTTTGTGTGCTATCTCCCAGTTGATTGGTAAGTGTTGAATAGGTCATCTTCACGCGGTTTTTATCAATACCCGCTTCTAAAATACGTTTAAAATCTATTCTACTTGCCCAATACGCCTCACTTTCGAACTTCCCCTTAGGCTCATAGGAACTCACTATTACAACTTGCAGACCCGGATGTGCTTTTAATTGCTTATTCAACGCCTCAGCTATTTCTTGTCGGGTAGTAAATTGATTTTCGATAAAAATAAAACGCTCCGCCTCAGCAATAAGGTCAAGCAGCATACGACGTACCTCTTGCACAGGCTCAACACCATCCATAAAAGGTATGGTACGCGCCAGCGCACAGGGCAAATTTTCCATCGTAGGGGGAAAGTGTTTAGGCCAAGATGGCGGTACTTCCTGTAAGGGGGTAGAGGATGAATCAAACGGTATCGCTTTTTGCTCGCTGATCCTGTCCCAACGCCATCGCACCAATTGGCCAAACGATTCAACAATGGGTCCACTGGTCAGTACTTGTACATCGTGTAAGGGTCCGTGTGGGCCATCTGGACCAACACGATCTGGATGCTCAACAAGGTGCTCTCTGGTATCCCATCGGTTAGTCGAAACATCCATACCGCCAGAAAAGACGATTTCATCATCGATCACTACGACCTTCTGATGTTGACTACCACCCATGGGGATAGTGCTATCTAAGGTTGTTTGTACATTATCAGGTGTTTTGTTATCCCATACTTCTTTCGCCCACATTTCACGTTGGCTAAAAAATGCTAACGACGAATCCCATCTCAATAGATAAATCTTTATATTCTCATGCTGTTCTGCCTTCCATTTTAGTAGATCGCTTATAACTGATGGCGCAGATGCATTTTTTTCTTCATCGCCGCGCAGCAGTCGAATTCGACTATCTATATCCCAGCCGACAATAAAGATACTACGTTGGGCCTTACAAATCGCACTGTGTAGCGCACTATAATAATTTGCCCCATCGATTAAAGGTGTGGCATAGCTCGCTAGGCTTGTTTGCCAACAATTTTCATTTTGTTGAAATAAAGATGAGGCATTATCTTTCATGCTTTGTCCGCCTTTTTTGCTGTTTAACCAATTGTCCTTAACAGGGTTAATTTAAAATATTAGTCATTAATATTTATAAAATTTACATACCATGTGGGTATAAATTTTCGACTCAAAAAAAAACCGTTACCAACGATATATCCCAATAAATACAAGGGCTTTAATTAAATTAACGAGTTGAATTAAACTGTATTAATACATTATTGTCTGTCTCTAGAAGACTACTGAGCAAGATGTAAGCCAGCCGGTCGTAAAGCCAGCAGTACTAAAATAAGTAGAAAAAATATTCAAGTTAACGCGGAATTGAGCGGATTTACGTAAAAATAACCTATACAATAGTCGTCGCAGGTTTCTGCAAACAATTTTATTAAACAAAGTAGAGTAGATTATGAGTAAAGGTACAGTTAAGTGGTTTAATGCAGACAAAGGTTTCGGCTTCATTACTCCAGAAGACGGCGGAAAAGATTTATTTGTTCATCACTCAGAAATTAAAAGCGGTGGTGGATATGCAACTTTGAACGACGGCCAAGAGGTTGAGTTTGAAATTGGACAGAGCCCTAAAGGCCCATGCGCGAACAACGTAGTACCTGTTTAATTACAGACTTACGTTAGTAATCGCCTAAAACGAGCCGCTATGCGGCTCGTTGCTTTTAAGCGATTAAAAAAGTTTACGCTTAAATAGTATGAAAATTATAGTACCGCAATAGCAGCAGCATAATCAGGCTCATCAGCCGTCTCAGATACCTGCTCTGTATAAATAACCTTACCATTCTCATCCAATACAACAACGCAGCGTGACAACAAACCTGTTAACGGTCCATCGACAAACTCCACTCCGTAGTCTGTACCAAACGAACTTCTAAAGCTCGATCCAGTTTCAACATTCTCAATGCCTTCTGCACCACAAAAACGAGCGGCAGCAAAAGGTAGATCAGCCGATACACACAGCACCTTAGTATTTTCTAGCTTACTAGCTTGCTCGTTAAATTTGCGCACTGACATAGCACACGTGCCTGTATCCACAGACGGAAAAATATTTAGTACTAATCGTGACCCTTTATAATCGGCCAATGTGGTCTCAGACAGATCCGTTTTTACTAAGCGAAAATCTACAGCGCTTTCACCCACACTCGGTAACACGCCAACGGTATTAAAAGGATTGCCCTGCAAAGTAACTGTGCTCATATATTCTCCAACTTAGTTAAATTATGCTGATTCTTAAGATAACAAAATGGGGGACGAAAGATAGAAAACAATAGTCAGGTCTTATAATAACTTTATATAGGATGCGTACCATGTCATCGAGAGCTCGATTAATATTATCAGCGTTGATCGCTTTTGGATTTTACTTCACTTGGACTTACTGGGCTAATAGCCTAGTCACAGAGAATTTAGCGGTTATTTTCCGTGCGGCCTTAGTACAGGGTATGCTTAGTGGCAGCATTACAATACTGTTTACATTCGTTCTGGAAAGAGCGGTTAATCGTTTCGGTAAGCACAGTATATCATTGGTATTTTTGGCGCCGATATTGTATTCGGTTTATGCAAAAAAAAAGCAAAATATCGCCATATCTAATACCTTTAATCATGTACTGAATAAGTCTGCGGCAGTAGTGCACTCAACAAGAATCCCAGGAACTATCTTTGCACCACTTATACCCATTGCTATGCAAGGCAGTTTAGCGCTGGGTGTTAACCTGATAAACCAAACACCGAACTTATGGTTAACTATCGTGCCCAGTATCGTATTTAGCGCAATATATGGCTATGGATATACGTTTACGTTGTTAAATAAGCGAGAGATGACTAACTCAGCTAGATAAAATGTTATCTAGCTAAAGTAACAAAACGATAAGGATAAGGATTTTTTTCGTCTGGCCCGTTTGATTCACTGTCTATTTCCTGCCATGAACCATTAGAATAGTCAGGAAAATAAGTATCGCCGGGAGTATCAAGGTCAATAAGGGTCAAATACAGACGATTGGCATGGGTCAGAAAATGCTGATAAACGGTTCCTCCGCCAATCACCATAATCTCTTGCTCATCATCGCTTATTTCTTGCTGGTTCAAATGTAATTTGGCAATCGAGATAGCATCTTCACAACTGTTTACTACCCTAGCCTCTGCTAGTGCATAAGATTTGTCGTTAGTAATAACAATATTCAGCCGACCAGGTAGCACCCTACCAATAGACTCGTATGTTTTACGACCCATAATAATCGGCTTGCCTAAGGTAACACGCTTGAAATGTTTTAAGTCAGCTGGCATATGCCAAGGCATTTGGTTGTCTAAACCTATGACTCGGTTGTTAGCCATTGCAGCAATCAATGCAACTTTTGCCATGTACCTGCTCCTTTGCGCATACCTTAATGCTGCTATTGCTAACAACTATGCATAATTACTGCGGTTAGCTAGGCCATGCCTAACTAACCGATTAATGCATTTATTTTTGGTGGACTATTTTCAGTAGACTATTTTTGGTATACAACTTCGAAGTCATCATCGCCATCGAAATCGTCATCATCGTCGTCGAAGTCATCATCGTCGTCTGCGTAGTTTTCAACTGTCTCTTTATGATAAGTATCCCACTTGAAGCCGACTTCTTCTTCGTCCGATTCATCAACAACGTTAACAGGTAACGTATCGATATAATCCATGACTTTAATACATAATTCTTTAGTATTTTTACCCTGAACAGCAGAAATACTATAGTACTCATCTTCCCAACCCATGGCTTGAGCAATTTCTTTACACAAGTCTTGCGCTTCATCTTCGAACATTAGGTCAGTCTTATTAAACACTAACCAACGCGGTTTAGCGGCTAATTTAGGACTGTACTTTTCAAGTTCACCGACGATTGCCCGAGCATTATCTACTGGATCAGAACCGTCCGCAGGCATCAAATCAATCAAATGCAACAATACACGACAACGCTCAAGGTGTTTAAGGAATTGAATTCCCAGGCCAGCTCCATCTGACGCACCTTCGATCAAACCTGGAATATCCGCAATAACAAAGCTACGCATAGCATCTAGACGAACCACACCCAAATTCGGAACAAGCGTAGTGAAAGGGTAATCCGCCACTTTTGGTTTGGCTGCTGAAACACTGCGTATAAAGGTAGATTTACCCGCATTTGGCATACCAAGTAAACCCACATCTGCAAGTAGCATCAACTCTAGTTTAAGCATACGTACATCGCCAGGGGTACCTAGGGTCTTCTGCCTTGGTGCTCGGTTAGTACTGGTTTTAAAGCGCGCATTACCTAAACCGTGAAAACCACCTTGGGCTGCTTTAAGACGCTGACCATGCTTAGTTAAATCACCTAATAATTCGCCAGTCTCAGTATCCGTAGCGCGTGTGCCCACAGGCACCATCACGTCAAGATCAACACCTCTACGGCCAGTACAATCAGCACTTCTACCATTTTTACCGCGCTCAGCACGATGAAATCTTTCAAAGCGATAATCGATAAGCGTGTTTAAGTTTTCATCCGCAACTAGGTATACGCTGCCACCATCACCGCCATCACCGCCGTCCGGGCCGCCATCTGGAACATATTTTTCTCGGCGAAAACTAACCGTACCGGCTCCGCCATCACCCGCTTCTACGCGGATCTCAGCTTCATCTACAAATTTCATCGTTAACTCAACTTTAAGGTAAAGAGTATAAAGAGTTTATACTACTTCGCTGTTGTTGCGGCATCACACCACAAATCAGCGTGCTTGCCTGACCATTCATACATATGAAGGTAGGCTTTTCAAACAAAAAACCCCGCACAAGCGGGGTCTTTTAAACTATGTAAAGTAGCTAATTACTCAGCAACGATACTTACAAACTTACGGTTTTTAGGACCTTTAACTTCGAATTGAACTTTACCATCAGATAAAGCAAACAAAGTATGATCTTTACCGATACCCATATTGTTACCAGCATGGAAACGAGTTCCACGTTGACGAACAATGATGTTACCAGCTAAAACTGACTCACCGCCGTAACGCTTAACACCTAAACGTTTACTTTCTGAGTCACGACCGTTATTAGTACTACCACCAGCCTTTTTATGTGCCATTAGTTGAAACTCCTATTAAGCGCTTATACCAGTGATTTTCACTTCCGTGAACCACTGACGGTGACCCATTTGGGTACGTGAATGCTTGCGTCGACGAAACTTAACGATCTTAACTTTATCGCCACGACCATGCGTTACGACTTCAGCTGTAATTTTTCCGCCACTAACAAAAGGCGTACCGATCTTAACGTCTTCACCATTGCTCACCATTAAGATTTCACCGAATTCAATTGACTCACCTAGAGCCACTTCGATTTTCTCAAGACGAACGGTTTGGCCTTCAGCCACACGGTGTTGTTTGCCACCACTTTGGAAAACCGCGTACATAATTAACTCCGCTCTGCGCTTATATCATTGCGCTATATATTCAAAAACAGGGCGCGAATTGTACGTGAAGCATCCAGTGGTCGCAAGTACCAAATTCAATTTATTTGCTCAAATATGCAGCAACACCTAATCTACGCGTCTTTGCGAGCAATTGTTAGGTAATGTCTACTGGATACCCTGCGCAATTTCTGTAAAATCGCACGCTAATTAACACCTTACGTTAGAGCTGAAATTTAAGTATGGATTTAGACAACATCCTTTCACTCGCTGAGCCAGATATGCTCGCGGTCAATCAACTGATCCAAAAGCAGGTGAATTCAGATGTCTCTTTGATCAATCAATTAGGCTTTTATATCGTTAACAGTGGCGGGAAACGTTTGCGTCCTCTGTTAACCGTTTTGGCCGCCAGGGCCCTTGCGATTGAAAACGAGCAACATCATACCCTGGCCGCTATTATTGAATTTATTCATACCGCAACCTTGTTACATGACGATGTGGTTGACGAATCCACTATGCGCCGTGGCCGCGAAACAGCCAATGAAGTATTTGGCAACCAAGCTAGCGTATTGGTAGGTGACTTTCTTTACACTCGCTCATTTCAAATGATGGTTACCTTAGATAGCATGCGCGTAATGCAGATATTGTCTGATGCAACAAATGTTATTGCTGAAGGCGAAGTATTACAGTTAATGAATTGCAATGACCCCAATACGACTGAAGAAAGCTACATGGAGGTTATCTATAGTAAGACAGCGCGCTTGTTTGAAGCAGCGACGTTATTGTCTGCGGTGCTCACTAAGCAAAGTGTGAGCATCGAAAACGCCATGCAAGACTACGGTAAATACTTAGGTACAGCGTTTCAGTTGGTCGACGACATTATGGATTATGCGTCTGACAGCGAAGAAATGGGTAAAAACATGGGTGATGATTTAGCTGAAGGTAAACCTACATTGCCACTTTTATATGCTATGTGGAACGGCAATGCCCAGCAAGCAGCGTTGATAAAAGAAGCCATCGAGCTAAGTAATGGTATGGACAACCTCGCCGCCATTTTACATGCCATCGAAGAAACAGGCGCGTTGACTTATACCAAACAACAAGCCTTAAATGCATCTCAGCAAGCTATCGATGCATTAGCGCCTATACAAGATTCTGAGTATAAACGCGCGTTAATTGGTCTAGCGCATATATCAGTAGAACGTGTGGCTTAATAAATAAGCTCTGTGTCGCTATTAATAACTTCGCTAGGTAAAATTCTAAAAGCTGACCTAGCCATTCTGACATGCTCCTCATAAAACGACCTCACCAAGATCAAAAACGTTATTGGTGCTTTCCCGAAGATGTTTTAAAAACCGAATTAGCGAGTTCTATTAGACGCGCTTTTGGTGTGTTATCAACCGCTCCATTTTTAGCTGCACTGAAGCTAAAGAAGATGCAAACGAAGAATCTGGTGCTGAAAAAAATATCAAGAACAGGTTCCCGTTTACACGAGCGGGCCGCTCATCCCCCGTACCTATTATTTCAATAATAGTCAGAATAGATTATGAGCGAACAAGAAAAACGTAAGATAACGACAGAACAATCCCATGTTATTTCGTTTTTTTGAACCACATAACCACTTTTTTCATTGCTAAAGACAGACTATTATGGTCTGTAAACTTAAATGTACGTACAAAATAAACAGTTTATTGTAACCAGATATGGTTTGATTTATATTCCCCGCAGTTCAGCTCACTACTGGACTCAAAATAAAAATCGCAATAAGCGATTTGTATATAATATTTACCAGGGAATAATACATGTTTACTAAAACTGAATTGGCGAAGTCTATACGACTCGCTATATCACTCGGTGCGCTTTCAGCTGCATCGATATCAAGCCTTACATTCGCTCAAGATGCCCAAAAAGCTGAATCTGAAGCGTTGGAAAAAATATCAGTAACTGGCTCTCGTATTGCAAGAAGCGAGCTTTCATCACCAGCCCCAGTGATTTCACTAAGCTCAGAAGAGATTGCGCGTTTTGGCACTCCTGATTTAGGTAGTATTTTAGCTGAAATCCCAGCTATTGCGGCAGGTTCAAGCTTAATCGGTAATAACAACAGTAACGAAGATGCAGGTTTAAGCGCCCCAGATTTACGTTCATTAGGTCGCGATCGTACACTGACGTTGGTAAACGGTATTCGTCACGTAGCGGGTGCACCTGGTTCTTCTGCGATTGATACTGGCGCAATCCCATCGGCCTTGATCGACAAAGTTGAAATTATCACTGGTGGTGCTTCAGCTATTTATGGTTCTGATGCAGTATCAGGTGTTATCAACATCATTTTAAAAGATGACTTCGACGGTTTTGAATTCAATGCTGGTGTTGCTGATAGCACAGAGGGTGTTGGTACTAAAAGCCATAACTTTAATGTTCTAGTTGGTTCAACCTCTGACGATGGCAAAGGAAATGTCACATTTTTTGCTGGTAAGTCAGACATTCGTGAAGTCTTGTTAACTGACCTTCAGCAACATGATTACGCCGGAACCATTATCAATCCAGATGATACCGGTGAAGATGACGGCATTGCTGATAAGTTTCGAGTACCGTTCGTTGGTTCAGAAATGATTAATGACTTTGGCGTAATAAATCCATTCGGTGGCGGCCCTCGAATTACCTTTTCACCTGACGGCGTAGGCATGGATCAGGTCGAGCGTATTGAAACCAATAGCTTTGCATTTGGAAATTTTGACCAAGCGTACGATACGGTTTTCTTTCCAGATAATTACGAAAACTATACACCTTCTCAAGAAACGCTCACGTTAGCGTCTACCTTCCGTTACGATTTCAATGATAATGTGCGCATGTATGGTGATGTTAAATATGTCGATAAAGATATTCGTCAACAATTTCAGCCAGCCTTCGATTTTGGTGGCTTGAATATCAACGTCACTGAAAACCCTTTCTTAGATGCGACAACTAAACAGCGTCTCATCGACGGTGGTCAGGATGGTAACGTGTCATTTTCTCGCTTCTTTGGCGATTTAGGTAACCGTTCTGCGGCAAATGATCGTGAGTTATTCCGCGTAGTTGTCGGTTTTGAAGGTGGCTTTGAACTGGGCGAAACTATTTTCGATTATGACGTTTATTACACACACGGCGAAACTAAAAACACCCGCCGTACATTAAATGATGTCATTGAAGGTAATCTTGCAGCAGCATTAGATGCCGTCATCGACCCTGAAACTGGCTTAGCTGCGTGTCGCAGCCAAGTCGCCAGTGCTCAAGGCGAAGACTATACCGACCCAGCAACCGTCAATAGTGATAACTGCGTTGCCTTTAACCCATTTGGTTCAGGGAATTTCAGTGCTGAAGCAGCTAACTATGTATCTGGCGATGTAACACGTGAAGATGAAATTAAGCAAGATGTTTACGGTGCATCAGTATCCTTCGATACAGGTGAATTCCTTGAACTGCCAGGCGGTGCAATCGGCATAGCGGTTGGTTACGAATATCGTGAAGAATCATCAAGCACGATCACCGATGAGTTTACTAAAGCAGGCTTCTATTCTTCCGCTGCTACGCCAGACGCGTTTGGTGGCTTTGACGTAGAAGAGTACTTCATTGAAATTAGTGCACCATTAATCAGTGATAAGTTCTTAATTAAAGAACTAACATTAGACGCAGCATATCGTACAGCTGATTATTCACATGCGGGTAACGCTGACGCTTGGCAAGTAGGCTTAGGTTGGGCACCGATTGAAGATTTACGCTTTCGTGCAACCGTCAGTGAAGCGGTACGTGCACCAAACGTAACTGAAGCTTTCAGTCCGGTATCTCCCGGCTTTTCTCGTGTTACCGATCCATGTGATGCGGACAACATAAACGAAGATCCAGATAGAGTTGCTAACTGTGCTGCATTAGGCATTCCTGCAGACTTTCAAGCCAACGACAACGTTAGTGTTGATACCCTTTCTGGTGGTAACACTGAATTGTTCTCAGAGACTGCTGAGTCTCAAACTATTGGTTTTGTATGGACTCCAGCATTTATTGAGAACTTCTCAATGACGGTTGATTATTACAACATCGAAATTTCTGACGCTATTAATTTGGTTGATGCACAGGATGTTGCCGATAACTGTGTTGATGCAACTGGCGGCCCAGATGCAAATTTCTGTTCTCAAGTTGACCGTGACTCAACGACTAATGATATAGCGCTAGTGCGTTCAGGCTATATCAATGCTGCAGGTTTCAACACTGATGGCATTGAAGCAAACATTCGCTACAGAACGGACTTAAGCCAATTTGATTTACCAGGTGAAGTAAGAATCAATATTTCCGCTACTAAGCTACTTAGCCTAGAAGAGCTGGAATTCCAAACTCGTCCAGATGAAGTTAACGTAGAAGACGGCGAGACTGGAGATCCAAGCTTACAATGGAGCACATCAATCGACTATCGTATAGACGATCTGAACGTTAACTGGAGCTCTCGTTTCATTGATAAGAGCGCTTTGTTTGATGTATCACCAGGTGGCGGTTCACCAGAAGATGCATCACCTAACTTCATTGATTCAGTATGGACTCATGATCTGTCAGCGGTATATTACCTAAATGACAACGTCAGTTTCTCTGCTGGTATCCGTAATGTATTCAACGAAGTTCCTTCAGGAAATACATTCGATGCACTATATGACCTAATCGGTCGTCGTGCCAATGCAGGTGTTAAAGTTAGCTTCTAAGTTTTAGCTAACTCTGTGCATCACCTTCGTCCCTGCGGGGGTGATGCATTTTTAATAAATTAATTTAGTCTTTCGAAATACTCACGCGACCATTAACGGTTGATATTGAAACCTTACCTTGCCCTTCTCCCATACTCGTCGCCAACCAACTACTGGGGCCGTATTTATCTTTCTTAACCTGATCTGAGGTTAGTCGATTGATTATTTTGCCCCCCGCATGGGCGCGTATATCAAATAGAGCAGAGACCTGTTGGGTGAAATTTAAGTTTATTTCACCGCCCACTGTCGTGGCTTTTACCTCTCCGCCTTTTGCTAAGTTTAAATCAACACTTAATTCGCCATTTACGGTTTCCAAATTAGCGTACTTCACGGTCTTCATTGCTAACGTAACGTCTCCATTAACGGTAGTGACACGTACTTCTTGACTACTAGACTGTACATTGACATCACCGTTAACCGTTTCGTATTTATCTTCGCGCCCTTTTGTGCTGCGTGAGTGAATATCTCCATTAACGGTTTCAATGGCTACATCACCTTGTAAGTCATCTGCGTTTATATCGCCATTTACAGATTCTAGCCGTAATCGACCGGCAAGGTCCTGGGCATCAATATCGCCATTAACCGTTTCAACACTGACTCCTCCGGTAATATTATTTAACCACACATCAGCGTTAACGGCGGTGTAGTTTAAGCGGCTTTGCCGTGGCACAAAGATAGTAAGCACATCTTCATCATCTTGCCCCCACCCTCCTCGTATTCCATTTTTAACTTTTATCTTGATGGTGACCTCATTACCCTGACGTTCAAAAATAAAGCGTTCTGTTCGATCTCCAAGAGTACCTTTTACGTGTACTTGTGACTTGTCCCAGCCTTTTATCTCAGCCTTACCATTTACATGTTCAATTTCAACATATCCTTCAGGGTTAGCATCTAAGGTGCGATCCACTCTCTCACCCGCTAAGACGTTTACGCTAGTGAACATGCTCACACCGACTAAAAGTGCGCTCAGCATTAATACTTTCATCTTCATACTCCCATACACTCCTGCTAGGCCTGCGACCATTTAGGTGAATGCACTCGTTCAATTAAATTAATTTGTTGCTGATGTACGCTTTGTAGCATTTTCAACAAAGCCATATTATTTGGTTCGTTTTCCAGTGCCTTTTTGATTGCAACAGCCGCACTGTCGAGTTCAGCTAACTGCTGTTGCCAATTTTGAGTCAATGCAGTTTGGCCCTGATACTGAACTAACAAGGCACTTTTTTGTTCTTCGTGTTGCGCACTTAGGGCAGCAACCAACTCATCACCGGTAATCATCTGCTCACTGGGCACTAAACTTTTCCAGCTCACTAAGGCGATAACCGCAATTGCTGCTGCGAGTATTACCAACTTACTCACCTCACGAGTATGATTATTTTTACTGGGCTGGGCAGTGCCATTTAAATAATGCACGTTACGGGCTTCATCGTGTTGCTTAACCAGCGCTAACTCAATACCCGGCCATAAATCTCGCTCGGGTTGCTTGTGCTCATCTAACGTGGCGAGCTGCTCTTGCAACAACTGCTCAAAATCTTGTTTATGCATACCCCATCCACTCCTCTAACAACTTCTTTGCCCGATGGAATTGAGCCTTACTTGACCCCACTGCCATATTTGTCATTTGGGCAATATCTTCATGGCGATAGCCTTCAATCGCGTGCAACACAAAGACAATCCGTGCTCTTTCAGGTAACCGTGTAACGTATTTTTCGATATCGACTTCACCGGCAGAGGGTTCTGCAATATGGTTTGCAGCACTTGAGTCCTCAATATTAAACATGCGTTGCACCCAGCCCCGTTGTTTACGAATATAAGAAATCGTAATATTCGAAGTTACTGTATGCAGCCAAGTCGAAAATTTACTCTGCTCCGAGTAATCACCAATTTTCCGCCATAGCTGTATAAACACCTCTTGAGCAGCATCCTCAGCCAAAGAACGGTCAGCGGTGAGCCTATAGCACAGCGCATAAACCTGCCCAATATATTGGTGATACAGTTGATGATAGGCCTGTCGATTTCCATTTTTTACCGCTAGCAGTAGCTGCCGTTCTTCATCAGTGGCAAACTTATGCTTGGCGGCAACGACATTTGAATACTCAGTCAATCTTCTTTCTTCATTGGCTAGGTTATTAAGTGAGTCGCAGACTAACCCACAAAGGTTTAAAGCAGCAAAAAAAGGTTATCGATTTGAATTACTATCTACTGGAATCACTATGAAAGTTTTAGCTTTATTCACCGGTACTACCCGGCCGATTGGCCCGCAAAATGCCCCGTCTGGCATAGACAAACGTCCTGTTACATCGGTAAGGGTCAATCACTTAGGGATAATCGGTGATGTACAAGTAGATAAACGCTACCACGGTGGTCCAGAGCGAGCTTTGCACCAATATGCCTTGCGAGGGTACGAAACCATAATTAAACGGCATCCACTAATGCACAAGCGAGCAATACCAGGCAGTATCGGCGAGAATCTAACGAGTACCCTGATGCACGATGAAAACGTCAACATTGGCGATATTTATGCCATTGGGCAAGTTGAAGTGCAAGTTAGCTCACCGCGCATTCCTTGCTGGAAAATTGAAGAAAAGTTAAACCAGAAAGGATTGGTTAAGTTTATCGCTAAGCAGCACATTACGGGCTGGTATTACCGTATTTTAAAAGAAGGCGTCATTTCAACTGGCGATAGCATCACATTACTCAGCCGAGAGAATCCTGATATTTCCGTGGCGTCGTTTGTGCAGCAACACTTCGATAAAAACACCTCGCTTGAAGCACTGCTAATGTTAAGTCGGGCGAAAGGTTTAGACCCAGAATGGAAAGCGCGTTTTACCCGCCGTATTAAACAGGAATAATAAAGGTCAGCGAATTTTAGACATAAAAAAACACCGCACAAAGGCGGTGTTTTTTAGTATTCAACAAGGCTTAGATTAAGCTTCTTGAATAACAATCAATTTGATTGTAGCTGTTACTTCAGAATGCAACTGTAGATCGATTTCGAACTCACCAGTTTCACGTAAAGTACCAGTAGGCAATTTAACTTCAGATTTAACGATCTCAACACCAGCAGCAGTAATTGCTAACGCGATGTCACGAGTACCGATAGAACCGAATAATTTGCCTTCGTCGCCAGCAGGAGCTGCGATAGTGACTTCTGCAAGTTCAGCAACTTTTGCTGCACGAGCTTCAGACGCTGCAAGCTGGTCAGCAATTTTTGCTTCTAGCTCAGCACGACGTGCTTCAAATTTTTCTACGTTTGCTTTAGTAGCAGGTACCGCTTGTCCTTTAGGGAACAAAAAGTTACGTGCATAGCCTGATTTTACAGTGACATTGTCACCCAAGCCGCCCAGGTTGGCGACTTTGTTTAGTAGTATGATTTCCATCTTGCTACCTCTTATTCCGCCAGGGATTACTTGTGAGAATCAGTATATGGAAGCAATGCTAGGAAGCGCGCGCGCTTGATAGCAGTTGACAACTGGCGCTGATATTTAGCGCTAGTTCCAGTGATACGGCTAGGTACGATTTTACCACTTTCAGTGACATAGTTTTTCAACATAGCGATGTCTTTATAATCTATCTGGACAACACCTTCAGCTGAAAAACGGCAGAATTTACGACGTCTAAAAAAACGAGCCATTTTTTGTCTCCTTATTCTTGTTCGTCAGAAACAGCAACTGCTGCTTCAGGTTCTACAGACTTGTCTTCAGAAGACGGTCTTTCATCACGCTTTTCACGACGTTCTTCTTTAGCCATAGGAGATTGCTCAGATTCAACACCTTTGGTTCGCATAACTAGGTTACGCAAAACAACGTCGTTGAAACGGAAAGCAGTCTCTAGCTCTTCAACCGCTTCAGCAGATGCTTCAGCATTGATAAGAACGTAGTGTGCTTTGTGTAGTTTTTCGATTGGGTAAGCCAATTGACGACGGCCCCAATCTTCCATACGGTGGATTGTGCCACCATTCTGGGTAAGAATTCCGGTATAACGCTCGATCATACCTGGAACTTGTTCACTCTGGTCAGGGTGAACCATGAATACGATTTCGTAATGACGCATCATATTGCTCCTCACGGTTGTAGCCTCGACAGCACAGTCAAACTGTATGGAGACAAGGAACTAATAAAGGTGACTGTTTTAAGCGGCGCGAATTGTATATAAACTGGCCGGTAGGCACAAGCTATATTTATGCTTATGCTCACCTTGTTATATTGAGCTTGGTCGATAAGGTAGATTACGGGCGTAATCTACCTTAAAAGAAGCCCTTTGAGGATTAATCATCAATGTCTTGTTTCATTAACCAACTGCTTAATTTTTGCATGTCTTGGTCAGCGGCAAAGGTTAGCTCTTCAACCCAGTCATGCACATTTTGCCACCATGCAGGATGATCGCCCTGCTGTATTTGATTAGCAATTTTCTGTACGCGCGCTAGACCAACAGAACCCGCTGCTCCTTTAATTTTATGAGCTTGTGAACAGACTTCGTCTTTTTCATTGGCACTTAAACTAAGCTGCAATATTTCTAAATAGACCGGCATGTTTTCTTCGAACACCTTGACACTGGTGCTGACCATTTCGTGCCCTATGGTATCCACTAGCGTTTGTAGCAAGTCTAAATCAAGAATGGCGTCTAACTCGCTATCTTGCTCTTCATCTTTAGGTTTATGTGACTCATAAGAATGCTCACTGAAGAGCGAATTAAATACTTCGATAATTCTGCTTTTCTTAACAGGTTTTGCGATAACGTCGTCCATGCCACTATCAAGATACTCTTGACGGCGTTTAATGACGTTAGCGGTCAAAGCCACTATACTCGTTTGCTCGACCAAACCTTCCTCGTGCAGGGTACTCGCTACATCGAATCCGGTCATATCAGGCAACTGAATATCCAGCAGTATCAAGTCGTATTGCTTGTCGCGCACCATTTGAATCGCTTCTGAACCAGTCATGGCAACATCCACATGCTGATCTAGCTTTTCAAGTAATGCTTTGGCGACCATTACATTTAGTTCGATATCTTCAACCAACAGTATATTCAGGCCACGAACCTGTAATTCTTCCACCTGCATCGGACGTTTGCTAATAGGCAACGGCAACTCAACGGTGAAACACGTACCTTTGCCGATTTCGCTGCTGACTTTAATGTCACCATGCATCAACGACACCATCTGCTGACAAATTGCCAATCCGATACCGGTACCGGTGGCGCTTTGATGTTCAGGTAGATTAACCTGATAATACATGGCGAATATTTTGTCTAATTCAGTTTGCGGAATACCCACGCCAGTATCCCCAACCCGGAATTTCACGTGGCTAATGCCATCCCCTGTGGTATGAGCTTCAACGCTGAGACTCACCCTGCCTTTTTGGGTGAATTTGACTGCATTAAATAGCAAATTCCATAAAATCTGCCGTAAGCGTGTGCCATCGACTTCGACAAAATCAGGTAAGGGCTCGCGAATTTCTGTATCGAAAGCGAGGTTTTTATCTGCCGCCAGCAATTTAATAATACTGCTTAATTCTTCCGTGAAATCTTTAATCGATACCGTTTTTAACGAAAGTTCAAGTTTGTCACGGCCCATTCGATCTATATCGATGATATCGTTAAATATATTGCCTAAGGTAATGCCGCTGGCGTAAATCGTACTGACCCAAGCAAATTGCTCTTTATCCAGCTTGGTATCGCGCAGCATGCGACTCAGCCCAACAATACCGTTTAGCGGTGTACGTAATTCGTGGCTTATTGTAGCAATAAACTTGGTTTTATCTTTACTCGCCTTGGCAACGATATTCTCCGCTTGCTTGCGCTCAGTGATATCTCGGCCAAATGCCAGTAGACCTAACCGCGTACCATCTTCTGCATAAAATGGTACTTTGCGCATTTCGAAATAGCCTCTGCGACCATCTGCAAAACGCAACCAAATTTCCTCGGTAATACTGATATTTTTCTCTAAGACTTCTTGATCACTTGCCGCTACCTGACGAGCCTGTTCTTCTTCCCACACTTCGTGAGGTGTAAGCCCAATTAGCTCTGCTTCAGTGTGTCCAGTCATCTGTTCCGCGACGCGATTACAACCTGCAAATTGGCCTTCTTCGTTGCGGTAATAAATTAAATCCGGAGAGGCATCAATGATGGAGCGTAACAAAGTAGATAAACGCAGTGCTTGCGCCTCTTTTTCGGCCCGCTCCGTTATTTCATTTTCCAACTCAACAAATACATTTTCCCGTTCTGCCTGCGCATTTTTTCGTTGCTCTATCTCGTAATTAAGCTGTTTAATGTTGTTTTGCAGCTCTCGGCTAAGAATAATATCTTCTTCTCGTAGGCGCTCTAATTGCGTAACAGCTTCGGCTAAATGCCCTCTGGAGCGTTCAAGTTGCTTCACCAGTTCACTGAAGAAAAACAGTACCCAAGGCGCACTGACAATGGTCAATATAATTGCACTCATAAAATCTTCGAGTTTGACGTCGCCGATAATATAAATACGCAAAAAGTAAGTGCCTGTCATGGTGAAAATAAGGGTAAGAAATACGAATAGCACGCTGACCCGCAGTGTGCCAAAACGATTGATAAACTGGGCAAATCTAAGGGCCCAAGGTTCTACTGACTCTTGACGCTGCATGCGATGATTCCATGTATTGAACGGATGTCTATGAGCGCGACATGCTAGCAAGTTCGCTCGCTGGGTCAACCGATAATCGTCGGTAGATAAGGTAAAGTGTCTCGTTAATTTCCCAATCGGTGCAGAAATTTATCATAAAAAAGCCTTATTTAACCCATTCAATGCCTTTAATAACTTACTTTTTATGCAGTTTTTTTAAATAACTATTCTACCAAAAGCCATTGGACAGCTGTTTGCGGCAGCCTATTTTAACTATTTATTAACAATTGAGCGGCTAAACTACCATTATTTCATAGAATATAACTAACTAAATGAACCATGCTTAAACCTTTGATTAATATTAAAATAATGTGAATACCCCAATCGATATTAAGGTTTTTTCTAGCAAGTTCGCACTTCTGAATTGATTTATATATTTTATCTCGGTATTTTGTAAGGCCTGCTTAGTATAAATATTCGATACTCGACTGGTATCCCCAATAATAAAAACGACAAGAATACATAGCGTGACATGGCGCAGTTCGGCCGCTTTTTTGTGTGCCAAAGATTGCCCGTGAGCGTTACATAAAATACAGCAGTAATCTAAAACACAACCTTACCAGTCGTCGGTTGAAGGAGTTACGCCAATGAGTTTATATAATCCTAATGATTCCAAAGATAACTGTGGATTTGGTTTAATCGCCCATACCCAGGGTGAAGCCAGCCACAAGCTTGTCATTACTGCAATTGAAGGATTGGATCGCATGCAGCACCGTGGCGGTATTGCCGCCGACGGTAAAACCGGAGATGGTTGTGGCTTGCTACTTCAAAAACCGGATGCGTTCTTTAAAGAAATAGCCGAAGAAAATGGCTGGAAGTTAAGCAAGAAATACGGTGTTGGGGTGATATTCCTAAATCAGGACGAAACCTTAGCGGCACAAGGCCGTAAAATATTAAATGAAGAATTAGAACGTGAAACACTCGGTGTTGCTGGCTGGCGCGTAGTCCCTACTGACCATTCAGTACTGGGTGATTTAGCCGCTTCAGGTGTGCCTCAAATTGAGCAAGTCTTCGTTAATGCACCTTCTGGATGGCGCAAACGAGATCTAGAACGCCGTTTATTTATGGCGCGTCGCCGCGCTGAAAAGCGTATGAGCGAAGACAGCGAATTTTACATCGCCTGTTTATCTACCTTGGTGACTATCTATAAAGGGCTAGTCATGCCTAAAGATTTGCCTAAGTTTTATTTAGACTTAGCCGATGAGCGCATGCAATCCGCTATTTGCGTGTTCCACCAACGTTTTTCTACCAACACATTGCCTAAGTGGCCATTGGCACAGCCATTCCGCTTTTTGGCTCATAACGGTGAAATTAACACTATTCGTGGTAACCGTGATTGGGCGCAAGCCCGTAGTAGCAAGTTTGTTACCCCGTTATTACCTGATTTAGCCGATGCGGCGCCGTTTGTTAATACTGAAGGGTCAGATTCCTCTTCATTAGATAATATGCTTGAGCTCTTCCTCGCTGGCGGTATGGATTTATTTCGCGCTATGCGTTTATTAGTGCCACCTGCATATCAAAATAACAGCACCATGGACGATGAGTTACGCGCGTTTTACGAGTTTAACTCTATGCACATGGAGCCTTGGGATGGCCCGGCCGGTATTGTATTAACCAATGGTCGTCACGTTGCGTGTAACTTAGACCGTAATGGTCTGCGCCCAGCACGTTATGTTATTACTAAAGACGGTTTGATTACCCTTGCCTCTGAAATTGGTATTTGGGATTACAAACCTGAAGACGTGGTTGAAAAAGGCCGTGTAGGACCAGGCGAAATGCTTGCCGTAGACACTTACACGGGTAAAATCTGGCGTTCTAACGAAATTGATGAAGAGCTTAAAGGCCGTCATCCTTATCGGGAATGGATCAAAGAAAACATACGTCGTCTAGCTCCAGTTGAAGAGTGCGATGCATCCTTAATTGGTCAGCGTATGTTTGATGACACCATGATGGCCACGTACCACAAGCTTTTTGCTTATAGTTACGAAGAGCTACAGCAAATTGTTAAGGTATTGGCAAAAGACGGTCAGGAAGCTGTCGGCTCTATGGGTGATGACACCCCAATGGCTGTGCTGTCGTCTAAACAACGCACCATATATGACTACTTCCGTCAGCAATTCGCCCAAGTGACTAACCCACCGATCGATCCATTGCGTGAAACTCACGTTATGTCGTTGGCGACTTGTATTGGCCGTGAACAAAATGTATTTAGCGAAACCTCAGGTTATGCACATCGCGTACTGTTTGACTCACCGGTATTAATTTACACAGATTTAAAGCAACTACGTGAATTCGATTCTGAATATTACTACTCTGAAGTAGTTGACCTAAATTACAAACCAGAAGAAGGCCTGAAAAAAGCCATCTTGCGTATTTGTAACGAAGTTGAATATTTAGTCAAAACAAAACATGCCGCGTTCGTTATTTTATCTGACCGTAATGTGAAATCTAACCGATTAACCATTCCAGCAGCCATGGCTGTTGGTGCTGTTCAGCGTCGTCTAATTGATAAATCATTGCGCTGCGATGCCAACATAGTCGTTGAAACCGCATCCGCCCGTGACCCGCATCACTTTGCGGTACTGATTGGTTTAGGGGCAACGGCTGTTTATCCGTTCTTAGCCTACGAAACCATCGAGCAAATGGTCGATAAAGGTGAACTTGGCATTACGGCTATGCAAGCGGTATTGAACTATCGCAAGGGCATTAACAAAGGTCTGTATAAGATCATGTCCAAGATGGGTATCAGCACCATTGCTAGCTACCGTAGCTCAAAATTATTTGAAGCGATCGGTATCAACAATGATGTCACCAAGCTTTGCTTCCAAGGCGTACCCAGTCGTCTACAAGGTGCTGACTTCAAAGATTTTGAACAAGACCAAATTAATCTAAGTCGGGTAGCGTGGTTGAAGCGTAAGCCTGTTGATCATGGCGGCTTATTAAAGTACGTGCATGGCGGCGAGTATCATGCCTACAACCCTGACGTCGTCACCAGCTTACAAAAAGCGGTTGTCAGTGGTAAGTATGACGATTACCGCGTGTTTAGCACATTGGTAAATGAACGCTCACCGAGTCATTTCCGTGATTTATTTGCCTTAAAAGCAGAAAGTCCAGCTATCGATATCAGCGAAGTTGAACCAGCCGAAGATTTATTCAAACGCTTTGATACCGCCGCGATGTCAATTGGCGCCCTTAGCCCCGAGGCGCATGAAGCCTTAGCGATTGCGATGAACCGCCTTGGTGGTAAATCAAACTCGGGTGAAGGCGGCGAAGATCCAGCGCGTTTCAACACCGAGAAAAACTCTAAGATTAAGCAGGTTGCTTCTGGTCGCTTTGGGGTAACACCCCACTACTTAGTGAATGCTGAAGTTATCCAGATTAAGGTAGCCCAAGGCGCTAAGCCCGGTGAAGGGGGACAATTACCTGGCGACAAAGTCAATAAGTACATCGCTGAACTGCGGTTTGCTGTACCCGGCGTAACCCTTATTTCGCCTCCGCCGCATCACGATATTTATTCAATTGAAGATTTAGCACAGCTTATTTTTGACTTAAAACAAGTTAATCCTAAAGCGCAAATTTCAGTCAAATTAGTGTCTGAACCCGGCGTAGGTACCATCGCGACTGGCGTAGCAAAAGCTTATGCAGATTTAATTACTATCTCTGGCTACGACGGCGGCACAGGTGCAAGCCCGCTAACCTCGGTTAAATATGCAGGTAGTCCGTTTGAACTTGGCCTAGCAGAAACCCAGCAAGCTCTCGTTGAAAACGGTTTACGCCACAGAGTACGCGTACAAACTGATGGCGGCCTTAAAACCGGTCTTGATGTTATCAAAGGCGCTATTTTAGGCGCTGAGAGCTTTGGTTTTGGTACCGGTCCTATGGTGGCACTTGGGTGTAAATACCTGCGAATTTGTCACTTAAACAACTGTGCGACAGGCGTAGCAACACAAGACGAAAAATTACGGGAAAACTACTTCATTGGTTTACCCGACATGGTGATGAACTACTTTAAGTTTATCGCCCAAGAAGTGCGCGAGATCATGGCATCTATCGGCGTGACTAAGCTTGACGATTTAATTGGCCGTACCGAGTTGCTTGAAATTTTGCCCGGCGTAACCGCTAAGCAAAACCAGCTCGATCTTAGTCCGATATTGGCTAAACCTAAAGCCGGTTTGCACACTAAATTGTTCTGTTCACAAAGTGCCAATAATCCATTGGATAAAGGCGACTTAAACTTACAGATATTAAATGATGCGCAGTCTGCCATTGCTTCATTACGTGGGGCATCGTTGAAATACCCCGTACGCAACACCGACCGTTCAGTGGGCGCGATGTTATCTGGTGCAATCGCACAGATACATGGCAACCAAGGTATGAGTGACGCGCCTATTAACATTCACCTTACTGGCACAGTCGGTCAAAGTTTTGGTGTGTGGAACGCAGGTGGCCTTGAAATGCATCTTGTCGGCGACGCCAACGATTACGTGGGTAAAGGCATGACAGGCGGCAAGCTAGTTATCAGTAACCCCACTAATATCACCTTTGACCCACACGTTAGTGCAATTATGGGTAATACCTGTTTGTACGGTGCAACCGGCGGTAAATTGTTCGCCGCAGGGCGTGCTGGTGAGCGTTTCGGTGTACGTAACTCAGGTGCCGTAGCCGTTGTTGAAGGCACGGGCGATAATGCCTGTGAATATATGACTGGCGGTATCGTTGCTGTGTTAGGCGCCGTCGGTGTTAACTTTGGTGCGGGTATGACAGGTGGCTTTGCTTATATTCTGGATGAATTAGACGATATTGAACATCGTATCAACCCTGAACTAGTGGAAATTATGGGCATTGAAGACAAGGTTATCTTGTCAGAGCACTTACGTGGCCTAATCAATCAACACTACGAAGAAACAGGTAGCGAGTTCGCTATGAACTTACTTAATAACTTCAATGAAGTGTTACCTAAATTCCGCTTAATTAAGCCTAAGACCAGTAATGTGAAGAATTTGTTGGGGCACATCAGTCGCTCATCAGCAGAACTTAGCATTCAGGCCCAATAAGCAGCAGGACGAGAATCATATGTCTAAAAATGTATATCAATTTGTTGACGTAGAACGTATCGACCCGCCTAAAAAGCCGATCGTTGTGCGTAAAGCAGAATTTGCTGAGATTTATCAGCCCCTAACTCAATCGCAAACAGAAGGTCAGGCTGACCGCTGTTTAGATTGTGGTAACCCGTATTGTGAATGGAAGTGCCCGGTACATAACTATATTCCTCAATGGTTAGAATTAGCCAACCAAGGAAAAATATTAGAAGCCGCAGAACTTTGCCACAAAACCAACAGCTTGCCAGAAGTTTGCGGGCGCGTTTGTCCGCAAGACCGTCTGTGTGAAGGTGCATGTACCTTAAATGATGATTTTGGCGCTGTAACCATAGGCAGTATCGAAAAATACATCACAGATACCGCTTTTAAACTCGGTTGGCGTCCGGATATGTCTGGTGTTGTACCGACCACCAAGAAAGTCGCGATTATCGGTGCTGGCCCTGCTGGTTTGGGTTGTGCAGATATTTTAGTACGTAACGGTGTTAAAGCCGTTGTGTATGACAAATATCCTGAAATCGGTGGTTTGCTAACTTTTGGTATTCCAGCCTTTAAGCTTGAAAAAGAAGTCATGACTCGTCGCCGAGACATCTTTACCGACATGGGTGTTGAGTTTGTAATGAACACCGAAATCGGTAAAGACATTGACTTTCAAACTTTACTGGATGAATACGATGCCGTATTCCTTGGTATGGGGACTTACAAGCCTATGTTAGGTGGTTTTGCAAACGAAGGCGCTCCGGGCGTATACGAAGCATTGCCGTTCTTGATTGCTAATATTAATCGTCATCTGAAGTTTGAAAAATCAGCCGATGAATTTGTTGATATGCAAGGCAAAAAAGTAGTCGTACTGGGAGGTGGTGATACCACAATGGATTGCGTACGAACGTCAATTCGCCAAGGTGCGACCAGTGTCACCTGTGCTTATCGCCGTGATGAAGACAGCATGCCAGGCTCACGCCGAGAAGTCGTTAACGCTAAAGAAGAAGGTGTTAATTTTACCTTTAACGTTCAACCCCTCGATATTGAGCTTGATGCCGACGGCAACGCCTGTGGCGTCCGTTGTGTGAAGACTGAAATGGGTGAGCCTGATGCAGCCGGACGTCGTCGTCCTGTCGTAATCAAAGACTCTGAACATGTCATCGAAGCTGACGCGGTAATCATCGCTTTTGGCTTCCAGCCTAGTCCTGCTAGCTGGTTTGGTGACTACGGTATTATCTTAGATGAAAAAGGCCGTGTACGCGCGCCTGCAAAAGGCAAGTTTGCGTTTCAAACGTCTAACCCTAAGATTTTCTCAGGGGGCGACATGGTGCGCGGTTCTGACTTAGTGGTAACCGCAATCTTCGAAGGCCGTGAAGCCGCAGAAGGTATGCTGGACTATATGGGCGTTTAAGACTATATGGACGTTTAGCCATATTTAATCCGACCTAGGTAATAATAAAAAAGGAGCTTCGGCTCCTTTTTTAATGGCAGACTTTCGAAAAATGTTCACACTGAAACCCATGCATCATTAAAAATCGCACTTCCACCATTAGGCTAAAAAATACTCAGGTAATTGTTTGTATATGGCGTTACCGTTAACGATGGGTTAGCGTAAGCACATGATTTCTTGAGGTACTCAACCCTATGACAGCCACGATTAATTTACCTAAGATTATGCAGATTGGTGCAGGCGCAATAAACGCATTGCCCGATACCCTTGTTAGCTTAGGCTGCCAGTATCCTTGCATTATTACCGACAGCACCATGGTCGCCCTTGGCTATACCGATAAGATCACCGAACGGCTAAGCGCACACGGCATACGTTTCGGCATATTCAGCGATACCATGGCCGAGCCAAGCGAAGACTCAATATTACCGGCAGTCGATTTAGTCCGTCAGGGCAAATACGACTGTTTGCTGGCCCTAGGTGGCGGCAGTGCCATTGATACCGCCAAAGCGATTGCCTTATTGGCTACCCATGGCGGTACCATGCGCGACTACAAAATGCCTAACCTCGTGAATCTGCGTTGTATGCCGGTCATTGCAATTCCTACCACCGCAGGTACAGGTTCAGAAGCGACCCAAGCCACCATTATTACCGATGCCAAAACAGATGAAAAAATGCTCTGTATGGGCCCTGGGTTAATGCCTATGGCGGCAATTGTCGATTACGAGTTAACCCTAAGCTTACCGCTGCGTATCGCTGCTGATACCGGCATAGATGCCCTAACACATGCCATAGAGGCTTATGTCAGTCGCAAGGCCAATCTCTTTAGCGATCAACAAGCCATAGCGGCCATGAAGCTAATCGGGCACAACTTACTTACAACCTGCCAAGATGCCCAGAATTTAGCCGCGCGAGAAGCGGTTATGCTTGGGGCAACCCTTGCCGGTATCGCCTTTTCCAATGCATCCGTTGCCTTAGTGCATGGTATGAGTCGCCCGCTAGGGGTACATTTTCATGTACCACATGGCTTAAGTAACGCCATGTTGCTACCCACGGTCACCGAATATTCTATCGCCAGTGCCCCGCAACGATATGCCGAGTGCGCCTTGCATATGGGATTGATAGATAATATAGAAGATCAAAAACTGGCCCACAGTGCACTGCTCAAACAATTACGTTTAATCAACTTAACCTTAAAGGTGCCTAGCTTGGCGGAATTTGGTGTGCAAAAAGAGGTATTCTTTAATGCCCTGCCCTTAATGGCTGAGCAAGCGCTGGCATCTGGCTCACCAAACAATAATCCACGCTTAGTCAGCAAAGAAGAGATTATCATGTTGTATGAATTGGCTTGGGCGAACGAATAACAACTCCCCCCTTATCTGACAGAGTGAGCGGCGGATCACACGATGTAAAATTGGCTGTTAGCTAACAGCAATCATAAAAAAGAGCCTAAGCTCTTTTTTATGATTGCGTTTAGCGTTACGCCTCGGCGCTATTTTCAGCTTCTGCTTCTTGGGCTATTTGCGCTAAAGCTTGTTCAAATACAGCGACAGGCTGACCGCCGCTGATCAAATGCTTATTATTCACAATCACCGCAGGCACAGAGCTAATACCGTTCGCTTGATACAATTGCTGTGCGTTACGCACTTCTTGGGTAAATTTGTCAGAATCGAGTATCGCTTGCGCGGCGTTTTTATCAAGACCGACACTTTCTACTACCGCTAAAAGTTGTGCATGGTCACTCGGGTCACCACTTTCTTTAAAGTACAAGTCGAACAAGGCTAACTTAAGCTCAGTTTGCTTGCCTTCGTCTTCAGCCCAGTGCAATAACCTGTGGGCGTCAAATGTATTGTAAATACGACCGCCACCACGATTACCAAATGCATAACCCACTTCCAGCCCTCGTTGCTTAATCATTTCACGGTTTTGTTCACTTTGCTCAACGCTAATCCCGTACTTCTCGGTGATGTGTTCAACAATTTCTTGCCCTTGTGGGGGCATATTTGGGTTTAGCTCGAAGGGCTGCCAAGTAATATCTGCAACGACTTTATCTTTTAAGTTACCTAACGCCTCATCAAGGGCTTTGTAACCAATGATGCACCAGGGGCAAGAAACATCAGAAACAATATCGATCTTCAGTGGGGTAGCCATAATTCACTCCTAATTGTTAGGTTCAACACAGCATTGTGCCGCCTAATTGATATTCCATAGATTGGTATAAGGTTAGCAATATTCAAGGTGAGCGCATTAATCCCTACTAAAATCGGCGTAAATAGCCGTGCTGCCGAGCAGGTCAAAATTCAGGTAAATACGCCACTTAATAGCTAAAGACCGTTGCAAATGAAAAATAAATGCACTTTAGGTAAAAAAATACGAATTTTTTTACAAAATAGCTTGAGTTAATTCCCCCTAACCCCATTTATGTCCGCAGAACCAATTTCTGAGCAACGTAAAAATCGTTGTTCATTTTAACCGTCCGAGTAATCGGCAACTTAAACCTTTATCCACATTGGAATTTTCAGGAGATTTGAAAATGGCAATTCGTCCTTTAAACGATCGCGTTATCGTTAAGCGTCACGAACAAGAAAGCAAATCTGCAGGCGGCATCGTATTAACGGGCTCAGCAGCAGAAAAATCAACTCGCGGTGAAGTTATCGCTGTCGGCAATGGCCGCACACTAGATAACGGCGATGTGAAAGCAGTAGACGTTAAAATCGGTGATATCGTAATTTTCAACGACGGTTACGGCGTGAAAACAGAGAAGCTAGACGGCGAAGAAGTATTAATTCTGAGCGAAAACGACATCCTAGCAGTAGTCGAATAACCCACCGTTAACCAAATTTAGAGGAATTAATATCATGGCAGCAAAAGAAGTACGTTTTTCTGATGACGCTCGCGTAAAAATGCTAGCTGGCGTTAACATTCTAGCCAACGCAGTAAAAGTTACCCTAGGTCCTAAAGGCCGTCACGTTGTACTAGAAAAATCATTCGGCGCTCCTACTATCACCAAAGATGGTGTTTCAGTAGCCAAAGAAATCGAATTAGAAGATAAATTCGAAAACATGGGCGCACAGATGGTTAAAGAAGTTGCGTCTAAAGCTAATGATGAAGCTGGTGACGGAACAACGACAGCAACCGTATTGGCACAAGCTATCGTAACTGAAGGTTTAAAATCAGTTGCTGCAGGCATGAACCCAATGGATCTTAAGCGTGGTATCGACAAAGCAGTTATCGCTGCCGTTGAACAGCTTAAACTTCTATCTGTTCCTTGTGCTGATAGCAAAGCTATCGCCCAAGTAGGTACTATCTCTGCTAACTCTGACGTTGAAGTAGGCGACCTTATCGCTGAAGCAATGGACAAAGTAGGCAAAGAAGGCGTTATCACGGTTGAAGAAGGCCAATCTCTACAAAACGAATTAGAAGTTGTAGAAGGTATGCAGTTCGACCGTGGTTACTTGTCTCCTTACTTTATGAACAACCAAGAAAATGGCACTGTTGAGCTAGAAAGCCCTTACATCCTTTTGGTTGACAAAAAAGTATCTAACATCCGTGAATTACTACCGACTCTTGAAGCCGTAGCAAAAGCATCTAAGCCTTTGTTAATCATTGCAGAAGACGTTGAAGGTGAAGCACTGGCCACGCTTGTTGTAAATAACATGCGCGGTATCGTTAAAGTAGCAGCGGTTAAAGCACCTGGTTTCGGTGACCGTCGTAAAGCGATGCTTCAAGATCTTGCCACCTTAACGGGCGGTACTGTGATTTCTGAAGAAATTGGTCTTGAGCTTGAAAAAGTAACCCTAGAAGACCTAGGTACTGCTAAGCGCGTTGTTATCAACAAAGACAACACCACAGTCGTTGACGGTGCTGGCGAAGAAGATGCGATTAAAGGCCGTGTTGCTCAAATACGTGCACAAATCGAAGAATCTAGCTCAGACTACGACAAAGAGAAACTTCAAGAACGCCTAGCTAAACTAGCTGGCGGTGTTGCAGTCATCAAAGTTGGCGCAGCCACTGAAGTTGAAATGAAAGAGAAAAAAGACCGCGTTGAAGATGCACTACACGCAACTCGCGCCGCGGTTGAAGAAGGCGTTGTTGCCGGTGGTGGTGTTGCACTAGTACGTGCAGCGTCTAAAATTGTTGACCTTAAAGGCGACAACGAAGACCAAACACACGGTATCAAATTGCTACTTCGCGCAATGGAAGCACCTATGCGTCAAATCGCTGCTAACGCCGGTGCAGAAGCATCAGTTGTGACTAACGCAGTGAAAAACGGTTCTGATAACTTCGGTTATAATGCCGGCAACGATACTTACGGCGACATGATAGAAATGGGTATTCTTGACCCAACTAAAGTGACGCGTTCAGCACTACAGTTCGCAGCATCAATCGCAAGCTTGATGATCACAACTGAAGCAATGATCGCTGAAGCACCTAAGTCTGATTCTGCCGGTGGCATGCCTGATATGGGCGGCATGGGTGGTATGGGCGGAATGGGCGGTATGATGTAATTGCAAGTGATTGCATAGCCCCGCATAGCGTTGCATAAGGTTGCAATGTGAAAGCTTTAAAGCCCGCAGATTTTAATATCTTCGGGCTTTTTCTGTGGTTTGCAACAAAGTTCGTTGCTCACCTATAGCGTTTGCTCAATTGTAACTGCCTATAAGCCTCTAATGATTGATTATCTTGGTTTTATAAAGCGTTCTGGCTAGATATATTGGCCATTGCTCCACAACACGCTGCTCGTTTACTTCTACTAACTTAGCACTCAGTTTATAAGCTTTTGGCAAATCAAAGCGGTTCACAAGCGCTGTTAAACTTTTAGCTTTAGTGTTATTTCCGCTTTTTACTTCCAGCGGTATCGGGTAGCCGCTTGCTCCTTGGAATAAAAACTCAACCTCACTCTCGCCTTTTTTGTATGCGTAAAAGGCAGCGTTACTTGGCCTAATATGCGCACTTACTATTTCATTAAGTACAAATACCTCGGCAATAAAACCTTTGAAAGCAAAGTCTTTGTTTATAATTTGTTTGTATTGAATATTTGCCATAGCATTAAGCAAGCCAATATCGGTGAGTGTTAACTTAAATAAGCTTTCTTGCTTGTAAGATGCCAGTGGAAATTTACTATCTGCGGTATCAATAAGCCCAATACGCTGCACTAAGTTAAGTTTTTCCAAAAACGAAATAGGTGAGCTCACATCAGCATATGACATGTTTCGATTAGGATTGACTTGCTTAAACTGAAATTTAGGCATGGGTTTTTCATTTTGTGTTTGTGCCAACTGCACCGGAATATTCTTATAGATGCGCTCAACCATTAACGCCGACATCTTCTCCCCTTCAGAGAATTTACCAAAATCGTTTATATAATCTGTGACGAGCTGATTTTGGGTATCTCGCACATTTTGAAGTGTTGTCAAAATACTTTGATTACTATTAATTCCCGCCGTCCACTCTTTAATAGCATCGGGCATTCCGCCCACAAATAGATAATCGTTTAATGCCTTCATCAATTTATCATGCGCTATTTTGGGAATGCCAGAGGGAAGTTCGTCAAGTAATTTAGCTAATATATGCTCATCACACGCTAACAAAAATTCTTGAAAAGTGAGAGGGTATATAGTGATTCGAAGGGTCTTGCCAACAGGGAATCGGCCAAAAAGACCAATATTGGAGCCAGTTGCAATTAAAAAGATATTGGGGGTGTCTTGGCTAAAATATTTTAGCGACTCAAGTGCTTGTTTACACATGCCTACTTCTTCAAAATATAGAAGGTCTGTATCTGGATTAAATGCTTGTCCAGTGGCAATTTCTGCATTTCTAATGACTGATGATGGTGACAGACCATCATCGAAAATAGCGCTCAGCTCAGGCGTTTGCATAAAATCTAGCTTTAGTGTTTTTCTGAAATGCTTAGGAGCGAACAACTTTTCAATTAGAAAGCTTTTACCGACCTGCCTCGCGCCCTCCACAAGCAGTGGCTGACGATTTTGCTTGTTTTTCCAAGCAAGCATGATGTCTTCGTAAATCCGCACAAACACAATAAATCAACCTGATAAAATTCTGTATTGATTAAAATTACCACTATAACGAGATTTTAACAAGGCAATGCATAGTATAAAATGAGAGATATCATGACATATAATTTATAAAAATGAGATTTATCGAGTGTTATAAGTAAATACTAATAAATTCGTTATTTGGCATGGCTATTAAGGTCTTATTCTATTGCATCGCTTACCATTAAGTTGCAACATTTAAGGGGTACTAAGTGGGGTATGTTGTGGTCAACTAATTCCGGACTGTAATTTAGATCGGTTCTCTCTAGCCAAGTTCGAGTATTAAATTGCGAATCTGATTAGCTAGCTCAGGCGTTTTAATTAAAGCCCCATGACAAGGCAACAAAAGTGTAGGTGGGGAAGTTTCAATAAGCCGCATTACTTCGTTTGCAAAAATTTTTCGATCTTTAATACCAAAATTAGGAAATACTTTAACCATTTTTACTATGTCACATATTGGGCCTTCAGTATGTTTTTGGCCAGCAAAGGCATCCACAACATGCCAAATATAGCCAATCTGCGCTGACTCTATAAGCCAAACCTCACCATTTTTCAAACCACTGGGTTCTTCCAAGGTAAGCCCGTCTGGTAGTGCACTGACTAGCGATGATAATTCTTTGAACGTTAGCCCTGTCTTGCTAGTCAAACGTGCGTTAGCACTCTCAGATGCTACCAAATGAGCTTTGGGGTAGGCTTTTGAGTACTCTACCAAACCAGCATTATGGTAGGTATTGGGGGCGAGTAGATATTGGACTTCGCCTAATTCGATTAGGCTATCTTTAGCCTCTTCACTGAGGCCTGACACTGGACTATATAAACAAACGCCACCCGTTTTCAGTCTAATAGCAGTACATCTAAGGCTATTTTTGGTTGCTGTATATAATGTGGCAGAGCCATCAACTGCTTCAAACTTGGATAATTTAGCTGCCATCGGTACTTCCTTTGTCGTGGTCAAATTATAGCGGTCAAATAAATCTGCTCATGGTTCCGTATTCTACCCAATATAACGCTTAAGCATTTTTTCTATTTGACCACTTGCGCCTATAATTAGTGTTTATTTAATAACTTTTTTATACCAATCGACAATACCTTCACCAATTTCGTGTGGATGCGACTCTTGTAGATAATGTTTTCCTTCACCTAAATCAACTGCAGTAATATTTTTCCACGTTTCAGCGATATGCTCACCTAATTCTCGATTAATGATTAGTCCTGGCTCTGCATAAAATAACAACTTAGGCACATCTGAATTTTTGTGGTATTCATTATATGAATTAACAATGTCAGTGGTAAATTTTGGAACGCCATCAAACGAAATTTGACCAGGCCACATAAGCAGTGGTTTACGGCTCTTTTCTTCCAAATAAGGCGCTCGGTAATGGTCCATTTCTTCTTGAGTTAATTCTCTGCCCGCCATCATGGGTAGCATAGCTTCAATAAAGAAGTTGTTTTTAACAATCATTTCATGTCCTTCCGCAGGGTCACGAAATTTTTTAAATAATGTTTCGGTCTCTTTGGTAGTATTTTTCCAATAAGAAACTTGAGACATAGCTTCAAAAAAAACAATCCCTTTTATATTTTCTCTATGCTGATTGGCATAGTTAAAACCTAAAGCAGAACCCCAATCTTGAATGACTATAATGATATTTTTTAAGGCTAACTTTTCAATAAACGCATCTAAATAGGTAATATGGTCTTCAAATGTATAATCTATATCGGGCTTGTCAGACTTACCCATTCCAATAAGATCGGGAACAACCACACGACCTAACGGACTTATATGCGGAATGATGTTTCGCCATAAATAACTTGATGTAGGGTTTCCGTGTATGAGTAAAAAAGTATCTTTAGAATTTTTGTCTCCTTCATCTACATAATGCATTTTAGAATCTAATACTGCTTGAAATTTAGATTCAAAAGGAAATGCTGCTGATATTGGTTTGTTGTTTGACATATTTATTCCTTTTTAAATGTTTAAATTGAATTTTTGCGATTTAAAACTCTTGCTGCTTTTCTAATTTGCTTCAGTTTTTCCCGTTTTGTTTTATCCCACTTTTCTGTACCCGCGCTATATCCGTAAGCACAAATTTTAGTTGCGTTTTCAAATAGAAATCCTTCCTGCTCTTTAGGGTATATATTTCCTATTTCTCTAAGTGTCCAACCCACTCCTTTTTCAACATAATAAGCGTGGTCAGAAATTAAAGGTGCTACCAAATCTATAAGTACTTGAAAAGGTAAATAGTGTTTTCTATGAGCGCTGTAATAAAGTAAACCCACTATGCTTTGTCTTCTATGCCATGGGTTTGTAGACGTATTCCATTTTTTATACGTTGGCAAAATTAATGCTGCATCATATTCTACTAATTGAGCATATATTTTTGAAATGCCATCGCTTGTTTCCCATCGATTAATTTTGTCTTGCCATAATTTAATCGTTGGCCAAGCGGCCAGCATTTCATCTTTGTTTTTAATATGCTCCTCCAAGAAATACAAACAAAACATTTCTGCTCTATACACTTTGGTGTTCGTCCAGATATAACTCCATATCGCTAGTTGTTTATCAAAAGGCAATTGCTTAAAAGAAAAACCTCCCTCAAAAGCTTTTCTTTGCAAAGGAACGGTTTCAACTGCTTTAGAAGTGATTGTTTCTATTTCTTGAAGGTAGTTTTGCATATTATTTAAAACTCTACTATTTATGGCTTCTTTCGCTAATGCCGATTTAAAGAAATCACCAACCGTTCCTTATAAATTAATTGCTTGCGGTTAATGCCGAGCTAATCACTTCATTACCATGATAAAGTTCAAATATCTGGTTACTGACTTCGTCACGATTAATGCAATACTCTATTGATTTAGCGACATCTTCTCTACTAATGAATAAATCTTTTGTAGAAGTCGAACGCGTGGTTGTTATGAGCCCGTTGCCTTTATCATTAGTCAGGCTTCCCGGTCTAAGAATGGTGTAATTTAGATCACTGGATAATAGATACTGATCCGCAAAATACTTTGCCACCAAATAGGGTTTTATTTCTGATTCAAATTCGTCAGGGTCTTGTGCGCCTAAACCACTTACCATTACAAAATGTTGTATACCTTCCTTTAAAGAATAATCAACTGCTTTTTTTGCTGCCCATAAATCTATTAAAAGTGTTTTATCGTCGCCTGTATTACCGCCAGAACCTGCACTAAATACTACTTTATCGCAGCCCTTAAAAGCGGGTTCAAAATCAGTTTCAAGATCGCCAACAACAGCCTCTACACCCATATTTTCTAACTTCTCAGCTTGTTGTTTGCTACGAACCATTGCGAGCACTGGGCGATCCTGATTGTGAAGCAACTCAACCACTATTTTACCAATCTGGCCATTAGCGCCAATAACGAGTGTTTTTTTCATTTTTTATACCTTTTAAAGCAACTGTTTCACGTTGACCTGCCAAACAAAATACAAAAAAGGCAGGATCAACTCACATTAGATTAGAAGTCTTGAATTGTTGGTCTGATAATAATTTCGTTAATATCGACATCATCTGGTTGTTCAATCGCATAGGCGACAGCTTTGGCAATAGATAACGCTGGAATGGCGTCTTTATAAATATCTTGAACAAATTGAGAGGTGGCTTCATCCGAACTACCGAATTTTAATTCAGAATCAATTAAGCCGGGTGATAATAGCGTTGTACGTATATTGCCACCCACTTCCGCTCTCAATCCTTCTGTTATCGCTTTAACCGCAAATTTTGTACCGCTATAGACAGCCGATCCTGGTGAAACTTTATGTGCAGCAACTGAAGCGAGATTAATAAAGTGACCACTATTTTGTTTTGTAAACACGGGAAGTGCAGCGGCGATACCGTAAAGTACCCCTTTGATATTAATGTCGACCATGCGATCCCATTCATCAACCTTAACCTCAGCCATTGGGGCAATCGACATCAAGCCGGCATTATTGACCATGACATCTAAGCGTCCAAAAGTCTCAATCGCCTTGTCGACAAGCATTTTAACCTGATCGGATTTGGTGACATCCATCGTGACATATTCAGCTTCGCCACCCTCAGCAAGAATATCATTTACGATAGCTGCTAGTTTTTCACTACGACGCGCACCCAATACGACTTTAGCGCCTTTTTGAGCCAGAAAACGCGCAGTTGCTTCACCTAAACCACTGCTTGCACCCGTTATAACAATCACTTTATTTTCAATATTTGTATTCATTGGAGATATCCTATTTATTATTCATTTCTAAGTGAACAAGCGCTTTTTCAGCAATTTCAACACCGTATTCTTGAACAAAGTGTCCTGCTTCTGCAATTTTTAAGGGCTCAGGGCAGCCTTTAATAAAGCTTCTTAAGTACTCCATCGGGCCTTCGCCTAAAGCTGTATCTTTCATGCCAATCGCCATAAAACTTTGACCGTTCCAGTCTTTTGACCAAAACTCTCTTGCGCGTTTTCCAAGTTCAACACCATCCATTGTTGGCTCTACAGGCACCATGGCAGGAAAGCGTCTTACGCCTGCTTTATAGCTGTTATCTGGAAATGGCGCGTCATAAGCAACAACATCCATCACAGACACTGCTGGCCCTGCGTCACAGGCAAATAAACCACCGACAGGTATTTCGGGTAGATTGGCGCACATATCTCGCCACTGATAAAATCCATCAGAAGCGGTTTCACCCACCGATATTGCCGTGTTCATGACAATCAAGTTTTTAAATCGGTCTTGCATATCCATTGGGATCGTTAACCCTAATAAGCCGCCCCAATCTTGACAGACCAGCGTAATATTTCTCAGATCAAGGCGTTCAATAAATTGCATTAAACTGTCACGGTGAAAATCAAAGGTATAAACTGATTCATCAACGGGTTTATCTGAGCGACCAAAGCCAAACAGATCTGGCGCAACAACACGATGGCCTGCTCCTGTAAATATAGGGATCATTTTTCGGTATAAGTAGCTCCAAGAAGGCTCACCGTGTAAACATAAAAAAGTGTTTTCAGATGAGGAATCACCCTCGTCGATGTAGGCCATGCGTAAAGACTCAAAACCATCTAAATCATCAATGTAGTTAGGTTGGTAAGGAAAAGCCGGTAATACAGAGAATCTTTCTTCTGGTGTTCTTAGTGCTTTAATCGTCATCGTATTTATCCTGAAGTTGTTTGTTTAAGTTAATGTTATTAATTTTAAAGTTACTGGGTTTTACCTAAGAATACGGATTTAAAAGGCAGCTCGGATACTCGCATACTGCCAATGATATAAACCAAGGCAGTAATAAGATCCATTACTGAAATAATGACAAATATCATCGGCGCCAACCCTAATGAAACTGCATAAGCGACCGTGATAAAGCCGACCATTCTTACCAATCCGTTCCAAACAATAATAGGTGCTCGAGCTTTAAGATCTGAAATGGCCCAAAGTAACGCGGCTCCCATGAACATAAATGATATGCCCAATACCACAGTAATAATTAATGTGTCTGCTTGAGGTGCTATCAGCGCTTAAATAATCATGCCTAGTGCGATTGGAAAGTTGAATAGAGCAGTAATTTGTACGAATTTTTTAAACATTTCTAGTTCACTTATTCCATTTAATTTGAAGCGATTGTTTCACAATCGAGTTAATTATGAAACGATCACTTTAAAATGTCAATGGGTTCAATTGACATTCTGAAGCGATTACTACAAAATAGAATCCGTTAACTAATTTTATTAAAGGCAACAGAGTGAAAGCAGGACGAAAAAGAGCGTTTGATAAAGAGGTCGTTTTAGATAAAGCGATGCGATTATTTTGGAAAAATGGGTATTCCGGTACTTCTGTAGCCAATCTATCTTCTGAGCTTGGACTCAATACGTCGAGTTTGTACGGAACGTTTGGCAATAAAGAACAGTTATTCAAAGACTCACTGGTTCACTATGTAAAGCAATACGTTGCAGCTAATTACAAACACCTAGTAGAGCCATCAAATGCAACATTAAAAGAGCGATTACAAACTTGTTTCTATGGGCTTATTGAGCTGTTCACTAATAATGAGACTCCCCGTGGATGCTTACTCGTAAAAAGTGTTAATGAATCAGACAGTGTTGCGTTTCCAGAAGACGTGGTTGTTTATATAGACAAATCAGGAACAGAAACTCAGAAAATACTGACGGATTTGTTCGCGTCTGGTATTGCGAAGACTGATATGCCCAAAGGTCAAACAGCTGAAAAACTTGCTACGTATCTATTGTCAATTAGTTATGGCATTGCCGTTCAAGCAAAGGCTGGTAAATCGGAATGTGAGTTAAAGTCAGTCCTTGATCATAGTTTGAATTCTATCCTTGGTTAAAATTGATTAAGCTAAATATGCAGGGTTTTGATGATCTGTTATTGAGCCATTTTATACATTACCTCCCCACCAATAATAGTATAAGTCACCTTAGTATCTAAAATCTTCACAGGTGCAATTTCAAAAATATTGTTATCCAATATAACCAAATCAGCCAACTTTCCAACTTTCCAACTTCGATAGAGCCTAAATCACTTTCCTGAAATCCAGCATAGGCATTATTAATGGTATAAGCCTTAACTGCATCTTCTACACTGATTTTTTCTTGTGGCACCCAACCAGTTGGATTTTTACCATCTAAGGTTCTACGAGTAACGGCTGCATAAATACCCGCTATAGGATTTAGTGGAGCAACATACCAGTCCGAGCCAAAGCTCAAAGTCGCACCGGCATCTAGCAAGGATTTAAACGCATACGTTGTTTTAATGCGTTCAGGGCCAATACGTTCTTCTGCCCAGCGACCATCGTCAATCGCATGAAAAGGGTGCATAGAAGGAATCACATCAAGTTCTGCAAAACGATTTATTGCAGCTTTTGATAAATGCTGTGCATGTTCAATTCGTGGCCGTGAGCCTTTTACATTGAGCTCATCAAATATTTTTAAAATTTCATCATTGGCTCTATCACCGATCCCGTGAATAGCCAGTTGCAAACCTAATTCGTGTGCTTCTTTAATGTTTTGTTTTAAGTCATCCATCTGCATTAATGCAAAACCGTGGGTTTCTGGTGCATCAGTATAAGGTTGATAAAACCAAGCAGTAGTGCTGCCTAATGAACCATCGACTAATTCTTTAACGCCGCCAAAACGTAACCATTCATCACCTTTGCCTTCTTTCTTTATTTTCTGGGCTAACTCATGTCGCATAGAAATATGTGGGAAAAAGTACGTACGAATTTTCAAACGTCCTTCAGCTTTGGCTTTTTCGAATATCGCGATATTATCCCACGACTTCGCGTTTTCACTCATATTATGAATTTGAGTAACACCATTTTTCAAAGCTTCTTGAACGCCCATATCAAAAGTTTTGGCATTTTTCTCGTCGGTGACAGAAGGTAAAATTTTGTTGATTAGAGATAAGGCTTTGTCTTTAATAATTCCGGTAGGCTCGCCAGTAGCATCTTTTTCGATTACCCCTCCTTCAGGATTTGGTGTGTCTTTAGTAATTCCTGCCAATGCTAAGACTTTAGAATTTACAATCGCCATATGGCCATCAGTTCGCATTAAATAAATAGGAATTTCAGTGGTGATTTTATCCAACCAACTTTTATGAGGTAACTCTCCCCCCCCAAGCTTCATGGTCCCACAGTCCTCCAGTTATCCATTCGTCTTTAGGCGCAATAGCGGCGAAATTTTTAATAGTCGTTAAGAATTGTTCAATAGTTTTAGAGCCGTAAGTATCTACGCTGACTAAAGAGTTAGATCCATCCATAAAATGCGTATGGTTATCTATAAAACCAGGCAGCACTAATTTACCTTGTGCATCAATTGTTTCGTCTGCTTGATATTTTGCTGCTATTGCTGAATCACCAACGGCAATAATTCGAGAGCCTTCAATTACAATTGTTTCTGTCCAAGGTTGTTCGATGTTACCTGTCCATGCTTTGGCGTTAATAATAATTTTGTCAGCGATAACAGGAGAATTTATTTGTACAGAATCATCTTTCTGCGAACATGCACTAAGAAGAAAGGCTATGAGAAGAGTATTTAATATTTTCATTCGTTTATCTATTAGATTCATGAAGACAGTGCGACTGAATCAATTTCAGAATTAGCTTGCACTAGCAATTTGTTACAGGAGATATTTTGAAACTTTACCATAGGGTAAACATTGTTGTCTTTGAGGAAATTTATCGAAGACACCCAAATGAAAGTTTTGGGTGCAAGTTACTTGATTAATAAGACTCCATAGTATCAGGAACCTGTGGGGTCACATAACTGATGCAACGTCGGTGTTGGTTTGTTTTGAGCCAAAGGACTATCTCTAACCAGCATCAATATATAGCTATGAACAGCCTTAGATTATTCACTCTCTTATGTCATAATGTCGGAATTTTTGTCCTTAGCAGATTGGCAAAAATCGACCTTTAGCTGTCATTAGCAAAGCGCAATTTTGAAGGCGTTTTTAGGTCACTTTGATACGAAACCGGACATTAGCCTTGGCCTACATATTTACAAGTGATCCGATAATGCAGCCCTAAATTAGATAATAAGTTTTTTATAAATCCCAATTTTAAAACTTGAAAAATCAATACTCAAATTTGATTAAAAACTCCGAAAGCGGACATTCGAGCGTTAGGAATTGTAGGCATGAAAAATTAACTTTCTATCTCACTATGGGGCACTTTCCGCCTTAGATTTATTACTTTAATTTGATAGCTAACCAGATTGAACGTGTGAAAAATGTAACTTATTAGGTTGAGAGAATAAGCACAATAAAACAACATGTAAGTTGTTTTATTATTGTATTTACAACTTTATTGTTGTTTTACTTGTTTTACTTGTTTTACTTGTTTTACTTGTTTTACTTGTTTTTACAATATAAACGTTGTATTTTTGTGCTTTATACATCATTTGAGTTGTTTTTATGAAGACAGTTGAAGCACTTGCTGAATTACTCATTGCAGAACGCAAAAAGAGAAAACTCTCGCAAAAAGATATGCGCATGCTTATTGGTATGTCACAACAACAATATCAACGCATCGAATCAGGTCAGGACTTAAAAGTTTCTACCTTGCTGCGTATATTAGAGGGGCTAGGGCTTGAATTATTAATAATTGATCCTGACCAAACTACACAAAGTCAGCATGTTGAGTCACTTTTGATAGGTGATAATTTTTGGTCGAGTAAACATAAGCACCTTGAGGATGAGTAATGACAGCTAAGAAAAGAATGGAAAGTGTTGAAGGACTTAGGCTATCACTCAACGGGCAAGATATTGGGGTGCTTACTCATTATTCTGGCGGGAAAAATATTTTTGTCTTTTCTCCTGATTATGTGGCGTTGGCAAAGACTGAACGTCAAACCTTTACGATGACACAATTAGCAAATGAGCAATACTTATTACAACCATTGATAAGTTCTCAGAAACTAGCTCCAGTATTTTCAAATTTACTGCCAGAAGGTGCGCTACGTGATTGGATGGCTCACTCTCTTAAAGTACACATTGATAATGAATTTCCTTTAATGGTCCATATGGGCAAGAACTTACCTGGAGCTTTGCTGGCTGCACCTATATCTGCTGGCAATGTGCCGAAATGGGCACTTGATCACCGAGAACAAGTTGAAGCTGTTCAAGTAGATGTTGAACTCAGCCAAGGTAAGTTTTCCTTGGCAGGCGTACAAATGAAGTTTTCTTCAGTGAAGAACGGAGATGGTCGATATAATATTGGTCAAGATGCAAACAGTAATAGTTGGATCATCAAAACACCCTCTACTATACATAAGTATGTTCCTTACAATGAGTACACAGCCATGAGATTAGCTGAGTTTGTGGGGGTTGATATTCCTGAAATCAAGTTGGTTGAACTGATTCAATTGGATAACCTGCCTGATATTCAGCTTCCTAACGAAGTCCACGCTTATGCTATCAAGCGGTTTGATCGACAAGAAGGCCAACGAGTTCATACTGAAGACTTTGCCCAAGTGTTCCAAGTGTACTCTCATGAGAAATATCAAAAGTTTAATTACGAGCAAATAGCTAATGCACTCTACCAATTTGGCTCACAAGGTTTGAAAGATGTACAGCAAATGGCAAGACGGTTATTAGTAAATATTCTATTGGCGAATGGTGATGCCCATTTAAAAAATTGGTCATTAATATATCCAGATAGTAACAGACCTATGTTGTCACCAGCTTATGATATTGTATCAACACTACCCTACGTAGAAGGGGAGCAAGAGTTCGCACTCAATATGGCAAAAAGCAAAAATTGGTATCAAGCGGACATGGCGTCATTTGAAGCGTGGGCGAAACGGATTGGTGCACCTTGGCAAGCAATAAAAGTTCATCTTGAAGACACTCTAGAGCTTTCCAGAGGCAATTGGTTGAAATTGTTAACTGAATTGCCTATGGATGAATTACATCAGCAAACGTTGAAAGCACACTGGCAAAATTTACATCATGACTTTCGTATTGAATAAAATTAACGGTGCAGGTATTTGAATGTTAATCCTGTTTCAAAGCCAATGTCATGAGGGCTGCCGTTTGTCTGTTCAGTGCCTTTTTCAGTGTATCAAGGGACATCTCTTCGTCAGAAATAAAGTCCGTGAACATCTGGTCGACGTTGTTCCAAAGAACTTCGCCCAGTGATTGAGGGTCTACCTGTGGGATGAAAACTTGCTCTTCATAGAGTCTGTGCATTAGGTCAATAAGCAGGCTCTGTAAATGCTGTTCTACCTTTTGATATTCTTGGGTAAACTTTTTGTTTGAAGACGCAGTAGATGCTGCAAGTGCCTGACGCCAACAGGACTTGTTCATAAATTCCATTGGATGATCAACGTACATTTCAATTAGACGGTAGATAATACGAGCATCATTTTGTTTGCGCTTAGCAATTATTTGCTCGCCAATTTGCTGCGCTTTTTCTCCTTCGTCTATTAATACAGCCAGTAAAAGCCCGGTCTCGAATAATAGGGGTCAGAGTCGAATTAAGCAGGAATAATAGGGGTCAGAGTCGAATTAAGCAGTATGTGGCTAGCCATTAACAGTAATTATCAGGGCGGTGCCGCTGAAAATATAAAGCAGCGACGATGCTGTCAAAGTATTCGCTCAGCTTATAGTCTAAAAGTTAGCTCAGAGTTGGTTAATATCAGTTTAAATATCTAAGAATTGAAAACAATTTAAAATAACGCTAGTTATGGCCTCTTGTAATACCCCCATGAAGTTGAAGCGTGTTGCGCAATACGCTACACCCGACTGATGATTAAGTCATTTAAACACAAAGGTCTGAAGTCGTTTTTCGAGAAAAGGAAAACATCAGGCGTTCAAGCAAAGCACGCGAAGAAACTTCGTATGCAGTTAGCTGCTGTCCATACCGCACAAGACATAGATGACGTTAATCTTCCTAGCTTTTCACTTCGCCAACTGAAAGGTGAAAGGGCCAACATTTGGTCTATATCAGTTAAGGGTAATTGGAGAGTGACGTTCGAGTTCAAGGCCGGTAATGCTTACATCTTAAATTACGAGGATTATCACTAATGAATATGCTTAACCCACCCCATCCTGGTGAGTTTATTGAATCCATCTATATGGAACCATATGGCATCAGTTGCAGAACACTTGCTAGGCATCTTGGCGTTGCAGCTTCTACGCTTAATCGTGTGGTAAAAGGTAAAAGCGCAGTATCGCCTGAAATGGCACTGCGACTATCTAAGGTACTGGGTCGAAGCTCTGAGAGTTGGCTTAGCATGCAAGATAACTATGAGCTTTGGCAAGCTAAGCAAAATATCAATCTAGATAACGTTCAGCCCATAGACCTGCATGCCGCTTAACAATCGCATTGTCTGGCTCCGAGAATAATTACATGGACACAAATTACGTAGACCCCCATGATAAAAATGCTTACCACAAAGCCTTTGTCGATGGTGTGCTGGAGCTTGCGGGATTGTAAACGCGGAAGTTTTAAGCTGCGCAGGTTTAACGGCTTGATAGGTATTTGTATAAACAGCTAAATGTAAAAGAAGCCCCTCATTTTGAAGAATTTCTTGTTTATACGTGAAATACAGCTAGCTAATGACTAGCCCAGCCACCTACTCTATTGATAGCTCTACCACGTCTTTTCTTGCCGCCACTCTAAGAGTCATTTGAATCGGGTTGTCGTTTACATCGGTAATGTAATCCACGGTATGCGGTAATTGCCCAAGTACCTCTAAAGTACCTTAAGAATTACATAGACACCGTCATAAAAATGCTTCATTTGAAAGCCTGACCTAAGCTTGATCTGTGTCTCACTTTATCAGGTAGACGAATCATGCCTCAGCCTCGAAAAAGTCAAATTAGGTTAATCGATACGCCTTATTTTATTCACAACATCCATGTCGTTCACTTCTTCGAAGCCAGCTAAAGCGGTTCAAATTTATTTCCGATAAATTTGTCACTACGTCTCCGGTTTTGTATATCGTTTATTTTTGTGTGGTGCAGCCGCCGCGCTGTTGATAAATATTCAGGGCTACAGAGCTACATAAGAACCTACAAACCTTTTGTTTTGGGATTAGTCCCCTTCGTGTGGGTGGTTATTGGGGAGCGGGGTGTCATCGGGACTAAGTAATCAATGCTAGCTAACATACAATTAATAAACCTTAATCTCCATTTTACACGCCAGACCGTGTACACATCAATTAAACGCCTATAGCGTGTAAAATCAATCTTAACTGCTATAACAGGTAAATATTGCTTTACCGGCTATGGCGTGTAAAGTAAGTTAATTGAGTAAAATGCTAAAGGTAAATAATTATGAAGGTGACAAATTCAAAGCAGCTTAGTGCATATATAAAGGATATTCGTCTAAATCAAAAGCAATCTCAAACAGACACTGCAAAAAAAGTGGGTATTCGTCAGGACACCATTTCAAGTTTTGAGCTAAACCCTGATTCTACTAAATTAAACACCTTATTTAAGATTCTATCTGCTTTAAATCTTGAATTAGAAGTTAAAGTAAGGAACTCAACACTGTCAGAACAACAGCAAGGTAACAGCTGTGCGGCAAGCATTAATACAAGTGATAGCAAATGGAAGGAAGAATGGTAATGGCTATTCTAGATGTTTATATGAATGGCTATTTAATAGGGGAGTTCACTAAGTCGGCAAACGGATCTCATATGTTTAAATATGGACTCAAGTGGCTAGAAACCCCCGGAAGTCGCCCAATATCACTTTCTATGCCATTGCAACGCAAACAATATAGGGGGACTGATGTCTATAATTTCTTTGATAATTTATTACCCGATACTATTGAAATAAGAAATAAAATTGTTGCTCGTCATGATGCGCAATCTACACAAGCATTTGATTTACTGGAAAAAATAGGTCAAGACAGCGTTGGCGCTTTGCAGTTAATACCACACAAACAACCCGCTCCCGATGTAAAGAAGATAGAAAGTAAGCCACTGTCAAACAAGGCTTTAGAAAAAATTCTAAAAGGCTATGAGTCTGATATGCCATTAGGTATGTTAAAAGAAGAAGAGGACTTCAGGATTTCACTAGCAGGTGCTCAGGAGAAAACAGCGTTATTAAATCTACAAGGACAGTGGCATTTACCTCTAAAAAACACGCCAACTACACATATTATGAAACTACCAATCGGTGAAATAAAGACTCATTCACATATTATTGATATGTCCGACAGTGTTGAAAATGAATATTTGTGCATGATGATTGTGAGAGAGTTTGGATTGGATGTTCCACAATGTTCAATTATCAAAGTTGGAGATATAAGGGCACTTGCTGTTGAGCGCTTCGACCGAAAACGTTCTTCAGATGGCGAGTGGATCATGCGATTGCCACAAGAAGATTTTTGCCAAACTTTAAATGTTCCATCGGCAAAAAAATATGAAAGTCACGGTGGTCCGAGTATTAAGAAAATTATGGATTATCTGCTTGGCTCTATGAATTCGCAAAAAGATCGATTTAATTTTATGAAGTCGCAGCTACTATTTTGGTTGTTGGCTGCGACAGATGGGCATGCAAAGAACTTCTCTCTTCATATTCACGCTGGTGGAGCGTATTTTCTTACCCCATTTTACGACATTTTATCGGTCTATCCTGTCATGGGTGGAAGAGGATTGAATATTCGAGACGCAAAGCTAGCGATGGGGCTAAAGGCGACAAAAGGAAAGAAATACCTGATAAATGATATCTTTCCAAGGCACTTCTTAGATACTGCCAAAGATGTCGGCTTCGATATTGAAATGATGGTGAATATAATGACTCAGGTAGTTAATGATCTAGACTCGGTAACTACTCGGGTTGAACGGCAGCTAAAAAGAGATTTCCCAGTGCACATAAAAAACGCAATATTTAAAGGCATGAAAAACAGAGCTAAACGACTTGCTGATTACAAAACTCAATAAAAACCCAATTAATTTGCTGTGCTGGATTTAATGTTATGCGAAGTATCGTATTGAAAATAGCAGCATTTAAACACTAGGGGTGTATTTTTGGGTGCCTATTATCAAAAAAGTTAAAATAATAAATAAAAACAATAAGATAAGTCTAACATAAGTAGCATATTGCAAAACGATAGATGATATTCCACTCAAAATATCCCTTTTAAATTGAAAAGCCCGAATAGCAATATTCGGACTTTTTTTGTTTTTATCAATATACAGACACTTTTCCTCAGTTGGCGCTAAGTGGTGAGGGTCAGCTCTTGTCGGATGATTGCCGCCCCGGCACTTAACGCGCTTAGTTTGGCTCTTGCTACATCACGAGATAAAGGAGCCATGCCGCAGTTGGTGCATGGGTAGAGCTTGTCGGCATCAACGTACTTGAGTGCTTCTCGCAAGGTATTGGCGACTTCTTCTGGGGTTTCTATGGTATTAGTTGCCACATCAATGGCCCCTACCATCACTTTTTTACCTCTGATCAGTTCAAGTAACTCAATAGGCACGTGAGAGTTGTGGCATTCCAGGGAGATGATATCGATATTCGATTTTTGCAATTTGGGAAAGGCTTGTTCATATTGTCGCCATTCTGAGCCCAGAGTCTTTTTCCAATCTGTGTTGGCTTTGATGCCATAGCCATAGCAAATATGCACAGCCGTTTCACACTTAAGACCTTCAATGGCGCGCTCTAAACACGCAATGCCCCACTCGTTAACGTCATCAAAAAACACATTAAAGGCAGGCTCATCAAATTGGATAATATCCACGCCTGCGGCTTCTAATTCTTTGGCTTCTTGATTAAGAATTTTAGCAAATTCCCATGCCAGCTTTTCGCGACTGTGATAATGATCATCATACAGTGTATCGATCATGGTCATAGGGCCTGGCAGCGCCCATTTGATAGGCTGATCAGTTTGCTGACGTAACAGCTTGGCATCTTCTACAAACACAGATTTGGGCCGGGAAACAGCGCTAACGACCGTGGGTACACTGGCATCATAGCGGTCGCGAATTTTAACGGTTTTACGGTTCTCAAAGTCAACACCGGTTAGATGCTCGATAAAGGTGGTAACAAAGTGTTGGCGTGTTTGTTCGCCATCACTAACAATATCTATACCCGCTTGTTGTTGTTCATGTAATGACACACGTAACGCATCGTGTTTACCATCAATCAGTGCTTGGCCGTCCAGTTTCCAAGGTGACCATAGCGCTTCAGGCTCTGCCAGCCACGATGGCTTAGGTAAGCTGCCTGCTGTAGATGTAGGTAGTAATGGTGTAATAGTCGCTGATTTTCGAGTAACTGTTTTCATAATAAATACTGCTAAGCCTTTTGCGTATAGGTAGTTTGAATTAATTAAAGCCCGTAGTTGGCAGACCACTGCTCAAGCACAGTTTGATAGGGCTTGATAAAGTGTTCCTCAGTAAATTTGGCCTGTTTAAACGCCAACTTGCTGCGCTCTTCTCTGTCATACACAATTTGGGTTAACGAATGATCTAGGTTATTTAAGTTTGGTTGATAGCAATGTCCTGCCACAGCATTGGCATTATAGATTTCAGGTCGGTAAATTTTTTGAAAGGTTTCCATGGTGCTGATGGTGCTTATCAACTCAAGATTGCTGTAATCATTCAATAAATCGCCAAAGAAAAAGAAAGCCAAAGGGGCCACACTATTAGGCGGCATAAAGTAACGCACCTGTAAGCCCATTTTTTTGAAGTATTGTTCAGTCAGTGATGACTCATTTGGCTGATATTCGTAGCCCAAAACAGGGTGCTGATTTTCAGTTCGATAATAGGTTTTATTGTCTGACACACTTAGGCAGATAACAGGTAGTTTTTTAAAATGCTGTTTATACGCATCTGAGTTCACAAAATATTTGAAGATCTTGCCATGCAATTCGCCAAAATTATCCGGAATGCTAAACTGGCTTTGGCCCTTGTTATGCTCGCCCAGCAAGATACTAAAGTCATAATCCCGCACGTAAGATGAAAAGTTATTGCCTACAATCCCTTCAATGCGCTCATTGGTTTTGTGATCAACAATATTGGTTTTCAATATCTCAATAGAAGGGAATGTATCGCCACTGCCTGCCACATCCAAATCAACAGAAATGATTTCAAGCTCTACTGAATAACGCTCGCCTTTGGGATTATCCCAATACGCTAAGGCATTAAAACTATTGTCGATCATCTTCAGTGTGTTGCTTAAATTCTGTTGGCGACTTTCGCCTCTGGCTAAATTTGCAAAGTTGGTGGTAGCGCGTGTGCTGTCTGACGGATGATAGTTTTCATCGAGGGATATATTCTTAATAGTAAATGCAAAATCTGTGTTCATGACCTTCTGGTATCCAATTTCTGTATAACAACCTAAATCTATTCTTTGCGCTTTTTTGACTTGGCCTAAATAAGAACCAACGGTCATAAGACCTCAAGCGATGTGCTGAAAAGGATTTATACGCGGAAGGTTAGATGAATAAAATTGATATAATCTCATTGATACATGAGAAATACTCATAATTAGTGTACGTATTATCGAGACATCAGGGTTTTTATTTGCTTTTTTTATGCGCGGCTCGAGTAACGCTTTCTTTAACAGCTAAGAAAGAGTTACCAGAGCATATGCTTCGCACACTATGCCTTACGCGACTAATACCCCCTGATTATGCACACGTGATTTATTACGTGGTAGCTTCGTGCAAACCAAAGGGGTTATCAATACTGTCGCTTGGTTGTGTAAACCAACGTGGGCCATTGTCGGTCATATAAAAATGATCCTCTAAACGAATACCGAATTCGTCGGGTATAACCAGCATAGGTTCATTACTAAAACACATGCCTTTGGCGAGTGGGGTTTTGTTGCCGCCGACTAAATAAGGCCACTCGTGAATATCTAAACCAATGCCATGACCGGTACGATGTGGACAACCAGGTGTTTGGTACTCTGGGCCTAAACCTTGTGAGGCTAAGTATTGACGAGCCGCTGCATCAACGTCCTCGCATGGCACATCAATTTGGGCAGCGTTAAAAGCGGCGAGTTGTACGGCTTTTTCATCGTTCCAAAATTGTCGTTGCCGACTCGTTGGCTGACCAAATACATACGTTCGGGTAATGTCAGATATATAGTCGTGTACTTTGCAGCCGGTGTCGATTAACACGACATCCCCCTCCTTGAGAATTTGCGGATCTTTAACACCGTGTGGGAACGAAGTCGCGGCCCCAAAAAGCACAATACAAAAATAATTACCCGGCGCACCGACCTTTTGGTGTGCTTGCTCAATAAAGGCTTCCACTTCTGTGGTGCTTATTCCTGGGCGTAACATACTTGCGGTGGCTTTATGCACAGCCAGTGTCATATCCATAGCACCTTGCATTAACGCCAGTTCATTATCAGACTTATGCATTCTGCAATGGGCAGTAACCTCTTGTGCATTGATGAGAGTTAAGCCAGTTTGAGCTTTATTAATACCGTCGAATATAAAAAACTGCGCACTTTCGTCTATACCTATTTTAGCGGTATCAGCTATTTCCAATTGTTTTAAGACATCAACAAATAAACCATAAGGGTTTTCATGTTCTTGCCAGCCATGTATTGGCCCATCTATGACTTTAAAGCCGTTTAGGCTGCCAATTTCAAAGTGAGGCGCGATATATTGCACAGCACCTTTTGCTGGCAGAATGGCCCCTACCAGGCGCTCACTGGCATACCATTTCATGCCAGTAAAATAAGTAAGGTTGGTACCTGCGTTGAGATAAATAGCGTCGATCTTATGGGCTTGCATATATGCTTGCGCTATAGCCATACGCTTTAGGTGCTCTTCTGGCTTAATAGGCACGAGGTCTTGAGTCATATCGCTCAATGTGGCTAATGCTTGCTCTGGTGTTTGCGTGCCAATGCCAGTTCCTGTAATAGTGCTCGTAACAGAGCCGGTATTAAGAGTCGTCATTTTTTCTCCTATTTTTGGATGCAGACTAAATATATTGTCAGGCACCCTATTAAATATGTAATAAAGCCATGATATCACTGACATTACCAACACCGCGCCGATATAACCTGGAATTTATTTTAACTCGCTCATTTCTAGCCTGCTGCTACTTTACACGTTGCGTGTGGGGGAATTCGCTTCGCGAACCTTATGCGCTTCGCTTATCAAAGCGTGCGGATTTATAAAGCGTTTAAAACATAATTGTTTTCAATCCGCAGTAAATAACTTTGCACGGACTGTTGCCCTGTATTCCCTAGGCGAGGTGGCCAATAATTTCACAAACAGGGACGTAAAATATCCCACATCTTGATAGCCAATTTTATCTGCTACTTCACTTACGTTGAGATTACTTGTTTGTAATAAGTCTTTGGCAATTTCAATACGGACTTTTTGCAAATACTGTATCGGTGTTTGCCCAGTGGCATTTTTAAAGCGGCGGTTAAATGTGCGTACACTCATTTCAAAACGCCCCGCTACCTCGCTCAGGTTAACCTGCCGGTAATAATTGTCTTGTAACCAAATTTGCGCTTGTACTATTTCCTCATCGGGGTGCTGTTTTGTACTGCCTTCAAAATAACTGGTGTTTTCATAGGGGCGACGAATTTCATGGGAAAAATTTCGCTCAACAACACTGGCTATCGCTTCGCCGTAGAGTCGCTTAACAAAATGCACGGTAAGATCGGCCATCGCATTCACGCTAGCCGAGCAGTACAGATTGCTAGCTTGGGTAATAAAGTATTGACGTTTTAATTTGACCCTTGGGTAGTCTCGTTGAAACTGATCAAAATAATGCCAGTGAGTGGTAGCAGGTTTATCATTTAGTAACCCTGCTTCAGCTAAGAAGCAACAGCCTGTGCCTACTGCAGAGAGCATCGCACCATTTTCATAAGCCTTACGTAACCATTCTAAAATTTCAGGGTGTTTTTTGACAATTGGTCGAGGGTTTCGCCACAGAGCAGGTAAGTAAATAATATTGCTATCACCTACATCTTCGAGCTTGGTATCGGGGAACAATGAAAAACCAATACTGGTTTTAATTGGCAGTTTATCTATCGACGTTGTTTGAATAAGCACGGGTTCCACTTGGCTGCCTTCTTTTGCCCGAGCAGCACTTTCGGCTGCACGCAACATTTCAAAAGGCAAAGTCGCGCTAGTAGCCAGCATATTATCGCAAAGTAAAAAGGTAATTTTATGCACTAATCGGTTAGTCAGTTTGCGGATATTGGCCAAAGATAACGAATTAATGGCTAAAACGCCACGTATTATGGCCAGTATAACCCTGCCAGAACCTAAACCTAGCCAGTAAACTGCGGGTATTCAAACATTGGGTATCTTAAATATGTCTTCATTACCGGTCATCGTTGGATTTGGTGGTTTTAATGCCGCTGGTCGCAGTTCATTTCATCATGCTTATAAACGAATGGTGATAGAAAGTTTGCCTGGGAGTGAACGAGAAGAAACCCTGCTTGGTTTGGCCACAATGATGAAGTTGGTGCGTTGCGAAAACGGTCTCTTTATTGATAACGCGATTGAAGGTAATCAACAAACCTTAACGCCAGAAGAAGTGGTGGAACGTTTTTCAGAGCAAATTTTAAATTCGACTCTCATTCGCACAATCGAAAAAAGCCACTTCGATGTTAATGCTGTGCATTGGCAGAAAAACATCACTATGCAGCCAACAGACAAAACAGGCATTTGTTTTGAATTGACCCGTAAGCAATTACCTGAGCCAATGCCGAAAAATTGGCAGTTAACTGATATAGATAAAAACAGAGTGAAAGTTGAAATTATCGGCGAAGTCGATTTCAAAGTAGACAGTTATCGTGAATGCCCAGTAAAAGTGGCCGGGCAATTACCCAGCGGATTTAACCCCGAAGATCACTACAATGCTCGCTTTCATCCTCGCGCCTTGCAAATGGCAATTATGGGTGCATCAGATGCCATTCGATCACTAGGCATGGAATGGAAAACCATCGTCAATGCGGTCAAACCAGACGAAATTGGCGTATACGCTAGTAATGCCATGTCGCAGCTGGATGAAAACGGTTTTGGTGGCATGTTGCAATCACGCTTAAAGGGCGGCCGAGTCAGTACTAAGCAGTGCCCATTAGGTTTGAACACTATGCCTGCTGACTTTGTGAATGCTTATGTGCTAGGTAATGTCGGTCATACGAGTGCAATTGTTGGGGCCTGTGCTAGTTTCCTTTATAATCTCAGTGCTGCCATTGAGGATATAAAAAATGGCAAGCGCCGTGTGGCAGTCGTTGGCAATGCCGAAGCCCCCATATTGCCAGAAATAATTGATGGTTATGCCACCATGGGCGCCCTGGCCAGCGAAGACAATTTAAAACGTTTAGACAAATCTGAAACAGTTGATCACCGCCGTGCCAGTCGTCCTTTTGGCGAAAATTGTGGTTTTACTATCGCAGAATCAACCCAATACGTGGTGTTAATGGACGATGCATTGGCGTTAGAGCTAGGGGCTGATATTCATGGCGCAGTGAGCGATGTATTCATTAATGCTGACGGTTATAAAAAATCCATATCAGCACCCGGCCCAGGTAACTACATCACAATGGCTAAAGCCGTATCTGCGGCTCGCGGGATTGTGGGCGATGAGTCTGTTCGAGAGCGTTCGTTTATTCAAGCTCATGGTTCAAGTACGCCTGCCAACCGAACCACAGAATCTCGTATTTTCCATGATGTCGCAAAGATTTTTAATATTCATAACTGGCCAGTCACTGCGGCAAAAGCCTATGTGGGTCATCCGTTGTCGCCGGCGAGTGCCGAACAGTTAGTAGTGAGTCTTGGGGTGTTTAAACATGGATTTATACCGGGTATTAAAACCATCGATAAGGTAGCAGATGATGTATTTGCTGAACGCTTAAATATTTCAATAACTGATATAGATAAAGGTCCAGGGAATATTGATGTCGCCTTTCTAAACTCCAAAGGGTTTGGTGGTAACAATGCCACTGCGACGATATTATCACCTCACGTTGTCAATACCATGCTCGCTAAGCGATATAGCACTGAGGATATTTTGGCGTATGAATCTCGTCGTGAACAAGTACGCGAAAAAGCCAAGGCCTATGATCTATCTGCCAGCCAAGGCAACTTTGATACTATTTATCATTTTGGCCAGGATCTTATCGAAGAGGATGATATTCAAATGACCGATCAAGAAATTCGGATTGCTGGATTCGCCAATCCTATCGACTTAAGAATGAAAAACCCATTTGAAGATATGATTTAGAATAAGTAGAAAAATAAAAAGATACAGAAAAGAATCCGGCTAACTCAGCCGGATTTTTTTAAAAGGAGCTTAATTTAGACAGGCGAATACATACATCCAATGTAAAAATAGATAACCTGTAGCCACTTGATTCTTATCAGAAGTTCGCTGTTAACTTGGTTTATCATCGATGAATATCCCTACCTCCCCTAGTCACTCCTAACAATCATGGAAAACTAAAAAATGACTGATTCGAAAAACGCTCTCTCAATTACGCCCGTGTCTCGGAATGACGCTTGGTGGCAGGAGCGCCATCAGCAAAAATTAGCTGAAAAGCAGGCATTAAATAATGATGTGGATTTATTATTTTTGGGGGACTCTATTACCCACGCTTGGGAAGATACAGGTGCAACCACTTGGCATAAATATTACGCCCATCTAAAACCCTTGAATCTGGGTTATTCAGGGGACTGTACCGAACATTTGATATGGCGCTTACAAAACGGCGAAATCGACAATCTGTCACCTAAACTCACAGTGATCTTAATTGGCACCAATAACGCGGGTCATAGAGTTGAAACAGCGGAAGATACCACTGCTGGGGTTAGGGTTATTTTACAAGAAGTTCGAAAACGTTTACCTAATAGTAAAATACTGTTGTTAGCGACCTTCCCGCGTAGTAAAAGTAAAAATGCCCCTATGCGAAAAAAAGTGAATGCGGTGAATAATTTGGTACAACACTTTGCCGATAACAAAAACGTATTTTGGTTAAACATAGGCCAAGCATTTTTAACCGAAGATGGATTGGTATTAAATACCGTTATGCCGGATTTTTTGCATTTAACCAGTGAGCAATATCAAGTGTGGGCTGATGCGATGCAAAGCACTATAGCAAGGTTAATGGGTTAGTCATGGGTCTGATCACCAGCTATCTTTAGTGACTTAAGATAGTTAGAACTAGCGTAAATGTATACGTGAATCAACGGAATCAAAATCGCTTCGTTTTGTTATTGAGCCATGCCTCAGGATGATTCATCCGGTCTAAATGCTTACTATATAGATGATGTGAAAATGCTAAAAAGTGAGCCTGATGAAGACTAAATTTATGAGCTTGAGTGAACTTAGCTACGCATCTGACAGCCGCCAATATTAACGGGAACGTTCACGTCCCGAATAAATAGAAGCAGCGACATGTCTTCGATGGGAAATTCCGCTAGCGGCGATGTCAATAAATAGGGTTTAGTTTCAGCGTCTCTGAACCTGTTTATTTCTTAATAATTTGCCTACCGAGCTCTTAGAAAGTCTTTATCCAGTACGCCTGAGATATTTCGCAGTTCATAGTCAATAATTTCGGCAGTACGAGTAGCGCCGGCAGTTTCTGTCATTTCAGCAATAGCCGTGATGATCAGTGCTTCTAGTGCGTCACTGTGATTAATCTTTTCTTGGTCAGCTGCCGCAAAGGCATCCGCTATACATTGTTTTGCAATACTATATTTACTCATTTTGGCTCTCCTTAGGTAAAATCCTAAAATTGGCACCTTCTAAAATAGGAAAGAGCAAGGGTCAAATACGTCGACCCTTGTTAATTTTATACTTACGCGATAATAGTCTACTTAACTTTTGTTTCGCTCGTATTCACGTACTTCATTACGACCCACCACCATATGATGAACCTCATCAGGGCCATCTGCATAACGCAAGGTACGCTGGCCTGCATACATAGCAGAAAGTGGCGACCATTGTGAAATACCGGTAGCACCATGCATTTGCATAGACTGATCAATAATTTCGCAAACCCGCTCTGGCACCATCGCTTTGATCATGTGTATCCAAATACGTGCTTCTTGGTTACCTAGTACATCCATGGCTTTAGCCGCTTTGAGTACCATCATACGCATGGCTTCAATGTCGATACGCATCTTTGAGATAACTTCAACGTTCTTACCAAGTTGATATATTTTTTTGCCAAACGCTTCTCTTGTCGTTGAACGCTCAAGGGCAAGTTGCAACGCTTCTTCCGCTTGGCCAATTGAACGCATGCAATGGTGAATACGACCTGGGCCTAAACGAACTTGAGAAATTTCAAAGCCACGGCCTTCACCTAACAACATATTAGTTTTAGGCACCCGCACGTCTTCAAGTTTAATGTGCATGTGTCCATGAGGCGCATGATCGTGTCCGAAGACATGCATTGGGCCAACAATTGTGACGCCTGGAGTGTCTAATGGCACAAGTATCTGTGATTGTTGTTTGTGTGCTGGCGCATCGGGGCTGCTTTTAACCATGCAGATCATAATTTTACAACGCGGGTCACCGGCACCAGAAATATAATATTTCTCACCATTAATAACCCAGTCGTCACCATCTTCAACAGCCAAGGTTGAAATATTTTTTGCATCAGAAGAGGCAACATTAGGTTCAGTCATGCCAAAGCAAGAACGTATTTCACCTTTTAATAGTGGTGCCAGCCATTTTTCTTTTTGCTCAGGTGTACCTACGCGTTCTAACACTTCCATATTACCGGTGTCAGGTGCTGAACAGTTTAATGTTTCAGATGCTAGCGGCGCTTTACCAAGTTCAACGGCAATATATGCGTAATCTAAGTTAGACAAACCTTGCCCTGTTTCAGCATCTGGCAAGAAGAAATTCCACAAGCCCGCTTCTTTTGCTTTGGTTTTAGCGCCTTCAAGCAATTCCATTTGACGGTCAGAGTAGCTCCAGCGATCAGCGAGTTTTTCACCAATTGAATAAAATTCTTCTTGGATAGGAATAACATTTTCTTCAATGTGCTTCTTTACCGCGAGGTAAAGTGGACGCACGTCCTCGGACATACGTAAATCATTTAAATCTTCAGTCGACATAATTGTTCCTTAAAATTGAGTGAAACCTGACGTGTTTTACTGACGCTTCATAACACAAATATTGAAGGTTAGATTTCAAATAAATCAGTCGAAATATAATATGTAAATGAAGTGTAAATGGCCAACAAAATCTCTACAAGAAGCTGAAATTATTGATATTTTTAAAAAAAATGTCTTTTTATAGCGTCTTTATAAAAGTGGATTATAGGGGTGTATCACTGTTACTTTTTAAAACACCAATTTAAGCAAGCTCCGTGCAAAATGTGAGCAAACGAGAATTTAAATATAAACGAGGCTTTTTTCAAAAAGAGAGAACGGCCAACATACATTTTTATAGGATATTTGTTGTAGAAAAGAGATGAGCAATTGAAAACAATTACCAATTGCTATAACGATATTAGTTTTGCTAATAGCTTGACTAACACTATAAATTAGGAGTAAGGTGTGCCCAAGCTTTGAGAAGAGCCTATTTTGTGAATCCCACGATGTTAGTTATTAAGTAGTACTCTAGTCATATTAGTTTATTTGTAATTCTTCGCGTTATCCTCAGTAAAATAATCGTTTTCCTCACATGCTTTATCGCCATACTTTTTTGGCGCACTTTTTTAATTATTTCTAGGATATCTATTATGTCTAATACAACTACTGGTTCAGTAAAATGGTTTAACGAAGATAAAGGTTTTGGCTTTATCGAGCAAGAATCTGGTCCTGACGTTTTCGCACATTTCAGTGCAATCGTTAGCGAAGGTTTTAAAACTTTGGCTGAAGGCCAACGTGTAGAGTTTACTGTTACTCAAGGTCAAAAAGGCCCACAAGCAGAAAACATCGTCTGTATCTAGACCTTGTTAATCAGCGCAGTTAAATGCTGCGCTATCGTTTCGCTCATATATGAATATGAGTGAAACAAATACGCCGTTTATATAAAACGCGTATCGAATACCTTTTAAAACGAGTCTTAAGTAGTAACATCTCGTCTTTATATTTCGACTCATAACCCGAGTCATCCCGCCTTATGCTGTTACCCGTATTCCTTTTCCTTCATTAAGAATTTTATATCCCTAATTTGAAAATACCCAGTACCAAGCAATCGGCGGCTCAAAGAGAATTTTATTAATTTGAATCAAACCGCACAATTATCCCCTATACAAATTTACGACAACCCTATCCCTGGCCGCGAATTCATCCTTAGTCTTTTTAGTAGTTTAAAAAAGCACTTAAATCGCGAACAAATAGCAGATGCACTCGCATTAAACTCTCCTCAAGAAAAAGAAGCCCTCAGAAGACGTTTACGTGCAATGGAACGTGATGGTCAACTGTCATTTCAGCGTAAGGGCTATCAATTAATAGATCCCGAATCCCTTGTTAGCGGCACTATTAGCATTCACCCTGATGGTTTTGGTTTCGTGACCTATAGCGATACTGAAAAAGATTTATTTTTACCCAAAAGCCAACTTAACCATGTGTTTGATGGCGATGTGGTTCAAGTGCTTATTGAGCCTGGGAAAAACGCCAAACGCGCTTACAGTAATTTACTTAAAGTACTGCAACGTAATACCACCCACCTCGTGGGTACCCTTATGCGTGAAGATAAGCGATACTTTTTACTGCCTGATGACATTAAGCTTACGCAAAACATAAACGTTGAGCAAAGCTCATTGCAGCAAGCTAAAGTCGGTCAATATGTGAATGCTAGAATTACCCACTACCCTAACTTTCGTCAAGAGACGCAAGTTGAAATTGTTGACGTATTAGGTAATGCAACTGATGCTGGTATCGAAAGCAAATTAGCCCTTCATCGCCACGGTATTTCAGACCAGTGGGGCAAAACCTTACTTGATAAAGCTCATTCCCATGGTAGTGCGGTCTCACAAGCAGACAAGACACAGCGCACAGATTATCGCAGTTTACCTTTTGTCACCATTGATGGTGCAGATGCGAAGGACTTTGACGACGCGGTTTATTGTGAAAAAAATCAAGCTGGAGATTGGCGCTTATTAGTGGCAATAGCGGATGTGTCGCATTATGTGTTACCCAACGACGTATTGGATATTGAAGCGCAAGAACGCGCCACATCTATCTATCTTCCTGATCAAGTCGTACCTATGCTGCCCGAAACATTGTCCAATGGCCTATGTTCGTTAAATCCACATGAAGACCGCTTGGTTATGGTATGTGAGATGATCATTAGCGCGAAAGGTCTAGTGACCCAAGCCGATTTTAGCGAAGGCTTGATACAGTCTCATGCACGCCTAACATACAATCAAGCCAATGCACTGGTGTTTAAGCCCAACAGTAAGCTTGCCAAAACCGTTTCAGATGTTAGCCCTGCAATTGTGCCGCATATTAACGATTTGCATGCCTTGTTTCAGGTGTTGAGTAAGCAGCGTAAACGGCGCGGGGCCATTGAGTTTGAAACACGAGAACTCGCCCTTACGCTTAATAAACACAAGAATATAACAAGCATTTCACCGGTTAAGCGTAACGACGCTCATCGCATGATAGAAGAATTCATGTTGTGTGCGAATGTTGCTACAGCGCAATTTTTACAACATCATAAAATTCCGAGTTTATTTAGAGTACATGCTGGACCACAGTTAAAAAAACTCACCGCATTACGGGCATTTTTAACTGAAAAGGGCTTAACCCTTGCTGGCGGCGATAGCCCAAGCTCACACCACTATAATGACTTACTTAAAAAAGTGAGCTGTAGAGCTGATGCGAAACTGATCCAAACATTGTTACTGCGTTCACAAAGTCAGGCAGAGTACTCACCCGTTAATCAGGGGCATTTCGGTTTAGCCTACGACGCCTATGCACATTTCACATCGCCCATAAGACGTTACCCCGATTTATTAACTCATCGAGCAATACGTGCAAAATTACGCAGCAGTAAACCTGCCACTGGCTTTAACTGGGTCTTGCGCCAACTTAAACTCGAAACGTTAGCCAGTAAAAGCATAAGTAAATCGGCTTACCCTTATACTGCAAAGGATGTCGAGCTGCTAAGTAGTCATTGCTCTGGGCAATCGCGCTTGGCCGATACTGTTAGCCGAGAAGTTGAAAGTGCGCTGATGTGTAAATATATGCAACCGTTTATAGGTGAGAATTTTGATGCCTCTATATCGGGTATGAACAATGCAGGTTTCTTCGTGACACTAGAAAAAAGTGGCGCGGAAGGCTTAGTACATATTACCAGCTTAAAAGGTGAGACGTTCACATTCGATGGCAATAAGCAGCAAATTAGTAACCAACAGCATACCTATCATATTGGTGATCACGTAAGCGTTGTTTTGAAAAATGTTGATTTACGCAGCCGTAAGATGAGCTTTGTAATGGTATAAAGGATATGCATGTACCCCCAACTAAAATAAACCTGGAGCCGACTGAACAAGTAAATTAGTTCGCAAGTGGGCCTTGGATTCTTGGATTGGATTGGATTGGATTGGATTGGATTGGATTGGATTGAATGTGCAAAAACGCAAAATCACCAGATATAATAGCTCTTTTTTGCTCGCTACAGCTCTTTCATGTTTTGCTGGCCGAATAACCTGTAGAGATAGAAAAGCAAAGCGGCTATGCATGATCCCACAAAGGCAATGCCCATATCTTTTTGCGCATCCCATATATCCCCTTGCGTGCCTAAATACGAATCCCCTTCTGCAGGAAAGAAAATATCTGCAACCAGCCATTCCAAAATTTCATAAAGAGCACTGATTGAAAGTATCAGGGTGATGGGTAAATAGAAGGCAATGCGCGGTGGATATCTTAACCATGCTGAAAAGCACTCTTTCATTGGATAGTAGAGTAAAAAACCGAAACTAAAATGAACGAGACGATCGTATTGGTTTCTAGGCGAATGAAAAATATCCTGAAAATAAAACCCTAAAGGATTCTCGGCATAGGTGTATTTTGAACCATAGACATGCAGACATAAAAATAAACAGAGCAAAAAATAACTCACCTTGCTGAACTTGTATTTTCTGTAGGTAATGATTAAAAATACTAACGAGATGACCGTCAGCGTATTTTCAATAAGCCAATTGGCAACATCGGTGGTACCAATAAGTGAGTTGGCCCATACAGCGGTAAACACGAATGTAAAAAGCAGCATCCAACCCAAATCTGTTGTTTTATCGCTGCCTTTTAACATTTTATCTAACAACCTTATAAGCTTAAGTTAAGCATTTAATATCAACGTGTTAGCTAACAAAAATAACGTTATCTGTTGACCGTATGGCAGTTTGTGCATCCACCTGAAATTTTTCCAGCGAGGTAGTAGCGTGGCTCCGGTAGTGATGCAGCCGTTCGTGCTTTATCAATTTGACTGACAAAGTCTTGCATATAATCTTGCATAAACGGGTGGTTTGCCCCCATTTCTGAGCCTTTTAAACCCGATGCGATTTTGCCGATATTTTTTAGGGCGCTTAATACCTGTTCACGTTGAACATCAGGTTCGCTATTGCTTTGGGGTGATGGCTTATCCAGTGCAATATCGAGTAACGCCATCTGATGAGCCAATCGATTCATATCAGAACTCAAATCCGCCTGTTCGGTATATTTGAAATCAGGGGGGTAAGTCACTTTGCGCAATGATGAATTAAATTCACTACTACACCCTAGCAAAACAACCGTGCTGATCGCCGTAATGAAAGCGATTTTGCTTACCACTATTATTAAGTTATTCATATGTATTGGCTCCTTTTGAAACCACGCAAAACAGCTGACTAAAGGGCTTTTTCTGTTTTTTGGATCATGCCCAATAATTCATCCTTAAGATGAACTCGGCGAACTTTGAGTGATTCGATATAGTCATCTTTAACCGGTGAATTACGGTTTTCCAAATCACGGACTTCACTTTCAACTTCATGATAACTATCAAATAATTTTGCAAAGTGAGCATCGTTCATTTTAAGGTGACGGATGGTATGGTGATGTTCTGGCAAATCTTTTACCAGTGAATGTTTTTCTAGTTCCATTAAGATATCTCTAAGTTGTTAGCGGTTTGATTCATATTAGCCAGTAGCAAGTAAAGCGTATTGATCCTCATCATTGTTTTATCATCTATATTTATTGAGGGTGGTTTACGTCAGCTAAGCGTGAGCCAATAGGAGAGTGGAATATTACGGATGAAGGATATGAAAGGGATAAAGGCTTTTGGCAAGATTAAAGGTTCCATTGCTTACCAATATGCCGTGGATACCAACCGTGCTGTAAACGGATGGTTATAGTTTTATTTTATAATGGTCGCTAATTAGCAAGAACAGGTGTGAGTCATCATCACACCTGTTTGCATAGTGCTAAAACGCACTACCTTCTAAAAACGTGTTAATCAATGTGCAAACTTTTTCAGATTGTTCATCAATAACCCAATGGCCGGCATCTTCTAGCCAAATCAGCGACGCTTTTGGAATGGCATCCGCCAACATTGGCGCATACTTTGGTTTTTGGAAGTGATCCTTGTCTCCCCACAATACTAAAGTTTCATGAGGTAGGGTTTTAAGATCTCCCGCAATGGCTTCGGTATATTCGCTGTTAAGTCGACGCATATTGCGAAATAAAGCCGCTTTACCCTGTTCACTGCTCCACTGGGCCACGTAAAGTTTAATCAGTTCTTCGGTCATAACACTGGAGTCGTATACACCTTTAGGCATAAAATCACGCAATATGCCTACGAATTCTTCGACGCTGGTTTGTTGTTCAACGCCTGGCTCAAGCAAGGGCTCAAACTCAGGTATCGGCCATGAATCAAAACAGACACTGTCGATTAAAACTAAGCGATTAACTTTTTCAGGGTGTTTCACCGCTATCAATTGCGCAACACCGCCACCGATATCGTGGGCCACAATATTTGCTCTAGAAATACCCAACGCATCCATAAATTTTCTGATAATGCGACTTTGAGCATTTATCGATACGTCCGTGTCGACTGGCATATCAGATTCACCAAAATTGAGCAAGTCAGGGGTGATAACTCTGTGATTAGCTGCCAAGGTAGGCATCACATTTCGCCATAAAGATCGATTAGTAGGAATACCATGAATTAATATTAACGGTGATCCCTCCCCCATCTCTTCGTACGCAATCTGATGGCCTTCAATCGTAACGTATTGAGTCATATTCATTTTTACCTCCTAGTCGGTCAAATATGGCAACTGGGTTTGTTACCTATGATGTCTGCAGATAGATGAGTGAACGAAAATAGATGAATTGAGCTAACTTTTACCCCGTATAACACAGCCAATGATATTCTGGCTTAACACGTTAAAGCGCAAAAAAATTCCAAACTCTAGCCATTGCAAACTTATTTATCACACTAGCTAAAGCAAATTTCAGCCCAATTGTCAGGTAAAAACAGACTAACTGAATCCCCAATAATATTTTATTTATCCTTTTAATCGGATCCCCTTACAACAAAGGCCTAACAGATAGATTTAACAATTAAATCTCTTGATGATAAAAAGAAAACGTATATGAATTGCACACAATTACGCACACCATAGGCTGCTGTATTGCGTAGAAATGAAATTAAATCTAATTGAGATGAAATAATTACCCGGTAAATTAATACTCAATAAGCTGATTTAACGTTCCTGATTTTTACTCTGTGATTTGACTCAGGCGAGTGCTGGGGGGATTATGCATTCATCTGAAATAGGGAAATTGACACTATGCTGTTTTACTCTCAAAACTCATCTACTTGGTCTAAATTTAATCGACTAACACTCTTTTTAATCACATTGTTACTTTCATCTTGTGCCACTTTGACACCTGATTTTGAAGAACCTGATTTGCAACTAACCAACTTGCAGATCTTGCCATCACAAGGTTTAGAGCAACGATTTCGACTTAAATTTCGTGTGATCAATCCTAATAATACGGCCTTTCCGATAGAAGGTATCAATTTCAAGTTGAGCTTACGCGGGTTGCAAGTCGCCACGGGAGTGAGTGACAAAAAATTTGTATTACAGCCATTAAGCGAAGATACATTTGAAGTCGATGTCAGCGCCAGCATATTTAATTCTGGGCGGCTACTGCTGGATATTATGAATTCACAACCTGAAGAATTAGCCTACGAAGTAAATGCAAAAATTTTTACCAGTAAAGGGTTATGGGGCAGTATTCCAATTACGCGCAGCGGTATTCTTCCAATTGGATTAAATAAGCGCAGTACAACCACCAAAAGTAACTCACTGTAAAATTGTCTATTTTTCAAACTGTTCTAAGCTTGTAGGGTGTTGCTTTATTCGTTAGGCAGATAATCTGCACTAAACTTAACAAGTCCTATAAGCTTAATTGATACCCTTTATTTTATAAACAACACCCATGTCGTTCACATATTCGAAAGACAGATAAAGCTGTTCAAATTTACCTCTAATAAATTTGTCTTTAACTGTCTCGCTATGTTCGCCGTTCATTCTTGGGTGATGCTATGACTGTTATTGAGCCTATGTAACGCAGTATTAACAGAGCCCCAATTCAGTCTGTTCCATTGCTCCGCTGTCATCCCAGCCCTGTTAATTGTGTTTAGCATTATATAAAAATGACTGGAATACGATCCACGTGAAAGGCAAATTGATTATGAACGTATCTTAAAAAAATTCCCGTGCGATGTGGCTAGCTATCTTAGTCGCATTAATTGGTTCGGTTACGGATGCCAAGGCGCGAACGCCTATTCAGCAAGTACTTTTAGTCGGTGATTCTTGGGAGCTTACTGTAGATGATAAGCGAGATACGTTAATCATACGCGGAGTCAAAGGTAGCCAAGCCAAAAATAGCACCTCGACATTCAATTATCAGATTGTATGGGGTGGCCATAGTGGGATTCTTCGCGAAGTAACTGATAATCAGAATTCAAGCCAGTTTGTAGCGTTAGAACTCACCGACATAAATAACATTTCACAAACATGCCGGGGCTATATGGCCCAAAATACGACTGAGTTTATGGCGGGCAGTTGTGGCAGTAAAAACGCACCCGGCGCTTGGTATGCAGTGCGAAATAACCCAAAGCTTGCTTCAACCATGAATACTAAAGCAAACCAAGAAAGGTGTAATGCCAAAGTAAATAAATGTCAGACGAGAATTGATCGACTGTCCCAGTCTCAGCAAAACCTGAGCAAGCAATACTTAGCCGCTAAAAGCGTTAGAAATCAATGCCAGTCTGCACTTAAGTTATGCTACCAAGAGCAAGCAGATTCTACTTCGCAGACAGTTGCTAATAAATCGTTCTCTTCGTTTAAGAATAAAGTTAACGGAGACTATTACAGTGCAGGGAACAGTAAAGACAAATCTGATACTCAGGTCCAGAGAATCAGTATTCCTGGACGACCACGCTCTGGAAGTGACTTAGAAAATTGGCTGCGACAACATAATGGCGCTTTACTAGGCGTAGCCAAAGGTATTTTGAACAACACTGATCGTAAACGTTTTAATAGTCACGAAAGTCAGATGTGTAACAGCAATATTTATTGTGAAATGGCATTTCGCCAACAAGTCATTAAATGTGCTTTAGGCTTAGGGTGCTAAAAATGCCAGTGATAAGTTTACGTTTATATCGAGTCTTTAGAACACTTCTGATGATGTTATTAGTTATGGCGGCTTCACCGGTATTCGGCGATTCATTTGAACAGAATTCTGAGGCAAAAAGTGTGCTAGATTCGCTCTCTATTCCATCTTCTGCTCCATTGCCAACACAAAATGCTCAACAGAAAAAAGAACACGCTTCTTTGTCATTAACTGACGTTTGGTGTGCAGATATTGATGATAAATCGACCCGCGATGTTTGCTGGCAGTCTTATCAGTCGAGTTTCAACTATTATAAAACCGGCCATGAGCATCGTGCCAAGGTTTTTGCTTGGCAACATTTCTCTGCGCGGATTATTTTTTTCGTCGTTCTCGTGTTAGTAGCAATAGGTATCTACTTTGCTTGGATACAGTTCAAGCTTGATATCAAGCCCGACAATATTAGTGTAGGACAAGAGCATAAGATTGAGCTTTCGACTTCTGGTGTTAAGGTCAGTTCACCGGTTCTTGGAGTGATCATACTGGTGTTATCGTTAGCCTTTTTCTATTTGTATTTAGTATTTGTTTACCCTATCGCAGAGATTTTATAGTTGATAAACACTAGCTAACGAACGATTCACGGAATAAATTTTACTTTCCCCGCACTAACCTTGCCCTTATTCCTAATGCCGTGCAACTGACAGGCATAACATCGATATATTTATGCTAAAATTCGCGCCCTCGCAAATGAATGGGTCCAAAAATGATGTCGTTAAAAAACATAAGCCTAATTTTCCTGATGATATTTGGAATGTTACAGTTTAGTGGTCAGGTTTATGCGCAAGAATCAGCGGAAAAAGTAGTGGCCAGTACCGATGTTGAAGCAACCATGAAATCCATGTCTTTTACCTATCGACAAGCTATGCAAGCAGCTGACCCAAAGGCGATGCACAGTATGGTCGACAAGTTACAGCAATTGGTTAGCTCGGTGCAAGTAGTGCAATTTGAGCCCAAGAGACAAACGATATTGCAACAAGGGCTACAAGAAGTGCAAACACAACTGAATTTGGTCCAACAAAGTCTTGGAGCGAGTGATATCAAAAAGGCGAAACAACAATTGCAAGAAGTGATAGCACTGAAAAAGCAGTATCACAAAGAACGTAGTCCGAGCATATGGCGGCTACTTTTTGGCAGTGAATAATTCACAGCGCACTGCAAAACTGAATTAATACGTTGCTCATTGAAATCTAGACAATGTCTCATGCCGTTTGGCCGAGAAACTTTGTACTTTGTCTTTTATGGCGAACAGTTCTAAGTTTGACTCGGCTTGGCATACCAGCATTCTATAAGCGCTAAAAACACCAAACAACACGTTTCATAAATACTAAACAAGCAAATTTAACCTAATAGATACATCTAAAAAACATATCATTAGCAAAAATTACTAACCGTTACATTTTTATGAAAATCTAAGACCGAGGTCTTATATCGTCTTTACCCCATATCGTTAAAGTCAGCTTCTATTAGTCTTTTTACTCGTTAGATCTCAAAACTTGTTTATGTTTTTTATGCAAACGTATCTTAAGTGGCTGGTCTATCGTGTTAATGATGTTTTCCTAGGAGTATGCATGTTTGCAAAGTCACGTATCGAATGCCCGCAATTACGTAAAAAAATAATGTCAGCTGAGGAAGCGGTATCTTTTATCCATGATAAACAGACCGTTGGAATGAGTGGTTTTACGGGAGCGGGTTACCCCAAGTCGATTCCGGCTGCATTAGTAGAAAAAGCAAAAAGTTTACGTGTATCGAACCAACCTTTTAGAATTAATTTATGGACCGGCGCATCCACAGCACCGGAATTAGATGGGGTACTTGCAGCGATAGATGGTATCAATATGCGTTTACCCTATCAGTCGGATCCCGTTTGTCGTCAGCAAATTAACGACGGATTAATGGATTACGTAGATATTCATCTGTCTGAAGTATCACAGAATGCTTGGTCTGGTTTTTTGGGCAAACTTGATATTGCCGTTATTGAAGTAGCCGCGATACACGCTGACGGGCGCATTATCCCTTCTTCATCTGTCGGTAACAATAAAACGTGGGTAGAGCAAGCTGACATGGTTATCTTAGAAGTAAATGACCAGCAAAGTGTCAAGTTAGAAGGGATGCACGATATATATTATGGCACCGCGTTAGCGCCAAATCGCAAACCCATTTTATTGACCTCACCGTCAGACAGAATTGGCGAAAAATATCTATCAATCCCTATTGAAAAGATAGTCGCGGTTGTTGAAACGTCGGCTCCCGATCGCAATAGTGCGTTTAATCCCCCTGACCAGATATCAAACCAAATCGCCGATCATATTCTTGATTTTTTTAGCCATGAAATTAAAAAAGGCCGACTGCCTAAAGAGTTGTTACCCATACAGTCAGGCGTTGGCAATATACCCAATGCTGTATTAAGTGGCTTAGAGCAAGGTGGTTATAAAAACTTAACGGCATACACCGAGGTTATTCAAGATGGCATGCTCGGTATGCTTAAATCAGGCTCGTTGTCAGTCGTCTCTGCAACGGCATTTTCTTTAAGCCCCCAAGCACTGGATGAATTTAATGAAAATATCGATTTCTATCGCGACAAAATTATATTACGCCAGCAGGATATTAGTAATCACCCAGAGATCGCCAGACGCCTCGGTATTATTGCCATGAACGGTTTAATTGAAGCCGATATATACGGTAATGTGAATTCAACCCACATTATGGGCTCACGTATTATGAATGGTATTGGCGGTTCAGGGGATTTTGCCCGTAATGGCTACTTATCCATTTTTATGACCCCTTCTATTTGTAAGAATGGGGCTATTTCAGCGATTGTGCCTATGGTGTCTCATGTTGATCATACAGAACACGATGTGAAAGTGATTGTGACTGAGCAAGGTTTGGCTGACTTAAGAGGCCTATCACCTCGTCAACGCGCTAAGGTAGTTATCGAAAAATGTGCCCACCCGCTATTTAAAGACCGTTTATATGATTATTTCGATCGTGCATGCGCCAGTAAACGTGGTATGCACACACCGCATATTCTGAACGAGGCGCTAAGCTGGCATCATAACTTTGAAACCAATGGCCAAATGTAATCTAACTAAGCGTCTAAACCAGAGCTTGCCTGCTTGTTAAATAGGTAGGTAAGCCTTGGGATCAACATATCAAAATTATGCTTATTGCTGGTTCTAAACTGTTAGTAATAAGCTTCAATCAATATGCTGGGTCTACCGTCACCTTGAGTATTACCTCTGCATAGTCCTTGTCTCGCATTTACTCGTTGAAATTCATAGCTCTTTGAATCTGAGTATCGCTGCGGCACAATATAGTCGTATATCGAAATATTGAGTCGCAAATATGGCCAAGTCAATATGTGCGGCATGAGTACTGTTTAAGCAATAACCCCAACGCTGAATGCCACGTGCTACAAAAGGTGATTATGGCAAAACCAAATACGAAAGCGCCGTCTAAAAGTGTGGATATTTTTTGCAGCAATTGCCAACACCCACTTTTAAAATATAAAAAAGGCGGGAAAGGTGCCCTAGTAAAATGTTTTAAAGAACGAATTACCAAGGATTTTACGACACACGAAGGTACCTGCCCTCAATGTGAAAAGGTGTTCGCTAGAGACACGCTTATACGCGGTACGCCCGCTTTGAAAATGATAGGCGGCAAGGTTTGGTTTAAATAGGCCAATATAAATTGGCCTATTTGGGTACTTTGCAATGCCTTCAATCAACCACCATTAGGGCGCGATATTCGTCATAGGCGTACTGATCTGTCATACCGCTAATATAATCTTGCAACAACCGACAACGATAATAAAACTCCAACTCTTCGCTAGCATCATTTTGAATTGCATGTATATAGGCTCTGAGATGCTTGTTCGGTAACTTTTTGACTAACCGCCTTTCAAACAGCGGCGCATTTCTATCTTGTTGGTAGACCAGCGTGAATTGTTTTTTGCTCAACTTGAGTAACGGTTGGTAGCAATCTAATAAGCCATTAATTATTTTGTAGCCTTGAAGCTCCCTGGCCTCGACTTCTTTGTTACAAAAGGCATATTTTAGGGCGACTTTCTTAAAGGCCTCAGACAACGCATGTGCAGCGCTTTTATCTTCCAATAAAGCCTGATTAAATGAACCGTGAAAAATGTCATTAATATTAGCGATAAATCGCTCGACAGCATGTCCCACTAAAGGATGGAGTACGCCAACCCTAAGTGAAATGAAAAACTGACTTTCTTTGGATATATCATCAGCCTCAGATGCCTTAAAGGCTTTTGAGGTTAGGGTTTCCATTAATCCGGGGTTGTTGTCCAATGCAAATTCATTATGTATGCTTGAAAATTCAGCACACAAAGATTTACCGAGCTTTTCAATATCGAGTATGCCTTTTTCTACCGCATCTTCTAAATCTGCAATACAGTAAGAAATATCGTCTGCAGCTTCCATGATATAAGAAGCGGGATGGCGATGACCCACCTCCATCTTGAGAGTTTCACAAAGCGTTTCGACATATTGTTTTTCGCTATAATAAAAACCCACTTTCTTCTGCAGGTAGCTAAGTGCCTGTCCTTTATCCGGCTTCGTATCAGTACCACAGCGAGTATATTTGAGTATTCCAGCAACCTGACTATAGGTGAGATTCAACTGCAGCAATGTATGAATAAGTCTAATGGCCTGTGCGTTGCCTTCAAAATTACATATATCACGTTGTAATGCTGGGTTTAAGCTAAGAGTCTGATCTTCTGACGTTGGTAAGCTGCTTGCTAGATTTTTAGTAAACCAATCATTAATCGCTTGCTCACCAAAATGTCCAAAGGGCGGATTACCCACGTCGTGCATTAGACACGCCATTTCAACGACGCTTTCTAAGTGTCGCTCGAAGTCAATTAGATTATATTCAACTTGCTTCTTAGCATCTAACTTATTGAAAATACTTTGCACTATAAATCGTCCGACCTGCTGGACCTCTAATGAGTGCGTTAAGCGACTTCGCACGGCTGCGTTACGCTCTAAGGGAAATACCTGTGTTTTTTGCTGAAGCCTTCTTACCGCGGCTGAATTGATAATACGGCCACGATCACTTTCAAAATCAAACAGTAACGATTTAGTTGATTCTCTTTTTCTCGTATTGTGAAGTCGGTCACTTGTTAGCTTTATAGAAAAGTCGATCATAGATGTGTCTTGTAATAGCAGGGAGTCAAACAGTACAACAGGAAATGACGGGATAGCAATTCTTTATTCTAAATAAAACAAGGAGTTAAAGAGCTCTCAATGCCACGCGTTTTAATTTTTTAGTAGTTCATGGCTTTATAAAAAATCGGTGATACTGGCAAATAGCCCTGTAAAATAATAGCGTTCTCTAAAAACAGTACAGCTAGTTTTGCTTCACATACTTCGGTTTAATCAATTCAATTTCACCTGAATTTTGCATGCTGATCAGCACTTTATTGAGTGTCGGTAGAATATTTCTATTTTTTTATGTAGATAGGAGTAAAAATGGTGACGTTCAATCGCTGGCTGTAACATTACAATGTCTTTTTTTTGCCTCACTTTATTGTTTAGTGCAAAAAGTCGCTCTGTCCCTACCGCGACATCTATTTTGTCAGCAATAATTAACCCAAGTACTTGATCAAGATTGACCAGAGGGTAAATGGATATCTCGTATTTTTTCGCTGCTCGCTCGATATACTGGAGGCCTTTTCTGTAACCTATAACATAATCATGGGGAATACTTTGCCAGCCATTTACCTTGAATTCCTTCCCCGCCTTAACATATAAATACACATCATGAGAGAAACACGAAACGGCTACCGGGATGAGGCTAGAATACTTAGCGTCCAATCCTCCAATACTGCTATTCGCTTTCTAGACATTAAACGTTAGTCAATACCGATATAATTTAGGCCTATTTTTGTTACCCATACATATGGGGCACGCCTCTATAAACATATTGCCGTTAAACATCTTTCTGTTCTTGTTCCATAACAATAGGGATTGGTTTAGTCGCTTCCCCGGAATATAAACTGATATGCGGGAAAGGGATCTCAATATTCTGTGCGTCGAAAGTCTTTTTGATCTCCTGATACATGCTGTTTTTGAGGGTCAAAAAATTCTCTCTTTTAGCCCAAACTGAAAATTGTATATCGACCGAGGAAGAACCAAAACCTAGCAAAATAAACAGTGGTGCGGGTTCATCTAAACACAATGGATTTTTAGTTGCGACTTGGTTAAGCACCTCTTTTACGCGCTCAATGTCTTCTTTATAGGCGATACCAATTTGTAGGTCGGCACGCCTGATGGGAAACCTTGTTAACGTGGTAACTTGCGTTTTAATCATCGATTCGTTAGGAATACGAACGAACAGGTTATCAAAAGTACGAATTTTTACCGACAACAAATCAATCGAGATCACCTCTCCCGTGGTCGACTCAACTCTGATCACATCGCCGATTGAGAATGGTCTTTCCATCATTAAAAATAAACCGCTTATCAGGTTTGACGCGGACGTTTGTGACGCAAAACCAATAGCAACACTAAAGATTCCTGCGGCCCCAAGCACAACGCTCAAATCAAACCCCAGTTCTTTCATTACTGAAATTGAGGTCAGCACTAAAATTCCGTAAAACACCACCCTTTGCACTAGTGCCATGCTGTTAACGGTAAGATGCGCTATATTAAGACGCCCAACGCCATTTCTGGCCAAACGAGCCAATAGGTATCCAAGGATCAGTATTAAAATGGCTTTGCCAATAGCAAAGACGTGGAATTGCTGCATTAAACCAAGCGCGATACTGGTCTCTTCCATCATGTAATTTCCTAAGGTTATGCTTGTGCTTAAGCCACTAAACTTCTAATTGAACGCATAAATGTGTGAGCATCGGCTATTTCTCTGGCGTGCGACACTAAAGAAATAGCCGATTTATCCTGCTCTTTGGTTAAGCTTTTGATGTAAAAAGACGGCCTAGCCTTATCTAAATGGTGCGTTAAACACACTTTGTCAGTCCAGAACTGTTCGCTAGCGTCGGCGTAAAGGTTTAAATAGGGTATTGGAAGGTTAATTCTATCGACGGTTAGTAATTCATCGTGCTCATTTAAAATACTGATCGTGGTGATGGCTCTATGTGAACGCTTGGGAATATTTTCTAATGACACCCTAGCATCGGTGTACTTCGAATAACATAGTTCACCAACCATAGTAGACGGCCCAAACCAAGAATCTGACGGCAGCCAAAAAGGCAGATCACTAATAGGCAATCTACTGCCTATATTAAAAAAGGCTAACCATAAAGGAGAACTCACTGAGAGTTCTATTTTTTCTCCGGGCAGTATATTTAAAGTGGAACTGGGCCTAACAATGATGGAACGATTTGCCAGTAAAGGGGCAACTTTTAATGCATCATGGGTTTTGTTCACTAGGTACCTTTTGGGCAGCGTATCGATAGATGCTTCCATCGATACCGCATCTTCTAGAACTAACTGTTCAAAACTCTCATCTTTGGTCTCTTCATTCCAAATGAGCCACTCGACATGTTTGCGTTGTACCGAGATCTTACGACTGCCAATTCGCCAGGTTTTAACCTCATTTATTTCGAAATTAATATCACCCCACCACTTTTTCATTCTGATCACTCTTTTTAGCCGTTGCTATCTAAGCAGTTTATTACTGGATAGCAGGTAAGTTACAGAAAAATATTATCCGCACTGAAAAATAAACCACCGTAAGCAGGTATTGCTGAGACAGCATCACAAATATAGGTGTAGCCGTTAAATATTGGTAATCATATGCTAAAGAAGAATAATAGCTTTGCTGATTAAGACCCGTAGAGTCGTGTATGAGAGATTGTGTCCAAGGGACTTTGGGTAATCGTTGATTGCCGATAGACTGGTACATCCATGTACTAACATACGACTGGTGTATGTCACGCTAATATCTTAGATAATAGTTATATCTAGTCTGAGAGGCTGCTATTAGCCGTCAGGGCGCAAATAGGCGATATCGTCGTCATCATCAGCGTGAAAATCGTAACCACCGTCAAAATCATTATTCAACTCATTTGAGACGGTCATAGGCAGTTCCAATATATCCTGAGCATAAATCGCGGCATTTTCGGGTTGCTTAATAAGGCCCTTTAAATCATTAAAATCTAGCAACATTATAGCTTGCAGATATTCTTTTGTTGATACCGGTAGTTGCTCAGTGAAACGGGCAATGCTCTGTTCCAACTTAATTTTTAGGGCGTCTTTTTCTACATCGCTTAACAAAGTAATAAATTGCTGATACAAGGTATGGGTGAATACTTTCTTGTCAGAATCAATAAGCAACAGTGCCACTGCTGAGTTTAGAAACTTTTGCAACTCAAACACCAGTACGTCTTCATCATTATCAATGATCAGGCTATTTGCACTGTAGTTTGCTCCGATATTTTTATATATCTGTAGCAACTTGGCACTTTGCTGACCCTCTTTAACTAACCCCTCATGCATCAATCTGATATCAGAAGTATCGTTTATGCCTACTGCATATTGCGTGATTGAAATATCTTCGAAGTATGAAGCTGATATCTTCTTTAACTCCGCGTATTTAGCCCAACCGGCTCTAAAGCAATACACGATACCTTGCTCTTTTATAATGCTTTTCGCTTTCTCAGCATCGTTATCGCAGAGGTCTAGCAAACCTAAATTGCTCATACCTAATACTATTTCACAGCCCTTTCTAATTTGATCCGCATAAATTATCGATAAATTGTCGGACGCTATCCGCAATGACATATCGCTTAATTGCTGTTTAGTTTTATGCATAAATTCTGGGGGGAAATAGCCCCCACTTTCACCGTCTTTTAAAACTAAAAGTAGAAAAGGGTGATGTCTTAACTGTGCAATTTTCATTGTTCAATCCTACCGAATGAAAGCTTGAATACGATTTTCATGTGCATATTACAGCGGCGCAAACATATCATCAGTATCCATTTCAAGCGCTGTCACTCGTTGTTTATTGGCGTTTTGTTTTAAGGTGCTTTCAATGTTTTCTAGTGTGCCATTGGTGCTGACGGTCATCACTTCACGATACGCATCTTCACTTAAAGATTTAATCTTCATTAGCAGCTCTTCAACACTACCTGATGCTTGCTCTTCATCTTCTTCCATTTCTGAAAAGTCGTGACCAACAAACGGTAAAGACAAATACAGAAGACCAAAATCGTCTTCTACAATAACGCGTAATATTTCCAATTGTTTTTCTTCGTCATCGGTAGTCAGAAATATTTGCGTTAATAAACTATGGGCTTCTGTTTGAGCAGAAAATACCGTGTCTTCTTCCATATTTTCCCAGTACGACGGCTCGACATTCAATAATTGCTTAATGGATTCTGCGTCCATTAACCAGGTGGCAATCGATGGAATAGTGGCGTCGTGTTCTCTAACAATTTTTGCAACGGTCAAAATATCCATTTCGGTTAACACCGCCAGCATTGTCTCATCGCCTTGCTGTGAAGCAATAGCTTCTAAAGCGGTACCTGCTTGTCTGCCGCTATGCTGAGCTTGTTCCATAATGTCGCTTGCAAGCATTAATGCATTTTTATTCAAGTTAAATCCTTAATTTTTTTCATTTATCGATCGAGTGTTTTAATACTAATCAGCTAAATCTAATAGTTGTCGTTTTCGAAAAAGCTTACCGAGTCGTAATCCTGATCTTGTTCATTTTCGTCGGATTCAGCCTTTAACGGTGTCGCGTCGTAGCTATTATAAAAATGAATAAGCAAAATAGCATTTTTCAAATCGCGTTCTGATTGGGTCATGATTGCGGTTATACAAGCACGCGCATCCGCATGCACACCCACAAAAGGTTTTATCTCAGCCCAGGTAGGCTCTTTCGTGATCGTCACTTTTGCTAGGTTTTCGCTATCGATACGCACTTTAGTTGATATCGCCATCGCTAATTGATCAACCATGCCATTAAACAACGAAGGCATTTTCTGTAACTGGTCGAATAAACTTGATAGATAATTTGTTAACAAGTCAGGATTTTCAGGATCATCATATGAGGTCATATTCTCTAAATACATAGAAAAATCACCGCTCAAATAATCAGGTACATTTGCTTCAAGTTGCATTCATTGTTTCCTAAGGTAAAGTCTAATTCACAGCCGAACTGAAGTCCTAGCTCAAAGCTGAATCCCAAAACGAGTCAGCCACTTCTCGAGGATTGGTTATCACGGTATAATTTTGTTTTAAATACACCGCGCGCTTTTTAGGATCAGAAATAACATCATAAGCTTGCTGAATTAGCTGAAACTTCTCTTTGGCTTCTGTACCGTCATTTCTATCAGGGTGATATTTATTGGCCAGCTTTCGATACGCTTTTTTAATATCGATGGTCGACGACGATCGACTGACACCCAACTGTTCAAAATAATCCATAAACTTCTAACTACCTTTCGCGAGACAACATAAACATGACTGTTGATATGATGGAGGTAATTTTACCTTCGAAATGATAATATTGACATCAGAAAAAGGGTTTGTTGCATATTAGTTTATAAACGGCACAGCCCTTGCTTTACTAATTTTTAACATACCTTCTAATACCAAAATATTGGGATACTAATATTTCCAAGGATTTTTCAATAAAAACAAGATGCTATTGGTTTTTTTGGTGTTTAGAAACAGAACTAAACAAAATATAGAGGGATATTTTTATCTCAGCAAAGCCGGTATTACATTCTAATTTATTGAGATAAAGCACCAGCAAGCTACGTTTTAAGATTAAACACGGTGGTCACCACAGAAAAACTCGCTACTTTAAGCGGTAACTTGTATCTTCCAACAATCACCTATCCCGTATTTTTCAATGATATTTAAATCACGTTAATAAATAGTTATGGTTGCCTCACGTTAAGTACCATTCATCAAAAGACAAAAATATGAATACATTTGATAGATTTAATCAGCTTCGGTTAATCCCAGCACGATGAAAACGAGTAATAGCATTCACTTATACTGCTATCACCCGTTTTACTCCAGATTAATTACTTAATCGAAAACTCATCAAATAATTGCACTTGATAGGTTGTTAATAGAAAAATTCGGCTATGCCCCAACCACACTCAACTTAAAGCCTAATGTGTAATCCCGTTGTGAGCGTCTAATCCCTTTCATGCTTAATGTTTTCATAAAGAAGTCCTCTTTATGTCAACCTGTTTCAGGATGGGACAGCTGGATCAAAAAAGCACAGTAAATAGACTGTGCCTTTAATTTATCGACTAATTAATATCACCTAGGTTTCAGCCTTCGCTTCCATCTTGCACTATATTAATATCACTCGACAAGTTAGCTAAACCACCACCTAACACACGATACAAAGTGATACGATTATCCAAATGTATCCTGCGGGTGGTAATAAATGACTGCCTGGCACTGTACATAGTGCGCTGGGCTTCTAGCGCATTTTGAAAGGTATCTACGCCGCCTTCATATCGCGCTAACGACAAGTCGTAACTGCGGCTTGCAGCCGTCACTAACGCTTCTTGAGCATCAAGTTGAGCTTGAATCGTCGCTCGGCGCGCTAGGGTATCAGCCACTTCTGAAAACGCGCTTTGAATGGCATATTCGTAAGCTGCAAGATACTTTTTCTGCTGCGCTTCGCTGTAGGCTAAATTTGCATCGTTTGCGCCACCATTAAATATGGGCAAAGTGATACTAGGGGCAATCGTCCAGATCGAGCTTGCACCGCCAGTAAATATGTCAGACAAAACGGAACTGGCTAATCCCCCCGTGGCCGTCAATGACAATGTTGGAAAGAACGCGGCTCTAGCGGCACCGATATTGGCATTAGCTGATTTCAAATTATGTTCTGCAGACAGCACATCAGGTCGCTCAAGCAATACAGTTGAAGACAAGCCTACTGGTACATCTGTCACCAAGGTTTCACTCTCGGGTAAAGCCTTAGCCATTAAACTGTCATCAAACTGCTCCCCCACTAACAGGCGCAAAGCGTTTCTGTCTTGGCTCACTTGTGTGGTGTAACTAGCGATATCAGAGCGTGCAGAATAATAAATGGTTTCAGCACTTGCCACATCAATTCTTGAATCAACACCAAGCTCTAGGCGTTTGTTAGTGATGTCCATGGTTTGCTTGGCATTGGCTGCTGTTTCTTCAGCTAGGCTCAGTAAATTGCTATCCGCTGCTAACGTAAGCCACGCATTGGCAATTTCACCGATTAAGGTAATTCTTGCTGCTTTTGCGGTTTCTGCGCTGGCTAAATACGCTTCCATTTGCGCTTCTGTCAAACTGCGATTCTTACCAAACAAATCGATTTCATAACCACTCAAACCCGCTTCAGCTTCGTAAGTTGTATTGATATCGCCTGTTGAGGACTTGGTACGCGCCCCACTTAATCCTGCATCAATTTGCGGGTATAAATCGGCTTTTTGAATGCGATAAGTAGCTCTCGCTGATTCTACATCCGCTAAGGTTTCACGCAGGCTTCGGTTACTATTAAGCGCCAACTTGATAATCTGCGCTAAACGCGCATCTTTGATGAAATTTTCCCACGGGACCTGCATTGCCTGCTCTGTTGATAAGCCTTGGGTTTGCATTGTTGGCTGGTCTTGCCATTCGTTAGGTACGGGTAAATCAGTGCGCGCATAATCCGGTGCTAAGGTACTACAACCCGCTAAGATTAAAGCGCCAGCAATAGGCACTAGCCTAGCGGTGCGCATCATATTCATGCTTAGTTTAATCATGGGCATTCTCTACGGTAGTTGGCTCAGCGTCGTAATTTGGACGTCGTTTGGGGAAGAATCCGCGGATCAAAACGAAAAACATAGGCACAAAGAAGATTCCTAAAATCGTTGCGGTTAAGGTACCACCAACAATGCCCGTACCAATTGAAATACGGCTATTTGCGCCCGCACCTGATGACAATGCCAACGGTAACGTACCAAACATAAATGCTAAAGAGGTCATAATAATCGGCCGTAAACGGAGTTTGGCCGCTTCAAGGGCAGAGCCTACCAATGATGCGCCCTTCTGATAGGACGTTTCAGCAAATTCAACGATCAAGATCGCATTTTTTGATGCCAGACCAATAGTGGTTAATAGTGCCACCTGAAAATAAATATCATTTTCCAACCCGCGCATTGTGCTCGCGATTGCCGCTCCAACTAAGCCTAATGGAATGACCATAATAACTGAAAATGGGACTGACCAACTTTCATATAACGCAGCAAGCGCTAAGAACACCACCAAAATAGAGATGGCATAAAGGGTTCCTGATTGCCCGCTTGATAGTTTCTCTTGGTAAGACAAGCCACTCCATGCGTAGCTTAACTTGCCTTGGCCTACTTCTTCGGTTAAGCGCTCCATTTCAGTCATGGCTTGGCCCGAACTAACACCGCTAGCGGAAGCACCTTGTATTGAGTAAGAGGCAATACCGTTAAAACGAGATAAGCTTTGCGGCGCACTCGACCAAGAAGATGAGCTAAACGCTGAGAATGGCGTCATAGTCGTTTCGCCATCTGCGTTTACCCCTCGTACATGCCACTGGCCTAAGTCCTCTGGTTTTGAGCGATATTCGGCTTCACTTTCCACGTACACCTTCTTTACTCGACCATTATCAATAAAATCATTCACATAACTCCCCGCCCAAGCCGACGTTAACGTCGACGACACATCCGACAGTGATAAACCAAGAGCCGTTGCCTTGCCATTATCAATATCAATTTTAAGTTGAGGCGTGTTGCTCAGTGAACCTTCTCGAATACTGGTGAGCAACTCACTTTGACGTGCTTTTGTTAGTAATTCATCTTTTAAACGGGTCAATTCTTCACGGCTAGTACCTGTTGCAGCCTGCAGTTCAAAAGAAAAACCGTTGCTTTGCCCTAACCCTCGGATAACCGGTTGCTGCATAGCAAAAACACGGGCATCACGAATAGTCGACAGATTTTTGTTCATACGCCCTATTACTGCGTCGGCGCTCTGATCATCGTCGGTTCGCTCATCCCAAGGTGTTAATCCTACAAACCCCATGCCCGCATTCTGTCCGCTGCCCGAGAAGTTAAAGCCTGAGATAGAAAAGACTCGCACAACGTCCCTTGTTTCTTCGCCCAAAAGATATTCTTCTACTTGCTCGGCGACGGCCCGAGTTCGTTTAATGGATGCGCCTTCAGGCAAACTAATTTGGAACATAGTACTGCCTTGATCTTCTTGGGGTAAGAAACCCGTTGGCATACGTACAATAAGTAAACCTAATATCGCAATAATAACGCCGTACACTATTATCCAGCGCACCTTACGCGTAATTACATGCTCAACATGCCCTGTATATGAGATAGTCATACGGTCGAACATACGGTTAAATCCAGCAAAGAACCCCTTTCCTTCTTTGTTGTGTTCAGCCTTCGTCAGCAGGCTTGCACATAACATCGGGCTAAGCGTTAACGCAACAATAACCGAAAGCGTCATTGACGACACAATGGCGACAGAGAATTGTTTGTATATAACACCCGTCGAACCACCAAAAAACGCCATCGGTAAAAATACCGCGGATAACACCACGGCAATGCCCACCAGCGCACTGCTGATTTCTGACATCGACTCTATGGTTGCATCTCGGGGTGATAAGTTCTTCTCGCGCATTAAGCGCTCGACATTTTCAACCACAACAATGGCATCGTCCACCAGCAAGCCAATGGACAACACAATACCGAACATGGTGAGCGTATTGATGGAAAAACCAAATGCTGACAACACGCCGAATGTCCCTAGCAATACAACGGGTACAGCAATGGCTGGAATTAGCGTCGCGCGCCAGTTTTGTAAGAACAGGAACATCACGATAACAACCAGAACCACTGCTTCCAGTAACGTTTGCACCACTTCGCTGATTGAAATTTTAATAAAATCGGTACTGTCACGAGGAAACGTAACTTTGTAGCCATCAGGTAAGTTTTTAGCAAGCTCGGCCACTTTCTCTTTTACCCGAGTAGCCGTGTCTAAGGCGTTCGCCCCTGGCGACAGCATAACGGCAATACCCGATGCAGGGTGCCCATTTAAACGCGGAATAGCATCGTAACTCGCACTGCCTATTTCAACTTGTGCAACATCACTCAAGCGCACGTTTGCGCCACTTGCATCATACTTTACAATAATATTACGAAATTCATCAGGCGTAGACATCATTGACTGCGCTGTCACTGTGGCATTAAGTTCTTGGTCAGCTAAAGACGGTACCGCACCAATTTTACCTGCGGGTATTTGTATATTCTGGGCACTTAACGCGCTGGTAATATCAGACGGCATTAATTCATAGGCAGCCAATTTAGTCGGGTCTAGCCAGATACGCATGGCATACTCTGACCCGAATACCCGGGTATCCCCTACGCCTTTAATTCGAGCCAACTCATTTTCTATATTAGATGAAATATAATCAGCGATATCAAAGGAAGAGACCTTGTCCATAGAATCGTAAATCGCGGTGACCAGTAAAAAGTCACTATTAGACTTTGTTACCGTAACCCCTTGTGTTTGCACTGACTCAGGGAAACGTGAAGTGACCTGCTGTACTTTATTTTGTACTTGCACTTGAGCGTAATCAGGATCAGTGCCTTGCTCGAATGTGATGCTGACTGACGCTGAACCATCTGATGTGCTCGATGACGAAAAGTATAATAGGCCATCAAGGCCAGTTAACTGCTGTTCGAGTATTTGGGTAACGCTATTCTCAACCGTTTGCGCATCCGCACCGGTATAACTTGTGTTAACACTGATAACGGGAGGAGCCACACTTGGGTACTGCGCTATCGGCAACGACATAATCGATGCAATACCGGTCAGCATGATAATAATCGAAATGACCCAGGCAAATACAGGACGATCAATAAAAAAACGGGCAAACATAATTTACACGCCTCCTTGCATAGCTGAGGTATCTTTACTTTGCTCAGACAGGGTAACCATAGAGCCATTAGTGTCCATTTGCACTTCCACAGGTTTGACCTCACTGCCTGGACCTACTTTACCGCTACCTTCGACTAATAACTTATCATTAGCCGCTAAGCCACTCTCAAGTAGCCATTTATTGCCAACAGCGTTAATGGTTTTTAAAGTGCGCTTTTCTACTTTGTTATCTTCGTTAATCACATATGCATAGGCTTCGCCTGTCGCATTATGATAAACCCCCTGCTGCGGAACAAGGATCGCATGCTCATCTACCGCTTCATTGACTTTGGTTCGCACAAACATGCCCGGTAACAGTATCCCGTCAGGATTTGGAAACTCAGCACGCAAAGTAACGGTACCAGTTGATGCATCCACAGAGACTTCTTGCATTTTCAACTGACCTTTAAGGTCGTATTCACTGCCATCCTCTAAGGTAAGGGATACCGCTGTTGTACCTTGCTTAACACCATTCTTACCGATTAACTGACGCAATTTCAGCAGCTCTTTGCTACTTTTAGTCATATCCACATAGATAGGATCCAAGGTGCGGATAGTCGCTAAAGCAGAGGCCTGTTGTGCAGTTACCAGTGCGCCAGGCGTGACAGTGGAAATACCAATATGACCGGATATCGGTGCAGTGACTTTAGTAAATTCGAGATTAATAGACGCAGTAGCTAATGCCGCTTGATACTTCTCAATATCGGCTTTAGCTTCAAGGTAAGTGGCATGAGCATCGTCAGCATCTTGTTGCGAAACCCCTTCAAATTTCAGTAAATTTACATAGCGCTCATCTTTCAATTTAGCCGTTTCTAGGGATGCTTTTGCACTGTTTAAACTCGCTTTGGCTTCGTTGTATGCAGACTGATAGGTTGCGGGATCAATCTGATAAAGTAATTGCCCCTTCTCTACAGTATTGCCCTCGACAAAAGAACGCGTTTGAATAATCCCCCCCACCTGAGGTCGGACTTCGGCGCTTAAGGATGCCACCACACGGCCCTGCATTTGAGTATCAATGTTATGTACCGAAGTGCTCACCGTAATATATGAAACAGCCGGCACTGGCATGGTGCGCGCTGGGGCGCTCTCTTGTTGACAGCCGCTTAGCAAAGTCACTGCTAGCAGCAACCCCCCAATGTAAATTGAAGATTTCATAATTGCGTGTTCCTCGATAAGTAAATAGAAAATGGTGAGGCTTAAACCATCTGCCCATTCACCTTATCGGTGGTTGGAGGGGGGTAAGCCTACAATGGAGCAAATAATAACAATGCATAGGTTAAGAGAGGGTTAACCTACGCAGGATAAGCGCTATAAATACTCAATAACACTGTCAAGACCATCGCAAAAATGTAAGCAAATATATGATTAGATGACTTACGGTCAATACAAAAGAACCAGCACCGAACTATACACAGTGCCCTTGATATCATGTTGCTTGGTTATTAAGCGTTAGGTATCCCTTATTTTTCTCAGTGATAACCCTAGAAAAGACTTAAGAATAAACACCCATTAGATTAATAACCTAACTCTAAATGACGCTCTTAAAACAAGATTAACTAAGATTCGAGAAAAATTGTTGGCTCTCTTCGATAATCCGTTTGGTTTGTACAGGATCCGGTTCTGTCGACCAATCTCCCGGTTTGAATGTTCCACCCAAAATCATGTAATCATTACGAGAGAACATATATAGCGAATCACTTCCACCGCCTACCGTCAGGTAATCAACCGCGGGATCTGGTGGTAACAAAATCAACTGCCCTTTGGCCGGCATAATGCCTTCATCACCAAATAGTGCTCTTGATCCTAATCCAGTGCAGTTAAAAATAACTGGCTGGGTAAGTTTTAGAAGCTCGTCTTGATCGTTGAAATTACGAATAACAAACTCACCACCTGCTAATTGCACATCTTGGATTAAGCGACGCAAGAATGTGGACGTTTCAATCAACATGGTCGCTGATACCGTGCAATACGTTGTGGGAAAAGGGTGTTCGTTCGCCCCATACATTTGACTAAATGGGTAATACTGACGAAATGGATTATCAGCTTTAGGTAGCTCGTTACTCGCGGTGTATAGCTCTATCCACTGAATACCGTAATCAGCCCCGACCATACGAGCAAATGTTTCATGGGCAATTTTCGCCGCTAACTGCAATTGCAGTTTAAACGTGTCGCTTGATACGAGTGGGTCGTGCACACTATACGGCCCCCATTCACCACCAGCCACTTGTGATGTGGTGTGCCGCGCCATCTCTTTGGTATAAATAGTCACTTTCCAGCCAGCTTCTTGCAACAACCGAGCTGTGGTTAACCCCATCACTCCACTACCAATAATCGCAGCCTCTTTATGTTCAGCAGATTTCACTTCACTCACAGCTAACGCCGATGAGCCCCAAGATAGAGAAATTCCCCCACCGCCATGTCCATAATTGTGCACCAAGGTCTTGTCGCCAAATGCTTCACTACGCACCACAAATCCTTCAGGGCGATAGGGGCGATGCCCTACGACTTGGGTAATAATATTATTCATAGAGATTTTTGGTGCCAATAATGGCTTGCGTGAAAAAGGACGCTTAAAAGCCGTATTAGCAGGGGCTGAAGCTGTATTAGCGCAACCACCTAATGATGCAGCCAACGCGCCGACACCAAGTCCTTGTATAAAGTTTCTGCGCTTAAATTTACCCTCGAACATGCTGATATCCTTAGTTTTATTTTATTATTGATGGCACTATCTAGGCTTAGTCGATGTTCGTATATCAACCTAATTGGATGAAAGCAAGGTACTTGCCAGAATGTGAGCAATACTTAGTGCAGCGACTTTTATAGGGGAAATGATTCCCAAAGCGCTATTATTGTTATGCGCAATGGCACTGATATTGACATAATTATCTAGCCGCCTTCGATAGCCTAATGCATCCATATTCGGAGACAGAGTATTTCAATCAATTTGAATATGAACCCAACCAAAGGTGATACTACATGTCGTTAATTTCTAGCGCTGCAAATACACGGCCTGCCATTAAAACCGCGGTTATCGGTTATGGGTTTTCAGCAAAAACCTTTCATATTCCTTTTATCAGTAATATGGCTGAATTTGCCTTTGTGGCAATCAGCAGTCGTCAACAAGAAAGAGTCAACAAAGATTGGCCAAACGTAGAATACTTCGCTTCACCTGAGGCCTTAATAGCGCAAAGTGATGCAGAACTAGTAATCATTACCGCCCCTAACAATGTGCACTTTTCGTTAGCAAAACTGGCATTAGAAAATAACAAACACGTCATTCTAGAGAAACCGTTTGTCACCAACAGTCGCGACGGTGAACGCCTTATCGCACTTGCCAATAAAAATCAGAGATTACTAAGCGTTTTCCAAAACCGTCGTTATGACGGGGATTTTTTAACGGTGCAGAAGTTAATACGTGAGAAGCAATTAGGAGAAATAAAAGTATTCGAAGCACATTTTGACCGTTTTCGCCCAGAGGTACGTCAACGCTGGCGGGAGCAAGCCAGCGACGGAGGCGGAATACTATTTGATCTTGGGCCTCACTTGATCGATCAAGCGTTGCAGCTATTTGGTATGCCTCACGCGTTAACGGCGCAATGCCGCATTATACGTGACGGCGGTACGACGGTAGATTACTTCAATTTGGTCTTGCACTATCCAGATAAAATAGCCGTATTGCATGCAGATATGTTAAGCGCCACACCCAATAGACGTTTTACTATTCAAGGCAGTAAAGGGACTTTTCAAAAATACGGATTGGATCCGCAAGAATCACGATTAATAGCAGGGCTAGCCCCTATTAATGCCAATTGGGCAGATGAAGACGCCAGTCAATATGGTCATATATACCACGCAGGCGATGCGCAAGTGGTTGTGACTGAACGAGGTGGTTATCAACATTATTTTCAGGCCGTCGTTGAAGCAATTCATAATAACGTGCCTCATCCCGTCTCTGCTGAGCAGGCCCTTGATAGCATTAAAATCATCGAATTAGCGATGCAAAGCAGCAAGCTAGGGCAGACTCTGCAAATAAAAAATTAATATTGAGACGATTTTTGCCACACACGAACGTATTCGATTTCAAAATCGACCACGCCGTCGTCTTTTTCTCCTTCTGGACTATTTAACTCTAAATCTGCTTTGCTATCTGGTATGCCGTGCCATGGAAATGTTTCTTGGTCTAACCATAGGCTCAAAGGCTTATCTGCTACATAGCCTTGGTAGTCAGCCGGCACATCACGGTTTGCTTTTGCCCATTGGGTGACTTGGTCCGGCGTCACGGTTGAAAGCAACTTGCCGTCTACATAATATTTTACCCCGGTATGGTCCCATTCAATGCCATACACGTGGAAATCGTCAGCAACGCGAAAGCCTAGATCCTTGTGCTCGGTATAGACTGGTTTGCCCGTTTCTTTGATTGCTGGATTCCAATCACGAATTGACCACCAAAGTTCGGTGTCTAAATCAAGCTTTTGTGGATCTCTATGATCACCAAACTGTTCAAAAAAATCAAACTCAAAGCCCTTACCCATCGACCAGAAGGCACTGGTGATTTCAGCATCTGCTGCTTTACTTTTGATTTCTATATACCCGTATTTAAATTCCTTGCGAGAGATAAAACAGGCGGTAGTGATATTCGCATGGGGCATCGCTTCACCAAACACAGGTACACGAATTTCATCCGTAAAGGGGAAGTCTGGCTCCCAGCGTGTTTCAAGCATTAATTTACCGTCTTCTAAGCGATAATTGCGCCCAGAGAACTGAGACGGAGCACGCCCTTTCCAAACTTTTTTATGCGGTTTATCAGGATGTTTATAAACTGGCTGGCCATCTGCGAATTTACCTACAATATACCATCGGTCTTCATCGATAATGTCACCATCGAACTCATCGCTGACCACAGTATTAAGTATCCAATCGCCTGCGTTATCAGGATCAGAAAAAGGCAAAACAGACATGTCAGTATTGGCAGCCGATTCTTTTTCAAACGTTTGGCTGCAGCTTGCAACCAACATTAGCCCAAAAGCCAAAATCCCCATACGAAGCGCATTATAAGGAGAGTGTTGTAACGTATTTGAAGAATTCATAATCAATTTAAAACATATGATGTTTATATATAATCAATGTTTTAACACACACCGTGAAGAATTACAAAATCACTTACTCTTTGAAATCGTAGTTCGCTACTGCACCGTATCCGGGGATTTTAACTAACCGGTAACCCTATATTGAAAAGACGATTAGCTCGTCATCTCTCCTCAGGTTTCAATGTCAGGGTTAGCGTCAGAATAAGTGAGCGGAAATATACTATCGATTTGTTCAATATCCACTGACTTGCCGTGTCGATTAACCGCTCGATATTTAGCTAAGTCGGCAGGCTTGAGATAACCTGAAAGTTGTTCCAAATCATTTAAACGCACACCTTGACTGACGAGATAAGTTAAATAGGTGTGTCGTAAAACTTCGGTAGATAACTGTTCTGGATAGGGCAACTCCGCGTCATGCCCTGCATTGATAATTAATTGACAAAAGTCCTCTATCGACAAAGGATTTGTCCATAATGAATCGTCTACCTGCAGACCCTCACAAAGCTGCTCGATAATTATCGCTAATTGCTTAGTCAATTTTACTTGCCGAGCATATGTACCTGGTATTTGTAGCTGAGTATAAACGTGGACAAAATCGCCTTTTGTGATTTTACCCAGTTCAGTGGCATCCACTCCGCTTAGTAATAAGCTGATAACCACCTTCGCTTGCTTATTTGCCACATTGTACAAGCTTTGACACTCGGCGGTGGTCAGTAGACGGATAGTTGTCTGGGGTGCATGCTGCTCGCCTAGCTGTAAAGGCTGAGCTCTCGCCCCTAATTTGGCCTGCTCAGCCCCCTGTAATTCCGCATAATGATTCCCATGTTGTTGGCCAGGCATAACCACAAAGTTAGTGCCTCCAACCGGTAACGACTTTTGGCGCACAATAAAACTGAATAGAAGTAATGCCATCACTGCCAATAAAATAGCCGCAACAATACTAATAAGTGTGTCTTGCCAGTAGTTGGGACCAATTGGAAACTCTGGGGTAAAAGGTTGTTCGAGTATGCTTATTTTAGCGTCAAAGGGCTTCGACACTTCTTGGGCCACAAGCTGATTTTTCAGGGTCTGGGCCTGTGATTGCAATTCTTTTAAGCTCTCATCTAAACGACGGTACTGCTCTAACTTTTGATTAAAATCCTGAGCCTGATCCTGGAAATCAGCTAATTGCTCTCGCAAGGCGTTAACTTTACTCACGGATACGGCGAGGTTGCGTCGTGAATCTTGTAAATACAATAACTGACTGTCAGCAATTTGTTGCTCTAAGTCTTTACTTAAACTGCTAAATTTCTGTTGTTTAGCAACCACCTCAGGATCTCGCTGTAAATATTCCTGAGTATATTTTTCTGATAGTGCTGATAACTCTGCTGCTAATTCTTGCACCGCCGCTCGGTTCACCTCAATACTTGCTTTATCGACCGGACGTTCGATCAGCTGTCCATTGGCAAGGGACTCATTAATACTGTCCAGCTCAGCTAATGCCTGAGTTTTCTGTTCTTCAGCTTCATCTAAGGAAATACCCAACCCTTTTATTTTGTTTGGAATTCGATTGTCATTACGCTCTGAAGATACAATATTGTTGGCTTGCGAAAACTCATTTATAACCTGTTTTTGCTGAGCAATTTTTTGCTCCAGCACGGTCAATTGCTGCTGATATTGCAATATTTCATCAGAGCCATTACTAACGCGCTCTCGCTCTAGTAATGATGTATACAAAGACAACCACTGTTGCAGCACAGATTTAAGTAATTCAGGGGTGGACCCGACAGTTTGTAAGGTTATTATTTTTCCTGTTTCACTTGCTGTTGCACTAAGCATTTCCTTCAATTGTTGAACATTGAGGTCAATCAAGTGTTCTTCACGCAACTTGATGGATAACGCCTGCAATAGGCTATTGCTAGTTAAACGTTGTTGATTAAGGCTAAGTTGTTGCTGGGCGATATAATCAAGCTCTTGCGCGTTTTGCGTAGTATAGGCGAAATGCATAATCGCCTGACTACGAAACTCTGGCGCTCTGCTCCAAATAAAAATATTCGCTATCGTCAGCACAAAAAGGAACACACCGACCAGAACCTGCCACCGTCTTGTTTGCACTTTTTTTTGTTCTTGCACCGCAAGAGGATCATATCCACCGCCAGACATATTGGGAATATAATCAACTTTGTTAGAAAAGGGCATTGTACGGTTCCATTTGACGTTAATATGATGAGATAACGTGTGAATCTTAAGATAAAACGAAGCAATTTACTGCCTATCATTTTTAGTTTATCTAGGCTTTTTGGTATTCTATTCACATGTGATGCGCGATTAAACCGCAATTCAAAGTATGACCATTCAAATCAAAGACCGTTCTATTGTTTTTCGGCTTACGGCAAAGCCTATCGTTGTCATTGTTTATGTTGATTAAAAAGTATTTTTTCTCAGTATCACCAACCTTTTTAGAGACCAACATGCTTAAGTCATTTGAGCTAGCACATCGCTGTCGTTATAACCCATGCTAATATACTGGTCCCTAGCATTAATCAGTCAGTAGCCAAGCGCCATGATCCACGCCCATAAAATTTGCAAAAGCTACCAAGATGGCGATCGACGTCAAGTGGTATTGCGTGAGCTAGATTTAAGTTTGCCTCCCGGTGGACAAATGAGTATTCAAGGGGAGTCAGGTTCGGGCAAATCGACCTTGTTACATATGCTTGCTGGTTTAGACAAACCTGATAGCGGTCAGCTAACAGTTAACCAACTAGATTTAACCACAATTGGCGAGCGTCAAGCCGACGATTACCGACGCTGCACGGTGGGGCTGATATTCCAACGCTTTAATCTGATTGATTGTCTGTCGGTCTATGACAATCTATGTTTACCGGCGCGGCTAAACAATAATCTCGATCCTGGCTATATTGCGCAGTTGCTTGATGCGCTAGATATCGCCCAGCACAGTAAAAAACTACCGAATCAATTATCCGGCGGCGAACAACAGCGGGTCGCCATTGCTAGAGCCTTATCCCATAAACCTGCGTTATTACTGGCAGATGAACCCACAGGCAACTTAGATGCTAAAAACAGCAACAAAATCGCCAAACTGCTTTATGAGCAAAGTTTTAGATTGCAAACTAGCTTAGTTGTTGTGACCCACAGCAGTGCCGTAGCGGCTTTGGCTGAGCAGCATTACCTGATGAAGGACGGCAAACTGGTGCGAGCTAATTAATATGCGCCTCTTGTTTTGGTATTTGCGCACGGTGGTGCAAAGCTACCCCAGCGCCTGGTTCCGTTTAGCAATGTTGTATATGGCGTTGATGATAGGTTGCATAGGCGTAAGTGCGGTACTGGTTATCAATCAGGGCGCCGAGCAAAGCTATGTTGAGCAAGGACAGGGCTTACTGCCGTTAGTGGAGTATAAGCTAGTAGCGGTGTCGGGTGCGCAGCTGAGTAAACTCGATTACGCGCAAGTGCGCCGTTTAGGTGTCACAGAAGCTGTGGCTGTAACGCAAATATCGACCCTATTGTTTGACGCTCAGCATCACCAGTTGACTGATCATCCTCTTGATATTATTGGCTTTGATAGTCTCGCTTTACTTAATTATCAGACTACCCAGCAACAGGCAACGCCCCTGCAAGGACAATCACAACAAGCTAAACTTGCGCTTAAGCTTACCAACTTGCCTCACAATTCAGCTTTTCTCTCTACTGAGCTTTATACAAAATTAGCCGAACAAGTGCCGGGCCATTTAGCAACAGATGACAGCATTGTTATTACTACCGCACAGAGCCAGCGTTTACCTTTATTACAACATGTAAATCTCGCCAACATGGATAATGAAATCATGATGGATATAAGCCTCTTTGCCCAGCAATTTGGCGATACGCCTATCAGCGATATACTCATCGTAGGGGAGATTAGCCCCCATCGTTTGAACGATATTCGACGTTTATTACCTGCACATCTAACACTACTTAGCGTGCCTAGTATCGAAAAAAACACCGGCATGAGCGATAGTTTTCAATTAAATCTACTGGCTATGGCTTTACTGATGTTTGTGGTATGTCTATTTATTGTTATGAACGCCTGTCAGTTACTGATTATGCAGCGTTTGCCTATGCTCAAAATATTCCGCCAGTTAGGCATTTCACGCTTAAGCATAATAACCGGTCAACTACTCGAATTATGGCTGTTAACCCTGCTTGGAGCTGCCCTAGGTGTTTATTTAGGAGTAGCATTAGCCCTTTATTTAGCACCAAGTATCCAAGTTACGCTAGAAAGTCTATTTCGGGTCAGTGTGGGTTTTGCGCAGGTATCTTACTTAAGTTTATTCGTACAGGTCTTATTGCTCAGTATAGTGGGCGTTACCCTTGCTGCTCTAATGCCAGTCAAACAACTTAATCAGACGTTATATCGCACTGATGCAAATTCTCCAACTAAGTCGTTTTGGTTTACCCTCGGTGCTTGGCTGCTTTTCTTCTTAGCGGTCATCACGTTGTGGTTAAGCCAGTCGATACTGGTTAGTTTAATCGGTATTGCCTTATTGATTTTGGCAGGCTGTTTCGTGCTAATTACCTGCTACCCTTATGTACTCAACACCACAAGTGCACTTGTGCCCAAGAAATGGCCGCTATTACACTGGAGTCTACAACATAGTCTATGGCTTTCTGGGCGCAGTAAAATAGCCTGTTGCGCATTTTTTATTGCCCTGATGAGCAATATCGGTATGAACTTGATGGTCGACAGTTTTCGTCAAGCTACTCATGATTGGCTTAACCAGAGATTGATTGCCGACTATTATCTGTATCAGACAGACAAAATAGATGCTGCCACCAGCATTCAACAATTAGGACTGAATATCCAAGCTGTGCAACGCTTTGAACTTAAGGCTCAATATGCAGGCTTGCCCATTCAGGTGCATTCTCATCCCAGTACCGCGAGTTTTGTAGCGGCGCTGAAAACCCAAAGTCAACTACCTAACGCTGGCGCAATATATGCCACCGGTCAAGGTGCTTATGTAAACCAACAATTTGCCCTGCGTAATGGAATTAATCTAGGGCAATCTTTATCGGTGCCGCTTAATTCTGGGGTAAGCGTCTTTACAGTGGTAGGCATCGTTTATGACTATGGCAATCCCTATGGACAGATATTGCTGCCGCCAGCACTATTTAACGATAAGAGTAAACGCTCAAATGTGTTGGCCTTATATGGTGATTCAGCGCAAATTAATACCTTAAGTAATGACTTAGAGAAGCAAGGATTTAACCGAGCTCAACAATTATATAGCGCTAATCAATTACTCAATTTATCTATGGCAACGTTCGAGCGTACTTTTTTGATCACTGACAGTCTTAACATAGTAACCTTATTGGTTGCCGCCATCTCTTTAGCTTGCGGAATTATCGTACTCATGCAAGACACCAAGCCCCAGCTGACGTTGCTGCGTACTTTAGGCGTGAGCCGCTGGGTGATTCAGGGTTTGTCGCTGCTGCAATATCTATTTTTATGTTTATGGGCACTGGTTTTTGCCATCCCCTTTGGCATATTTCTTAGTTGGCTATTGATCAATTTAATCAATAAACAAGCGTTTTACTGGACCTATCCTTTAAATATTTCCATTGGTCAAATTGCGTCAGTCTCAGCGATGGGGTTGTTGCTGGTGAGTATGATTATCCTGTTACCTTTATTGTGGGCAAACAACAAACCGCTGATTAGGGATATTCGATGGCTAAATTAAATTTTTTAAGTCTAGCGGTTAGGTTTGCGCTATGCGTCTTATTGGTATTATTACTGAATGCATGTAGCGATCAGCCCGTTAACAGCAATCCAAAAAGTGTTTTATTTGCAGACTCAGCCTCCCCAGTTACGGGCAAACCTGCAGATCCACGTTATATCATCACGTTGCCGGCAGATCACCTGGCCCATCCAGATTTCAATGTAGAATGGTGGTACGTAACAGCCAATCTTAGCGATGAAAACGGCGACGAGTACGGGTTTCAATGGACCTTATTTCGCTTTAAAACCAGCGACCAAATTAGCAGTTGGGATAATGGCCAAAGTTATATGGCTCACGTATCTTTGCACAGCGAAAAGCAACACTGGTTTGCAGAGCGTTTCGCCCGAGGGGGAGTAGGCAATGCTGGCCTGACTGAACAACCCCTCACTCTATTTTTGGATGATTGGCAATGGCAAGAAAACACAGGTCAAGGGTCACTATTTCCGTCAACAATCACCGCAAATAATATTGCTAACACCCAGATAAAACAACCAACACAAGATGCCCATCTTAGTTTGCATTTGTCCACTGATGGCCCCTTCGTGCTTCAAGGCCAAAAAGGTTATAGCGTAAAATCGTTGACGCCGCCTTTAGCTTCACACTACTACAGTCAGCCGTTTATTCATGTCAGAGGAGATTTGCACGTTAACGGTCAGGCGCACCAACTCACAGGGCAAGGTTGGTTTGATCATGAGTGGAGCTCTCAGCTAATGGACGCCAACACTGCTGGCTGGGATTGGTTCTCTTTGCATCTGGATAACGGCGCTAAGATTATGGCTTTTCGTATGCGTTTGTCAGGCCAAGCAGATTTCATATCGGGCAGTTATATCGAGCCCGATGGCACATCTACTTCCTTGTCATCGAATGAATTGATACTGGTGCCTCAAGGTCAAACCAAGGTGGCAGGTAGACTATATCCGCTAGTTTGGCGCTTGAAGTTAGCGAATAAAAATATTGATCTTAAACTACAGGCTAGTAAGAGCGACCAACTGAATTCAGGTCGCTTTACCTATTACGAAGGCGCGTTAGATATTAGCGGTACTCACAGCGGCAGAGGTTTTATGGAGCTAACAGGTTACTAACCTGATATTGCTCCAAAGGATCTACCCCCAGCCGATAAATAAAGAATAAGAAGGATTAATGTAAATCTTCTTCCCATAATATTCCGTCTGGCCGCGTCTCATCAAACAACCAACTATAGTGACGTTCCACATCACTACGTTTCACTTTGGTGGTGGCGGTCAATAAATCATTTTCGACCGTCCAGCCGTTGCTGCATACCATAATAAAATCGAGTCTCTGGTGACTCTCTAACTGGCTATTAACCTGCACTAACGTGTCTTGTAAAGATTGTTCTATATCCTTTGCTTTACGCTTGCATGACTGGTTTAACACCACCATGGCCACAGGTTGCTTCTGTCCAGAGCCCAATACACAAGCTTGTTCGACGTTTAAGTTGGCAAACAATAAGCTTTCAATCGGTACCGGCATCACGTATTTACCTTTAGCCGTTTTAAATTGTTCTTTAATACGCCCGGTTATTTTATAAGCACCCGTCGGCGTCATGGTTGCGACGTCACCCGTTCTAAACCAACCATCGACAAAGTTCTCTGCTGTGGCTTGCTCGTCTTCGTAATACTCAGAGAACACCAAATCACCTCGAATGAGAATTTCACTATCGGGGGATAACTTCATTTCAATGTTGGGCATAGGTTTGCCGATTGTGCCCAAATCTTCATGGCTATAGGGCATATTACCACTGGCAAGACCGGTGGTTTCTGTCATTCCCCACCCTTCATTAATAGGGATGCCTAAACGGTGATACCAGGACAAAACAGACTCTGACATGGGCGCGGCCCCTGAACCAAACGTACGCGCTTTGTGTAAGCCCAGTTTCTTACGTATTTTACTGGCCACTAATTTACCGATAATGGGCATCTTGAGCATTTTATCCAGTTTTTCAGCACCCACTTGACTAATGACTTGAGCTTGAAAAACGGACCATAAGCGCGGTACTGATGAGAACCCGGTTGGACTGGCGTACTGAATATCTTCCACAAAAGTTTTCAAATTTTCCGTAAAGTACACTTCGACTTTACAGCGTACAAAAACGGGTACTAAGCTTCGCTCTGTAATATGAGCCAAAGGCAGATAACTGATCGAACGGTCTTCAGGTTTAATTTCGAATAAACTAATAATATTGTCCGCTGCAGAGGCGAAGTTCTTATGTGATAACACTACCCCTTTAGGCAAAGATGTAGTGCCCGAGGTATACGAAATGGTCGCCATATCGGTACTTTCAGGCATGTGCGGATCCTCAATCGGATCGAATGCTTTTAGCCAGTCGTCCCACTTTTCATGACATTCCACAGTAGGGTAAGGAAACGATATGCTTAACAACGATTTAGGGATAGCTTTTGTAGCAGCATCTAGGTTATCAAGCTTGCCAACAAAGATAGCTTTTGCGCCACTGTGCTTAATCACATGCTCAATGATATTAACACCTGCCGTTGCATAAATCGGCACACTAACCATACCAGCCATTGCAATTGCAAAGTCGGCGATGATCCACTCGGCACAATTTTTCGACATAATGACAATGCGATCGCCTTTTTCAAATCCTTGGGCACGTAAACCTTGAGCAATACTCTGGGCTTGATGCGTTACATCAGCCCAAGTAAAAGTGCGCCATTGGCGTTCAATCGGCTGATGAAAAAACGGCTTATCTGGGTGAGCTGCATGGCCCTCAAGTAAACTATGTATAACCGTTGCATTGTTCATTACATTCTCCTAATTAAGTGTCACTTAAAGGCAAAACCTAAAGTGCGAAAATACGTTATAAGCGGTCGGAAAAAACCATTAATTGCCGGTGAATTTTGCGGGACGCTTAGCTAAAAATGCACGGCTGCCTTCTTTCGCATCATTGCTGTGGGCACATATGTTTTGCAATTTCGCTTCATGGTTAATCGTTTGACTTAAATCGCTGTGCATCGCCTGATTAAGCGCTTCTTTGGCATAGCGCAATGACAGTGGCGCTTTCTGGCAGAGTTGTTGCGCTAACAACATGCTCTGCTCAAGCAACTCATCGTCATTAACGACCTTGTTACACAACCCCAAACTAAGGCAATCTTGAGCACCTAATTTAGTCCCTAGCGCAATAAGTTCATATGCACGTTTACGACCGACTGTGTGGGCTAAGTGCCAAGTTGCACCACCATCGGGGATTAAGCCAATGGCGCTAAAAGCTTGATAAATATAAGCTCCTTCACCCATAACAGTTAAATCACAGGCCATAGCAAATGCACTGCCTATACCCGCTGCGGCACCATTAATAGCGCTTATCCAAGGCTTAGGCGCTTGAGTTATGGCCATAAGGGCGGGTTTGTATGACTGTATTAGCCCTTCTTCTACATCGAGATCGTCAGGCATAAGCTCTGTTAGATCCGCTCCTGCACTAAAAGCGCGGCCTTCACCGGTTAAAATAACTACGCGTATATCGTCGTTGCTATTTACCTGCTCTGCTGCATAACGAAAGGCGTTGCGTTGACTTTCATCGAAGGCATTAAGTTTATCGGGTCGATTAAAACGAATAACGGCCACGGCGCCGTTTATGGAAGTGGTAACGGATGATGATTCTGGCACGGTTCTATCTCAGCTAGGCATTGCTGAGATACCAGCAAAACGCCAATCAAATAAAATTAAGGAATAGACAATGCCATTGAGTAGCCGAAGTTGTAAAATTGAATCTAACTATGAGTGACCATATTCAGATGTTATAGAAGTGTTAATGCGCTATTTAACGCGGCTTAAAGAGTGAAATGCAGCCGCTTACATCGTAAAATGCGGCTAAATTTGCACATCATGTTACAAAGAGGCAGCAGCTCGAGATGCCTGATCGTACAAACCAGACATAGAACGAAGTGTAGCGGCCAACTTCACGAGCTCGTCGGCATCAACATCTAACAGTTTTAATCCGTCAAGTAAGCATTGCTCGCGCACCCGCCCATATTCTTCGCATGCTGCGCGGCCTTTTTCTGATGTGGCATAAAAAATTTCTTTTCCACGCTTACTACCGACAACTAATTCTAGCTTAAGCAACTTTTTAATGGCGTAATTAACCGTGTGGGTGTCAATAATATTAAGCATAAAGGCGATATCGTTTAAGCGTTTTTCTCGTGCTCGATGATTGATATTGTGCAAAATAAGAATATCTAATACGGCAAGCTCGCCAATGCCCGATGCGCTTGCACAGCGCACCATCCATTGTGAAAACGCGTTGTAAACGACAGTCATGCCGTACTCAACTTCTGATAATGGCCAATTTTCAGAAGACGCTAAATGCTCTGAAGAGACAATTTTTTGTTTGTGCCCATGTGCGGGCTTTTCATTTGCTTTAGGCTGCGCTGTTTCGTCGGCATGTTTTTCTTTTTCACTCACGGTATGACTCTCTTTTACTTACTTACTTACTTCATTTATCGGCTTGCTACTAATAATGGCTATATATTATTCGCCTTCGTCAACTGCGCCAAAGCCACCACCAGTGGGTGTTTGAATCACCACAACATCAGCGCATTTTACCGCGGTCTCACCATTGCCACCAAGATCGAACCACTTTTGTCCTTGGCGTTCAATCCAGTTATGCCCAAGCTCTCCTGCTTGACCACCTTTTACCCCAGCGAGGGGAACTTCACGATGACCGGATAAAATAGCGCACTGCATATCAGCCAAAAAACGAATACGTCTTTCGATGCCATCCCCCGCATGCCATTGCCCCTTGCCACCGGAACCTCGGCGAATGATAAATTTCTCTAATAACACGGGATAGCGCGATTCCAGTATTTCAGGATCTGTTAAGCGTGAATTCGTCATATGGGTGTGTACTGCCGCAGCGCCATTAAAACCCGGGCCAGCGGGCGCTCCAGAACATATAGTTTCGTAATATTGATATTCATCATTACCAAATGTTAGGTTATTCATAGTGCCTTGACTCATACCCAAGGTACCCAGCGCACCAAACAAGGCATTGGTGGCTGCCTGACTGACTTCCACGTTACCAGCCACCACAGCAGCAGGATAAACAGGATTAAGCATAGAGCCTTGTGGCACGATGATCGTCAGCGGGCGCATACAGCCTGCATTAAGTGGAATATCACTATCAACCAAGCAACGAAACACATATAACACCACAGCTTGGGTGATTGCCTCAGGCGCATTGAAATTGTTAGGTTGCTGCGCACTGGTGCCAGTAAAATCAATACAGGCACTGCGATTGACTCGGTCAACATCAACCTTAACGCAAATTTGTAGGCCGCCGTCCATTTTATAGGTGTATTGGCCACCTTGCAGCGAATCTATGGTGCGACGCACACTCTGTTCAGCATTATCCATAATATGTTGAATGTAGTTATTCACCACAGGTAAGGAGTGCTCGTCCACCAATTTGAGCAGCTCTTGGTAGCCTCGGCGGTTTGCGCCAATTTGTGCATGCAAGTCAGCTACATTTTGGCTGAAATTACGCACAGGATATTTTGCACCGAGCAATAAGGTTTCTAATTCAGCATGTAAAAATTGCCCTTTTGAAACCAGTTTCATACAGGGAATAATCACCCCTTCTTCAATAATGGTTTTCGCATTTGGCGACATGGAACCCGGCGCGATCCCACCTATATCAGCATGATGAGCTCGGCTGGCCACATAGAAAATGACCTGCTCATTTTGCTTATCGAATATCGGCGTGATCACGGTCACATCAGGAAGATGCGAACCGCCATTAAAGGGATCGTTATGAATAAATACATCACCTACTTCTATACTCAAACCACTCTTGATTAATACTTTAACAGTTGCATCCATTGAGCCTAAATGGACCGGAATATGCGGCGCATTGGCGATTAAACGGCCACTTAAATCAAACACGGCACAAGAAAAATCTAACCGCTCTTTAATGTTTACCGACGATGACGTATTGCGCAGCACTATGCCCATTTGCTCGGCGATGGACATAAACTGATTATTAAAAATCTCCACCATCACTGGATCGCTCTGCACTTGGCTTCCAGTCCTTTGTTGGCTTTTATCATGGCTTGCTTGCACGGTGTCTTGCGTTTTTGACGAATCGCTAGCTTGCTCTTTTTTCAATACTAAATGCTTGTGGACCGTCATCGCTGCAGACCAATGCGGCTCAACAATGACAGTGCCGTTGTCTTCTATAATAATCGCCGGCCCCTGAACACTATGACCTGGAAGTAACTCGTTCAACGAGTAAATGGGGGTATGATGCCACTGACCAGCAGAAAAAATTTGGGTGCTTTCTTTCGCATCAGGTTTAGCACTATCAGTAAGGGGATAAACAGGCTCATCTATATGCTGGCCGCCCCCCGCAGATTCCATGGATATAGACTCAATAACGATGTCTTTCTGTGAAGAGATAAAGCCATACTGTGCCAAATGTACCGCTTCGAACTCAGCCTTCATTTGTGCAATTGGCCCCTGCTCTATAGGCAAAGTGGTATCGGTGCCCTGATAACGCAGAAACACCTTGGCACTATGACTCTGGGCATCACTGGTTATGCCTTGTTCTAACAACTCATTAGCAGTATGAGTTTGCAGGCGAGCAAATGCGTGCTGCAATTCAACCATACTGCTGGCAGCCATAACATGTTGGAATGTCTCGGTGCGCTGGCTGCGAATATCCGCCAGTCCCATACCGTAGGCCGATAAGATACTAGCAAAAGGGTGAATAAAAATAGTTTGCATACCTAAACGGTCAGCCACTAAACAAGCATGCTGCCCCCCCGCACCACCAAAACAAGTCAAAGCGTATTGTTGTACGTCGTAACCACGCTCGATAGAGATTTTTTTAATAGCTTGCGCCATATGCTCGATGGCAATGGTTAAAAAGCCTTCAGCCACTTGCTCGCCACTGACATCCATTCCCTGTTTTTGCGCTATGGTATTAAAGGCAGTTTTAACCACTTTATCGTCAATGGATTGGTTGTGCTCAGGGCCAAATAATTTAGGGAAAAAACGTGGATCGACTTTCCCCAAACAGACATTCGCATCGGTGACAGTAAGTGGCCCACCATTGCGATAAGACATGGGCCCTGGGAATGCGCCAGCCGATTCAGGCCCAACCCGAAATCGCTGCTGGTCAAAGTGCAACACTGAACCACCGCCCGCGGCTACAGTATGCACACTCATCATAGGAACGCTCATGCGCACTCCTGCGACTTGAGTTTCAAATGCCCGCTCATAGTCACCGGCATAATGAGAAACGTCGGTAGATGTTCCTCCCATATCAAATCCAATAATTTTATTAAAACCGGCTAGCTCACTGGTGCGCACAGCACCAATAATGCCACCTGCGGGGCCTGACAAAATCGCATCGCGCCCTTGGAATTTGCTGGCCGCGGTTAAGCCGCCGGATGAACGCATAAACTGTAAACGTCTGTTGCTATTTTGCTGCTCTTCTTTGGACTGCTCATCAGTGTTTGCACCGATAGCGGCGCCAACCTGCTGCACGTAGCGACGCAAAATGGGCGACAAATAAGCATCAACTACAGTGGTATCACCTCTGGGTACGATGCGCACCATAGGGCTAACATCATGGCTCGTGCTGATTTGACTAAAGCCGATTTCTTTTGCTATTTGCGCGATACGCAATTCATGCTCTGGATATTTGTAGGCATGCATTAGTACTATCGCTACCGAGCGATAGCCAGCATCATATTGCTGCTGAAGATTGACGCCCACAGTTTGCTCATTTAAGGGCACAAGTACGTTACCGTCATTATCAACACGTTCACTGATTTCAATAACGTCTTGATATAAGACTTCTGGCTTTTCAATATTCAGAGCAAACGTTTTGGGGCGCACCTGATAACCGATTTCTAGCACATCACGCAGACCATGGGTGATAGCCAGCACAGTGGGCTCACCTTTTCGTTCAAGCAACGCATTGGTCGCAACCGTCGTGCCCATTTTGACACTGCCAATTAAATGCGTTGGGATAGGCGCATTGGCCTCAATGTTCAGAAAATCTCGAATGCCTTGTATGGCTGCGTCTTCATAAGCGGTTGGGTTTTCCGAGAGCAATTTTCTGGTTAGCAAACGATTTTGTGGATCTTTGGCTACGATATCCGTAAACGTCCCCCCGCGGTCGACCCAGAAATCCCAACACGAATTGTCAGCATTGCTGCTCGCCTGACTCGACTTTGAATTAGGCTTATTCGGTTTATCTGCTGCGCTGCTCATATGGTTTCATTCCAGATTAAATGCTTTGTCTACACTCAATCTAACTACACAATGACAATTTATCAACATTTTATAAATATAATGTTGATATGCATTTTTTAAGTTGCTAACTTAGCTCATGATCCACGTGAGATAATATGCTTAACTGATATTGCCTAACGACATTAGATACGTCCAAGCGTGCACATAGGAATTGGAATAATGCCCTCACTGAATATTTTTAAAAATGTTGGACCAGGTGCTTTAGTAGCCGCAGCGTTTATTGGCCCTGGCACCGTGACGGTTTGCACGCTAGCTGGGGCTAATTTTGGTTACGTGCTGTTGTGGGCGTTGTTGTTTGCCACTATTGCCACCATTATTTTTCAAGAAATGTCAGGTCGTTTGGGTACCATAGCGCAAAAAGGCTTAGGTGAAGCGTTGCGAGAAAGCCTGCAATTCTCTATTTGCAAATGGCCGTTATTTATCCTTATCACCGTTGCCTTATACGGTGGCAACGCAGCCTATGAAGCCGGAAATTTATCTGGCGCAGCATTGGGTGTTAGTGCAATTCTAAATGAGCCAAATGAGACGGCTTTTACCTGGACAATATTGAGCATCGCAACCTTGGCAGGATTAGCTTTATGGCAGGGTAGCTATCGTCAGGTTGAACGCTTATTAATGGTTCTGGTGCTATTTATGGGCGTGGCGTTTATCGGCACATTTGTTGTCAGCCAACCAGATTTATCCGCATTTACCCATGGATTATTTACTCCAACGCTGCCCGACGACAGTTTAATTACAGTGGTTGCGTTAATTGGCACGACTGTGGTGCCGTATAATTTGTTTTTGCATGCTTCAGCAGCCAAAGCGCGCTGGCAGGGAGAGGCTGACTTATCTGCCGCCCGAGCTGACTCAGTGATCTCCATTGGCTTAGGCGGCTTAGTCGCCATGTTTATTGTATCCACAGCCGCAGCCAGTTTATTTTCAAGAGGGTTAGGGGCAAGTAGTGCGGCTGATATGGCGATTCAACTAGAGCCTCTTTTTGGTTCTTTTTCCAAGTACTTATTGGGAGCGGGCCTTCTCGCAGCAGGATTAAGCAGCTCACTGACCGCGCCACTTGCAACGGCTTATGCCATAACAGAAATTATTAACCCCAATGAAAAAACACGGGAAAAATTGTTTCGCTCCGTAAGCCTGAGTGTCTTGATAGTCGGGGTGGTATTTGCCTTAAGTGGAGCAAAGCCCATTAATATTATTATCGGCGCTCAATTCGCTAACGGGTTACTGCTACCCATTATTGCCGCTTTCTTACTTTACACTATGAATAACAAAGCATTATTAGGCAAACACACCAATGGTTTGTTAGCCAATGGATTGGGGGCTTTAGTATTTTTAGTATCTGTGGGCTTAGGCATTCGTTTAGTGCTTAAATCATTCTCGATAATGTAACCACCATTTTCATAACGCATATCAGTTAGTAAAATACGGGCATTAAAAAAGGCGCTAAGCGCCTTTTATATTAGTAAATAACAAAATCCAATATAACTAGTCTTCTTTCGGAGCGTACTTGTCTTTCATCAAGTATGCGAACGCCGTATTAAACGCCACTTCTTGATAAATTTTAAGACCCGTATCACTATATGGAATATGCACAGGGTTGCGTTTGAGCGATTCTTTAATATCTGTGGGTGACATTATCGTCACATCTAAATCAGCAATTAGCTCAATAGCGGCTTCCAATTTAAAACCTACAGCACCACCGGCAAATTTACCTTTCATTGGACGCTGGCGAATAACCACTTTATCCACTGAGTAGTCAGCCATTAACTTGGCAAAAGTTTGCTGAAAATAACGTAAGTCTTTCGCGCTATTTATATCGGTCAAGGTCAAGCGACGACTGCGAAAATCCGGTAACTGAAACACCTCTTCAGCCAACGATAACAAACACACATTCACATCATTACTATTTATTTCAACACCACAAACTTTCATATATCACCCAACTTATTAAGACCCGCGCAGTATAACGCAAAATCAGCAGACGTTAACCTTGTTTGATAAAACGCGCTAAAAATTCATCATGCTGCAGCTTATTAGTAAGAGGTGTCAGTGTTTCAGCTAATATTTAGTCATCTTGGTAACTGGCAACCTTCAATCAATTAAACGAAAAGCCCTGCAGCGAAGGCGCTGAGGGGCCATTACTTGGTACTATTTAATAGAAGGCATAATTAAATTTAACAAAGTGATGCGGTTAACCCAACAATCATAAGTCTGCTGATAGGATTTTGGAAAATAGCTTATTGAGTAAACAAAGCACTAGAGTCACCAGACATAAATTTACGCTGGTGTACCTCGATAAATATCGGCTATGCGCAACTCTGACTCACCACTATATAAGTATCTAATGACAGTGATTGCTTAGTCTCATAACTAAATCATGCTCCTGCGGCTACTCGGCTTTTTTCCAGACTTTACTGACAACTAATCTGGGCGATTAAACGCATTCGACACAGTTGCAGTGGATACACCAAGCTGCACTGATACTTGTTTAAGGTTGAGTTTTTTATTGATAGCCTTTTGTTGATAACCGCGACGTTCTACTAACATTATAAAGGCTTAATTTAGCACGATTGAATGTATTGTCGCCAGCTATACAGAGCTCGAGAGTAAGGTAGAAGTCACTTATAGATATCTATTAATACTGCGATGTTGAGAAGCTGGGCAACTTAACTGATTATTGAATCACATACAAAAACACGAGAAATACCATGCTTAAATTGTACGGATTTGACGTCAGTAATTACTTTAATATGATCAAATTAGCCTTGTATCATAAAGGCTTAGATTACGAAGTTGAAATTGTTTACCCTAACCAAGAACCTGAGTTTTTAGCCAAGAGCCCCATGGGTAAAGTTCCCGCTCTTGAAACCGACGATGGTATTATCGTCGAAACCAACATCATTTTGGAATATCTCGATGCTAAATATCCTGATAAGCCATTGTATCCATCCGACCCCTTCGCACAAGCGAGAGTTAAAGAGCTAGTTAAATTCATTGAATTATATATTGAATTACCTGCCCGTCGCTGCCACCCAGAAGCCTTTTTTGGCGGCAAGGTCAGTGATGAAACGCGCAAGGATGTAAAACGCGCACTTTACCGAGGCATCACAGGATTAAATAGACTAGCGTCATTCTCACCTTACGTGGCCGGTGAAGAATTTAGTGCCGCTGATATTATGTTTTTATACAGCGTTGATTTAGCCAGCTCAGTGGCTAAAAAATTATATGATATAGACCTGCTCGAAGGCTCTAATGGTGCTAAAGCATTGATGGCTAAGTTAAATAAACTACCCGAAGTGCAGCAAATTGCAGAGGATCGCAAAGTAGCAAATAAAGCGTTTGTAGAGTATGTAACAAGTTTTCAAAAATAAACCGCGATAAACGGTAGGCTCAGAGGGGGATCTTCCTTTACCATATAGGGCTCTAATAGGAGAACCATGATGAGCCTTACTTCCAATGCTAAATTCAGCTGCCCATATTGTATGGAAATCAATGATATTGAAATTGATCAAGATAACGATCTGGGCCAACAACTGATTGCTGATTGTCAGGTCTGTTGTAGTCCTATAGAAATCCTTATTACCCAAGACAATAATAACGACTTTATTATTCACGCTCGCACCGACAGCGAATAGTCTATTTTTACGGAGTTCTACTTTGATTGACATTTTCCATGCGTCCGACTCTTTGCGACGCAAATTACACACCATTGAAAACGAGCGCGATTTAATGCAACTAGTGCTTAAAAACCTAAGTCAATACCGGTTTGCTACACGGGTTGAACACACTGAATTGGATATTGCTTTTGCTGCGTCAGGCGGCCCAAGTCATTTCGCTAATACTGATGACATAGAGATTGCATGCACCCCCGTGGTTAGCCGCCCAACGCAATTTAACGACATATTACTAGAGCGCCAAACTGGCTATATCAATTTGTCGACACCGGCGGGTTTCATTCCTTTGGTTGACGCAGTAGAGCGCAATGGCTTTTTGCATAAAAAACTACTTAGTTAAGTTTACCCCCTTAATTTCGAGCAATAACGCCTTTGGTCCATTTGGCCAAGGGCTGTTACTCGTGATTGCACTTTTCACATTCACCCTACCGCAAACAGCCTTCAGCGAACAAATTAGCTTTAATAAAAACACGCTAAAAAATGATATACAACTGAGTTACCAATGGAATGATAAAGACCAGGAACGTCATCAGTTTTCGTTCACCTTGCCTCTCAATAAAATAAAAGCCAGTCATCACAAGCGATTTGTGCCCCAGCAAGTGAAGCAATATCAATATATTGCCATGCAAAAAGAACGCAATAAAATCGATGCTAAAGCTGCTCGAATTGAAATAAAGCGTATTGGTGGGGACCTACAGCTCAGTGTCAGCAGCCGTTCCCCCCAAGCCAGCGCAAAATACCAACGTCAATTACTCGATGCTAAAGATAAAGCTTTCGAGCAATATTTGAGCGACAATTACTACGCCCATTTTACTGATTATTTAGGCCAGCGGGGCATTAAGCCTGATCATTTACGTTACATCAGTGAAAACCAAGCGGTTCTGAAGCCGTTCGCCGAAGCCATGTATTTAGAGGCATCAGAACAGGGAGATATGCGCGCATTTTTAAACTTACTATTAAGTTGGCTGCAGAGCATTCCGTATGATGACTTAGAAAATCGGTTATCCTCAAATGGCTCAGGATTTTCGCCACCCTTAGCGCTTCTTAGTGGCAACCGTGGTGATTGTGATAGCAAATCCGTGCTGATGGCCAGTGTGATACGAGCGCTGTTCCCGCGAATTGAATTAGCTATGCTGTACCTACCAAATCACGCTTTGTTGGCCATATCATTGCCCCTATCTAAGGGGGAAAGAGGCCGACAAATTGAAGGAGAAACGTATTTATTAATGGAACCAACGGGGCCTGCTTTAATGTCGTTAAACGAAACCGCTGCAACAAGCCGCCGTGCACTTGACATGGGAATGTATAGCTACGAAATGATTCCCTAAGCGTCATATGCCAATGTTGAAAATACTTTTTGATAAAAAATACGCGCTCTTTGATAATTGCCATGTAATTATAAATGGCAGTCCATTATACCTAGCCTGAAGTAGTTTATATTCAGTAACATTGTGAGTCCTTATGAATCCATATGACATCGTGCTTTTAATCCATATATTACTCTTCTGTTATTGGTTGGGTGGTGACGTGGGGGTTTTCTACTCCAGTCAATTTGTGGTTGATAGCAACCTCAGCAGAGAGACCAGGATGACAGCCGCCAAAATTATGCTTGGCTGTGATCTTATCCCCAAAATATGTATGAGCTTAATGCTCACAGTCGGCGGGATTTTGGCACATTATTTAGGTATACAGCATGATCCGTGGCAGTTTGTCGGTATTATATTACTCGGCCCAATATGGCTTACCATGGTGCTAGTATTGCACTATTATCATAATGCTCGTTATATACCCACATTGACTAAAATTGATTATATCTTTCGCTGGATCATGATTGCTGCGATTGGTACTTCGTGTGTATATGCATACAATTCGGGAAGTTTGGATCAAACGCCATGGTTAACGTTAAAACTATTAGGGTTTGGATTTTTAATATTTTGCGGACTGATGATTCGAATAAATCTAAAAGAGTTTTCGGTCACTTATGCCAAAATGTTGCAGGACACCCACGATGACGCAGACAACCTACAAATGGTTCGTAGCCTTAAAAAAGTAAAACCTTGGGTAGTGACTATTTGGTTGGTATTGATACTTGAGGCCTATGTGGGGATCGCTAAACCGTTCGTGAGCTAATAGCAAGCGCAAAAAACCGCCGAATTGTCGGCGGTTCTGATTATTTACACATCTAAATGATACTAGAGCTGCTCTTCGGCAAATTCCGCTAAACGGCTGCGCACCACTCCGTCTAGATTGACGGTAGCACTGCCTGAGAAGTTTTTAAATTTCTCTACTATGTAAGTCAAACCTGAGGTAACCGCAGACAAATAATTACTGTCTATTTGCGCTAAATTACCACTGCAAATTAACTTAGTGCCTTCCCCACAACGCGTAATAATAGTTTTAAGCTGAGACGCGGTTAGGTTTTGTGACTCATCCAAAATCACAATAGCGTTTTGAATACTGCGGCCGCGCATAAAGTTTACGGATTTAAACTGAATATTGGCCTTTTCCATTATGTAGCTCATGGACCCCTTTACGTTTTCATCATTTTTATGCAGCACTTCCAAAGAATCTGTGATTGCCGCTAGCCAAGGGGCCATTTTTTCTTCTTCGGTACCGGGTAAAAAACCGATAGATTCGGCAATTTCAGGAGTACTACGGGTCACAATAATCTTATCGTACATGTTTTTTTCGACTACCATTTCAAGGGCTGCCGCTAATGCTAATAAGGTTTTACCGCTGCCTGCTGGACCCGTTAATATGACTAAGTCGATATGTGGGTCGAGTAACGAATGCAAAGCCATGGCTTGACCAATATTTTTGGGCGTGATCCCCCATGCTCGGCGACCCATCAGGCGCTCGTAGCCTAAATCTAGTACATCTATTTCAGTCTCTGTTACCGATTCAACCAATCCAGCAAAATGTTCGGTGTCATCAAGTAAATATTCATTAACGTATGCTTCAGGTAATACATCTTTGGTCAAAGTATGAATGGTATCTCGGCCTTCAGAACGGCTGTTCACCGCGGTCACTTCACTCCAAAAATCTCCCTTAAACCGATGAAAACCTTTGCTCAAATATTTGATATCACTAATTAGTTGGTCGGTTCGATAGTCTTCAACGTGCGCTAGCCCAGCTCCTTTTGCTTTGAGTCGCATATTGATGTCTTTGGTCACAAGCGTGACTTGACCAAGGCTATTTTGCTCTTGTAAGTACAGCGCAGTATTAATGATGCGGTTGTCGTTTTCGTCACTGGTGAACACATGTTGATCTGCAGGCAGTGCATGGTCTACGAAAATAGATAATGATCCAGTTGGCGCAGTATCGCCAGAACCAATCCCCTTCATACTAACGCCTTCCATAAGCTGTTCTGGGGTTGCGTCGTGAAGCAAATCCTCCATGGCACGAATCGATACTCGTGCGTCACGAGCAACGTCTTTTTTACTGTCTTTGATGTAATCGAGTTCTTCAAGAACAGTCATCGGGACGACAACGTCATTCTCTTTAAAGGATAAAAAGGCAAGGGGTTCGTGAAGCAGTATATTGGTATCTAGTACATAAATTCTGGTGTCTAACGCTTTTTTTTCTGGCATTCGTCACTCCGTTTTAATAAAAGGCACTGCATTACAAATTACCAATAAACAGCCAACCGTATTCAATATTGAACTGCTATTGGTTACCTGTTAGTTAAACAATAAACCACTTTACCTGCTTAATCATCTACTTTTATTAAGTAAAATTTATGTGTATGAACGCGCCTATTGATGTCTTTTCACCTATGGTTAAAGCTGCATAAGCTTGGGTTATGTGTATTTATGCACAATATGTTTAGAAGAAGGTGGATTCGCCTCCATCCTTAAGCACTATTGGTATACAATGCGCGCCGAAATTATTCCGCCCGCATCAAAAAATCAGTTATGCATACACTGTTGGAGACACTCTATGGCGCAAAAACATTCATTCGCACTTGGTCAACGTTGGCTAAGCGATACCCAAACAGAACTCGGATTGGGTACTGTGGTGTCGGTTGATAATCGTGCAGTAAGCCTATTGTTCCCGGCTACAGGCGATAGCCGAGCTTATGCAAAGCAGAGTGCTCCTCTGACCCGAATTTCATTTGACGAAGGAGACGATGTAACCAGCTATGAAGGCTGGAGCATGCAGGTAACTAGCGTAAGCGAAGAAAACGGCATGCTGACCTATACAGGTACTCGTCAAGACACCCAAGAAGAGGCTGTTCTAAAAGAAACTTTTATCGATCATAATTTTCAATTGAATCAGCCAGAACAGCGCTTATTTGCTGGTCAGTTCGATCACCCCAAATGGTTTGATTTGCGTGAACAGTGCTTAAATCATCAATATGCCCATAGCACTTCGTCGTTATTAGGGTTTGTAGGCGCACGGGTTGATTTAATTCCGCACCAATTGCATATCGCTGCTGAAGTAGGTCGCCGCTTTGCACCCCGTGTACTGTTAGCCGATGAAGTGGGTTTAGGTAAAACCATTGAAGCCGCGCTTATCATCCATCAGCAGTTATTAACCGCTAGAGCTGAGCGTGTATTAATAATCGTCCCCTCAAGCTTGGTCCACCAATGGTTAGTAGAAATGCTACGCAGAGTGAACTTGGCATTCTCTATCTTTGATGAAGAACGTTGTAGCGCAATGGCCGGAGAAAGCGGTAATCCGTTTGAATCAGAGCAATTAGTTATTTGTAGCTTAGATTTTTTAACCCACAACAGCAGCTATTATGAACTGGCCATGCAAGCCAAGTGGGACTTGATGATTGTAGATGAAGCTCATCATCTTACTTGGAGTGAAGGACAAGCTTCGCAAGAATATCAGGTCATACAAGGTTTATCACAAGTGACCAAAGGGGTATTGCTGCTAACCGCAACACCAGATCAGCTTGGCCATGAAAGCCACTTTGCTCGTTTGCGCTTGCTCGATCCCGCGCGGTTTCATGATTATCACAGCTTTGTGAAAGAAGAGCAGCAATATAGCCAGCTAGCACAAGCTATTTCCCCGTTAATATCCGGTGACGTGCTAAGCAAACAAGATATCGAGGCTATCGAAGCCTTTGCTAAAGATGAAGAGCTTGGCGACATCAATGCGATGACTCCGAGGAAAAAGACCCAGTTGTTGCATAATCTGCTAGACAGACATGGTACCGGGCGTTTGTTGTTCCGTAATAGCCGTGCAGGCGTATGTGGCTTCCCTGATCGTAAGTTGTTCAGTTACAGCCTAGAGCAGCCAGAAGAATACCTTAATGCTCAAGCAGAAGACCCGACCAATTTATCGTTACACCTTACCCCTGAACGTAATCCCGATTTGGTCAACAGTTGGTTTAATGTCGATCCTCGTGTTGACTGGTTTATCGACAAACTGCAAGCGCTTAAGGGTGAAAAAGTACTGACCATCTGCGCGAATGCCAGCACCGCGTTGCAACTAGCTGAAGTATTGCGCGTTAAAGCGGGTACTCGAGCAACGGTATTTCATGAGGGCATGGGAATAGTTGAGCGTGACAAAGCAGCAAACTATTTCGCACAAGACGAAGAAGGCGCGCAAGTGCTCATTTGTAGTGAGATTGGTAGCGAAGGTAGGAACTTCCAATTTGCCCATCATTTGGTCTTGTTTGATTTACCACAAGTACCCGATTTGCTTGAACAACGCATAGGCCGTTTAGATCGTATTGGTCAGACCCAAGATGTGTGTATTCACGTGCCTTACTTTGAAATGAGCGCCCAGCAAGTATTGCTCGACTGGTACCATCAAGGACTCAACGCCTTTGAGCAAACTTGTCCTACCGGTATGACAGTATTTGAAGAGACTCAAGAGCTATTGCAAAGCTGCTTGATGTTCCCTACTGACTTTGCTGCCAGTGAAAAATTAATCAATCAAACCGCTAGTCTTCACAAGCAGCTCAAAGAGCGGCTAGAGCAGGGGCGAGACAAACTGCTTGAACTAAATTCATCAGGTAAAGGCCGAGTAGAGAAACTTCAAAAAGAAATTTTGCAAGCAGAAGACTCCCCTACCCTTGAGCTGTTCATGACACGCTTGTTCGATACTCTGGGTCTGGCCCAGGAGGACAAAGATGAGAGTTGTTATATTCTTCGTCCCACTGAAACTATGGTAGCAGCATTGCCTGGGCTTGATGAAGAAGGTATGACGATTACCTATGAGCGCACGACAGCTACTCGTTTAGAGCATGTGAGTTTCTTCAGTTGGGACCACCCAATGGTGCAGTATGCCATGGAAACCGTCACCACAGAAATTACTGGAAAGAGCTCAGTCGCTTTAGGTGAAGATAAATCACTTCCTGCAGGCGCGTATTGGCTGGAGTGTTTATTTGTGTTGTCAGGCAAGGCTGAGAAGTCATTACAGCTTGACCGCTTCTTACCCCCCACACCCATAAAGATATGCGTGGATACCACAAATAACGTAGTGGACAAGCAGTTTATCAAACTCGATAAAGTGCGCGGAAAAATGGGCAATCAACTTATTAAAGCGCTCACGCCTCAGTTAACTAAAGCTCTCGCTGTGGCACAAAACCAAGGTGAAATTAACGCTAATAGTGTGCGTAAGCAATGCCAAAAGCAAATGAGATCTCTGCTCGGTGGCGAATTGAAACGCTTGCAAAGCTTACAAAAAGTCAACCCGTCGATACGCGATGAAGAAATCGCCCATTTACAGGGTCAAATTGATGATTTGAAAAGGGTCATCAATGAAGCGCGCGTTAATTTAGAAGCTATTCGTCTGGTTGTGAATAATCCGTAAAAACATAGGTTAGTAATAGGCTGTCACGGCAGACATATATGAAGATGGTGTTCAAGGATGAACCTGCTTTTTAAAAATTAACCTAGCTGCTTCGAAAGATTACGAGTATTGATTGACGGTAGTATGAGAGACCAAATCCCATCGCTATTTATTGACTCCATAAAAGACCGATCGTCGTCAAACCAGTGAGACTCTAACTAGCGTTAAAATTAGTATTTATTATCTAGGTGTTGTAGTTTTGTGCATCTCACAAAGAATGCTTCAATCCTCCTGATTTTTTAATCAACGTTTATTAAAGTTACTTCATTATCTATCCGATAACAGGTAACAATTAGCTGACAAACGGCATTTTATGACTATCCGCACGACTACATTCTACTGCTTGGCTGCGTGTTGTTTTACGCTTGTCCACTATGCGGTCAGTGCGAGTACGTTAAGCGATGTTCAACGACAACTATTTCCTGACACAGCCAAAGTTTTACAAGTTAATCAGAACGCCGTTCCGTTAATTGAATCACAAAACACAACGTCAAACCTTAATGGCGTGGTGATTTTAATTGGTGAGTCAGGACGTCCTCCAGTAAGCCAGCATAATCTTGCTATATTGACGCAATATTTAAATGATTTAGGTTGGGTTACCATGCAAGTTTCGCCACCTACAATTGGTTTTGAACCTGACTTAGGGACAGAAGATAACAAGCAATCTGCGGCACAAAATGACGGAGCAACTAGCGACGACGCCACAACTGAGATAGCGGAACAAAAAACCCAACCTCAACAAGATAAACCAACAACTCCTAGTTCCCCGCAATACCAAATTCATCGCATCAGTAATGCGCATTTTTTGGAACACGAAGCAGAACTCAAGGAATTGATAAACGCGACAATGCTACGGGCACAAGAGTACTCAGGTTTTCGCCTAGTCATCGCCCAAGGAAGCAGCGCCGCTTGGTTGATAAAAATATATGCTGAAAAGCAAATCCCTAACCCAGATGCTATGGTCGCTATTAGTCCATTCTGGCCACAGCGGAATCTAAACTCACTTATTGCTAAGTACACTGCTATCACAGAAATGCCGATCCTAGATATTTACGGCACTCAAGATAATAGCTGGAGTCTACTAAGCGCAGCTCAGCGAGCAACGACCGCCACCAAAAGCTTGAAGTTAGATTATCGGCAACGAGAACTTACCAGCGCTTTTAACACGAAACCTGATAGTGCTTTTGTGAGTAAAGAAATATACGGGTGGCTACATAATTTGGGCTGGTAACACATTTCTTTACATTGTAGTAGCCATATAAAACATTTTAATTATCAATTAGATAGTTAAAATGTCGACTATTTCCTGCATAAAGATCCAACAAATTCTATGCGAAACACTATACTTTTGTCTAATTCGACTTTCAAATGCGAGGTTATTAGGCTGTGATCCATGTACAAAAATTCTTAAATGTTAAGTCTCAACAACTCGCGTATTTTGTGCGAGCTTTTTGGAACAACCGTATAGTGTACAATGAATTAGACCTATACTTTTGGGACACCATGGAAGAATGGTCTCAGGTTAGTCATCTCGCTAACCAGCCAATATCACAACGAGAACGGGTATTTTGGTACGTATTGCACCAATTACATTTTTGGCCTGAACAGAAATTGCGTGAAGACATAAAAGTACGCAGCGACTTAGATTTATGTGTGCACTTTCTTGAGAGTCAAGAAGACTACCCCTTCCCATTTGAATACTCTGGCGCTAGACCTTAACATCAGGTTAAGGTCTGATTTGTTATGAACTAAGATTCACTGGCTTTTGTATTCCAAGGGGCTATTTTCAACAGCATAGCCATGCCAGGCAAAGCGCATACAAAACATAACATAAAAAATTGAGTGTAGCCGATTGATTCAATAATGTAGCCCGTTCCCGCACTCACGAACGTTCGAGGGACAGATGCGATACTGGAAAATAATGCAAACTGGGTGGCTGTAAAATGGCGATTGGTTGATTTAGCCATAAATGCAATTAACGCCACTGAGCCTAAACCTACACCAAAATATTCAAAACCGCTGGCGATCGCTAAAACGAGATGGTTGTAACCCACCATAGATAGCATCACATAACCCAAAATTGAGACCAGTTGAAAAACACCGAAAATCCATAAGCTGCGATTAATGCCCAATTTCACCATTATGATCCCACCTAAGATCGTACCCGCAGTCGCCCCTATGGTTTTGGCTATTTTGGCTACCGAACCAATTTCAACGGTAGAAAACCCCATATCTAAAAAGAACGGTGTTTCCAGCGCGGTCGCCATACTATCGCCTAATTTATAAAACATGATGAACAATAGAATGAGAACGGCTTGTTGCCAGCCTTGGCGTTGAAAAAACTCTACAAACGGCTCAACTACAGCAGAGCGTAATGTTTTTGGCTCGTCGCCAGCTTTGGACGTTTCATCAATCATCAAGGTTGTGATTAAGCCAACTAGCATAAAGACTGCAATACTCATGTGCGCCACTGACCAAGGATAAAACCCTGCTAAAATCATCGCCAATGAACCAGGTACAAACGAAGATATCCGATAGGCCTGAGCATAAAAGCCGTTACCTGCTCCAAGTTCATCATCGGGTAATAATTCTCGGCGATAGGCATCAATGACAATATCTTGGCTAGCACTAAAAAATGCAATTGCCGCCACAATAACAATAATATGACTGATCTCAGTGGCCGGGTCGTAGAACGACAATAGACTCATCAATAAGATAAGTGCCATTTGGGTGATAAACATCCACCCACGTCGTCGACCTAAAAAGGGAACTACAAAACGGTCCATCACTGGAGACCATATAAACTTCCAAGTATAAGGAAAAAGTACGAGGTTAATTAACCCAATCGTAGACAAATCAATGTCTGCAGAGCGTAACCAAGCAGGTACAAATTGAATCAGTAAATACAAGGGGAGACCGGAGGAAAAGCCAGTGCAAATACAAATGAGCATGCGTTTATTTAATAACGCCTGGCGTAACGTTTTATTATTCATAACAACTGCGTTTTCTTATGATTATAGTGTGACTGGATTGGCTAAATTAGGCTATCACCACTTGATTGCGGCCGCCTTTTTTCGCTTTGTATAGGGCTTTATCTACTCGCTCTAACCACTGCATATGTTGTTCAAATGCAGGATCAAATTGGGCTATCCCTACACTGACTGTAAAGGAAATACTTTGCTGTTCATACTTTATTGTTAGCTTTTCAACTGACTGCCGTATGCGCTGAGCAAGCACCATAACATTTTCTGCAGCCGTATCGGGCAGTAAGATTGTGAACTCTTCTCCTCCGTACCGTCCGCAGATATCCGTCTCCCTGGAAGCATGCTTGATTAATTTTGCTAATTGACGAATAACTTCGTCGCCCGCAGGGTGACCGTAAGTGTCATTAATTTTTTTGAAATGGTCAATATCCAACATGATAATCGATGAATTGCCCGGACTACGCATATTCCGTTTAAATTCTCTACTGAGTTGTTCATCCCAATAGCGGCGATTAAAAATTCCAGTTAAACCGTCTACCCGACTTAATTGCTCCAATTTAATATTTAGCTCATCAATGGCTTTCTTGTTTACCGCTTGATCCGTCACGTCGTAAACGATTATGCACATTTGATCAACATGACCAGATAGAGACGCCAGCGGAAAAATAGTGATATTTTGATACATGAATTTGGAAGGTGAGGTAATCGGTCGATTCGCACCGAAGTGAAATAAATAAGGACGTTGTTCCCAAATAACGAAAACCGGACTTTTTAAAGAAAATACCGGCTCTGCTTTTGCCCGCAACCAGCTCTCATCTATTTCAGAAAAACTATCAAACAACGATTTTCCACGGATCATACTTGGCACAATACTGCTGTGATTTTCCATAAATTGATTCCAAACCACGACACGGTAATCACGGTCAACCACCACAATACCTACCTCAATAGAGCCGAGCAAATCATGCTTCCAATGCATTTCTGATATATCATTTTTGTCCTGCACAGACCGGACTCCTAGTGTGAGGTTTTAATCAGTTTTTCGTAAACTAATTCCATGGCATGACCTGGAAATAACAGCAACAGATCAAATTGGATATCCTGTGAGTTAATTGCATAAGCAATTTCAATGGCGAGAATTTTATCCCATCGTTCACTATTATTTGCAAGCACTTGATCTATATCGCAATGTCGTCCCAATATAATGGGGTGATTATGACTAAAACGAACATTCAGTTGCTCTGATAAGGCGTTCAAGCATGCCGCAACTAAAATGTTAGAAATATCCATCAACACTTCTAGTTCAAATTCGGTTATTAAGCTTTTTTGACTGTATTTAAGCAACTTGCCCATATTGACAAAATTCGCATCATCAAACAGCACTAATGCTTCGCCATTAATGCCTCCGCCAATGAAGCCATGGGATACCGCAGAGATACTATCCCTGTTCTTGACATCAGAAATCGCCATATGCAACTCGTTACGAGTAATGAGGTTTACATTTGGAATAGGTAACTGAATAAACTCCCCAAGTAACTTAGCCAATTGTTCACCAGCCCGGCCCATCGCAACATTTGCCATTTCTCGATAAGCATCGAGTTCAGCCGTATGACTATGGGATTCGATTACCTCGAAATTCTCCTGACGCTCTTGGGCACTTGGCTCTCCAGCATAAATGCCATACTGACGAAGAATGTCACACAGTTTTTGGTTATCAACGGGTTTGCCGATAAAGGCAATCGCACCCAACGCTAGCATTTTTTTGTGAGCCTCTGGCTGAACATCACCTGAGACGACAATCACTAAAGTGGGTAAATCGTGCTCCTTTACGACGTGCATAGTTTGGTAGCCATCCATCACCGGCATATTCAAATCTAAAAACATGACATCGCCTTTACCCTCCTTGATAAATGCTATTGCTTCTTTGCCGTTTTCTGCGAAATACATTTCGACATCCCATCCGTCAGGGATAGAACGAGCCATCTGCCGACGAGCAAAAGCTGAGTCATCACAAATAAGAACTGACGTTGTCATATAAAGTACCGATTCCGTAGTTAAAGGCTGAATTTACGCCATTTAAGGAATATTTTTTGAACTGTGATGTATAAATCTACTCCATTAATATTAAGATTAATCAGCTTTTTCCACAAGCAGACCTTAGTTCAAAGTAATCGCGATTAAGGCCTACAATTTCGGACCAACAAATGCTTATAATCTGTTAAAATATCGTCAGTAATTTCTAAATAAGTGGTCACCAAAACGCTATGAAACAATATCTGGATTTATGCCGACGCATAGTCGAAGATGGCATATGGGTAAATAACGAAAGAACCGGCAAAAAATGTCTGACGGTCATCAACGCCGATCTCAGTTATGATGTTGCAAATGGTGAGTTCCCGCTGGTAACGACCCGTAAAAGTTTTTACAAGTCCGCGATTGCCGAAATGATTGGCTATATTCGCGGCTACGATAGCGCCGCAGATTTTCGGAAAATTGGTACTTCTACTTGGGATGCCAATGCCAATGAAAACCAAGCTTGGTTGAATAATCCCTATCGTAAAGGTGACGACGACTGTGGGTTAATCTACGGTAAAATAGGACGAAACTTTCCCAAACCCGATGGTGGAAGTATCGATTTATTAGCTAAAATTGTGCACGATTTAAAAAATGGCATTGATGATCGAGGTGAAATTCTCACATTTTATCACCCTGGGGCATTTCATATGGGCTGCTTACGTCCGTGTATGTATAGCCATCACTTTTCCTTACTGGGTGATACTCTGTTCTTAAATAGCACTCAGCGCAGTTGTGACGTGCCATTAGGCCTAAATTTCAATATGGTACAAGTCTATTTTCTACTGGCCATTGTTGCCCAGATTACGGGCAAGAAAGCCGGTATGGCATACCATAAGATAGTGAATGCTCATATTTATGAAGATCAACTTGAACTGATGCGCGACGTACAGTTAACACGTGAACCACTGGCCATGCCAAGACTCATTATTAATCCAGAGATTAAATCGCTAAAAGATTTGGAAACCTGGGTCACTATGGATGACTTCAGTATTGAGGGTTACGAGCATCATCCAGCTATCAAGTATCCATTCTCAGTATAAAAATCAGTAGTCACCTTAGCTAAAGGCGTTTTTAGAAGCGTCATAGGTAACTGCATGGCGAACCAGCACAACTGCACAACCAACGCAGCTTAAGGTCTAGCTAAGATTGGCCACGCCCAAAATTTCAGGCATTAAATATGAGTTTGTGGATCCCGTTTACCTTATTGGCTGCGTTTATGCAGTCTTGGCGAAATGCATTTCAAAAACGCTTGAGTGTTGACGTTGACACATTGGGCGTTACCCTTGCACGCTTTATACTTGCCGTTCCTATGGCCGCTATCTATGTATCGCTTGTGTTCTATTATGATGATACTGAGGTTCCCATAATGGAATGGCATTTTTACTTAATTATTCTATTGGGCGCAATATCACAGATATTTGCCACTGCTTTAATGGTTACGTTATTCCGTTTACGTAATTTTGCCATGGGCGTTGGTTTAGCGAAAAGTGAAGCCGTTATTGCAGCTGTTTTAGGGGCGTTATTCTTCGCCGCACCGCTTTCTTATGTAGCTTGGATTGGCGTCGTTATCGGTGGGGTTGCCGTATGGCTAATGAGTGTGCCAAAAGGCATGAGAGATATTTCGTGGCCGACGCTGATAATCGGTTTAGCGAGTGGGCTTTGCTTTGCCTTCACAACGCTTTTAGTGCGTGAAGCCAGCTTAATGACGAAGCTACCGTTTTTACAAGGTGCAGCATACGTATTGTTTTGGATTTTACTCGTACAAACTATTGTCATGCTGGTGTGGTTACTGATCCGCAAACCCAGTACCCTGCGAGCACTATGGGTAAGGCCTAAATTGGTATTTGTTATTAGCTTTTGTAGCTTTGTCGGTTCGATTGGTTGGTTTACCGCGATGAGCTTAGAAACGGTGGCTCTAGTGAAAACCTTGGGGCAGGTAGAGATTTTCTTCACTCTGCTCATTTCAGCAAAATGGTTTAGAGAAAAATTACAACGTTCAGATAAACTGGGGTTGGGAATGATACTTGTCGGTGCAATATTTGTTATTTTGGCATAAAAAACCAGCTTTACGTCTAACTTAAAGCTGGTTTATGTAATCGTTAATAAAGCTTAGAACGCGTAGTTATACTGGGCAGCTAAGATAAAAGCGTTGCCTTCACTACTAAACTCCCATTGACCACCAGCATCATCTGCTTCAGTAAATGTGCGGTCTTGACCACGAACAATGCTTAATCCTAAGTCAATAGATGAACTGTCATCAAGTAAGTAGTTTGCGCCAGCGCTTAACCACAAACGATTAGTATCAGGGATCGAAATAGACAACAATTGAGAGTCTGTAGGTGTCTCATCGTAAGCAATACCAGCACGTAATTTCACTTTTGCATTTAACTGGTAATCGGTTCCAATCGCGTAACGGAAGCTATCAGAGAAATTTTCTTCTTTTTCAAAAATAGGATCTTCTTGGCTAGGAACATACGCTTCTAAACGCTCAAAACTGCTCCAGTGCGTCCACATTACGCTGTAATGAAGCCCCCATTTTTCGTCTAACTTATGACTACCTGAAAATTCAGCTATCGCAGGTAATTCTATATTTACTGTACCTGGTTGTGATTCACCGGCCTGACCATTGGGAAATACGCTAGGGATAAGCGGTAATTCATTGGTATACGTACCGTCAAAGGTGATATCAACTTTACTGCGGTAATGAAATCCGAAGCGAGAATTTTCATCTATATCATAAGCTACACCGAGGTTATAGCCGTAACCGTAGTCATCGCCTTCTAAGTCCACAGCTAATGTACTAGCTGGCACAGTTATACCATTAGCAGCCAAGGCATTACTGAAATCCCCTAAGTGACGGGTAATCGTTGCGTCGGCATAAATAATATTAAGCCCACCAGCAACCGTTAAACGGTCGTTTAGCTTATAGGAAACACTGCTGTTAAAGTTGATGGTCACTATTTCAGTTTTACCCGCTAACTGACCTGCCGCATAATCTTCATCGAACTCTGTAGCCAGTCCGAAGTTTGAGAAAAGACCAAAACCGACGGCGAATTTGTCATCAATAGGCATAACAAAGTAAGTAGCTGGTACAAAGGCTTCAGGGGCAATACTGTCATCGTCTAACCCAGCGGCACTGGAATATACTGGTGCGCTCTCACCTGTTAGGCTCACATCAGGCACAATATATGTACCAACAACAGACAATTGGTTCTCACTGAACTGTGACATCAAAGCTGGATTACGGGCAACAACAGAGGCATTTTCAGCAATAGCAGCGTCACCAGCAAATGCTCGACCTAAACCAGAAGCGCTGTGCTCTGATAATTGAAACGCAGCAGCGAAGGTGTTCAATGATAAGGTACTTAAACCCGCCGCTAAAAGAATTTTATTTAATTTCATATGTTCTCTTTATGACTCGGATAACCGCAAACAACAAGCGTAGAGTCTGTCCAAAAATTAGGAGGCGGATAATATAGCTTTTGTTATGAAAATGTCAGTATTAGTCGATAAAATGCCATTACTTTGCGGTAAAATCGTACAAATCACACGTATTAGGTTTTTATCGCCAGTGCATTTAACCATTAATCTTTGTGCTGTTAACCAACCTTTAACAATTTAGGGCTTAACGGTATTTTTGCACAACCGTACCGCACAACTCGGTTAAATATTTTGCGTCAGCAAAAATACGCCAACACCCAAAGTAAATAGATACGAACCCCACAGAGAGTGTTCAATCACTACAACCAATGTTGAGCGTGATTGCATATATCGATAACCAAAGAGCACCCCACCAATACCTGATAAGCCGACTGCTATCCAGTTTCCGTAAACTACATGGGCAAGGGAGAAACTCAACGTACTCAGAGCCCAGCGTATATTTTTCGAGGGAATAATGCCTTTATAGCGATGAAAAAAGAAGGTTCTAAAGATCAGCTCTTGGGGGATAACTGAAATAATTGGGTAAATAGCCAATGTTATTAACCAAAACTGAATATCTTCTCTGGGCAATTTAAATAGAATTTGCGGCGCAAAGTAATGTACTAGTAGCCCAAGTGCTATAGCTGCTGGCACAAAGAGCTTTAACGAAGCACGAATATGCACCCAAAAGTCATGGGTATTAAATAGGCGAAAACGGTTAAAGTCGACGTCTCGCCACAATAACCACAGACAATATCCTCCCATCAACAGCAATAGGGGCATCAACCAAGTGTCATAGTCAGAAACAAGAAACAATATTAACAGCGGGGTACATAAAAATAGAACGGTCAACTCAGACCAGCGTAACAAATGCATATAAAAACTCCTAGAGGGAATATTATACAATTAGTGCGCAGTTTTTGTTCATAATTTTGTCATGAAAATATGTTAGCAGGTTAAATATATAAGAGCGAAGTAGAATTTACCTGCCCGTTCAGTAATGAGTACTCCTCACTAAAAAGCTTTCATATTAGTATTATTTTTTGCATTCCCCCTTGTAAATGTCCTATAAACGACACATATAATCTGTGTATAAAAATAAAAAATTTTAATTTTTATTCCTTTCAATAACTGTCCTTAAGGAGATATATATGACGACCATCAATATCGGTATCGATGAAGCAGATAGATTGAAGATTGCTGACGGGTTAAAAGCGTTATTAGCAGATTCTTACACATTGTATCTACAGACCCATAATTTCCATTGGAATGTGACTGGCCCGCAATTTCGTGAATTACATTTAATGTTTGAAGAGCAATACATTGAGCTTGCCACAGCGGTAGACGATATTGCTGAACGTATTCGCACCTTAGATGTTGCTGCACCTGCCACATACAAAGAATTCGCAAAATTAAGTTCGATTAAAGAAGTTGAAGGTGTACCTGCATCGGCTGAAATGATCGACCTGTTAACGAAAGGCCATGAGCAAGTCGTGAAAACCTCACGAGAAGTCTTGAAATTGGCTCAGGCTGGTGATGATGAATCGACTGCGGCGTTGGTATCAGACCGTATGCGTATTCACGAAAAAACCTCTTGGATGTTACGTGCTACACGTAAATAAATAATAATCAGTTTAAAAAGGGCTAGTTTACTAGCCCTTTTTTTATATGTAATCGGCAACATTAGTTAACAAGTGTTGTGCCACCATCAATCGGTAATATTTGTCCAGTCATAAACGCACTAGCACGACTGGCTAACATCACTGCCACTCCGGCGATATCAGACGGTTCTCCCCAGCGGCGCATAGGAATAGACTGTAACTCTTCTTCAAATGCCTCTTTATCTTCGCTTAAAAACTCAGTCATTTTTGAATAAAAGCGTCCAGGGGCAATAGCATTAACGCGAATGTGTTTACTAACCAATTCATTGGCTAATACGCGTGTCATTTGATGAATTGCAGTCTTAGAAACGGCATAACTAAAATTATCCAGTCCATTACCCACAATACCAGCGATAGAGCCGATATTAATGACCGAAGATGTATTCTCGCTAGATGCATTTTTTTCGAGCAGTGGCATCAGCGCCTGAGTCAAAAAGAACGGACTCTTCACGTTGAGGTCCATAACTTTGTCCCAACCCTTTTCAGGAAACTGACCAAAAGGTGCACCCCATGCTGTGCCGGCGTTATTCACCAATACATCAATATGTTGTTCACGGTCATTTAGTTGCTTCACGAGGTCCATCACGCCTTCACTTGTGGCTACATCGCCGACCAGCGCGACACAATCACCAAACTGACTCAACTCTTTCGCCGTGTCCAAACAAGCTTCAGCCTTGCGAGCAGTAATATATACTCGTTTAGCACCGGCTTCTAAAAAGCCCTGCGCCATAAAAGCACCTAACCCGCGAGATCCACCAGTAACCACGCATACTTTGCCCTGCATTGAAAACAAATTTTCCAGCATTAAATACTCCTGAATATAAATCAATTATTGTTGATTTAGACTAACAAGAACAACTAACGCAGATTATTTTTTAGGGTGATAATTAAGTATAGATATCGTGGGCAGAATAGATTTTTTTGCGCAAAACTGGCTCACGAAATACGTGAGCCAGACAAATAAATAAACGGTTAAGCTTTCACACCTTTGTGTTGAGTCGCTGGAATCTCTACCATCTTATTGCGACGTAGCGACCAAACCATTAATACCAGTCCACCGATAATCATGGGAGCAGACAAAATTTGCCCTTGAGAAATTCCCATTGAAAATGCGCCTTCATAAAGTCCGATGTGTTGATCCGGTTCACGGAAGAACTCCACAAAGAAACGAAAACAGCCATAACAGACCAAGAATAGACCACTAACTGCCCCTACAGGACGTGGCTTACGTGAATAAAGCCAAAGAATGATGAATAAGGCGACGCCTTCAAGAGCAAATTCATACAATTGCGATGGATGGCGTGGCAAGGCACCCGCTCCTGGAAATATAACCCCCCAAGATACATCCGTAGTGCGTCCCCACAGCTCTGCATTAATAAAGTTACCAATGCGCCCTGCCCCTAAACCAATGGGCACCAACGGCACAATAAAGTCTCCTACTTGCAGAAAACTACATTTGGCTTTTCGAGAAAACCACCACAAGGCAGCGATAACCCCCAACAGCCCTCCATGGAACGACATACCACCAGTCCATATTTTGAACAAATACATGGGATCAGATAAGAAGAGATCAAATTGATAGAAGAATACATAACCGATCCGCCCCCCTAAAATTACACCTAAGAAGCCCCAAAACAATAAATCACTCAGTTGGTCTTTCGTCCAATTAGTTCGCGATAAACGCACGCCAGCAAGCCAGAATGCAGCAGCAAAGCCTATAAGATACATCAAACCATACCAACGCAAACTAAGCGGACCAATACTGAAAATGATGGGGTCTATCTGCGGAAATGTAAAATAACTACTTACCATGTTGAATTTTTATCCTAGTAACATTCGAAGGCTAACAATAACTAAAAAGCCGGCAAAAATTTTCTTTAAAAGTTGGGTATTCAAAGAGCGACTGAGCTTCGCACCAACACCGGCTGTGAAGACTGACGTACAAACGATACCTAAAGTAGCAGGCAAATAAATAAAGCCGACTGCCCATTGAGGTAAATGTTCGTTATCCCAGCCGGCGACAATAAAGCTGGCGGAGCCAAATAGCGCAATCACTAAACCACTAAATGCAGCACAACCGATTGCTATACGTATATCCACCCGGCACCATAACAACGCGGGCACCATGATAGCACCTCCACCTATTCCCATCACCGATGATATACAACCAGTAATCACGCCAATAAGCAGCAATATCTCCTTAGAGACATCACGTTTAGCGCTCTTGTTCCCCAGCAATATCATTTGTGCCGCAATCACTAACACCAAAATCGCAAATAAAGTCTTTAACGATTCAGCAGGGATCATAGTGGCAAACTGCGGACCAATGATGGCACCAACCGATATGCCTAATCCGGTCCAAAGTAAATAAAACTGCCTTAAGTTACCCAGTTTATAATGCGCTCGAGATGAGGAAATGGCTGTCAGAACAATGGTTGAAAGCGAAGTAGCAATGGCCATAGGCATGGCTACCTTAAGGGGTAAGTGCACGTGTTCTGTTAATAGATAGAGTAAAGATGGCACAATAATTAAGCCGCCACCGATACCTAGCAAACCTGCGAATAGGCCCACAACGGCTCCGAGGCCCAAACACACTAACAATATAAATAATGCAGGATCCATTTTATATCACCCCCGCTAACTACCTGCGCGGATAAGAGCGCCCAGACCAATCGATTCAAGATATTGATTAACACGCTCGCGCACGTTTTTCGGATCACTCATTGCTAATACTTCTTCTAGCAGGATTTTGGCATCGTCAAGTCTGGCACTTCGCGCGACCCACTTGATTTTCATCACACTATGGCTATTCATACTCAGTTTTCGATAGCCCATGGCCATCAGTAAAATAGTGCCGCCAGGTTCACCTGCTAACTCACCGCATAAGGTGATAGGCACGGCTAATTTATTTGCCTGTTGAGCAATATCGTATAATGCCGCAAGAACAGCTGGATGATAACTATCATATAACTCTGAAACCCGGGCGTTATTCCGATCGACCGCCAGCAAATATTGGGTTAAATCGTTACTGCCCACGGAGAAAAAGTCGACTATCTTCGCCAACTGCGGCATTTGATATATTACTGCTGGAACTTCCAACATCACCCCAATTTTGGGTTGATATAACGACCCGCCATTTTCTTTTGTTTCTTCTTTAACTTCAAAAAATGCTTGGCTAATTAAGCGTTTTGCTTCTAGTACTTCACTAACAGAAGTAATCATAGGGAGCATAATTTGCAGATTTTTCAAGCCTATGCTGGCTCGTAACATGGCGCGGATCTGTACCAAGAACACTTCAGGATGATCAAGTGTCAGCCTAATACCTCGCCAGCCTAAGAACGGATTCTCCTCAGACATAGGAAAGTACGGTAGTGGTTTATCTCCGCCTACGTCCAAGGTCCGCATAGTGAAGGGTTTATCAGGCTCAGCGATAAGCATAGCTCGGTATAGCTCGACCTGTTCCTTCTCTGTTGGGAAACGTTGGCGCATCATAAACGGAATTTCGGTGCGGAATAAGCCAACGCCATCTGCATATTTTGAATAGGTATTTTCAATTTCAGCCGACAGTCCAGCATTAACCATTAAGCTCAACTGACAGTTATCTTTGGTTAGTGCAGGCAAGTCATCCTGAGCAAGAATTTTATCACTTAGTAATTGTTCTTCATGAATAAGCTGCTGAAACTCACGCTCAATTGTCTGATTTGGCGAAACAATAATTGCGCCGGTATACCCATCGAGCAAAATATCCTTGTCATTCAACAGTGACGGTGGCACACCTGTAACCCCCATAACCGCTGGCACGCCCAAGGCTCGAGCCATAATAGCTGCGTGAGAATTACTCGAACCTCGAATAGAAATCAAGCCACACAAGCGACCTTTTGGAAATTCAGCCAACATGGTCGCTGTTAACTCTTCGGCCACCAAGATACATTTTTCAGGTAACTCTTCACGGGGTAAACGGGTTGTATCCAAATTAAGTAAATTGGCCAATATACGATTGGATAAATCTTCCACATCGACAGCTCGTTCACGCATATAAGCATCGCTCATCGCCTGAAACTGAGCAATATAGGTTTCAATGACTAATTTGAGTGAGGTGGGTGCATCCCAACCCAAGGCAATTTTTTGCTCTACTTCTCGCCCGAGACTGTTAGCATCGAGTAAATGCTGATAAAGCGTGAAAATGGCTTGCACGTCATCTGGCACCTCCCCCTGAATGCGCTGAGATAAAAGCTCAACTTGCTCGCGGGTTTGCTTAACAGCAGCACGATAATGTTGTACCTGAATATCGTGGTCGTTGCTACGCTTTGGAACGTGGTTACGCAAGTTGACCAATAAGTTTTGTACGACCCCCACACCCGCCGCTAACCCTGATGAACCTGGCACACCTTTTAACGTTTTAATCTCATTCTGTTCTGAGTTTTCGTCGCTTAAGCTAAATCGACCACGGGCTTCCGCATTGACTATTTCTACAGCTAACTGCATAGCAAGTGTGACTAAAAAAGCTTCTTCATCTTGGCTAAAAAGGCGTTTGCGTTGCTGTTGTAACGTTAGCACACCTAACACTTTTCGCTGATGGATAATCGGGGCACCTAAAAAAGCGTGGTATCGGTCTTCCTGTACTTCGGGGTAATGTTTAAATCGTGGGTGAGTTTGGGCATTACTAATATTTATTGGCTCTTCACGTTGACCAATCAAACCTATCAAGCCTTCAGAAAAACCTATTGAAACCTTACCTATCGCACTTTTAGCCAACCCTTCAGTTGCGCGCAAAGTAAAGCACTGCTTTTCGTAATTCGCTAGGTAAATACTGACTGAGTCGACTTTAATTGCCTCTTTAAGACTCTTTGCCACACCGCTAAGCGCATCATCTAGGACGGGATTTTGATTCACCTCTTTAACGATGCGTTTTAGCTTGGTTAACATATTAACCCTTTAGTTTTTGCGTCTACGTTTACTTCTTTGGCTCTGGGCCGGCTTGGCGCTTAAAGACATGGTGGTAGGCGCGAATTCTTTCATTGCACGACGATACACTTCACGCTTAAACGACACCACATTACGTACCGGATACCAAAAACTTACCCAGCGCCAATCATCAAACTCAGGATGGCCAGATTGTAGCAAATCAACATCTTGCTCTTTGCACGTCAGTTGTAACAAAAACCATTTTTGCTTTTGTCCGATACAAACAGGTGCGCTACCTTGGCGAATCAAGCGCTTAGGCAATTTGTATCTCAACCAATTTTTGGTTACCGCTAAAATTTTAACTTGCTCTGGCTTTAGTCCAACTTCCTCGTAAAGTTCGCGATACATGGTTTGTTCAGCAGTTTCACCTTCATCGATTCCGCCTTGCGGAAACTGCCAAGAATGTTGACCATAGCGCCTTGCCCAAAAGACTTGACCTAGGCTATTGCAAATCACTATGCCAACGTTGGCGCGGAATCCTTCGGCATCAATCACTTAGACTCCCGAGAATTCAATTCTTTTATTGATTGGCATTCTTCCATAAACTACTGACTATGCATAGAATAATCACAATAATTTACGGGCTATTGGCCCTAAGCTATATCGCAACAACACTGGGTACGCCCTATTCGTGGAGCTTTATACACAAAGCTCTGCCCATATTACTACTGGCCTTGGTTGTATGGCGACACAGTCGCTTAGCGCGAAAGTGGCTGTTATTAGGCGGTATATTAACCAGCGCCAGTGGCGATATGTTGCTTGCCTTGCCCATTCAAAATAGTTTTGTTTTAGGTTTAGCCTCGTTTGCATTGGCGCATATTTTATACGCTCTGTTTTTTCTACAATGGCTAAATTTGAAACGTATCACCCCGTTATTTATCTGCTTGTTTGGTGGGTATCTGTTTGCAATGATGTTTTTATTGGTCCCAGCAGTCGGTAACCTTCGGGTGCCCGTTATCGCTTATTTTGTTGTTATCAGCGCAATGGTCTTCACCGCAATGGGCGCGCAAACCCCAACAGCTTCAGTACGCCTTGGTGCACTGCTGTTTGTTGCATCAGATAGCTTATTAGCCGTTAACGCCTTTATTATTCCCTTACCTATGCAGTCTGTATTCGTCATGGGGACTTATTACGCCGCCCAGTTTTTTATTGCTTTGGGCTGCATACAACTGGCAAAAGATCATGAAATTACCTAGCGTACCTCCCTGTAGCATCGACGAGTTACTGCAACGGGCCGAGCAATTAGCAGGCTTAACATTGGGCGAGCTAGGCCAAATTGCCAATATTCGTGTTCCGAAGGACTTCAAACGCGAAAAAGGTTGGAGCGGTCAATTACTCGAGCTAGCCCTTGGCGCCCAGGCGGGTTCCAAAGCTCAGCAAGACTTTGCCAATATTGGCGTAGAACTGAAAACTATTCCTATTGATTTAACCGGCAAACCGTTGGAAACCACCTACGTGTGTTATGCCCATTTAACCGATGTGGCGGGAATTCATTGGGCCACCAGCAGTGTACGCAATAAATTAAACAAAGTGTTATGGGTACCAATTGATGGAAGGCGCGATATATCGCCAAGTGAGCGCTGTATCGCCACGCCGTTTCTGTGGTCTTTGCAAGCAGAGCAAGAGGCAGCTTTGCGTCAGGACTGGGAGGAGATAATGGACATGATAGCCATGGGAGATATCGAGAATATTACCGCTAGGCACGGTGAATATTTGCAACTGCGTCCTAAAGCAGCCAATGGCAGTGCATTAACAGACGCCATCGGTCGCAATGGCCAAATAGTGCAAACTAGACCAAGAGGATTTTATTTACGCAAAGAATTTACCAGCAAAATTTTAGCTGACTACTTTGGCGAATAAATTCGGCTCACCACAAAGCCCCTATTTGCTCACCTTAAATAATTTAGGACCATAAAAAAAGGCGCCTTCTAGCGCCTTAGTAAACTGACTAATATTAGTAAACTACTGTGGTGTACGCAGTACCATTAATCTAATTTCTGTCATATCTTCCATGGCATATGTGATCCCTTCACGGCCTAGGCCCGATTCTTTCACACCACCGTAGGGCATATTATCAACACGCCAACTTGGCACATCGCCAATCACCACTCCACCCACATCTAATTCGTCCCACGCTTTATGAGCTTTATAAATGTCACGGGTGAATACACCTGCTTGCAAACCGAATTGGCTGTTATTCACTTCTTTCAATGCTTCATCAAAGTCACTGAATGAGCTGATAATAGACACGGGCCCAAACGCTTCCTCAGCATTTACGGTCGCATCGTTAGCCACCCCTTCTAACAAGGTTGCTTGCAACATAGCACCATCGCGTTTGCCGCCAGCCAATAAAGTCGCACCGCCTTTCACGGCTTCTTGGATCCAAGTGTCTAAGCGCTCTGCTTCCGATTCAGAAATCATCGGACCGATAAACGTGTTTTCATCAAGGGGGTCACCATGGACTAAATTGGCCACTTTTTCTGTATAACGTTGTTTGAATTCGCTATACAGTTTTTCGTGAACCAAGATACGCTGCACACTAATGCAGCTTTGCCCGGACTGATAATAAGCACCAAAGATGATGCGCTCGATGGCATCGTCTAAATCAGTGTCCTCATCCACCACGCACGCTGCGTTGCCACCTAACTCTAGGATCACTGGCTTCTTACCCGCTTTGGCTTTTAATTCCCAGCCAACTTGGGGTGAACCAGTAAAACTCAGTAATTTAAAACGCTCGTCAGTAGTAAATAAATCTGCACCATCACGACTACAAGGTAAAATTGAGAATGCACCTTCTGGCAAGTCTGTTTCTGCTAACACTTCGCCAATAATTATTGCGCCTAATGGGGTGCGGCTTGCGGGCTTCATAACAAAAGCACAACCCACAGCTAGAGCAGGTGCAATTTTGTGGGCCGCTAAATTGAGTGGGAAATTAAATGGAGAAATAAATGAACATGGTCCAATGGGCACTCGCTTGTACTGGCCTTGATACCCTTTAGCACGAGGGGTTATTTCCAGATTAAGCACTTCGCCTTTCATGCGCACAGACTCTTCCGCTGCAATTCTAAAGGTGTCGATTAAACGTGTTACTTCGCCTCGAGCATCTTTGATGGGCTTACCCGCTTCAATACACAGTGCGTGAGCTAATTCATCAAAGCGTTCTTCAAAGCGTTTTACACAGTGATTAAGAATGGCTTGTCGTTCATAAGGAGCCATTTTATTAAGCAATGGCTGGGCTTTCTCAGCGGCCGCAATGGCTTTATCAATAACGGCGGCGTCAGCCAATGCCGCATAAGTCGCCACTTCACCCGTATACTTATTGGTGATCTTCAAATCGCGATTCGCGTAAACGGCTTTACTCGCCAAATAATAGGGATATTCTTTTGCTAACATGCTGTTTTCCTTATAGTTGCTGACTACGTTCGCGGATAGTTTCGTTTAACGTCTTGTCATTTAGGCTATAGTCGACCGGCACATCAATAACATGTACACCGGGCTCTGCCAAACAGGCTTTTACAAGAGGCAAAATCTCATCAGCTGCTTCAACTCTCCAACCTTTGGCACCATAGCTCTCTGCGTACTTTACAAAATCAGGGTTGCCATAATCTAAACCATAATTCGCAAATTTCATGTTGGCTTGTTTCCACTTGATCATGCCATACGCATCATCTCTTAAGATGACGACGACTATATGCAATTTCAACCGCACGGCCGTTTCTAACTCTTGGCTGTTCATCATAAATCCGCCATCACCACATACCGTCAGCACAGGCTTGTCAGGATGAACCATTTTGGCTGCCAAGGCAGAAGGTAAACCAGCGCCCATCGTTGCCAACGCGTTATCTAGCAACAAGGTATTTGTCAACGCTGCAGGATAATTACGTGCAAACCAAATTTTATACACGCCGTTATCTAGTGTGACGATGCCATCTTTAGGCATCGCTTCACGTATATCGCGCACAAAACGTTCGGGTAACACAGGAAAACGATCGTCATTTTCACTTTCCGCTTTATGATCTAAAAATGCTTGGTGTGCTTTTTTGAAGAAACTAAATTCCCATGCACTTTGCTGCTGAATTTGCTCTTTAATCTGCCAAATACTGTTAGCAATATCACCTACCACTTCAAGTTGTGGAAAATACACGGGATCGACCGCTGCGGTTTCAAAGTTAATATGAATGACTTCTCGACCACCGTGCTGCATAAAAAATGGCGGTTTCTCAACAACATCATGGCCAACATTGATAATTAAGTCAGAGCTATCGATAATTCGATGCACGAAATCACCAGATGAAAGCGCGGTATTACCCATAAATAACGCATGAGATTCGTCAAGTACGCCTTTACCCATTTGGGTCGTCACGTACGGAATACCCGTTTTTTCAACAAATTCTTTTAGCATTTTTGAAGTGAGCTTACGATTCGCCGCCGCTCCGATAAGCAACAATGGTGAACGGGCACCTTCAATCATCTCAATGGCTTTATTAATCGCTTTATATTCTGCGATAGGACGTCTTGAAATACTCGGCTTGAGCAGCTGAGCTTGGGTATTTTCTGCAGCGATATCTTCAGGCAATTCAATATGGGTCGCACCTGGACGTTCTTCATGTGCAAGGCGAAATGCTTCACGGACCACCGAAGGGATGCGGTCACCGCTAACAACTTGCGTAGTGTATTTAGTGATTGAACGCATCATATCGACTACATCAATTACCTGAAACCGGCCCTGCTTGCTAGTCTTCACTGGCTTTTGACCAGTGATCATTAGCATTGGCATGGCGCCTAACTGAGCGTATGCACCTGGTGTAACAAGGTTAGTCGCGCCAGGACCGAGTGTTGATAAACACACGCCTACTTTACCTGTCAATCGTCCATATGTTGCAGCCATAAAGCCAGCACCTTGCTCATGGCGGGTTAATATCAATTTAATGTCTGAGTCTCGTAAAGATTCCAACAAGTCCAGGTTTTCTTCACCAGGGATCCCAAAAATGTATTCAACACCTTCTGCCTCGAGGGCTTTAACAAATAAATCTGACGCTTTCATTTAATCTCCACTTTCTTTTAAGCGCACTAAGCACGCCGGTTTATCGTTAAGCGCACTAAGCACGCAGGTTTTGTTATTAAGCGCATTCAGCGCGCCGGTTTTCACCGGTGTTCTTGTTCCGTATCTAAGGTTTACTGTGCCAACCGACGAGCATTTGATCAGCTAAGCTTTTGCTATGTTGCCTAGCATGCCATTTAACAAAAAAGATTAAAGTATGAAAAACCGATTACTTAAATCGATTAATTCTTAATACACCAAGTCAGCACGTTTTCTGTTACCTCTGGCTGCAATCCTAGCGTATTCTGGCGAAGCAACTTAATAAGAGCTGTGCGCAAACTACTTTTATCCTCTTGGCGCAGCACTGACCATGGGTCATCATTTTTATCTATAGCAATAGGGAATTTCAGGTCCAAGCATAAGACCTTGAAAAACGCTAACTTATTGCGTGCGCTTGCTAACCCATCATCTACACTGCTGAGTTTTTCATCTATGAAGCAACGCAAAGACCTATCACACACAGTAGGCGCTTTTGATTCATCTAGTAACAACGCGCCAAAAGCCAGTTGTAACTGTATATTTTGCTTATTACTGAGCAAGTTATTCATCTTAGTCAGTAAAGTAGCAGTTGACGCTAAGGTTGCCAGTTTTGCCTTAAGTTCGAATGCGTGGGGAGCGGCGACAAGGAACTCGCTGTTTTCGTTGCTTAACGCCTGCGCACTAAGACATAGTTCGACTCCCGCATGTTGCTCTAGCAACGACGTTAAATGATGAGTTAATGTTATAAATTGTTGTTTCTTTGCTGGGTTAAATTGCTCTTCAAATAGACTTAACGTTTCTTGAACCAGCAACATACCCGCTTTAATCGTACGCCAGTCATTAATGCTTTGGCTTTGATAAAACGCATCTTCACCACCTTGCCAAACATTAAGCGACTGCTCGAGTGCTGCAATAGCACCTTGAGCAGTCGACATATCTGTTTTTATGTTGAATTTCGCCGGGGGTTGGTAGCCTTGCGGTGCCGCGTTATCTGCTAAGCGATAACCTCTGGCAGCCTTTGACTGCATACCAAAGCGTAAAGGGGTAATGCAAACAAGTTGCTGGGCAATCTCAAAGAGCATCGCTGGATCGCCCTTTTTCAGTTCCAGTTCTACCTCACATATCTCGACGCTGCGGCCATTAGCACTAATACTCCCCTGATCGAATACCAACTCAACTTGAGTAGCATCTGAAAGTGTAATAACAAAGGTGTGACGCAAAAAATCAGTGGAAAACATGAGATACAAATCGTTTTCTAGGGTAGTTAAATCTATCGACTTAGGCCAAATTTGCGGGTCAAACAAATCTAATTTCAAGTCTGGGCTCGGCAGCGGAACATTATATTCTGGACGCTGGTGCATACCTGCCACGACTATTCCTTTGGTTTTTACCGTTTGTTCAAATTCACCATTGCAACCTCTGATACGCAAGCCTATGTCATGTTTACGCAATGTACGCTGAGTTGTTTCGAAGTAATCATTGCGCAGTTGCTTCCCAGCGGAATCAGTGTAATTTAGTCGACTTTGCGCTAGCCAAGATAAAATATCTTGATATGCACTTGGGGTTGCAAGCAACTTTAATTCAATTTCTATGTCCATAGTGATTGTCATTTAATTTTTAAAAAAGTACCTTACCTTTCCCTTTTGTGCAGTACAACGCAAAGGTCAAGGTGTAAGACTAATCCGGTTCACCTATTGCCTTTCCAATAGCTAGGCCATAAGATCGAGCCAGACATTCAGAGACTATATATTTATTATGCTAAAGCGATTTTTGATCAGTGTTACCTGCGCCTTATTTTTGTTGCCTACTATTCAAGCAAGTGCTCAACAATCACAGGGTGAAACGCAATATATTTCAGATGATTTATTTACTTTTATACATTCTGGACCAGGTAGAAATTACCGTATTTTGGGCTCTATCATCGCAGGATCTGAAGTAACAGTTCTGCGCACCGACAGTGAAAGCAATTATGTTGAAATTGTCGATGACAAAGACCGTACTGGTTGGGTTGATGGGGAGTTTGTTAGTAAACAAAAAAGTTTACGCGAATTGGTGCCAGGGCTTCAGCAGCAGTTGGCTGATGCGACCCAAAGTACCTCCGCTCAACAAAATGAAAATGATAGTTTACGCCAGCAATTTTCTGAGCTTCAATCCCAGAACAATAGACTAACGAAGCAATTGAAAACCCTTGAAGAGCAAAATGCCGATTTTAGTCAGAAGCTGGATGCCGCCGATCAAACTGCAAAAATGCAGTGGTTCACACGAGGTGGTATTGTCGCGCTCATCAGTTTGATACTAGGTGTAATTGTGGCTTACTTGCCTAAAAAACGCCGTAAAAGCGATACTTGGATGTAAATTTTTAGGATATTCCTCATTGGTGTATAAAGCCGCCCCAAGGCGGCTTTATACTTTTATTCCACGGAAGTCACCATGCCATCTTTAGATATACTGTTATCGTTTTCCATCGCTGCGCTCTTACTTAGCTTATCCCCTGGGCCGTCAAATTTGTACATCATGGCCCGCAGTATTAATCAGGGCCATCAAGCAGGCATCGCTGCAGCAGGTGGTATGGCAGTAGGATCTTTTGTTTACGTTTTAGCGACCGCATTTGGTTTAGCCGCGATTTTTATTTATTCGCCACTGGCATTTATATTGCTGAAACTCGCAGGTGCGGCATACTTACTTTACCTTGGGTGGTTATACCTATTTAGTCGTAAACACCAAGATGAAGACAAACCTAAAATAACAGTGATGTCAACCCCGCGCATTTTCGCGCAAAGTATATTAGTTGAACTGACCAATCCAAAAACAGCACTGTTTTTCATTGCATTTTTGCCTCAATTCATCAAAGAGGATTCGGGATCCGTTATTGGGCAGTTTGCTGTGTTGGGGCTTATGTATGCGCTTATCGCGTTTATTTGCGACGTATCGGTGGCCATGCTTGCTGGAAAATTAGGCAAATGGCTGAGTCGTCACCCCGCCTTTGAAATGTGGCAAAACCGTCTCAGCGGTGGGTTATTATTGACACTCGGAAGTTACATTGCAATTGACGAACTGGTTAGTCGTAGCTAACGTTATTTGATTTAAATTACAATTAATATAAGGACTTACCCATGCAACTATTGGCCAAGCTGCTTAAAGCTTTGAACTCGGACGACAGTCCTTGGCAACTCGCTTTTGGCGTAATGTTAGGGATGATTATGGGTTTAACCCCTTTTATCGGCCTACACAGTGTACTCATTCTGTTTATCGTACTTTTTTTACGGGTTAACCTCAGTACCTTCCTGCTCGCTTACGCACTGTTTTCTGGTTTTACGCTGCTGTTAAACCCTATGATGGCCGATATAGGCGAATCCCTACTGACATCAACAGACTTAACGGGATTATGGACCAGTTTATATAATTCAACATTCGGTCAACTTACTCAGTTTTATCATACCCTTACGCTGGGAAGTTTACTGTTCAGTCTAATTTTGGCACCCTTTATACTGGTGATCAGTAAAATTTTAGTCGTTCAATATCGCGTACGATTCATGCAATGGATAAACAAGTTAAAGATTGTTCAGTTCCTTAAAGGCAGTCGTATTTATCAAATCTACCAGACGCTAGGAGAGTAAACATGCAGAAACTTATTCGTTGGCCTGGGCTTATTGCATTTTTCGTTATTACTGGGCTTATTGCCGCTATCGCTATCCTATTTTTAGATTTTTGGATTAAATTAGCCGCAGAGAAAAGCTTAGAATCAACCACCGGTGCAGAGGTCAATATTGCCCAAGTGACTCATACATTTTCTCCTTTTGGTATCACCTTAAGCGACATTCAATTAACAGACCCAGCAATGCCAACGCAGAACCAAGTTCAAGCACAAGAAATTACTGCGCAAATTGAGTTAGCACCTTTGTTATTGCGAAAGATAATCATTGATGATCTTACAGTTAGTGGGGTGCAATTTGCTCAGCTTAGAGAATCTGAAGGCGCGGTATACCGCACAGCCACTACCGCCATAAAAGAAGAATTACAGGAAGCATTTGATCCAAAAAACCTACCCAGTGTGGATGAAATACTGGCTAAATCACCGTTAAAAACCACTAAAGCGATTGAGCAAACTCAATCCGCCTACCAAAAACACAGTGAGATACTCAAAAGCAAATACGCCGAACTGCCCAGCAAAGACGCCCTAGAAAATTATAAGAAACGCGTAGCAGCTATTACGAATACAGATTATAAAAATCCGCTGGAACTCGCTAAGGCTAAAGAAGAGTTTGACACCCTGCGCGAAGAAATTAGTCGCGATAAAGCCAAACTTACCGAATTTAAAGATGCGGCAAACGCAGCTAAAAGCGAGATGGCACCGACGTTAGCTAAACTAAAGTCAGCGCCAGGAGAAGATTACGCTCAACTGCAAGGGTTAATTGCCGGTGATGAAGGAGCAATCAAAGACGTGACGACCATGATTTTTGGAGAAAAAGCAGGAGAATTTAGTCAATACGTACTCGGAGCATATGACTTAGCTGCTCCTATGCTGAATAAAAGCAAAGAAGAACTCGTCGAAGAGCAAGCTTATAATGGTCGTTGGATAGCGTTTGATGACACAGCTGCACTGCCAGATTTTTTAGTACGTAATGCCGATATATCGGTCAAATGGCAGAGTGAAAGCATATTGAGCGTATGGCATGACATTACTAATCAGCACGACAAAATCGGGCGTCCCACCACGTTTAAAGTAGACTCAAGTGCTAGTGCGTTGTGGCAATCTCTTAAATTAAACGGCGATTTTTGGCTAAACGATACGGGGGTAAAGGCAAATCAAGACTGGAATTTACGTGGTTTAGCGCTGTCTGATGTTTCGTTGTTAGAGCAAGAAAAGCTGTCATCAAAATTACTCAAGGGATTACTTTCAAGCTCAGGCAAAGCCAGCATCAATAAGAACGTTGTTTCGGGCACAGGTAATGCCGCCCTTAGCCAATTACAGTTAACAGCAACCGGTAGTAACAATCTGACCAGTGTAATTGCTGAAACGCTTTCAGGCCTGTCCAATCTAACCATCAACTCGGATATTGGCGGTACATTGGGCGATATAAATTTAAGCTTTAGCTCTGATTTAGATAAACAATTAGCCACGGCTATGTTGTCCAATTTGACTGGCGACCAGAACAGTAAGCTTGCTGAGCTTAAGCAGAAACTCAATGCTAAAATTGAAGGCCCACTAGGCGCCACCGACTCAGAGATGAGCCAATGGTTAGACTGGGAAAAGCTTGCTGACGGCGACCTAAGCAGTATGCAAAGCATGCTTGATAGCAAATTGAACAGCGTGGTAGAAAACAAGAAAAACGAGTTAACCGACAAGCTTAAAGATAAGCTAAAAGGTAAGTTTTTTAATTAGTATTTTAGTTTTGGTTATTTCAACATTTTAAAGCTTTACACCAAGAACCTAACTCGCTAAAAAATCTTAAGGCCAGTTTTTTAACTGGCCTTTTTGTACTGTTCGCTTATTGACTGCTTCGCTTGCAAGCAGTGTTTCACTAGCCGCGGTAAGAAAACCTCGGCATAATACCTGCCAAAGAATTGATTACCCTCAACCAACACAAGGAGCCGACAAAAATGAAAGCAGTACCCATACTCCTTTTCGCTTTGTTGGCAGCACTACAATATCGCTTATGGCTTGGCAAAAATAGCATCCCAGAATACGTTACTATGGAGCAGTCTGTGACTGACCAAGCCGAGCAAAATGCTGAATTATTACAACGTAATAACTTACTCAAAGCTGATATTAAAGATCTCAAAGTTGGTCTTGAGGCTGTAGAAGAAAGAGCGCGAAACGAGCTTGGCCTGATAAAACAAGGTGAAACCTTCTACCGAATTTTACCTAGCGAAGATTAAGAAATGCCATTTCTCCCCCAATACACCGTAGTTGTGCCCGCGGCAGGCATTGGTCAACGTATGAAGGCCGACAGACCCAAGCAGTATTTAACTATCGCTGGGAAAACAATTTTAGAGCACACCTTAGAGAATTTGTACGCCCATCCACAGATTAAACATCTCGTGGTCGCGTTAAACCCGCAAGATAGCTATTTTTCAAGTTTAACCATCGCCAGTCAACCTTGGATAACACAAGTCGATGGCGGAGATGAGCGAGCCGAATCAGTCCTTGCCGGACTAAGCACTATTGAAAATGAAGAATGGGTACTGGTCCACGATGCTGCACGTCCGTGTTTAGCTCACGATGACTTAACAAAACTATTAGCGGTTGCGCAATATTCAAAACACGGCGCGATACTCGCTTGTCGCGTCCGCGATACCATGAAACGGGGTAACGCTTCGCAGAGTATATTACACACTGAGAACCGAGATAATTTATGGCACGCTCTGACACCGCAATTTTTCCCCTTGATCACACTGCGTGATGCGCTGCGTAACGCGGCGCAACAGGGTGTGCAGATTACTGATGAGGCGTCTGCTATAGAATGGGCGCAAGGCACAGTAAAGTTAATTGAAGGGCGCGCGAGTAACATTAAAGTAACTCAACCAGAGGATTTACAATTGGCTGAATTTTACCTACAACACAAGGCAAGTTTATGAGTATGCGCATAGGTCACGGTTACGACGTACATAAATTTGGTGACAGCGGTCCTATCACTATTTGCGGAGTTAAAATTGACTACGAGCAAGGCCTGCTTGCGCACTCTGATGGCGACGTTGCTCTGCATTCCCTATGCGACGCATTGTTAGGCGCGCTTGCACTTGGTGATATAGGCAAACATTTCCCCGACACGGACGCACAATTTAAGGGTGCTGATAGTAGAGCATTGTTACTTCATGTAATGAAATTAGTCAAAGACCAAGGTTATCAAATTGGCAATATTGATTTAACCATAGTGGCTCAGGCCCCTAAAATGTCACCTCATATCCTAGCGATGCGCGAAAACATCGCCCATGACGTTAGTGCTCAGTTAAATCAAGTCAATGTAAAAGCAACCACAACTGAAAAGTTAGGTTTTGCAGGTCGTAAAGAGGGCATTGCCTGTTACGCGGTTGTGCTTTTAAGTACAAACGATACGGTATAACTGAAATGCAAATTGATCATTGGCGATATCTACACACCACTCCAGAAACTAGCGGCATATTTAAACAACAGCCCAAAGACTTTATAGTGCAAGAAATTCTTGGCTATGAGCCGATAGGCGAAGGCGAACATATTTATTTATGGGTACGTAAAGAAGCGCTAAATACCGCATATTTAGCCGAACAAATTGCTAAGTTCGCTCAATTACCGCTACGAGCAGTGACTTACGCTGGACGAAAAGACAAACACTCCGTGAGTGAGCAATGGTTTGGGGTACACAAGCCCGGCAAAGCAGAGTATGACTGGTCTGCCTTGAACGTACCTGGCGCCACAGTGCTTAAAGCAATAAGGCACAATAAAAAGCTCCGCACCGGTGCATTAAAAGGCAATAAATTCACTATTTTACTACGTGATATCACCAAGCCTGATGGCATGTCTGAACGGATTGAACAGATAGGTCAAACCGGTGTGCCTAATTATTATGGTCCACAACGCTTCGGTGACAGCCGTTACGATCCCAAAGGTAGTAATCTAGTCCTAGCGGAAAAAATGATTAACGGCGAAGCAATACGTAATCGCAATAAACGTTCAATGGCTATCTCTGCTTTGCGATCTTGGCTATTCAACGAAGTGTTAAGTGAACGCATTAAAGCGGGCTACTTCGAAACACCTCTTGAAGGTGATGTCATGTCTTTAGCCGGTAACCACAGTTACTTCGTTAGCGAGACCATCGACGCTGACGTTAAACGTCGCTTAGCTGAGCAAGATATCTATATATCTGCACCACTTTGGGGTAAAGGAGAGCTTTCCTCTACAGCAGCGGCTTTAGTTTTCGAAAAAAATGTTGCCGTTAAACACCCAAAAGTGACAGAAACACTGGTGTCCTTGGGCTTAGAGCAAGAAAGGCGCCCTATTGTCTTATACCCCCATAATCTTACATGGGCATTGGAAGAAAACAATTTACGTATTGCCTTTGATTTGCCTGCCGGTACATTTGCCACTTCGGTGTTGCGTGAAATAGTGAACGTATCCACAACTGAACTGGCACCTACAGAATGAGAATTCTACTGAGCAACGATGATGGCGTATTCGCCCGAGGCTTAGCAGAATTATATCGCGAATTAAGCACAGAGCATGAGATAACCGTCATCGCTCCAGATCGCAACTGTAGTGGCGCTAGTAATGCGTTATCATTATTACAACCCTTACGTATAGAACAGATGGAAAGTGGCTTCTACGCAGTGAATGGCACCCCTTCCGATTGCGTACACGTGGGAGTTAACAGTTTTCTGGAGCAAGACCCTGAACTCGTTATATCCGGTATTAACCATGGCGCTAACTTAGGAGACGATGTTATTTATTCTGGTACCGTAGCTGCCGCAACTGAAGGTAGGTATATGGGATTACCGGCCATTGCTGTGTCGCTATGTGCACACACCAGTGATAACTTTGCCTGTGCAGCTAAACTGGTCAGCCGTATCGTAGACCATTTGCAAGCGCACCCGCTGCCGACTGATCAGATTTTAAACGTTAATATTCCTGATTTACCTTATACCCAGATTAAGGGTATAAAAGTCACACGCCAAGGTAGACGGCACCGCGCTAAGACGATGATCAAAGATGTAGACCCTAGAGGTAAGCAAATTTACTGGTATGGTACGGTAGGCGACGAACAAGATGCAGGTCCAGGAACTGATTTTCACGCCATTAGCGAAGGCTATTGTTCAGTGACGCCTTTGTCTGTGGATATGACAGCTCATCAATCTCTTGAAGATGTGCGACAATGGATAACAAAAATATAATAATTAGCAACGGCATAAGTATTTTATTGCTATGCACGCACCATTTGACCTTAATCACACACGTTGGATAAACAGTTACATGAGAGTTTCTTCACGCAAAGGGGAAAGCCTAGCCCATCTGTTAAAACAAGAAGGCATACATAATGCCTCTGTTCTCAATGCAGTAGCCTGCACCCCTAGAGAATTATTCCTGCCTGATGCTTTACGTCATAAAGCCTATCAGAATACTGCATTGCCAATTGGTCAGGGTCAGACGATTTCACAACCGTATATAGTCGCAAAAATGACTGAGTTACTGCTGGCATCCAGTAATACTCCCAAGGCAGTGCTTGAAATAGGCACCGGCTCAGGATACCAAACCGCTATATTGGCTCAGCTCTTCAATAAAGTTTTTAGTGTTGAGCGAATAAAAAGCCTGCAGTTTCAAGCGAAACGCAGAATGAACCAATTGGATTTGCATAATGTCTCTATGAAGCACGGTGATGGTTGGCAAGGATGGGCAAGTAAAGGTCCTTTCGATGCGATTATCGTTACCGCAGCAGCGAGTCAAGTACCCAGTAAATTAGTAGAACAACTCAACGATGGCGGACGCTTAATTATCCCCGTTGGTGAACAAAGCCAGCAATTACATTGCATCACTCGTGAGGGTGAGGGCTTTAGTGAAAAAATAATTGAAGCGGTGCGTTTCGTACCTCTTGTCGCTGGAGATATCATTTGAATGCCCTGCTCCAGTCTGGCGACATAGCTCAAGCCAATCCGTCTTGGGTATTTTTAACACCTCATTTATTGGCTGAAGAATAATGCAACTGAAACGAACATGGCGCGACTACTTAGCGTTAGCATCAAAGGGCATAGTAATGGGTGCTGCAGATGCTGTCCCTGGTGTATCAGGCGGTACTATTGCATTTATTACAGGTATTTATGAAGAGTTAATTTATTCGTTAAAACAATGCGGCCCCGAAGCATTGAAGGTTTTATTTCGACAAGGCTTAGGCGCCATGTGGCAACATATTAATGGCTCATTTCTGATTACCTTATTGTTTGGTATTTTACTGAGTATCTTGACCGTTTCCAGGATCGTACTATTCTGGCTCGACACCTACCCCGTGATGTTATGGTCATTTTTCTTTGGTTTAATATTGGCTGCAATATGGTCGCTTATACGCCATATTGAACAGTGGAAATTAAATACAGTCGTTTTCTTTTTATTGGGTACCCTGTCTGCTTATTTAATTACCATGATTACACCAAGCGCCATTGAACCAACCAACCTATTTATATTTTTGTCCGGCATGTTAGCCATTTGCGCCATGATACTACCCGGTATATCAGGGAGCTTTATTCTCTTGTTACTGGGGATGTATACGCCCATTTTGACTGCGGTGAAAAATTTAGAATTAGCAACGTTGGGGCTTTTTGCTGCGGGTTGTGTCGCAGGACTATTGAGTTTCTCCCGGGTTTTGAACTGGATGTTTAGCGCTCATCGCACTCTTACATTGGCGTTACTGGGTGGTTTTATGCTCGGTTCACTTAATAAAGTTTGGCCCTGGAAATATACACTTGAATCAACGGTTAATAGTCATGGTAAGACGATCCCTCTCGTGCAAGAGAATATCTTGCCTGGCACGTTTGAAGTATTAACCAGTGAGCCATCTTACTTATGGTACGCCATTGCATTAACTATTTTTGGTGCTGGTAGTGTGTTGTTACTGGAAAAAATAGGTTCAACATCCAGGGAGTGAGCTTGTTAACCTTATCAGTGACGTTACTATTCGTTATTTTTTGCCATAATCAAGGCGAAATTCACCAATGAAAAACGCCTACTTACTATTGGTACTTTTACTTTGTGTGCAGATAGCGGCTTGTTCCGGTCGCAAGTCTCCGGCACCAGTTGCCGAGCTGTATCAAGGGAAAACATTTCGTGATGTTAAAAAATCTTCCTATAATTCTCATATTTATATTGTTGAAAAGGGAGACACGCTCTTCACTATATCGTGGAAAAGCGGACAAGATTATCGCGATATTGCTAAATTCAACAATATACGACCTCCGTATAATATCTTCCCTGGACAGCGTTTAACGCTCAAAAAACCACCAGTGTCAATCAGCAAAAAGTCTAATAATCGCACTGGTCAGAGTTCGAAATCAAAAACAAATCAAGTAGTTGACCCCCCTAAAAAGCAGGCGTATGGTGATTCTAACGCTACTGTTACGAAAGGGGTTATTGCCTCTTCCAGCAGTGAGTTTCCGAATAAAATTACGGCTTGGCTGTGGCCAACTAAAAATAGCGTTGCAAGCGGTTTTTCTAACACCGAACATGGCAACAAAGGCATAGATTTTAACGGAAGCTTAGGGTCACCTATTTTGGCGGCCGCTGCTGGCAAAGTTGTTTACACAGGGGATGCCCTGCGTGGATATGGAAAGCTAATTATAGTGAAGCATTCGGACTCATTTTTGAGCGCTTATGCACACAACGATAGCATTTTGGTGAAAGAGCAACAGTGGGTTAGGGCAGGACAAAAAATTGCGACTATGGGAAATAGTGGTTCCGATTCAGTCAAACTTCATTTTGAAGTGCGCTACAAGGGACAATCTGTAGATCCGCTACGCTATCTGCCTAAACGATAATAACAATAAATAAATATAAAATTTCAGGAGAGGTTTAGGAATAAGTTATAGCTAAGGAGTCACCCCATGCGTCAGCAAAAAAGCAATACCATTGAATTAGATGTAGTTGATGATATAGAAGAAGCTGTTGAAAAAGAATTAGTCAAAGCAGAGAAAGAATCTGAAGACAAATTTAAAGATATTGTCTCGAATAAAGAAGCTCCCAGTAAAAATCTCGATGCCACCCAATTATATTTAGGCGAAATTGGCTTTTCTCCGCTACTTACAGCGGACGAAGAGAAATATTTTTCACGCCGAGCCCTAAAAGGCGATGAAGCCTCCAGACAACGAATGATCGTCAGTAACTTGCGCTTAGTAGTCAAAATCGCGAGGCGTTATAACAACCGTGGTTTAGCCCTGCTTGATTTAGTTGAAGAAGGCAATTTAGGTCTTATTAGAGCGGTTGAAAAATTTGACCCTGAACGTGGCTTTCGCTTCTCAACCTACGCCACTTGGTGGATCCGTCAGACCATTGAACGGGCTATCATGAATCAGACACGCACCATACGTTTACCAATACACGTGGTAAAAGAACTTAACGTATATTTACGTACTTCCAGAGAACTGGCCCAGAAGCTAGACCATGAACCCACAGCGGAAGAAATTGCAGAAGCTGTGCAGAAGCCCGTAGCAGATGTGAATAAAATGCTGCGTTTAAATGAACGTATCACCTCAGTCGATACCCCTATTGGTAGCGAGAACGATAATGTATTACTCGATATTATCGCCGACGATAAAGGTCACGATCCTGAAGAGGATCTGCAAGATAAAAATATAAAGTTAAGTATAGTCGGTTGGCTAGAAGACTTAAATCCGAAACAACGTGAAGTATTAGCGAGACGCTTTGGCTTATTAGGATACGAACCTTCGACATTGGAAGATGTAGGCGTAGAGATTGGTTTGACACGAGAGCGCGTCAGACAGATACAAGTAGAGTCACTGCGCAGATTAAAAGATATGCTAGGTCATAAAGGTTTGAATTTAGAGTCTCTATTTAATCAACTTGCCTAACTAAAATACTTCGCAAAAAAATGCCGCTCAATAATAGAAGCGGCATTTTTGTTTTAGTTTTTACTTTTTAAAGTATAAAGCTGTTATTAACAGTCAGTGTCTTCAGAGCCCATTTTAGATTTAGCATCTTCACAAGCATCTTCTAATGCATTACCTGCATCAGTTTTCATCTCGCTTGCTTTATCTTTTGCATCTTCGTAAGCGTCTTTTGATGCGTCTTTAGCGTCTTCATAGGCGTCTACGCTTTTTTCTTTAGCATCTTCATAAGCATCAGCGGTAGATTCTTTAGCATCTTCGTACATGTCTTTGCTTTTTTCGCTAGCAGATTCCATTTTATCTTTACTGGTTTGCATAGCTGAATCAACTTTCTCACCCGTTGTTGCTTCTTTGTTCTCGCTACATGCGGCAAGAGATAATGATGCAACAAAGATCACCATGGCTGTTTTAGTAAATGTATTTTTCATTTTAGTTCCTTGTGTTTACGCTGCTCGAATATTCAAGCGATTGAGTATTGCTTTTATTAAGGCATTAACCATAAATAAAATTAACCCGAAGTAACAAACTACTTTGCCAAGACCATGCACTACCCCTTCAAGCATAGCCACATTTCGCAATGTTAAAAGTGCGGTCAAAGCACACACTATGATGACGAAGAAATACATGATTGTCTCCTGTAATTTTTAACGAATATTTTATCCAAATAGACCATCAAAACCCCATTTGGAAAATTATTTAGTTTGATAATAACCTTTGATTAAGTTAATGCGATTATCATGCCAAAGTATAACCATTTGAAATTAATGATATTTAACTAAAAACATAATGCCAACTGTATGTAAATGTGGGACATTGGCAACACTGAGTTACAACATTAAGCGTGGTTATTTCTTGTTCTTGCCTATTCACTTTGTCAGGATACATATCTAATCATTCTATTTTCGAAAACAACTACGAGTGAAGTTCCGTATGCCGTCGTCTCCCTACTCTCCTGCATCGCCTGATGGCGGCGCCTATCGCCTAGTATTCCCGAAAGTCTGTAAAACCCGCGATGTCATCACTTGGCTCAGAGAAGGCAAACAACAATTTAAACGCGCTCCTGCACCATGGGTAACGTGCATGCTTATTTGGTTTGCGTTTTCGTTATTGATGTCATTTATTCCCGTTGTCGGACAAATTTTAAGTGGTTTAGTAAACTATGTTTTTATCGCGGGATTGATGTTGGGCTGTTACGAAGCACATCAGGGAGGGGCATTCACTAGTCAGTACATGTTTGCAGGCTTTAAACACAATGTAGCGAAGTTAGTCGGGTTAGGCGTTGTCAGTATGGTCGTTTCAGGTGGTATAATGTGGCTAGCACTGGGCGATATGTACCCAGCGATGCTTAGTGGCAACCTAGAGACTATACCCGCTGATATAGATATAAAGGGTCTATTAGTATCTATCTTGATAGCTAGCCTGTTACTTATTCCGTTGATGATGGGCTTATGGTTTGCACCGGTTCTAATTATTAGACATGATTTGTCTATCTTTGCCGCGCTGAGATTAAGCTTTGTGGGCTGTTTTATAAACACATTACCTTTCTTTTGGTATGGCCTAATTTTAATCCCTATGTTGTTATTTGGAATGTTTACGCTGGGATTGGGGCTACTGATTGTGCTACCGGTAATTATGATCAGCATATATGCATCTTATGTGCAGATATTTTTAGAACCGGTTGTTGTCACCACGCCAGTTGAACCAGTTGAATAAGCTTGGCTGCTATTAATTTAAAGGCTTCGTGAGATCTAAACATAATAAACCCAGTAATTTAAATGAACAATTACTGGGTGAAACGTTAATAAACCATGTTTTAATGATGACACTAGCATCGTGGAAGACGTCGATAAAGGATCTAGATCCGCTCGTTTAATACAGTAGCAATAGGTGATGACATAAGCTGACGCTCTGATACCCAAGCGCGTAAGGTCTTGCCATCTTTCTCAGGTGTATTGAGTAAGCTTTTTGGCATTTTCTTTATCATTAACTCCCCCGTTTCGAGTGCATTATTCAAAAATGCGATACGAATTAGACTTTCACCGTCACAGCTAATACCCGTGTAGTAATCCTGTAATTTCAAGCGATAGTCACTCTCAACCTTTTTCATTTTTTTGCGCAATTCGCCTTTATCATCCGCTTTAACTATCGTACAAATATTTTGCAAATCTTCATTTACGTCAGCACGTGCTGCTAGCGAAAATACGCAGCAAGAAATAACAATAACAGCGGCGGTTTTAGCAATGGTTAACATGGTGGATCCTTGAACAAGTATGAGTCGGTCTCTAATGTCGCGGATTAGACAGTAATACCACGGCCTAATAAACAACCAACAAAATACCTAGGTGTAGTTTTTTATACCTTTAAGGGCAATACCTGAGCGCGGTAAATCAGCTTACCTAGTAATAAATTAAGAATTGATAGGGACTGAGAGAAAAGGCTGCTAGTATCTGCGCCCATTTTTTCAACGTTTGCAGGAACAAAAATGTCAAAACTTTTCTTTAAAGGCCGCATAGATCCGCGGGAGAAGTATCAACACTTCGGTTACAACACTCAACGTAAAACCAAGTTAGGCAGTAAAAATGCCCCACTGATATTAAGCGTGAAAACCCAGGAAAGGCAGCTCGAACTTGAGGCGCTACTCAAACAACACAATTTTTACGGCGAGATAATTGTCGACTCGGCCAAACCAGAAAATACCATACAGCTTGATACATTATTAAGCTTACCTGGTACACAAACTTTTGAAAAAACGCCTAACCGCAATGATCCGTGCGTGTGCGGAAGTGGCAATAAATTTAAAAAGTGTTGTGGATAAGGTCAGCGCCTTAGCTGACCTTTCGGTCTTTTGTTTTTCAAATAGATATCTGACGTTACAGTGCTTTCAACCAATCCTTGAGTTCCACTGCCACAGGCTTATTGTGTTGCGCTAAAAAAGTCGTAAAACTGTGGGCATCTCTGTTAACAATACGGTGCATCGGAAAACCCACTTCGTTCGCACAGGCCATACTTAACGCGTCATTTCCCACGTCGTAAGCAACATGAGCATCGCTGGAAAAAACAAGCTTCCAGTCAAGCTGATCGGTTATCTCAAGTACCTTTTTACAATGTGGCCCACTCCCCGAACGAGATCCTTTGAACGAGCTGTTGTTCACTTCTAATACGACATTATTGTCTTTTGCTGCTCGAACGACCTCTGCAATATCGATAGGAAAATTTGGATTACCTGGATGGCCGATGATCTGAATGTCTCCTGTTTCGATGGTCGCTATCATGGCCTTGGTATTCTGTGCTTTACTGGCCGGAGCAAAAACCGGCTCATGAAAACTTGCGATAGCAAAATCTAGAAAAGGATGAAGACCATTGGGTATATCATGACCGCCGTCCGCGGGCATAATATTGGCCTCAATTGCACGTAGTATAGCGATGCCGTCGACTACCCGAGGTAACACATGACGATTCCCAAAATGCCATGGGTGAGGAGAATCTGGCATGGTGGGTCCGTGCTCAGTCAATGAAAACATCTGCATACCCTTGAGTTTTGCTTGGACAACATACTCTTGTACGGTGCTGTAAGCATGTGTACTGGCAACGGTATGCGAGTGAGTATCAACCAATAATGTCATTCTGTTCTCCTGTATTTTAATCAATGATAACGACAGTCCATGACACTTTTTTTAAACCATAATTTAGTGATCGCTGGCGGTAAAATAAAGCTACCCATTATCGCTAAATATAGAGCTGTAATATAACCGAAATTAAGGAATCAAGCTCAGCGAAGATACTAGCATAATATCTATACACTCTGACTCTGAAAACGAATTTCGATAATGCCTAGGTAAAAGTTGAATAACGTACATTAACCAATAGTTACGGCTAAATAAATCTATCAAACATAGTTGTGAGCTTACTGCTTATTAAGCGATAATATTCTCACCTGCTAGGCAAAATAATGAGGACTGTATGATGGACAAATTTATGCAAGCTGCCATCGATGAAGCGAAACTAGGACTCGAAGAAGGGGGTATCCCCATTGGTTCGGTATTGGTTTACAAAGATGAAATTATAGGTAGGGGTCACAATAGACGTGTGCAAAGTGGCAGCCCTATTCTACACGGCGAAATGGATGCACTCAATAATGCAGGTCGCCAACCAGCCAGCGTATATAAGGCATCAACCTTATATACTACATTGTCACCTTGTAGCATGTGCAGTGGTACAATATTACTCTATGGTATTCCCAAACTCGTTATTGGCGAAAATCAAACATTCCAAGGAGAAGAAGCGCTATTGAACGAACGAGGTGTAGCCATAGAGGTTATCCACAGCCAAGCCTGCATCTCACTTATGAATGGTTTTATTCGCGATAAGCCAGAATTATGGAATGAAGACATCGGTGAATAAAGTCAACCAAGTGATTTAAATAGTAAACACAGAGATGAAAATAATAAACACCAAGTTAAATACACTTAACTTATATTCCATTGTATTCTATATTTCTTCTTTATTAATTTATGAGATCGGAATTGTAAGTCGTTTAAAGAAAAAGCATTCGAGTGTCATTAGTTTCCACTATATTTATCTTTAGTTAGTATTTTATAAGTCTACAAAGTTTGGCTGACCAGCCTGTCAATGAGGCATAGAAATTTACCGATGAGTTACTTTTAAAATCCGTAATCATGATGATAATAGACGAGCTTGCTTTCATATTATCATCGCAATTTTCAATCCCGATGACGCTAAACAAAAAGCAGATGAGCGTGATAAACTTTATCAATTAAAAGCGAATAGCTTTGGCTATACCGTTTTAATTTTAGGTGTAATGATATTCTTAGGACGCATGCTATTGAACGAATTTTTATCCCCAACTGACACATCAAAAGTCATCCACGAATTTCCACTTTTGACGGCCCATATTTTACTGTTCGGTTTTATTATTTCCGAGTTGGCACGTTGTGCGAGTCAATTATTTTTTTATAGAAAAGGTGCCTAGTGTGGCAAATGTACCCATCAAAAATAAAGTTCGAGAGTTACGATTTTTTGCTGATGAAATGACGCAAAAAGAGTTAGCAGAATTAGTCGGTGTAACACGACAAACAATTATGGCTATTGAAAAAAGTAAGTATTCACCAACCCTTGAAGTAGCCTTCAAAATTGCTGAAGTATTTGGTCAATCTATTGAAGAAGTATTTCAGTACGAAGGTTAACAAAACTTTTTGTTAGTACTCACTAACATTGATATTTATTGTACAACAATAGTTAACGATATAATTGATTTGATAGCCAGCACAAAGAGTATTAGCTCGCTGTGCTGACTATAGTGTTAAATCGGAGAGTAAATACTCACTTACTTTTCACCCTTCCATTTTACTTCATAAAGATCCCTTCTACGATCAAGATAGTTTCGTACTGAACCTTCATTTTTGAGCTGTTTCAGTTTATCGAAATCAAGGTCCACTATCAGTGTCATCTCAGTATTCGGGGTTGTTTCAGACACAATCGCATCATGAGGAAATGAGAAATCAGAGGGCGAAAATACAGCTGTCTGACCATATTGAATATCAACATTATCGACCTTAGGTAAGTTACCCACACTACCCGCAATTGCCACATAACATTCGTTTTCGATAGCTCTTGCTTGCGAACATCTACGAACCCGTAAATAACCATTTTTGGTATCAGTCCAGAAGGGAACAAACAGGATCTGAACATCTTGCTCGGCAAGTAATCTACCCAACTCAGGAAACTCAACATCATAGCAAATTAAAATACCAACCTTACCAAAATCGGTGTCAAAGGCTTGTAACTTATTGCCCCCTTGCATGATCCAATCTTTCTTTTCATGAGGTGTAAGATGCAATTTATATTGGCTTTCTACTCGTCCGTCTCGGTGACAAAAATAACTCACGTTATACAATTCATCATCTTCGATAACAGGCACTGAACCAGCAATGACATTAATGTTGTAAGACACCGCTAAACGCGAAATTTCTGTCAGTATTTCATCGGTATAAGTGGCCAAATTCCAAATGGCATCTATCGAAGTATCAGCCTGTTTAATACCCATTAAAGGCGCATTAAAAAACTCAGGGAAAAGTGCCACATCACATTTATAGTCTGACAACGCATCAACAAAGTATTCGACCTGTTGAAGTAATTCAGGAATATCGTTGAAGTAACGCATCTGCCACTGAATACACCCGATCCGCGCCGAATTGCGCTGGCTAGCCAATGCGCCTGGCTCTTCAGCGTCGTAATATATGTTGTGCCATTGCAAAAGAGTAGCATAACCCCGAGATGCTCTATCTTCAGGAAAGTAAGCTTTGAGCAATTGCTTTACTTCAAAGCCATTAGATAACTGAAAGGTCAAAATAGGATCATGTAAGTCTTTGGATTTGACTAACTCGACATATTCATAAGGTGACATCTGTGCGGCATGCTTGGCGTAATTTGGAATACGTCCACCGGCCACAATCGATTTCAAATTTAGGTTCCGACATACATCTTTACGGGCTTGGTATAAACGACGCCCCAAACGCAGTCCACGGTATTCAGGAGATACAAATAAATCGATCCCGTATAATACATCTCCTTTGGGATCGTGCGTCGACATATACGCATCACCCGTTATATCGTCGTAGGTGTGCTTATCACCAAATTTATCATAGTCAATGATCACCGAAATAGCGGCTGCTACGACTTTGCCTTTATCTTCAATACAGATTTGTCCTTCGGGAAAAACATTCAACTGTGATTGAAAATTTTTCAGAGGCCAAGCGCCGCCGACTTGCGCATATACGATGTCCATTAACTCTTTTACATCTGCATAATCGTCAATGGTTAGGTGGCGTAATTCTAATATATGTTCAGGGTCATCGACCGATGGAGTCGTGCTGTTGTTATCATGCATAAGCGTACCGAGAGGCTCCGTTGTAATAGGATTTGTTCACGAGTAACAACCTGTACCAGCGCAGGTGTTTCGTCAAGTAATGTTTGTTCTTCATGGATGTTTTATCTAGATAATTAGCAGCGAGTCAGTTTTCAAACTTGCGCTTATAATCGCGTGTATAGGGATAGAAATAAATAAATATTCTACTTAACCCAGCAACATTCGCGCCATCCTTATTAATCCAATAATGTTGGAATGGTTTAATGTATTTCGCTGATACGATATGCTCATCGAGATCCTAGACCGGTAGTTTAAGCTACCAGTACAAAAGGGAAAGGTTTGTAAGAACGCTTATATCTTTTTGTAACGGCTAATAACATCCTGTGGCTGGACGGTTATTCTACAATTAAAGATTTCACTAAACTATCTTCGCCACCATAGCGCTGAAGATATTTGTTCACTATAATGCGCGACTTTACGGTCCCGCAATTAGGTATTTAAAGTAATGGCAGAACAAACTGATTGGACAATCGATGACGCAGAACGCGTATACGGCGTGAAGCGTTGGGGTGCAGGTTACTTCGAAATCGGCGCTAACGGTAATTTACATATTACCCCTGATCTCGCAAATAAAAATATGCGTATCGACTTTCAATCTGTCATCGACGAGATTAAACAAGAGGGTATTCAATTTCCAGTTGTTGTGCGCTTTCACGATATATTGCGTTCACAAGTTGCGGCACTTAATAAGACCTTTATTAATACCATTGAAGAAGCCCAGTACAAGGGTAAATACATGGGTGTTTATCCGGTTAAAGTTAATCAGATGCGTGAAGTCGTTGAAGAGATTGTCGACGCAGGCGCTCCCTTCAATTACGGCTTAGAAGCAGGCTCTAAGGCTGAGCTTATTACTGTGATGGCATACAATACCAACATTAATTCGCTGACTATTTTAAATGGCTACAAAGACGCCGAATTTATGCGCTTAGCACTGCTTGGCCGTAAATTGGGTCGCGAAATGATCGTCGTTATCGAGAAATACTCAGAGTTGAGTTTACTGGTCAATGCAGCCAAGCAGCTAGATGTTATGCCCATCATTGGACTACGTTCTAAAATGACGGTTAAAGGCCGTGGTAAATGGGAAAGTTCAGGCGGTGATCGCGCTAAATTTGGGTTGACCACCAGCGAAATGATTTGCGCTGCTCGCTACCTAGAAAGTGAAGGTATGGGTGACTGCCTAAAGTTACTACATTTCCATATCGGTAGTCAGTTAACTGATATCCGAGCAGTAAAAGAAGCCATTAGTGAAGGCGGGCGTATCTACGCCGAATTACATCGTATGGGCTTCAAATTAGAATACGTTGATGTGGGCGGTGGTTTAGGTATCGATTATGACGGTAGTAAATCAACTAACGACTCATCTCGCAATTACACCATGGATGAATACGTCGCCGATGTCGTTTATGGCATGCGTGAAGTGTGTGATTTAGAGAATGTCCCTCACCCTACCCTAGTGAGCGAAAGTGGCCGCGCAATTACGGCTCATCACAGTTGCGTCGTTGCCCAAGTCGTCGGTGAAATCCGCGCTAATAGTGCCGAGTTACCCACAGATAAACTGCCCACAGATCATATTCTATTAGGTAATATCCGTGAATTGGCGGAAAGCGTTGATACTCAAGATAATTTGCAAGAAATTTTTAACGACGCCTCACAATGGAAAGAACAAGCCATTGGTGCATTCAAATTGCGTGTTATAACCCTAGAAGAATTAGCTAAAATTGAAACGCTATACTGGCAGATTATGGTGAAATTACAGCATCGCTTAAAAGATGCTGACTTTGTGCCAGAAGAACTGCAAGAACTCGATTATAATTTATCGTCACAATACCTATGTAATTTTTCAGTGTTTCAATCCGCTGCTGATACGTGGGCTATCGATCAAGTATTGCCCGTGGTACCGATTTCGCGGATGAATGAAGAGCCCACAGTAAACTGTTCCCTAGTGGACATAACCTGTGACAGTGACGGCAAACTTGATCAATTCGTTGTAGAGCATGGCATTTCTGATGTGCTGCCGATGCCACCGCTTAAAAAGGGTGAAGACTATTATTTAGGTTTGTTTTTAACAGGCGCTTACCAAGATGTTATGGGCGACATGCACAACCTTTTTGGACGTCTTAACGAAGTTCACATTTTTGGTGATGATGATGATCCTGAAGATTTCTACATCGAAGAGGTTGTTAAAGGTTCTTCGGTGCAAGATGTGTTGTCTATCATGCAATACAATCCTGATGCCATGGCACAATCTATGAAGCGAATGATCGATCAACATATTTCAAGTGGTGAAATGAAACCAAGAGAAGCGGTGAAGTGGACCGACTTTTACGAAGACTGCTTAAAAGGTTATACCTACTTAAAAACCAATTAAGAGTTGATCAACAAATAACAAAAAACCCAGTTTATATCGTTAAACTGGGTTTTTTTATTGTTGAGCAATATATATCCGTTAAATCGCAGTTATTATGGTTTAACGCTACCGCTGAGTAATTTTTGCTTCTCATCGTATTGTTCAAAATAACTGGCCCAAAAGTCGGCGGTAAAATCATTAATAAGATTCGACTCAGCATTCATCAGCATAAAATATCCAACTTTTTGATCCGGCGCAAAAGACACCACAGCTCGATAACCTTTAACCCACCCACCATGATAATTTAACTTATGACCATCGAAATCGTATACACGCCAACCCAGTCCATAATGTGCATCTTTTAAATAACGTTTCCATAGACGGCGATGCATCTCGCGCTTAGTTTTTACTCTGGGCTGCGTGACCTGATCAATAATTTGCGGTCCAATAATATTCGGTTTTTCACCTAATAATGCGCCTACCCACTTAACCATATCAGCACCATTAGCATTAACACCGGCCGCCGGTGAATAACGGTAATAATCATCACTGACCGCTACACTGCGCCACTTATTTTTGGCAATTGCGACGTGTGGCTTAGCCCAAGAGGAAGAGGCCTCCAGCCCTTTTCGTCCTACACTTGAGCCTTTCATATTAAGCGGTAGCAACACTTCATCTTCTAATTGTTGTCGGTAAGTCGTATTGTTTTCTTCAAAATATTCTTCTATCACACCAAACAGTGTATTTTGGTAGGTGTAACATTCACCGGGTGTACACAAAGGCTTTAGCGCAGTTAACATGTTTAGCACACGTTTTACCGGATAATTAGCTTCAATTAGGTTGTCATAGGCATTCGGTGAAAAGCCACTAGATTGACCAATCACATGGGCTAACTGCAGATTTTTAGTGTTCTCAAACGTAAACTCATTGGTCATATTTGTCACTGGGGTTTGCCAACTAAGCTTGTTTTCTTCGACCATCTTCGCCATTAAGATAGAAGTAAACGTTTTAGATACTGAGGCTAAACGAAACACGGTATCAGGCGTGATAGCCGAGCCGTTACTCGCTGTTTTGCCCGACACCACCATTTTTGCTGGTTTACCCTCTTCAATCAAAGCAAACAAATATCCAGGTACTCGTTGCTTTGCTGTCTTGCCCTTCACGCGTTTTGCAAAGTCATCAAGCCACTCTTCGCCCCACGCTTGTGAAGAAATAAGGCTAGAAAAAACCATACTCAGCAATAAAAAATATTTAAACACGTGAAATGGTTAGCTCCAAAATGGCGATAAAAAACATAGTAACTTCCTTTTACTGACTAAAGGTAAAATGGCCGCGTATTATCAGCTGTATTAGCCTAAGAATTCAACAAGCAATTGCGCCCCCCTATGTGAGCGACTATTTTGCTTTGAGTTCCGCTTTGAACGCATAATAATGGCTCAGCGGATTATTATTAGTCCATGACTTAACACATTCGGTTCACTCATGCTTACGACACAACATTTTCAACAAGCTAGATTATCCCGAGATCCGCGGTTCGATGGGCGTTTTTTTATTGCGGTCAAATCAACCGGAATATTTTGTCGTCCCATTTGCCCGGCCAAACTTCCGTTAGAAGAAAATGTCGAGTACTTCACATTAGCACAACAGGCAATGCTTGCTGGGTATCGTCCCTGCTTACGTTGTCGGCCTGATAGTGCACCTCATTCACATGCATGGAATGGTGTCGATACCACAGTAACCCGCGCCATGGGATTGCTCAGCGAAAACCTGCATCTCAATATGAGCCAAATTGCTGCAAAACTCGGAATAAGCGATCGCTACATGCGCCAATTATTTATACGCCATATCGGGCTCAGCCCGAAGCAATATCAGCTATATGAACAAATATTGTTTGCCAAGCAGCTACTCCAGCACACACAACTTCCGGTTGATCATGTTGCCGACGCTGCGGGGTTCAGTGACACCAGACGTTTACAATACAACATGCAACGTGTAATGCGTCGCACACCGAGGGAATTGCGTATAAAACCTGCTGATTTATTGCAACCCATTGTTATTCCACTTGCTTATCGGCCACCTTACAATTGGCCCCAATTGCGCGATTTTCTGGCTCGTCGGGCAATAAAAGATTGCGAATGGGTGGATGACACCAGCTATTCTCGCAGTGTAGTACTCAATGGCAGTCATGGATATTTTCACGCACAACATCAAGCTCATAAGCATCGCTTTATCGTGACCTTGCGTCTAGATAATTTGTACCAACTCAAGCCTGCGTTGCATAATATACGGCGAATTTTGGATTTAGATGCCGATAGCGTGACCATAGATAAGCAGCTTATGCAAAGTGGCTTGCGTAAAGAGCATACCACTCCCGGGATACGGATCCCTGGTATTTGGGATACCTTTGAAGCAGGCTGCCGAGCTATTTTAGGGCAACAAATCTCCGTTACAGCGGCCATTAACCTGGCAGCAAAACTGGTGTCAGAGCTCGGTCAACCTATTCCTAATACCCGGGATAAAAGCCCGCTAATCAGTCGTTATTTTCCTACTGCCGAAGCCGTCGCTAATTGCGATCTTAGCTTTTTGGGTATGCCAAATAGCCGCCGAGAAACCCTTCGTCGATTTGCCGCATTTTATCAGCAACAACCTGATGCGCCTCCTGATGATTGGCTATCACTAAAAGGTATTGGTCCGTGGACAGTAGCTTATGCTAATTTGCGAGGACAATCTCAGGCCGACATTTGGTTAAACAGCGATTTAGTGATTAAAAAACAATTGCTATTACATAGTATTGAAGCCGATAAAGCCTGTCCTTGGCGCAGCTATTTAACGTTTACCTTATGGAGTCTTGCCTGATGACAACCCCCGCAGATTGTAATCAATCATATGACTATTTATCGACCGCTACGGGGCTATTAAAAATAACGGCAAATGATTTAGGCATCAGCGCAATTACTTACGTTGAGCAACAAGATCAACCGCCAAGTAGTCACCCTTTATTGCGCAAGGCCAAGCAACAACTCATCGAATACTTTAACAACGAACGCGAAGTATTCGACTTACCCCTAGCCGCCAAAGGAACGGTATTTCAGCGTAAAGTTTGGCAGTTGCTACGCGATATTCCCTATGGGCAAACCTGCAGTTATGGCGATATTGCTAAGCGCTTAGACAACCCTAAAGCAGTCCGAGCAGTTGGCAGTGCTAATGGTAGAAATCCCATATCAATTATCGTTCCTTGTCATAGAGTAATCGGCGCTAACGGCACCCTTACCGGATACGCCGGCGGTTTGAAACGCAAAGCCTATTTACTGCAATTGGAAAACTCACTATTTAGTGCTCATCAAGCAAAATAAGAGAAATAAGGAACATTTATGCAAGCGCGTCATTTTGTTGAGCTCATTTTTCTTGCGGGTATCTGGGGTGCGGCTTTTATTTTCACTCGAACTGCAACGCCTGAGTTTGGGCCAATTAGCCTAATCACTATGCGTGCAGGCGTGGCCTGTCTTATCTTGCTACCCTTTATCTGCAATCGCGTTGCTTTAACCCAAATAAGCAAACATTGGCGAGGGATCCTTGTCGTCGGGCTAACCAACACTGCTATCCCCTTTTGTCTTTTCAGTTATAGCCTATTGCACATTGGTGCAGGGTACGCTTCTGTTATGAATGCCACTGCCCCTATGTTCGGTGCACTTATCGGCCTATTATGGTTAAAGCAGCGCATATCCGGATTTGCCGTTCTGGGCTTAGTTATTGGCTTTTTGGGGGTTGCCATACTTAGTGCGGCTCAAGCGGCTGCATTCAACGCGCTCGCCGTATTGCCCACACTTGCCACGCTTGGTGCCACGGCCTTGTATGGCTACGCAGGCTGCTTTACCAAGCAGTATTTAAGTGATGTAAGCCCGATGGCATTGGCCGCTGGTAGTTTATTTGCTGCGACTTTATGTTTACTGCCTTTGAATATTTGGTTTATGCCCACTTCTGTACCCTCGTCCAGCAGCTGGATCGATGCCATTGCCTTGGGGAGTTTATGTACTGCCTTAGCCTATTTATTATATTTTCGTTTAATCGCCAATGTAGGGCCAAGCAATGCTTTAATGGTTGCATACTTGATCCCAGCATTTGGCATTATGTGGGGAATTGTTTTATTAGATGAAACGTTCACGACGTTAATGTGGGCTGGAGTGGTTTTGGTTATAACTGGCGTGGTGTTAGCCACTGGAATCGTCGAAAGGCGCAGGTTAAAAATTAAACCTGCCCTTTAAGTGCTTATAGGGCTTGATTTAATGCTCGGCGATAAGCTGTAAACGCACCACATTTCGTCCTTCACGCTTAGCGGCAAAAAGCGCGTCATCCGCAGCCGCAATCACTTCATTAATGGTCCGCGGAATAGCAGTAAACGAAACACCAAAGCTCGCAGTCATTTGAATGGACATACTGCCTGTGGTAATCGTCATATTGGCTAGGCGATTACGCACCGTTTCTGCCACATCAACCGCTTCATGAGGTCCAGTGTTCGGTAATAATAATAAAAATTCCTCGCCGCCCCAACGCCCAAGTATATCTTGCTTTCTTAACTCTAATTGCAACATTGAAGCAATCTGGCGTAAAACGATATCACCCGCTTTGCGCCCATGTGTTTCATTGATTGATTTAAAATTGTCTAGGTTAATTAACACCAAGCTCACAGATGATTTTTCATACATAAAACCATCAAACATAAGCGACATACTTGCGCGGTTAGGCAGTTCTGTTAACACGTCAATCTGACGCGTTTTTTGCATGTCTTTTTTGAAGTAATACAATAAATTGTAAATAATCAAAAACAAGCCAAAAATAAGCACTAACAAGGTGACAATGCTAAAAATAAAGCCACGGCTAATCTCAGTTTGACGAGATTCAAGGGGCGTCATCAAATATAACGTCCAGTCAAACGGTTGAATGTTCAATTCTGCGATCAAAAAATCATAACCGTTGATTTTCACCAATAGGTTATTTAACGAGCCCTGCTGCTCTTCCTCTGACAAGTCTTTGAACCATGGTAAATTGGTTAAATTAGTAAACTCTGAATTCGCGGCGACCAATTTGGGATCCGATGACAAGGTAATATTTCTGTCTTGATCGGCAAAAATAAAGTCGTAACCATAGGTTTCTTTATAACGCGCAAAAATATCTAAAAAACTACGCAGGCTTTTGCCCACACCGAAAAAACCAAGAAAATGTTGGTTCTCGTCAAACACTTTTAAATCAATATAGAAGTGGGTGTCTTCCCATTTACCGATATCGGCGATTTCATTCTGTGCTGAATCTTTGTATTTGAAATACCAACTAACGTTACCTTCTAATAGCTCTGTCGTGGTGCCATCAGAATAATACTGCCGTCGACTCTTTTCGCTAGCAATAAAAAAATTCATACCAAATTCACGCTGCAATCGTTTAAGACTGTCGAAAACGGCCTGTTCATCAATAGACGGCGCTCCCATTAAATCTTGTAATTCTTTTGCTTTTACCAGCGTTTCAGAAATGTGTAGTGGTTTCATCAATTGCTGAACAATAAGCTCTAATGCAGGAGAGTGAGACTGTTGCTGAGCACGACTTTGCTCTGCAACGATTTTAGATACGCTAAAGTGTACCAAAGTGACTATGGATACCGCGACAACGACGAAGAGCAGTAAGATACTGCGATGTAAGGTCCGAAAAATATTCACAAACTACCCTGTATAAAATAAACTGAAAAAAGGCTTAACTGCTTATTAGTGCACCCAGTTATTCATTAACCCTAGTATCACTAATTTATTGCTCACGTTAAACCAAAGACCTTTTTTTAACTAAATTATTTCATGAAAAACAATATATATACTAAGTTTTACATATTGTTCGCCACATAATCTGCTGATAAAACGGTTAGGTCGGTAAATTTACCTTAATAACTCTATTATAAGCAAGCGACCAAGATTAAGACATTGTACTTTGGTTGCAAAATTATTGTTTGATTGCATCCAATAATAAATTATTTTACGTCGTTTACATGATAAAAGATCGAGCACTGGTAGTTTTTCCCCGCATCAGTAAAATACCCCCCACTTCATTAGATTCAGGATACTTCATGTCATTTTCAGTGGTAATACTCGCAGCAGGCAAAGGGACGCGTATGAAGTCTTCAATGCCTAAAGTTTTACATCCAATTGGTGCCAAGCCAATGGTTCAACGAATTATTGATACAGTAAATCAGTTGGGTGCTAATTCTATCAACTTGGTCTATGGCCATCAGGCTGAGCAATTACAATCTGCCCTTGGGCACAACGCGCTAAACTGGTGTTTACAAGCAGAGCAACTAGGGACCGGCCACGCGGTGCAACAAGCAGTACCCTATATCAATGATAACGAAGATGTACTTATCTTGGTCGGAGACGCGCCGCTTATAAAGGCAAATACTCTGCATAATTTATTACAAACGAAAGCCCAGGCCGATGTCGCACTGCTGACGGTTAACGTTTCTGACCCGACTGGTATGGGCCGTATTATTCGTCAAGGCGAACAAGTGACGGCGATCGTTGAACATAAAGACGCCAGTGATGCTCAGCGTCAGATCAATGAGATTAATACCGGTATGATGGTATTAAATGGTAAAGATTTAAAACGCTGGTTATCTAATTTAAACAGCAACAATGCGCAAGGTGAATTTTATTTAACCGACGTGATTGAAATGGCTGCCAATGAAGGCAAAATCATTAAAGCAGCGCAACCTACTAGTGAAGTTGAAGTTGAAGGCATTAATAATCGTAAGCAACTTGCAGCCATTGAACGCGCCTTTCAATTTGAACAAGCCGAAGAACTCATGATGCAAGGTGTCAGTTTACTCGACCCCCGTCGTTTTGATTTACGTGGTGATATTATTGTCGGACAAGACATTGTCATTGACGTCAATGTGGTAATCGAAGGCACGGTGAAAATTGGTTCTAATGTCACAATAGGTCCTAACTGTATTCTAAAAGACTGTGAAATTGCCGATGGTGCAACAATCGAAGCTAACAGCATGTTAGACCAAGCAGTGGTGGGTGAAAATTGCTCTGTAGGGCCTTATGCTCGTCTGCGTCCGGGTACAATTATGCATGAGAATGCTCGCGTCGGTAATTTCGTTGAAATGAAAAAAACCACATTGGGTAAAGGCTCTAAAGCTAATCACTTGTCATACTTAGGCGATGCTACAGTAGGGATTGGTGCCAACATCGGGGCAGGCACAATTACCTGTAACTACGATGGTGTAAATAAATCGAAAACAATTATCGGTGATGGTGCGTTTATTGGCTCGAATAGCGCGTTAGTAGCGCCAGTTCAGATTGGTAATCAGGCAACCGTTGGTGCAGGTTCAGTGATAACCAAAACAGTGGCCGATGAAGAATTAGCGATCGCCCGAGCGAAGCAACGTAATATTAGCGGGTGGCAACGTCCAACCAAGCCTTAATGGTTATTGACGCTTAATCCACTGCTGATAGCAACAAAAACCAAACGACAAACAAGGCTCTGCTTGTATCAATAGAGCCTTCTTCATTTCCGGTTTAGCAAACACTATTTCTTTCGCATAATAAAGGCTGGCGTAACACGTTGGTAAGGCATTTATTCCACTAACCGCTCACCTAAACACGCTGTAATGTAACCTCGTAACATCCAATACCATACACATACGGTATCTTTAGCTACTAACGAAGTATTTGTTTTAATAGAGACAAAATAATCCCTTTATCTTTCGTTTTGAAAGATATATATTTCGAATTATGCAAAAACGAAATACTCAACAGCGCCGCCGCGCAATTATCGACCGCCTACATGAGCACCGTGAAGTCATGGTCGACGAGCTGGCAAAGCTACTTGCGACGTCTGAAGTTACGATCCGTAAAGATCTGACCGAGCTCGAAAATAATGGTTTGCTACTGCGTAAATTTGGTGGTGCGGTGCCCTTACCTCAAGGCTCGTCTGAACTTTCCAGCGAAAAGCTTTCAGCACGTAAAATTGCTATAGCGAAAGTCGCGGCAACCCTTATCAAAGATCATAACCGTATTATTATTGATAGTGGTAGCACAACAGCTGCGCTAATCCCTGAACTTGCCAGTAAAATTGGTTTAGTCGTTATGACAAACTCGTTACATGTGGCGAACTCGTTGTTAGAAAGCGAGAATGAACCGAAAGTGTTAATGACCGGTGGCACTTGGGATCCACAGTCACATGCGTTTCAAGGAAAAATGGCAGAGCAAGTATTACGCGCCTACAATTTTGATCAAACATTTATAGGCGCCGCGGGGTTGGACCTGCAAAAAGGCACAACCACCTTTAATGAACTGACTCAATTGAGTCAAGTGATGGCTGAAGTATCTAATGATGTAATTGTGTTGGCTGAATCAGAAAAGTTACAACGTAAAATACCCAATGTTGAATTGCCATGGCTGGCAATATCAATACTGGTTACTGATGATTTGATCGCTGACAGCGATAAAAAACATATTGAAAAACAGGGCGTGAAGGTGATTTGCGCACAAACTAAAAGAATTGGAGCATAACCTATGTGTGGGATAGTCGGCGCGATTGCAGAACGTAACGTAGTAGAAATATTGCTAGAGGGCCTAAAACGTTTGGAATACCGTGGATACGACTCTGCTGGTGTTGCCTTGCTCGATTCCGAAGGCAATCTAACCCGTACTCGACGCACAGGTAAAGTTAAAGAATTAGCTGATGCTTTGCACAATAATCCCGTCAAAGGCAGCGTGGGTATTGCCCACACACGCTGGGCAACACACGGTGGGGTAACCGAAGCTAATGCCCATCCACATTTTTCCAGCGAGCGTGTCGCCGTTGTGCATAATGGCATTATTGAAAACTACCAACATTTACGTGCTGAACTATCAGCTAAAGGCTATGGTTTCACATCTGACACGGACACTGAATCCATCGCTCATCAAGTTCATTATGAATTAGATCAAGGCGCAGATTTATTACAAGCGGTGCAAACCGCGGTGAGTAAATTCAAAGGCGCATACGGCACAGTAATTATTGATAAGCATGAACCTGATCGCATGATCGTTGCACGCTCTGGTAGTCCGCTGGTTATCGGTTTTGGTATCGGGGAAAACTTTATTGCTTCAGACCAAATGGCACTCTTACCCGTCACGCGTCGTTTTATGTATCTTGAAGAAGGCGATGTAGCAGAAGTGACACGCACCAGCGTGACCGTATATGACCAAAGTGGCCAAATCGCCGAACGCGATATCGTCGAATCTGATATCGAGCACGATGCTGGCGACAAAGCCGGTTATCGCCACTACATGCTCAAAGAAATTCATGAGCAACCGACAGTAGTACGTAACTGCTTACAAGGCCGTTTAGGTGAACACGACATCAGCCCGAATATTTTTGGCCAAGGAGCTGATGAAGTTCTAGCGAATATTAAGCACGTGCAAATCGTCGCGTGTGGCACCAGCTATCACTCAGGCATGACGGCCAAATATTGGTTAGAGCAATATGCCAACGTATCATGTAACGTTGAAATTGCGTCTGAATTCCGTTATCGCAAATCTTTTGTTCACCCAAATAGCTTGTTGGTTACCATATCTCAATCGGGTGAGACAGCCGATACTTTGGCCGCTTTGCGCTTAGCAAAAAGCTTAGGTTATACCTCGAGCTTAGCGATTTGTAATGTACCTGGCTCATCATTGGTACGCGAATCCGACCTTGCTTTTATGACATTGGCAGGCGCCGAGATTGGCGTTGCATCAACGAAAGCGTTCACCACTCAGCTCACCGGCTTCTTAATGCTGACATTAGCCTTAGGTAAGCATAACGGTATGAGCGACGTGGACCACAAAGCGATTGTTGATGGGTTACACAGCCTACCAAGCAAATTAGAGGAAACCTTAAGTCTGACACAAGGCATTAAAGACCTAGCTGAAGAGTTCGCAGACAAGCAACACAGTTTGTTCTTAGGCCGTGGCGACCAATACCCTATCGCAATGGAAGGTGCCTTAAAACTTAAAGAGATTTCCTATATTCACGCCGAAGCGTATGCGTCAGGTGAGCTGAAACATGGTCCGTTAGCGCTGATTGATGATGAAATGCCCGTCATCGTGGTTGCCCCGAATAACGAGTTACTCGAAAAGCTAAAATCTAACGTGGAAGAAGTGCGTGCCCGCGGCGGCATCATGTATGTGTTTGCCGATAAAGAAGCCCACTTCAAAAGCGATAAAACCATGCGTGTAATCAACGTACCCCATTGCGCCGCGGCGATAGCGCCGATTATTTACACCCTGCCATTACAGCTACTGTCATACTACGTAGCCATCATCAAAGGCACAGATGTAGATCAACCTCGGAATTTAGCCAAGTCGGTCACTGTCGAGTAAGACATTGATTTTAAATAATTTTTTTGCGTTCTAATTAAAGTTTGAAACTGGGTTAGGCTAAAATTGCTTGCCCAGTGAATAGCGATCCAACCGACGAAGCTCCCCTTAGTAATTGGTACGCTCATCCATTGGGGGTAGCTTTATGTGAATTACTCAGGACTTAATCTTATCGACGGTTCTGTGCCAGAATTGGACTCTCATTATTCAGTCAATACAAGCACAAATATACCAAAACGTTCATACTGGTGTAGCTAAAAGACTTTCACAACGATTGTGTGAAATTAGTGCAAAAAACCAAACTCATTGGTTTTAAATTGACCCTGACCCCAGTTTTACAGATCCAACTTTATTTATCTCGGACATCTGTGTGCACTTTAATTAATGTTTAAAACCGGATCGAATGAGCTGGTTTTAAAGTAACATATGAATATTCATATGTATTTAACTGTGATTTTAGGCCGATAGGATATAATCACTCCACCTTTTTCAACGTAAATGCGCCGCGAATATCCCCTACATTAAAACCCAATGCTTCATCGTAAGGATACAAACTATTGATTTTTTCCTTTAACGTGGGTGACACACTGTTACCGTGACAATTTAAACACAGCCCGCCAGTAGGTATCGCTTTCATATAGCGAAAAACAGTTTGCCCGTTATCTTGCACCGTGGAAAAGGTATCGATATTGCCTACTGCTTCGCCCGCTTCTTTTCGTTGCTCGAAGCGTTGTAGATTGGCTAACTCCCAATTATCAGGGCTATTATGGGCATTTCTGACTTTCAATGATGTACGCTGCACATCCCAACCTGACTGCTTTGAAAGATTAGATGAAATAGCTGGAGCCTCTAGATGACAGACACCCAGCGCATTTATCAGTCCCCCTTTTTCAATCGCTGCTGACAACGTACTTTTAAGCGTTTCACTGAATTCTTTAATCAGTAAACGCGCTTCTTTCATTTCGCTTTCATTGGCCTGAGTTGCTGCACTGATAAAAAGTGGAAAGGCGAGAATACCGAGAAAGCCGATTAATTTAGTCATGTTATTTCCTCTTATTATGAGCAAGTTTAACTCTGCAATTTAGGGTAAACGTACGTTAAGCATATCATTCTGTACACAACCGTAAGCTTAGATTAAAATCCTTAAACGAGTTTGATTTAAAACAACTTTCGAGAGCGATAGCAAGCAAAGAAAAGAAAGTCAGTTTACTATTTCCACATTAGTCCATCGACGAAAAGACAATGCAATGCGTGTTCATTGATACTACACCTTTAAGTGAAAGCGGTCGGATAGGCTGTATAATACTTAAGGAGCTATTGAGAATAATGCTTTGGTCTATGACTGACTTGCTGTCAGTTCTTTTGTCATACACTAAGACTCTTTAGTCAATTATCAGCTATGGAAAGTCCGGTCCATTTCAAAGCGTCTTAACGAGGTGAAACAACCATGTTTAGAAAAAGCGTTTTGGGCTAACGCCTATACGCGCTTTAAACACTCTGGAGAAACTAGCTGTTTCAGCATACCCCACTTGTCTAGCTATCTCTTCGACCGAAAGACCGCTTTTTAGTAACAATTGAGCTCTTTCCATCTTTGAAGAGAGTAATAACTCCCGAAAGCTCGTTCCTTCTTTTGACAAATTTCTTCTGAGTTGGCGACTGCTAATATTTAAACTGTGAGCTACTTGCTCAAAATTTATCGACAAACCGTATTCTTCTATTAAATCGATGACACGCCCAAGAAAGGTTTGTGAACGCTCGTGTTTTGCCAGAACTTCGTCACAATACCGTTCGCTGGCCAAGCGAATTTTTCTATTGGGTTGTGGTAACGCCCGCTGTTGTATCTCAGTGTCGAAAGAAATTTGATTATAGGGTGCATCAAAGCAAATATTGGCCCCAAAATATGCATCATAGGCCTTAGTGGGTCTGGTTGACCTCATCGAGATTGATCTGACAGACACTGGCGCTTGTAAAAGGCTGGAAAATAATGACATACAAGCAGCTAATCCCCTCTCCTGGCAAAATCGCTGACAGTCTTCTGGAACATAACTGTCATTGACTCTAATACAAAAATCCTGCTCGGTCGATGCCAATTCGTAGCGACTGAATGACAGGCCAAACCAGCGATAACGTTCAGTAAGCTGTAGCGCTTGTTCCAAAGTTTCACAGGCTGCCATTGCTTGACCAAGCACACCCATAGCCGAGGTATTATAGTGGCGGGCAACTATAAGACCGAGTTCTTCATCCGTACCGCGAAATCTTTGGATGTTACGGATTAGTGTCAATTCTTGCCACGACTGTATGCTGGCTAATGGCTCGTCTAGAGAAGAGGGGTCGATGGCGGTCCCGACTAGGCAGTCCGACAAGTTCATTCCAAATTCCAAGCCTGTTTTTATCAAAATCGATACACCAGTGGTGTCTCTTAATCCTTGCCAATCAATCACACTAGCCAGCCCTATAACGGTAAACGGTGAAATGGAAGCCGTTAAACTAGCGATCTTGTCCGAAACTGTCAAATTTCGGCCATTTCCACACTGGCGTCTGTGTATTTTTTGTTCAAGACTAAGCATCTATAACAACCTTTCTGGAGCTTATTCCTTATGATTATCGCACCCAATGCAGCAACCAACAGACCATCGGCTCAATATAAACACATTGATGTTCGCCCCTTGACGGGGGCTTTGGGTGCAGAAATTTTTAACGTAAACGTTACGCAGTTAAGTACGTCCGAAATAGCGGAAATAAAACAGGCACTATCTGATCACTTAGTCGTATTTTTCAGGGATCAGGAATTGAGTATTGAAGATCAAGAAACCTTCACCTTACATTTTGGCGATTACGGAATAGACCCATTTGTGCCGGGTTTAGAAGACCACCCGCATGTATTGCGGCTTGTTAAGGAGGCAGATGAATCTACCGGTTACGTTTTTGGTGGGGCTTGGCATAGTGACTGGTCGTTTCAAGAAGCCCCTCCTTCGTACACAATTTTATATGGTTACGATATTCCGCCTTATGGTGGAGATACGATGTTTGCTAACCTCTACCAAGCGTATGAAATGTTATCACCAGAGATGCGGCGCGTATGCGAGTTACTGCAAGTGACTCATAGCGCTCGCCAAGGTTATGCTCCGAGTATGGCGGGTGTTCACGACTTGTACGAAAATATGGAAGTCATTGCCAGTGAAGAAGCATTGAACATTAATGTTCATCCCATGGTGTGCCGTCATCCTGTGACAGGTCGTAAACTGTTGTTCTTAACCGGCGTATACAGTATTGGTATTGAAGGAATGCATCAAGATGAGGCCGACACCTTACTCAATTTTCTAAAACAACAGATAGAACACCCAGTTAATACCTGCCGCTTTAGGTGGCAAAAAGGGTCTATTGCTATGTGGGATAACCGCTGTGCACTGCACCTTCCCATGGGTGACTACCACGGTATGCGCCGGGAAATGTATCGGACGACCGTAGCCGGCAGCGTCCCCAAAAAGTAAAAATGGTAAACTGGGTAAACTGGGGTCAGGGTCAACTTAAAACTTTAAACTGGGGGCAGGGTCAACTTTTAATTTTTTTAAGCCTGTGAACAGGCTTAAAAAATGATATGCGCAGCTAGCGCAATAATAGGAAGAGTGACAAGGGTGCGAAGGATAAAAATAACGAATAGTTCAGCAAAATTAACAGGGATTTTGCTGCCTATGAGTAATGCGCCTACTTCACTCATATAAATCAGCTGACAAACAGACAATGTCGCGATAACAAATCTGGTGAGATCAGACTCAATTGAACTTGCTAAAATTGATGGAATAAACATGTCGGCAAATCCTACCACAATGGTTTTTGACGCCTCGCTTGCTTCTGGGATATGTAATAGTTCGAGTAACGGTATAAATGGCATGCCTAAGTAATTAAAAAGAGACGTGTGCTCCGCCAGTATCAGCGCAATAGTACCAATAGCCATCACCACTGGGATCACGCCGAATATCATATCGACAACATTTTTCAGCCCTTCCACCAATACCTGTTTTACCCCGCCAGACTGAGCTGCTCGGGTGAGTGCCTGCTCAATTCCCCATGAAAAAACATGGTGTTCTTTAGGCACGCTTTCATCATCAGCATGCCTTGGTGATTGGTCGATATAATGGTCTTTCTTCCAACATAGTGGGGGCAGTTTTGGCACAATAATAGCGGCAACAACGCCAGCAAAAATGACCGTTAGGTAAAAAGGGATAAATAAGTGTTCTAATTTGACCTGAGTAATCACCACTAAACTAAATGTAATGGAAACCGCCGAAAAAGTGGTACCGATGACCGCGGCTTCTCGCTCAGTATAAAATCGTGACTCATATTGTTTTGTGGTCATTAAAATGCCTACACTTCCGTCCCCTAACCATGACGCCAAACAGTCAATTGCACTTCGTCCTGGTAAGTTAAATATCGGGCGCATAATTTTGGTCATTAATGTGCCGCAAAATTCGAGAAGCCCAAAATTAAGCAGTAGTGGCAGTAACATTCCCGCGAATAAAAACACTGAAAACAACACAGGTATTAAATCATTTAGTACTAAGCCACCTGTATCGCTTGACGTGATAATCGTTGGTCCCACTTGAAGGTAGGTTAAGACGATAAACACAGCACCAAGCACCCGCATAAGTAACCAAAAAGACGTGACCGTCAGCAATGCATTTAAAAATGCGCTTTGTTGTATGAATTTAGGTTTAGTTAACGACACCATACTTGAAGCGATGGCCATGAAAACCACAATGATTGTCATAATAAGTTGAATGCTCCAACCCATTTCGGCTTGCAATACTTTTGCAGCAACAGCAATGGGTATGGTAATGGCACCTTCAATACTAATGGGCGTCATAAACAGTAATAAGCCAATAAGGGAAGGAAGGATAAAGGTGAGCAGTGTTTTCAGATTATGTTGCTTGTTCAATTTTTTTACTTCAAGGCTTCTAAGGTGGGAATCACCTTTTTGGTCGATGGGATTCATCCTGTTCTTTGGCGACAAATTTGTCTTAACAGTATTGCTTGGAAAGCAAGATTAACTGCTAATTTCAACTATGTAAAATGTTTACGTGTGCAGTCTTAAAGACCTTGGGAGTAAAGCATATTTTCTGACCAGATAAAGGTCTTTAGCTAGGTGTTAGTGAATAAGGGATATCACTTTCGTTTACGTTTTAACTCAACCCTATGAATGACTGAGCAATTTTTATTAATGCTTTTTCTTTTTTAGGACTAAATAAAATATTGTATTTATTGCTTTGAAAAACTTAAAAAGCCCACCACTAAGTAAAGAAAAAGTCAGCGAACCATCACACTTTTGAGCGCCGAGGGCAAGATGGATTTTAGTTAACCACACACTTTGCGCATATAGACCTTTCAAAGAGAGTTTAACGCCTTTTATTTACACAAAAAGTTGCTATTTAGACTTAACAAACAGGCTGTAACTTACTGTAAAACCTTGCAATAAGTGTTAGGTGAAAAATCGATAACAAAAGCTGTTGTCACTTGGCCTATCACCTTGTTAGCATAGCGCCGATCTATCCCTAATTTGTGTCTTTAGCGACTATATATATCGCTATCATAAGGAGTGAACTTGAATAAAAGTATGCTAACCAATGCTGTTGCCTTGATATTACTGATACTCGGCCTAGTGTTAGAAAATTCGATTGTTACCACTGTGGGCATATTCGCCTTGTCCGGTGCGATCACAAACTGGCTCGCCATATACATGTTATTTGAAAGAGTTCCGCTACTTTATGGCTCAGGTGTAATTCCATTGCGCTTTGAGGATTTTAAAGCCGGAATACGTGATTTGATGATGACGCAATTTTTCACTGAGCAAAATATTGCCCGTTTCCTGAGCAGCGACAACCAACAACTTAAACTGGACTTAACGCCGGTGCTTGACAAGGTCGACTTAGAGCCAACCTTTGACTCTTTGGTAGAGGTTATTAACGCGTCTTCTTTTGGCAGTATGTTGGGTATGTTTGGCGGGGCTGAAGCGCTTACTCCACTGAAACAACCTTTCGTGGCAAAAATGAAAGAGTCATTAATTGGTATTAGCCAAGATGAGCATTTTTTAAACCTGTTAAGTAATCAACTTGAACAGCCCGATGTGATGAATGACGTACAACAAAAAATAGAGTCTATTGTCGAGCAACGCTTAAACGAACTGACCCCAAAAATGGTCAAAGACATCATTCAAGCCATGATCAAAAAGCACTTAGGTTGGTTGGTCGTATGGGGCGGTGTGTTCGGTGGTCTCATCGGATTAATCACTATTTTACTGGTCGCTTAACACTCATTGTCTGCGTTTTTTGCCACAATTTTGCCACAAATAGCGTTAACCAATTTGTGGCTTTTCTTAGTTATATCTTAGTGCTAGCCGATGATTCGTTAGCGCTGGGGTATTTAATTTCCCACTTAGATTTTATGCATCCTCTCTTTACTGCAGCATTGATATAAGACGGTGATAATAGGCATATGAGTAAGCAGTTCTATATCATTCTCGTCTTAGGCAAAAAATAGTTAAATTAATCCCCACCGAAACTTGTAAATAATTCTCATTTAGATTAAATTGATCCTGCCTGTTTGATACTGAGTTTCACTGGTCCTGGCTTGGTGTCGCATCCATGGCAGATATTTCAAAAGAAATATCTGCCTTTTTCCTTATTTCTACCAAAATCCCCCGAAGTTAGAATAATTTACGCCACAATTATTGATATTTAGTCATCCGAGGAGTACGGTTCAATATCGGTATTTCGAGGCAAATGAACTGCCCGAAGCTGAATTATTTTACGCTGAAGTGGATGACATGGAATGAAGTATCTTGCTAGTGGTAGAATGGCCAATGCTGTTTTTATATTGACCTTTTTAGTTGGAAGTATCATTGCACTCCAACTTTTTAATACAGGTGTGTCAGCTTATCGTGACCAAGAACTTGGTCATGCCCAACATCATCTTCAACAATTTGTTGCCCGCTACGATATTGCATTGCAACAAACGATTTCCCGCAGTAGCAAACTAGCCCAAGCGCTTAGTACCAATACGACGCCGTCCGAATCTGAGTTAAGAAATTTTATTCAGCTGGTATACCCGAAGCCCCAAGACGTTGGCGATATTTATATGCTTAGCGTTGCAAAGGCGAATGATATTCAAATCCCCCGCTTTCATTTTTCACCTGAAATCGGTCTGTCATTACCAGGCTCAACCGCTGGCGACTACATTACCCCTTTTTTAGACCTAGCACGGGTGGGTAACGACATAATCGTCTCTCCTATTATTCTTTCACCAATGAGCCAGAGAAAACTACCTATATTCGTTATTGTTCAGCCTTTAGCTCGCTCAGCTAACCAGAATGAAAGAGCATATTTGATTACAACGCACCGCGTTGCGTCTCTAACGCAAGCATTGCCTGAAGAACTTAATAATGAAAATTACGCTTATGTTTTAGAAGATCATGAGCACAACCACTATGCTTATCCCGATGATAAAATGCTGGCAGATATTCCGATCAATAAAACTCAGCAGTCGGGTATTTCAAACCTAAATGTCCCCCTTAACATTCTTGGTCAACAGTGGCAGCTTTGGGTTTATCCGCCAAGTTCTAAGTTACAACCTGTTGATTGGTTTCATTATATTTATTTGACGCTGGCCATTTTAGGTTGCTTGCTTGTAAGCTTTTTATTGCGCTCAGGTTTGATCCGTCATAGGCAATTACATCAACTTTTTTTGCAACAAGCAGAAGACTTGGCCAACAAACAGGAAGCGCTTAGCAGCACTCAAGCAGCCTTGCTTGATAGCCAAAAAACCGCAGAACGAGCGCTAGGGGGTAAAACCCAGTTTATGACCACTTTAGGTCACCAAATACGTACGCCAGTAAACGGTATTATCGGTATGACTGATCTGTGTATGCAGACAGAACTATCCCTTAAGCAACAGGATTACTTACGTAAAATCAACGCATCTGCTCAACATTTGAATGCAGTACTGGGTGATTTATCAGATTACGCGCTACTTGAGTCAGGTGAGTTACAATTAGTCGAGCGCCCATTTTCACTGCATGAAGTCGTTGATGGCTTGTACGCGATGCTGTCTAAAGAAGCACAAGACAAAGGTTTAGCATTTAATATTACTGTTCCTCACACCGTGCATTGCGATCTGATAGGCGACAGCAGACGACTCAGTGAAATCATGCTCAATTTGTGCCTCAACGCGATTGAACACACCAATAGTGGGCATATTCATCTGCTCATGAGTGCTGAGGAAGACCAGCCTATGCTGTCAATTAACAGCGAATACCAACTCACGTTTATGGTGACCGACACAGGTTCAGGCATCGATAATGAGGACATATCAAGACTGTTCAATAATGGTCAGCCTCTAAGGAAACAAAAAAATGTTAATGGTGGATTAGGGCTGTCGATTAGCCAAGCATTATGCAAGCTGATGGGAGGGGAAATCACCGTAAGTAGTCAGTTAGGTATCGGCAGCTGCTTTAAAGCCCAAGTGAAATTGAAGTTAAACAATCTTATTATCACCGCACCAGATGCCCCTAAAATATTATCAAAACCTCAACGGGTTATGGTCATTGACGATAACCCTATTTCTCTCACAATGCTCGAAAACGCACTTAGTAGCATGGGGGCAGCTGTTGACGGCTATCATTTTGCCAATGATGCCCTTGATGCATTAATTGAAGAACAACAGCCAGACGTTATATTACTCGATTGGGTGATGCCCCAAATGGGCGGGCTGGCATTCTTGACTCGTTTGCAACACTTAGAAAAAAAGATCACCAGTCGAATATTGGTTTTAACTGCTTACGATGGCAAAAGCATTGCCCGTATGACTCAGCACTTCACCGTTGAACGTATTCTTAGCAAACCCTGCCGAAATGAAGAGTTGTTTCATATTATCGAGGGCAATGACACGATCCCCATGACCAACATCCTAGAACCCACATTAGATGGCTTGGTGGTAATAGTCGCCGAAGATAACATGATCAACCAAGAAATTATTTGCGAACTGTTAACGCAAGAAGGGGCAACAGTGATCCCGGCCAATGACGGACAACACTGTATTGATGAATTACAGCGGGCGGATCATGTTGATATCATTTTAATGGATATCAATATGCCAATTATGAATGGATTAGACGCGTTAAAAGTTATTCGCCAAGATCTCGCCATGAAGAATCTGCCTATTGTTGCCTTAACTGCGAATGTTCTTGAGCAAGATAAACAGAAGTATTTACAGCAGGGCATGAACGAACATTTGGGCAAGCCTTACGATAGAGACCAAATTGTTGAGTGCATTTTACGCCTAACCCACAGAGACTAATGATAAACAGCTCGTTACGACTAGTTACGGGTCTGTTTAGCCATTTCAATAAATGCGTTCTGGTAATCAGGCCTAGCTTCACCAGCCCTAAAACCCACATGAATATCTTTAAAAATACCCTGTTGGCCTAACCTCACCGGTACGATTGGTAAGTCTTTTTGGTGTTGCTCCACCAGCCATTTAGGCAAAGCAGAAACACCGCGACCTGCACTGACCATTTGCAGCATGATTTCTGTCGTTTCAATGGTTCGATGCCTTTTGACTCCAGCACCTGCTGGGGTTAAAAACTGACTGAAAATATCTAATCGACTCGCTTCCACTGGGTAAGTAATCAGCACTTCGTTATTCAAATCTTGTGGCTTAGCAAAACGTTGCTTTGCTAAAGTGTGTTCTTGAGCTACCACCAAAACATGTTCATAGTTAAATACGGGAAGGTACTCTAAGCCCTTTTGAAATAATGGGTCAGGGGTGATTAGCATATCAATATCATAACCAAGTAAAGCCCCGAGACCACCAAACTGAAAGGCTTGACGTACGTCCACGTCCACATCAGGGTACTGATTAAGAAATGGCGCGACGACTTTTAGCAACCACTGATAGCACGGATGACACTCCATACCGATCCGCAGCGAGCCTCGTTGCCCTTGAGCAATTTGTTTAATCAACTGCTCACTGTGCTCAAATTGCGGTAATACGCGATTAGCTAAGTTTAACAAGCCCAGCCCCGCCTGCGTTAAGCGTAATCGACGACCATCTTTTTGCCATACCGGTGCCCCCAAATGCGCTTCAAGTTTTTTAATGCCATGACTCAGGGCAGATTGGGTGAGATACAAAGCATTCGCTGCCTCGGTTAGGGTGCCATATTTATCTACTGCATAAATAATGGCTAAGTGATGTCGTTCAAGCATTGGTCTATTAACCTATGAGTAAAATTCATGGAAAACTAAAATATACCATTATTTTTATTAGGTTCTTATGACTATATCCGTTTATCGCACCTCAAATAGAGCGATGGAGGGCTAACTGCATAACTTAGGATTGCTGTATATCACAAAGCAATGCGAGAAAAAATTTTCGCTCGACGTTTATCGGCAAAACGATATTGGTTAGGTTAAAACAAAAAAGCAAGAAATTGCCCTTAGAAGAGCTCGAAACCGGGCTTGCGTATAAATACTATCTTACTTTTTTAATTTTCAACGCGCGTTTAACCTTGCCTTTAACAAATCGCCAGGGTGTTTGTGGTCCTTTAGGGACACATAAGCGTAAATGCGCATAATCTTCATCATTAAGCTGGACTTCACCGCCATGGGCGAGCAACAAAGAATGCGGCTGAATGTCAATTAACCGCTCAACTGAATGGCCATATAAGTCGGGGAAAAAAACCGGGAAGGGAGGGATAAAGCGTTTTTTTACTTTTACCACTAAATCAGCAACATACATTCGACGACTAGGCATATGCATAATAGATAAGTCCCGGTCAGTATGCCCTGGCGTTTCAAAAACACACCATTCGTCAAACCCTGGGATAACTTGCTCATCGGTTAATGTTATATCAGGCTTAAGTGTTTTAGCGTACCACAAACTTTTGCGTTCACGCCCCAGTCGCCCTGCGACCCAGCGTGCCAACGTAATATCCGTTAAGTACATTAACCATCCACTGACCCCTTTGTACCAAGAGTGCTGTGCATCTGCTGATACAATTTGACACCCAGTCAAGCGTCGCAATTCATGCGCAGCGCCAGCATGATCAGGATGCATATGAGTCACCATTACGGTTTTTAAATCAGTAAAAGGACGGTTCAGCTCATCGACAATAAACGCTTTTAGGGTATCTACATCAGCACGAGTACATCCATCAAGCAGCATCAAGCCGTTTGGATACTCGACTAAATAAATAGACTGAATATAGCCTGGTAAGTGATGTAACTTCATATATACAGCTGCTCTTATTAACTAGGTTTTATACCACTGCACCATACGTTGCCAACCCTCTACATCATACTTTTTGTTTTAAATAGTTAAGCAAAAAAAATCAATATAGGAATGTATCAGTTTTAGCGGCAACAGAACTTGGCTTTATAATGTTGTATTTCCTTGGGTATTGCACGAAACCTGAAGATCATAATTGAATAAGAGGTTGCTATGCAAAAATCGTTTTAGCACAATGTTGCTCGCTATTTTTTAGCCTATAACACGCAACAATATCGTATCGTTAATAAAACCCCATCGACCTGAAATTGCAAGGAATGTACTGTGACCAAATCTGAATCAGCCAGCTCATTATATGTCATCGTGGGCTCAAAAAACCCTGTAAAGGTTAACGCTGCGAAAAATGCTATCGCTATGCTCTACCCAGAACGCAATGTGGTCTGTCACGGTATGCACGCCCCTTCAAACGTGGCAGAACAACCCATGACCAGTGAAGAAACGCGTATCGGTGCAATCAACCGAGTTAAATTTTGTCAGGAAAATGCCGAAGCCGATTTTTACATAGCAATGGAGGGCGGTGTGGATAAGTTCGAATATGGCCCAGCTACATTTGCCTATATTGTTATAGCGAATCATGAACGTCAATCAATTGGGCGTGGCGCGATTATGCCCATTCCTGAATTGGTTTATCAGGCTTTGGCTGGTGGGCAAGAATTAGGGCCATTAATGGACAAACTCTTTAACACGCAAAATATCAAACAAAAAGGGGGAGCAATTGGCTTACTGACCAATGGCAATGCGACCCGAGAAGGTAATTATACTCACGCGATAGTGCTGGCTATGGCACCTTTTTTACACCCAGAGTTATATCCTGTTTTGACTCAGAGCAACAACGCTAATTGATATCCCCTAGAAGGTAAGGGTTACGCGCACACCAAGATGTTCGCCGTCTGCAGTTAGTCGATTTTCAATTTGAATATCTGCCCCATGGAACTGGGCAATAACTTTAGCCATATATAATCCTAGACCAAGATGGGGTTGCGCAGAGCCATGCTCACTTCGCACTGAAACCATTGAGTCGAACAACTTGTCTTGCATATCATGTGGTAAAGGTGGACCGTCATTATCGATCGAGAGCAAATGATGATTGCCACTTTGCTCGAAGGTAACCTTTATGACTGTATGGATTGGGCTAAATTCCAGCGCATTAGCGATTATTTTATCCAGCATTTGTCCAAACAAGTCTGGCGAACCCGAAAGCATGGTGCCTTCATGTTGATTAATAAAGGTAAATTCATGGCTGGAATACGTCATTCGATAACCCGCCACATACCCTTCTAGCAGCGCAGTTATATCAAACTCTTCACGTTCACTGCTTTGAATTGCCTGTTCTAGGCGAGTTGCCTCGCTCATATTGTTTAAGATCGTACTCAGGCGTTTTATACCCAGTTGCGCCCGATCAATATATTGTGCATCTTCTGAGCTTTGCTCACTAAGCTGTAAATTCTCCAGGGACGATTTAACAATCGCCACTGGCGTACGTAATTCGTGAGACAAGCGTGCCGACATGTTTTGTAAATAGGCGTTATATTGTCCTAATTTCTCCAGTACGATATTAAACGTGGTGGCCAAGTCGCCAATTTCATCTCGCGCATTGGCATTAGGGATCGTTGCCACTATCTTGCCGTTACTATCGATAGCCGCTTCGGTTTGGTTTCTTAGCTTACGAATACGAAATGACATACGTGACGCAAACAAAAATAAGGCTAAGGTGCCCAGTCCCATCACAGCTAAAATCACATGAAAAAGTTTTTCTAGCGCACGGTTTCTCAGGGTCCGTATACCATTCGTCGTTTGCTCAACAACCACCGCACCCATTACTTTTTCATCAATATATATAGGGTGCGCAGCAGATAGTATCACCGCTTTATTGTCTGGACTTAAACGCCACAACGAAGCAGGGGTGCCCGCCAATGCGTCATTAATATCTTGGCCCTGCAGCGCATAAGCATCTTGCAAGTCATCAATGAAATCTGCTGGAGGCTTAGTTAAAATTTGGTAGTAAATAGGCAGTAACCAATCACGTTCTATTTTTTGCCACCATTCAGTGGCATCTGAGTTTTCAGCCGCGTAAGCCGTCGCGCTCAATCCTACAGATTTATGGATACTTCCCGAGCGCGCTAATACTCGTTTATGTTTATCAATCACCCATACCCGCGCATTGGAATACTTAAGGCCTTTGATAATTTTTTCTATTTCTGGTGATGGCACCAACACGGTGCCAAGAGCATCAACTTTGTTCGGATTAGCAGTACCAATGCGATAACGCATTCTGCGCGTAACGGGATCATCCACATCGGTTATGGCAAAAGCAATTTTACTGCTCATCATGCCGAGTGGAAAACGTAGTTCAATATTGTAGCCTTGCTCTGTATTCAGCCAGCGCCCTTGAATTTGGGTTTCTAGCGCCACTGGTCGCATAGAGTCCAACGGCTCCGATAGTAAATAAGCATTCACCCACCCGGCTTCCTGCGGCGCAACCACATAGCGTTTGAAGCTTCCGTCTGGCGCTGTCATCGCTATTTGCAGGTAGTCATTACGATCAACTCGTAAACTATCCCTATTACGCAACAGCACTGTCTCGTCGGTTACTTCAAACATGGCGTATAAATACAAACCGAACTGCCCGACCATATGCCTAAAGTGAAAACTATCAGGCTGATATTCATGGTCGAAATTCAATAAGTGAGCTTGCCCATACTCAATACTCAAGTGTTGATAGTCGAGCCAGTCATCCAAATTACCGTCCAGACGAATGGGATCGTGAATTTTATGCGCGTAAAGGTCAGTGCCAGGTTTCACATCCGTTAAGTAAGCACTTTGCGTATCGAACAAAGAAGGACGTTCGTGAAGCGCGGTTGCCACCGCTCGAGCAGTACCGACCATGGTTTGCTCTTGCCCTATGCGCAGGTAACTTTCTAACTCCCACACGAATTTATATCCCAGCCAGGGAATAGCAAATAAAAATAACGATAGAGCCAGTAACTTTACGCGGATACCAAAACGCAGACGAAATGGTCGTCTTATTGGAGATTTATTTACTGGATGACTGGATGAGCTGGGCATAGTAGATTATTTTTCAACTCCATTTTTCCAGCGATAACCCATGCCGTAAACCGTTTCGATACGATCAAATTCGCTATCCGCTTGCTGAAATTTCTTACGAATACGTTTGATATGAGAGGTAATAGTACTGTCGTCAACCACCATCTTAGATTCATCCATCAATTGTTGGCGACTCTTTACATGTCCAGCATATTTAGCAATAGCATGCAGCATCCAAAACTCGGTCACTGTCAGTTCTATACCCTGCTCTTTCCAACTAACTGTCATGCGTTTACTGTCAATACTCAACGCACCTGTCTGAATTACGTCTTCGGATAGTTGAGGCTGATTCAGCAAAGACACTCGGCGAAACAATGCCGCAATACGCGCCAGTAAGTGAGGTAGGCTAATATCTTTGGTCAAGTAATCGTCTGCGCCCATTCGTAAACCGCAAATAATGTCGTAGTCGTTATCTCGGGCGGTGAAAAATATGATTGGCAACGTTTTAGATAAACTGCGCAACTGCTGGCATACCATAAAACCGCCATCTATTTCATCCTGTAGGCCAATATCGATGATCGCTAAGTCAGGTAGGCGCTGGGCAAAGCCTTGCTCTGCTTGTTGCCTATTTGGATAACAAATAACGTCGTAACCTTGCTTTTTTAGCGCCCCTGCGTAATTTTCCCGAATAGCGAGATCATCTTCTACTAGCGCAATACGTTGGGACATAACTACTCTCATTGGAATTTGTGCGCTCACTATATCCTAAAATACCGGCAGTTTTGACGTACCACAGCAAATTCCATTTTTTCGCCACAATTGCCCCACAGATTGCCATTTTTCACCCACTAATTAGCCCCAAAGTCCCTGTGTAATAGCGCTAACAAATAACTGTTCACACAATTTGGAGTTTGCCATGAAATATGCAGCCATCGCGTTAACCCTATCACTCATTATCAACCAAGCAATTTCACCACTTGCTTTAGCTAACACGAGCGCGGCGCCCGCTTTAAAAAAGCAAAACACGCAAAACGACGCACTGGGATTTGGTTCAGGTGCATTATTAGGTACGGCCATCGCTGGCCCCGCCGGCGCAGTGGTGGGAGCGATATTTGGTTTATTTATTGCCAATGATGTTAATAACGACAAAGCGCTTGCTCGTTCAGAAGCTGCCTTAGTGAATAAAGAACAACAATTACTCGCCTTGCAGTCAGCGAATAGTCGGATGCACCAGCAAAGCATGGCACAATTGGCTAGCTTAGAGACAATAGAGACTAAGGGAATTGACAATGTAACGAGTATGTCATCGATTGAAACCAGCATTCAATTTCGCACTGGCTCTTATCTAATAGAACCTCACTACCAACGCCAATTAAACTTGTTCGCCCAGTGGCTGCGCCAGTCGCCTGAATTACACGCTACATTAGCGGGATACGCTGATGAACGAGGTAATTCACATTTCAATCAGGCGCTTTCACAACAACGCGCTATCAGTGTAAAAAAATATCTTATTAATCAAAACGTCAATTCTAGCCAACTGCGCACCGAATCGTTTGGTGAGACCCAAGAGTTGGCTGTAAAAGATGATCTGGAAGGATTATTTTTCGCTCGTAAAGTAACGGTTTCCATCGGTAACGCCCCATCAACGTCAATCATGACGGCTGCAACCCAATAATATAGTCAAATCAAACGGAGAACAGGAATGTCCCTTTTACTCAAACTTAGCGGTTTATTGCTGGTGATTTGCACAGTAGGTGTATTGCACAGTGCCGCGTCCCAGTACTTGATTCAACCAGAGCGCAATGGAGACATTATGCACAAAGAACAGCAAAGCCCAGTCAAATACCGCCAAGTAGTCGCAGATAAACAAATACCGCAAAACGTATATGTTGACAGCATTAATGATGTTGCACAAGGCAGCCTATTTTATACCCGCCACGAGCCACCAAATGAGCAAAATAATATGCAAAGCGAAAGCGGCGTTCTTGAACACAAGCGCCGTTATCAGTTGAGTCCTCTATTAAGTACAGAGGTAAAAATTAGCGTGACAGGCATGATTGCCCGCACCCAAGTCACCCAGCGTTTTCATAATCCAAGTCAGAATTGGGTGAACGGTATTTATGCCTTTCCGCTACCTGAAAATGCTGCGGTAGATCATCTCAGCATGACCATAGGTGAGCGAGTCATTAGCGGAAAAATCATGCCTAAGGAGCAAGCTAAAGCACATTTTGAAAAAGCCCAAAGCCAAGGCAGAAAAGCCAGTTTAATCGAACAACGCCGTCCTAACTTATTCACCAATGCGATAGCCAATATAGGCCCACTGGAATCGTTGAGTATCACCATTGAATATCAACAAGTCGTAGGCTTTGATGAGCAAACTTTTAGCTTGCGCTTTCCTATGACGATAACCCCTCGCTACTCCCCCACTACCCGCAATGCCCAAACTAAAAGTATCGTGGCAAATGTGAACGACCAAGGCTGGGCTTCAAGTACTGCAGCCTTAAGCCAACAAATAAAACCTGTTGCTGAAAGCACTAACCCCATTCGTATTAGCGTGGATCTAGACAGCGGCTTTTTACTCAATGCTAATGATATTGTCAGTGAGCACCACAAGGTAACCATATCGCCAAAAAATGAAGACACGAGCAGTGATGAAATAAAGCGCTTCTATATCAGTTTTACTAAGGATCAACCGGCTAATCAGGATTTCAGTTTAACGTGGCGTCCCGCTGCAAGTGATTTACCCAGTGCCGCACATTTTAGTGAAACCCAAGCTAGTGAAACCCAAGCTAGTGAAACCCAAGGTGGGTATCGGTACGGCCTTGTAATGTTGACACCTCCGTTGCAAGACCCACATAACAACCAACGCATGCCAAGAGACGTTATTCTTTTGCTCGACACATCAGGCTCTATGGCTGGCGAGTCAATCATACAAGCCAAACAAGCGGTCGCATTCGCCTTAAACCAGTTACATACCGACGATCGGGTAAATATTATTGAGTTTAATGACCAACCAAGACCCCTATGGGATCACGCAATGCCAGCCAGTGCCGGGAATATTCAGCGCGCTAAAAACTGGGTATCTGGATTAATTGCCGATGGCGGTACCGAAATGGCTTCCGCTTTAACGCTCGCTTTACACACTAAAACGGCAACAAATAACGAAGGCACTTCACCTACTAACTCGGCGCTGCGCCAAGTCGTTTTTATCACCGATGGCAGTGTTAGCAACGAAGATGCATTAATGAGTCTTATTGAAAACGAGCTGAATAACAGCCGACTGTTCACGGTGGGTATTGGCTCTGCGCCCAACAGCTACTTTATGACTCAAGCAGCACAAGCGGGTCGCGGCACGTTCACTTACATAGGCGATGTAAATCAAGTTCAGCAAAAAATGCGTAAACTCTTTACTAAACTCACCACTCCCGTGATGCAAGATATCCATATCGACTTTGTCAGAGATACAGAGTTTTACCCGAGTGTCATTCCAGATTTATATGCTAATCAGCCAGTTGTTATTCATTATAGGGTGCCGGTGCTTCACAGCGAAAACGACGCAACTGTGCAACAACCCGACAATGCTATAAAAGTAACGGGACGACAATCGGCGCTGCCATGGTCAGTACGTATGCCACTGAGCCCCACACCACAACGTGCAGGCTTAGGCGTGGCGTGGGCACGCCAGAAAATCACTCAATTAAGCAATACTTTACGCAGAGAAACAGACCAAGACATGCGTCAAAAGTGGCAAGACAGCATCACTCAGCTTGCCCTAAAACATCATATTGTTAGCCAGTTCACTAGCTTAGTTGCTATTGATGAGAAAATATCCAAGCCCACCAATGAAACCAGCAAAGACCAGCCTGTTCATCACAACATATCAGCAGGCTCCACTATGTTGGCAGGAAACCTACCGCAAACGGCCAGTAATATGCCGTTGCAAATAACTTTAGGGCTATTGCTTATCGGGGGAGCCCTGTGCGCTCGTTCGAAAAAGGTAGTATAAAAAAAGAGCAGCCAGCCCGCTGGTTGCGCATAAAAACTGCGCGCTTTCGGGCTGTTACGCTTATCTGCTTAATCAGTGGCGGATTGTTATTTTCTCATGGCATATACATGTGGGCCAAAGCACAATTAGCTCAAGTATTAATTGCTCAGGCTTGGCAAAATGCTTTACAGGTCACCGCGTTTGCAGCAAGTAAACCACGCATAATGTTAAACACTGTTAAGCAAAATCAAAACATTAAACCATGGCCTTGGGCAGACACCTACCCTGTGGCTAAATTACAATTCGCCCAGCAATCATTATATGTATTGGCTGGGGCGTCAGGACGTACAATGGCATTTGGTCCAGGGCATATGAGCGCAACGCCACTGCCGTTCGAAGGCGGTAATAGTGTAATAACAGGTCACAGAGATACCCACTTTTCGGCGCTTCAGTACCTCAATAATGGGGATTTAATTGAGGTAGAAACGCAGAAAGGAAAAGGGCAATATCGGGTGACAAAAAAATTTATTGTGGATCAGAGTCAAACCCAAATAATCGAATCTCAAAATCAAGATCAACTCACTCTAATAACTTGTTATCCATTTAATTCGATATTACCGCAGCCGACCTTACGTTTTGTCGTTAGCGCACAACGCGTGATAATGGCTAAGAATAGTAATGTGATCTACGCCGCTAAGTAAATAATATGAACAGGGAGTGTCTAACCGAGATAGCTACGCACTATTTATAATCCAACCCCGCCTAATTGCATTGAATTTTCGCTTGCAGAAACCAGAAACTAATAACATCTTTGATTAGTGAAACCAGCTCAATGTAGTTATTAGGTTTTGTTAAATACGCATTACACCCAATCATGTGGCACTCGTTAATATCGACTTCAGAGTCCGAAGTAGTGAACATAATCACTGGAATGTGTTTCAAGGTGGGGTTTTGCTTAATTTCAGCTAAAGACTCTCTACCTGATTTGCGTGGCATATTTAAATCTAACAAGATAATACTAGGTAAAACTTTAGCATTATTTAAAAAGTCGATCAGTTCTTCGCCATCATCCACAAAACGGAGCTTATCTAAAACAATTCCATTATCTAAAAACGCATCTTGAATTAACTCTTGGTCATCTACGTCATCATCAGCAACCAATATGTAACTGACAGCTCTGCTCTTTTTGGCAATATAACTGGCATCTTTGTCCACAATAAACACAACCTTTTTGAGTTTAGGGTTTCAGTGACTCAACCGTCGAAGAACGCCTAAAAATACCAATATTAATATATGCAAATGCACCGTATTTATAATAAAAAATTATGGCGCACCCATTGCTTGCTGGAAGGAGCGAAGTCAACAACTAACCGTGGATATTACCACAAGAAATAACGCTAAGATAAGGACAAAATGTATTGTTATGCTACTACTGATATTCTAACTGGCAGCGTGACGAAAAACGAAGTGCCAACGCTGGCCTTTGACTCGGCCCAAATTTTACCACTGTGACGATTGACAATTTTTTTGCAAATGGCTAGTCCAAGACCCGTGCCCGTATATTCAGATTTAGCATGCAGGCGCTCGAATAGATCGAATATTTTATGTGCGTGCTCTTTGTCAAACCCAATACCATTGTCATTAAATTCTATTGTCACAAAGTCAGTGTCTCGGCTTATCAATCGAATGTATAAAGACGTTTGCACATCATCCTTTGTGAACTTCATCGCATTTTGAATAATGTTTTGCGCAACCCTATGAAGCTGATTTTTGTCGCCAAAGACCATACCGATTTTCTCTTTAAATATGGTTGCCTGCTGTTCAGAAATCAATACCTCTAAATCAGTAATGACATCATCGAGTATGTCGTCGAAGTTAACGCCCTCAAACTCGTCATTCGAGCGATGGATCCTAGAAAAACTCAATACACCTTTTATAAGGGACTGCATACGTTCTGCTGAACTCATCATCTTTGAAAGATAAGCATGGCCCTTTTCACTCAAGGTCATTTCTGTTTGTTGAATACGCCCACCAAAGGACTGAATTTTGCGCAGCGGTTCCTGTAAGTCATGGGACGCTACAAAAGCAAATCGCTCTAACTCTCGGTTTGATTCTTCGGACTTCGTTAATGCTTCGACCAGTTCATTTTGAACTTTTTGCTTATCCGCAATTTCTGTTTTCAGCTCCTCGGTACGCATATCGACCTTATGCTCTAACGCCTCGTTCAACAACTCAAGCCGTTCAGATTTAGACAAGACGTAATTAACGATTGTGTCTCGAAACTTTAGCGCACTAGATAACTCAATCGCTTCCCAGGCAAGAGATTGATTTTTAACGTTTTCACGCCATAACCTAAATGAGCTTCGCGGCATCAAGCGGTGACTACCGTCATCTAAAAATTCAATAACTTTTTCCGGCTTTCCCCCCCAATCTTTGGTCTGTTCTACTTCTTGACGAAACCAAATTACAAACAAATTACTGACAGACGAGACTGATAAAATAAAGACACCACTGGAGATATCGCTAATATCTAAAAAGTCGCTATTTTCTTTGCCTAAATTTTTGCTGTAATAAATATTGTCCTCTGCGAGTTTGTTGGATACGGCCCAATTAAACAACGCCTCAATTCTTAGTGGCGCAGGAGTCTTACCGAAGCGCTCTATATTCTCCTCTAATCGCCAAGCCACGCCAGATGCATTCATCATCTGCATAAGATTATCTGATTCTTCACGTAGGCCGTCTGTGAAAAAAATACGTTCTGCCATCTTGGCGGTGATCGACGCATTGAGTGACTTCACAGCGGAATCTCGGTGCTCAGCCTCGGCCTGAACTTTTAATGAAATTAAGTAGGACAACATAAGCCCCATATACAAGGCTACTTCTCGGGTTTCAAATGGCACTATGTGAGGGGAGTAATGATGGCAAGCAATCAATCCCCAGAGCTTGCCCGACACCACTATGCTGATCGACATTGAGGCTCGCACCCCCATGTTGCGCAAATACTGACAGTGAATCGGAGACACACTACGTAAAACAACTTTACTCAGGTCAATCGGACGGTCATTGGGATAAAGCATTGATTGCTGAGCATCGACATTCGCCAATAAACGAATAGGGTTTTTTACGTACAATTCTCGTGCCTGCTTAGGAATATCAGACTCAGGGAAATGCTGCTTCAAAAAGGAATTAAGTTCACTTTTTTTAGCTTCAGCAATAACTTCGCCATTGTAATCAGCGTCGAATTTGTAAAGCATTACCCGATCAAATCCCGTTACTTTACGGATTTCGTTCACTGAATAAGCAAACACGCTGTTTAGATCTTGGGTATTAACCAAATCGTCTAACGATAAGTTAATAAGATTTTTCACTGGATTGAATGAGCTAGCACCGACCGTTAGCTTTTGTTCTAATTCAACCAGTAAAAAAGTATCATTTAAGCTTAAAATTGCATTGAAGACATGCTCGCCATGCTCGAGACTTTTTGCTGTTACTTGTTGTGGATTAACGTCGTGAAAGCCTTTGCTAAAGTCCAACTCTGTTACCAGCCCAGCAAAATCGTTATCAAGCAGTTTGGTTAAGGATAAGCCAATGAGTTCATCGATAGGGCGAGCCATAAGATCCGCAAGGTTTTGGCTGCCATACCGTAAGACCAAGGTGTCTGCTTCGAAAACCATCAAATAACCGTGAGGTTGAATAGAGCCAGGAATATGAATGGGCTCCTTGTGGCAATTGTCTAATGTCACATCAAACGGTTCGTTCATGTATTCAGCCCCTCTAAGCAATCATGGATTGACTGAAACGCAAGTTCAGCTCCTGCTTTTATCTCGTCATAATCATCAGGATTATGCTCGTAGTATTTTTGTAATACTGCCAAGAACTCGTGCCAATTGGCCATTCTTTTAATTCCGTAACTAGCAAAGAATGCAACACCGTGCTGGGCGTCTAACCACGAATGGCGCGTTAACCGAGCTTGGATGTGTTCACCGCCTAGTGTGGCGCCTTCAATGACGTAAAGTAACCCCATAGCTTGCGCCGGTGACGATAAATTCAAAGTCATCTTGCTTAGGTGCTTGCCTTCGACCTGTGTGATAAGGGGCTTCAAATGGGCAATATCGTTTTCCAGCCAACGCAACTTGCCCCTATTAACATAGGCCCTCTGGGATACTGAATAATTGTTGACGGCTTGTTCCATCTCCTTATAAGCATTATGCATGCGCAATAATACGTGATAATAGGTTCGCGCATTCAAGTCGCGATGAAACAAAATTCTCGATAATTTCCCTTCAACTTCCCTGTGTAAACCAGCCGTGCTCGTCTTGAGAAAAAGCCCAATCGACATTGGCTTAATATTGCTATTGGTCATACTAGATTTTACTTTATTCCCTTTTCACTGCATTAAAACATGGGGCAGAGATAGCGTCTTTGTGTTGTGTTGTGTCGTGTCGTTTCTTTCATTGCTTATCAAGCTGTCCCTTTTTGGGCGCCTCATATGACGAGCACTAATCATTTAAATTTGTAACCTGCTCATTACCCTCGACCATTTGTTGCTTGGTTAGATCTTTCAACTTGCTTAACATTTTGGCATCAAATTACCCCTTAAACAACCAATGATAGGTTGCAAATCTTGTCGTTACTGTTACGTTTAACGCAGTATTTAAGCGGTGTGGTGGGCATCATTGAAAAACCTTACCTTGGTCTCTAATTTGCAAATTGGGCCATTTGTAAACCGTATTGCTCTATGTATTCTAGCCATAAAAAGGCGTGTCATAAGCGCATAAACATGAGTCTAAGCAGCAATGTTTGCTGTGATCTCTGTGCTTCATTCTGACTGTTCTAACACATCTATATACCAATCCTGGATTGACAGCATCGTAGAATCCAATATTCTATCGGCGATTTTTTAGCAAAATTCGTGAGTCCATGAACGCTTTATCCTTGCAGGCCCAATTTATCCGTATTCGCTCGAACAAACTGTTCGAGATTTTTGTGATTTCTGTGATCGTGTTTTCCGCTCTATTGGTTGGCGCGAAAACCTATGAAATGTCGCCCACGATGCACAATATTACTCAGTTTTTAGACTGGTTTATCAGCGCGTTCTTTCTCACTGAAATCACCATTCGGTTTTTAGCCGAAGAGCGTAAAAGAAACTTTTTTAAGAACTTCTGGAATATATTCGACACACTGATTGTTATCGTCAGCCTGATCCCGGCAGAAGATGCAGATTTAGCCGTTATCGCTCGTCTAGTGAGAGTGTTCCGGGTATTACGGATGATTTCTATCATTCCTGAGCTACGCATATTATTAGTGTCGTTAGTCAAAGCGCTGCCTCAGCTTGGCTACGTTATGCTATTGATGTTTATAATTTTTTATATATATGCAGCGGTTGGCAGTACCCTTTTCGGAACAATTAATTCAACGCTATGGGGAGATATCACTATTTCCTTATTAACCTTGTTTAGAGTCATGACCTTTGAAGACTGGACAGACGTCATGTACGAAACAATGGAGGTTTATCCCCTAAGCTGGATTTTCTATCTCACCTTTATATTCTTTACTGCATTTGCTTTTTTAAATATGGTGATTGGGATCGTGGTTAACGTTATGGAGCAAGAGAACGAACTGGCCCGCAAAGAAAAAGCGGCACTTGAAGCGGCAGAACATGAGCAAGAACATGAGGAAGAGCCAACTCTTAGCGATATACTGATCCATATTAAAGGGTTGCAGCGACAAGTCGAACAACTATCATCACAGACCACTAAGCAAAATAGAGATTAAAATTATGCATATCGTATGTCCCCAATGCTATGCCATTAACAATGTACCTGACAGCAAAGATCACACTGATGCGAAGTGCGGTAAGTGTCAGCATAAGCTACATACGTATCAGCCTTGTCAATTAACTCAAGGGCAATTTTATCGCTATATCGAGCGCAATGAACTACCGGTTTTAGTGGATTTTTGGGCCAGTTGGTGTGGTCCGTGCAAAGTAATGGCGCCCGTTTTTGCGAAACTAGCAGGGATAACGGAAGGTATTTTATTTGCTCAGTTAAATACCGAGCAAGCCCAACAAATCAGTACTGAGGCCGGTATTCGCAGCATTCCTACTTTGATTCTATTCCATCAAGGCAAAGAAGTAGACCGTGTATCTGGTGCGTTATCTGAGCCGCAATTAAAACAATGGATTATGCAGGCCATGCAGAAATGTTAAACCCCGTTCTATAAAACAACGATACTCAAATAAAAAGCCCTTAAATCGTGTTATTTAAGGGCTTTTTTATACGAGCAATAGCGCTAAACTTTTAGTTGTTTTCTATCAAATATCGCAGACGTTGGTCGTTACTGCGTTGTAACACTCATTAGCTTACTGAGCATATTTCGTTTTCAATTGCGCCAAACGCCTAATACCGGCTTCGCTTTTCATTTCTCTTTGGCTAAGTTTGCGTTTTCCTAGCATCGTTTTATCCGCCAGAAACAATGCCTCTACGTAGTTAAGATAAATTTCTTCGTTGCCCATATCATCATTCACTACTGCCTCATATTGTTTAACGGCTTTGGCGTAGTCTTTTTTCGCAACTAAGACCTGAGCCAAAGTGTCTACGGCAGCAGCATTATCGGGGCGCTCCTTAACGGCATTTTCAGCGTACTCCTGAGCTTTATCTAACTTGCCGCTTTGTAGAAACAAATAGGCCAAGTTATTGAGTGCTACAAAATTATTCGGGTTCTGTTTTAATAAGGTTTGGTAGCTGGCAACAGCTTGACTGTCTCCACTGCTTATTTGACGTTCAGCCAGCATCATCAATGCGGCACCATCGTTAGGTGTGCGTTTTAAGTGCTGTTGAATAGCAGTTAACGCGTCATCCTTTTTATTAAGACGCTCTAACGTAAACACCCATAACACTAAATTACGCCCATTCGGTAAACCTATATAAGCGGCATGAGCATTGGGTTCAGCTTGATCAAACTGCCCATCTACAATTTGTAAACGTGCCAAAAAACCTTTTACTATCGGCATGGACTTTAATTCTTCAGGAATCGCTTCATAGGCTTTCCGAGCGGCATCCATTTCTTTGTTCATCAACAAAAAATGGGTCTGTAGTAACTGCATTTGTGTATCGTTACGTACAGCTAAGAAACCATTTGTTAGTTCAACACCCTCGGCATACTTCCCCGTGTTGTCTAGTAATAATAATTTACCCACCACAGCTTGTTTATCGTTAGGTGCTTTGCTTAACCACAAGTCGTAATGAGCTTGTGCGCCAGCCATATCGCCAGAGCGAATAAGCGCCTGACCTTTACCTTGCCAATAAGCTGGTGGTAGTGACGCTTCTTGATCAAATTGGGTGAATTGCTCAAGCGCTAGGTCGTACTTCCCTTCTAGTAATAGTATTCGCGCATACAACATACTCACTTCTTGGTTATCAGGCGCCTTATCGCGTGCGGTCTTTATAAGTGCAACACCTTTATCAGCGTCGCCTTGTTGTTTATTCACTAAATAAGCCGTCGCCAGAGCGGGGGTATAATTAGGATAACGCTTAATTAGTTCAGCTAACGCATTTTGTGCACCGCTATAATCCTTTTCAGCGATATAAATATTAACCAGACCTAACGCTGCGCCTTGATGCTCAGGCGTAATGCGCAATACATGCTGAAATTCAACCTTAGCTTTATCAAACTCTTGTTGTTTAGAGTAGATTTCACCCGCAAGTAAATAGGCACTCATGTCGTTAGCATCTTCTTCTTTCCATTGCTGGGCTAGTTCTAATGCTTTGTCGAACTGTTTGGTCGTCACATACGCAGTCGCAAGTGTTTTCTTCGCACTTTCCAACTCTGGTGATTTCTCTAATGCCTCTTCTAAATCTACAATACCGTCGAGATTATTGAGTGACAGTTTGAGTAAACCTAAACGGGTCAAATCTTCTGCTGTCGTGCTGATACTCGATGATTTATCGACTAACTGCTGGGCTTCCTTTACATTTCCTTGGCGTAATAGCTCATAGCTCGCTTTTGAAAATAACTGGGCATCTTGCTCACTAACATCTTCAATGCGTCCAAGTACATCACTCGCTTCTGTTGTCAAACCAAGTTGTAACTGGCTTGCTGCCAGCAAACGCAACCCAGGGTGATTATCAGGCAAACTACTGGCCACCAACGAAAGGTGACGCTGGGCGGATTCAAAGTCTTTTTGTTGATAAGCGGCATAACCGGCAATTAAACGTAATGCAGGATCATTGATACCATTTTGTATTCCCAATTCAGCATATTTCTGTGCCTCTGAGTAATCTTTTTCAGCAATACGAGCGGCCGCTTTAAGCTGATTCAATAGACCATTTTTTGCGTTTACTGCTAATAATTTATCTACATAGGGCTCAGCTTTAGCTGTTTCACCTAAATCTACCCATAGTTTGGCCAACACGAATGTCGTCTGAATGTCGTCTGGATATAAAGATACATAGTGATCAAACACTAGGGCAGCGGCTTTTGGGTCGCCCGCACTCAAATGCAACTGCGCAGCCAATTTAAGGACTTCTGGATGATCTGGGCTGCCATCCTTAATTTCGCTAATACTTTGCAAAGCAAGTGGGTAATCTTTATCTAACACTTCACCGTAAACTTTACTTAGGGCTTTAAATACGGAATCAGTCTGAAGTTGCTGTTGGTCAGCGATAATAGCGCGCGCATCATCAGGCTTGTTTAAGCGCACCAAGGAAACGATTTTGAAGTATCCAATTTCTGCTTTGTCGTCAACACTCAAGTTGACGTTTTTGTCTTCCATTTCACTTATTGCTGCATATGCGCCGGTACGCTGATACGCACGTGTGAGTAATGGCAAAACCTTAGCACCGTCGTAACCGTATTCTAACGCCCGATTCAGTTCTTTTTCCGCACTCTCAAATTGCTTTTCTGCGATATACAATTTGCCTAACTCGAAGCGCGCTTCAGGAGATTTAGGTGCCATTTGCACCGCCGTTTTCAACGAGATAATAGCTGAGGCATTATCATTATTAGCAATAAATTCTTGAGCCGCTTGAATATGTTCTTCACTGGTTTGCTGGCCACAACTGATCAACATCCCTAGTGATAGTGCGATAATTGTTTTTCTCATATTTTTCATCTTCCCTATCCTATGCTCTGCGCTTAGCCGTCATCAATTGAGTTTAGCCCTCAGATGTAATCAACTGTTGGCAAACTATACTGCAACGTTGCAACTATTTTAGCCGAAAAAATGGCGCTGTTACGATTCATCTTACTCGAACACGCGAGGCAGATAAAAGGCTAATTGTTATCGATATTTGCTAGTTTTGTTTTACCAAAATTGAGTAAGTCTTCCCATTAAATTTCAAATGGGTTATTTTTTTGACCTACAAATAAATTACCATGTAAATAGCTAAACTCAAATTCGTATGGGTTTTAGTAAATTTCCATGGCAACTTGTTGCATTTTTAAAGGTTATTTTTCATTACATTAACGCATTGATAACAACTTAACGAGAGATCTTAAATTAATACAGATAAGTTCAAATAAAACGCGGCCTAACGTGGTGTATAGAGACGATTTCTCATATAATACTTCTTTTGTGTATCCACGCTGGTTTCGTTTTAGAATTTGACTGTGAAATCTAAGTTAATCCTGCGTGTTTCTAACTAGGGATAATTAATGACTGACACTGTCGAATTGACTTTTAAAGACCTCAACCTACCTGCAGAACTTCTTCAAGCTTTAGAAAAAGTAGGTTATGAAAAACCAACCCCAATCCAAGCCGAATGTATTCCGCTTATCATGGAAGGTCACGACCTTTTAGGTACAGCACAAACAGGTACGGGTAAAACAGCCGCATTTGCATTGCCAATGTTAGCTAACATTGACCCAAACAACAGCAACACCCAATTATTGGTTTTAGCACCCACTCGCGAACTTGCGATTCAGGTAGCTGAAGCGTTCCAAGTGTATGCTAGCTTCTCGCGTAAAATTAACGTATTGCCTATCTATGGTGGCTCTTCGTACGACAACCAAATTCGTCAACTAAGACGTGGTGCTCAAGTCGTAGTAGGTACACCTGGTCGTGTTATTGACCATATCAAAAAAGGTACGCTTAAATTAGATAACTTGAAGTTCTTAGTACTTGATGAAGCCGATGAGATGTTACGTATGGGCTTTATCGATGACGTTGAATGGATTTTAAGCCACGCTCCTGACAAGCGCCAAACGGCTTTGTTCTCAGCGACGATGCCTGATCCAATCCGTAAAATAACCAAACGTTATTTGAATGATCCGAAGCAAGTTAAAATCGAATCTAAAGTCACTACTGCTAGCACTATTACCCAGCGCTATTGTCAGGTTGCCGGTCATCATAAACTTGAAGCCCTTACCCGTATAATGGAAGTAGAGCAGTTTGATGGCGTGATTATATTTGTGCGCACCAAAACTGCGACAATGGAACTTGCTGAAAAATTGTCAGCCCGCGGATATGCTGTTGAGCCACTAAACGGTGATATTCCACAGAATTCTCGTGAACGCACAGTTGAACGTTTGAAGAATGGCAAAATTGATATTCTGGTTGCAACTGATGTTGTTGCCCGTGGACTTGATGTTGAACGTGTAAGCCACGTTATTAACTATGACGTTCCATATGATACTGAATCTTATGTTCACCGTATCGGTCGTACTGGTCGTGCTGGTCGTAAGGGTGATGCAATATTGTTTATTTCACACCGTGAAAAACGCATGTTGTTTTCAATTGAACGCGCTACTCGCCAATCAATTGAGCCTATGCCCATCCCGTCAATTTCACAGTTAAATGAAACGCGCTTAAGCCGTTTCAAAAACAGTGTTATCGAAGCGATCAGTGACAGCAGCATTGAGACATTGATCCCAATCGTTGAGTCTATTCAAAAAGAAACAGAAGCATCACCAGAAGTGATTATGGCTGCATTAGCTAAAATCGCGCAAGGTGACGAGCCCCTGATCCTTAAAGAAGGTGATCGCCCAGATTTAAACTCTGCACCACCTCGTGGTGAAAGAAATGAACGTGGCGGCCGCGATGATCGCGGTGGACGTGAACGTGGCGGACAACGTGGCGGTGAGCGCGGCGGTGAAAGACCTCAACGTGCACGCAAGAGCAGCACACCTGAAGAAGGTATGCAGCGCTACCGCATCGAAGTCGGCCATTCTCACGGTGCTAAGCCAGGTAACATTGTGGGTGCGATTGCTAACGAAGCGAATATCAGCAGCAAAAACATTGGCGCTATCGAAATTTACGATAACTTCAGTACTGTTGATTTACCCAAAAGCATGCCTCGTGCGACGCAAGAAACACTACAGAAAACCCGAGTTGCTGGTCAACGCTTGAATATGCGTGAGTGGTCAGATCAACCTCCACGTCGTAAAGCTAAACCTGAATAAGGTTAACCAATAGCACCGTCTTTATTTGCTACGCACTTATAGACAGCAAGGTGAAAATTTAGAAGAGGCCCAAGGGCCTCTTTTTTGTGCCTGCTATTTCATCTGCGCGGACTCAATATGTCAATCTTCCAGCAAACGCGAACTTTAGCCCTGGGAAGTGCTATTAAACACGCAATATTAATAACTAAAAAGAATATGCATTCAGCTTTCAATACTTTATTTAAATAACAAGAACACGCAAAATAGCCCTATATACTTTGTGCAAAGAGCAGTAACCGTTACCCATGCAATATTTCCCTATTTTCGTTGATACCACAGAACTTAACTGCCTCGTTGTTGGTGCTGGTGAAGTGGCTGCCCGTAAAGTTGAACTGTTACTGAAAACCTCAGCGACAATTATGGTTGTTGCACCTTGGGCATGTGACACAGTCAATCGCTTGGCTAATGAAGGGAAAATCACCTTGCACACTCGTGGCTATGAAGCCGACGATTTAGTCGCCAAGCAATTAGTATTTGTCGCGACCGACGATAGCGCGTTAAACGTAGCGATTCATCAGCAAGCTAAAGCCCTAAACATTCTCGTTAATGTGGTAGATAACACCCCTCTTTGTCAGTTTATTACACCGTCAATTGTTGACCGTTCGCCAATTATTATCGCCATGAGCAGCGGTGGCGTAGCGCCCGTATTACTGCGTTATTTACGCCAGAAGCTAGAGTCCGTGATTCCTCAAAAAGTGAGTTTACTCGGACAATTTTCTGAAAAATTTCGTGATGCAGTCAAAGCCCGATTCGATTCTGTCACCAAGCGTCGATATTTTTGGGAAGACGTGCTTGATGGCGATGTTGCAGAACAAGTATTACAAGGCAATCAAAGTAAAGCAGAGCAAATGATGAACGAAAAACTCGCCCTAGATGAGCACGACTCAGGCAAAGGTGAAGTGTATTTAGTTGGTGCGGGGCCTGGTGATCCTGATTTATTGACCTTTCGAGCGCTACGTTTAATGCAAAAAGCTGACGTGGTCGTTTATGACCGACTCGTATCAAAAGAAATACTTGAGCTGGTGCGCCGTGACGCAGAGAAAATTTATGTAGGCAAAGCACGCAGCTTGCACACTGTACCCCAAGACGAAATCAATCAATTATTAGCTGACTTGGCCTTAGCCGGTAACCGCGTAGTGCGTCTAAAAGGGGGAGACCCATTTATCTTTGGACGGGGCGGTGAAGAAATAGAAACTTTAGTTGAAAAAGGCGTTAGCTTTCAAGTGGTTCCCGGTATTACAGCTGCGAGTGGTGCAGCAAGTTATGCTGGCATTCCACTGACGCACAGGGATCATGCTAAGTCAGTGGTTTTTGCCACAGGCCACTTACGGGATAACAGTATCGATTTGAATTGGCCTATGCTGGCTCAGCCAGAACAAACCACCGTCTTCTATATGGGCCTGACTGGCCTGCCAGTAATTTGTGAAAAGCTAATTGAGCACGGTTTGCCTGAGACCACCGAAATTGCCTTAGTGCAGTCAGCGACTACCCCAGAGCAAAAAGTAGTAACGGGTAATTTACGTGACATTCAACAAAGAGTTGCTGAAGCAGGCATTAAACCACCCGCGCTTATTATAGTCGGCTCGGTGGTCAGCTTACGGGATAAACTAAATTGGTTTAAACAAAACGCTTAATTTGTCCAAGCTGCAATATTAAACTTTCTTAGCCAGAAAAATAGTGTGCTTGCTTCCTTTGCCGGGGCGAGCACGGACAACACGAGTATCCACTTTAAAGCCTATTTTTTTAAGACGCACTTCAAACAAATAGTCTGGTCCTGCCGACCAGATTGCCAACATCGCTTGGTCATTCATTACCTGATAGATTTCTTTTAACCCCACCACTGAATAAATCCAATTATTATCAGAGTGGGTCAATCCCTCTGGGCCGTTATCCACGTCCAGTAATATGGCATCATAGGTAGGTTTTTGCGTATTAAGCAGTTGCTTCACATCGCCAACACGTACTGTCGTTCTGGGGTCTTGCAGAGGATTACCAGCACAGTTCCCCAATGGACCTTGATTCCACTTAACCACTTCTGGTATGAGCTCAGCCACGGTAACCTGGGACGTTTCATCAACGGCTTTTAATGCTGACGAGAGTGTGTAACCCATACCAAGGCCACCGACCAATACGTGGGCATTTTTACGATTTTTAAGATGAGAACACCCCAACTCTGAAAGGACCTTTTCCGAGTTATAAACGCGGCTGTTCATTAACTCGCCACGTATACCGGACAAGCGAATAGAAAATTCTTTATCTCGCTGAGAAAACTTCAGCTCGCCGCCATTGTTAGGAATAGCAGCAGTATCAAGAAGGGTCCAAGGGATCATATAACGTGCCTAATGGGATAAGGGGCTTTTTATGGAGGCGCATTTTATCACAATTCGCCACAGGTGCCCTAGCTTATAGGCAACCCACATAAACTAAGCGCTTTTCTACCAATAGCGCTCTTGGGTTATTTGTCCCGGTGAACGGCGTAAATGCTTTTTCAGCCCCATATCTTTTAACACTGACATTGCCTCTTCAATCATCTGCGGGTTGCCACACAGCATCACCTGACTTTGAGTCGCATTAAGCACCTGACCTGCTTGTTCAATAATATCGCCAGAGCGCAGTAAGTCTGGAATACGCCCCTGTAATACACCGTCAATTTTCTCGCGACTTACAATCGGCACATAACTAAATTGCGTGGGATGCTCACCTGCGCATTTCGCAATAAATTTCTCATATGCTAAATCTTCAGCATAACGCGCAGCATAGACTAAAATAACCTGTTTATAGCGCTGCCAAATCTCACTGCCGGCCAGTATAGATAAGAACGGCCCTACCCCAGTTCCTGTGGCAATAAGCCATACATCATGACTATCAGGGACTTCACTTAAGGTTAAAAAACCGGTGGCCGGAGCCATCACTTTTAACGCGTCTCCTTCACGCAAGTCATGCAATTTAGGCGACAATACACCTTCAGCTACTGGCACAGCCATAATTTCAAGTTCGCTGTTTTGTGGATGGCTGACCAATGAATAAGGCCGAGACACGACGTTTCCGTTTTGCTCTAGTCCTACTTTGGTAAATTGCCCTGGGGTATATTGAGGAAATTCATTACATTGAAAACGAAGACTAAACAGATGATCGTTCCAATCTATACGTTGGGTCACTTTTGCATCTAACCACTGGGCCATACATCCTCCAATTACTGGATTAAATCATCATGCTCTGATGATTCATCATAACGAACTCGAAAATTATTTCATTCTTAGTCTTTGCCGTAATCAAAAAAAGCCCCTTTAGCAGAATTACTAATAGGGGCCTTATATGTTTCTATTTAATAGCTACTTTATCGAAAAATATAACGTATACCTTAGGATAAACTCATTTAGACGTATCGCTTAGTCACCGAAATTCATCATAAACTCCACGCCATAAAAACGTGGTGGTCCGGCTACAAACGTCGGATTACCAAATCCGCCACCGGTATTTCCCGCATCAACTAGATACTCTTTATCCAGTAAATTACTGGCAAACAGACTAACCGACCATTTCTCGTCAGTCCCTGCGATGCCAATACGAGCACTCACCAGACTGACGGCATCTTCGCTGATGTCCAGACCTGAGATAGGTGCATTGGCTGGTTCGAAGAACACATCTGAACGATAGCTATACACAAGTGAACTGGTCAGGTTGTAATCTTGTGCTAGCTCAGTGGAATAAAACATACCAATGCTTGCAGTCCATTCAGGTTGTAATCTAAAGCGATTACCTGCCAAGTTGCCGTTTGTACTGTCATCATCAATGGTGGCATCAAGATAGGCAAAATTGGCGAACACTTCGAAATCTGCTCCTAATAGCGCGCGCACTTCAGCTTCAACTCCCAAGTTTGTCGCTGATCCAGCATCCGCTGCATAAGCGACTCCGTCATCATCAAGCAGAGTGACCTGAAAGTTTGAATAATCCTGATAAAAAACGGAGGCATTGTAGTTAACTGATTTATTAAAAGCCTGACCTTTAATGCCGGTTTCGTAGTTCCAAATGATCTCTGCTGGTATTTCACTGACTGACTTTTTGCCCAGACCATCCTCGCCGCGAACAGATGTCACGCTGAGCACATCTGAACGACGACCTTTTGATATAGTTGCGTACATATTGATTTGTTCATTAATCACGTACAACATATTAAAACGTGGTAACCAGTCATCGTAGTCCGCTTGTGCACGGAATATTTCACCATTGGTACTCACCGTAAATAACTCGCTTCCAGTTAACACACTTGCAGGTGCATCTGAGCGGTAACCGCTGCTTTTATCCTCACGCACATAACGCAAACCTGTTGTCAGCTCTAATGCGTCATTTAATGCGTAGGTAACATCAACGAAAGCTGAATAAGCGTCTGTATCACCGTAATTTTCAAACTCGAAGCTGTAAGGCAGTAAATCAAAGGCCCCTTGCGTTAAAATTGGGGTAAGTACCGGTACTGAACCATCACTGGCAACACATGGCTGACCAAGGTCTGAGAGCGCCCCTAAACAATTTAGAAAAATTGACTCTTCGGTGCTAAAAGGAACAGCCTGACTACCGTCTTCAGTAAAATAGCTCACACCCGCAATCGTTGTTAACTTATCACTTTGGTGAATTAATCTAAATTCTTGGCTGAATTGATCGCCATTAGCATCTTCGGCAAACTCTAAAAACCACGCTTGCGTGCCATCGGCATCAAACACTTCTAATGAATCAAAACGACGCCCAGCTGTGATTGAAGTAAATGTCAGTGCGCTAGTGATATCCCAATTAACCGTTAGGTTTAGATCTTCAACTGTGCGCTCTACGCCTAAGTCTTGGCGACCAAAAACGTCTTCAGACTCAGGACTGCCTGACATTTCAACAAATGAGAATGGGCTGGTATTGCCACCAGTAGGCGCGTATAGGCCATTTTTGAATGAGGTACCCGTGTCATCATTTTTTTCGTAGGTGTAAACCAAGTCAACAATAACATCGTCATTAGGGGTAAAGCGAAGTGACGGGCGAAATGAGGTTCGATCGATGCCGTGCATATCTTCTTGATCAAAACCGTCAGAAGTTTGTGAGCCTGCTTCACCGGCAATATTGCGGATGAAACCATCACGTTGACGATAACTAAACGCTAGTCGCCCTTGCACTTGACTATTGCCGCCAGTGACAAACCCATTTAAGCCTTCAGCAGAGTAGTTGCCTAAATTACCCTTTAGCTGAGCAGCAAATTCTTCTTGAGGCTTACGGGTGATAACACTGAGTGCCCCAACTGATGCAGCGGTACCAAACAATGTTGCCTGCGGCCCTTTAACGACTTCGACACGTTCAATGTCGAATAACTCAAAATATGAACCGCGAGAACGGGAAACATCCGCACCATTATAATAAATAGACACACGTGGCGCAGCTTGTGACGAACCACTATCAGAAGTAATACCACGAATAACAAAGCCTGGATTGTTTGGACTTTGCTCTTGAATAACTAAGCCTGGGGTAATTTCTGACAAGGTATCTAGCTCAGCTACACCCAAACGCTCTAAAAAAGCACCATCGTAGGCACTGATGCTAACAGGTACGTCTTGAATAGACTGATCACGCTTCTGGGCAGTAACAGTAATTTGTTCAATTTGATTATTTCGCTGCTCTTGTGCGTAGGCATGAGTGCCCATAACTACAGCAACCAACAATGATAATTTACTGACGGTAAAAATAGATGGTTTTATGGTTTTCATGTGTGTTCCATTTATGAGTGGCTGGGAATAAAGCGCAGCAAAGGTACTCAGTAAATGCGAAACGTAGATGACTGTTTAATGACAAATATATGACATTGTTATTTAGGCCAACTAATTAAAAACATTACATTTTTTCAATTTATCAGACATTATAACCGTAACTAATAACAGATTAAAAAAGCCGATGGTTTAATTCCATCGGCTAATGATTAAAACAACGGATAGCTAGTGTCGCCTTTAATGACCGATACGCTACGTTATATTATTTACCCAAGGTAAATTTGGTGTCTTGGTCGCGCATAAAATACAGCACAAAACATGCTGCCCACATTGGCCATGCAGCAAAGAACAATAGGTTGTTAAAAGCATCAAGATATTGTGCGAAAGCAGACAATGTGGAGCCACCATGCATCAAAAAGATTAGCCCGTACGTAAAACGTTTTTTAATGCCGGCAACAAATGCCAACACTAATAAAAGCTGTAATGCGCCCATAAGATAAGCGACGGTTTCGCCCAATCCAGGCATTGAATAGAACTTCTCGAAAATAGCGATGCTATGACCTGGGTTCACAAATTTGTCTAGTGTCCAAACAAACATGACAATGAACACCCCAAGACGTAAGGCTAATAAAGACCACTGCAGACGGGTGCGCACATCACTCGATATCGTTTCACTCATTTTGATTCCTTGATTTACTATTTTGCAGTTTAATAAGAGTAAACTGGCCGTAAAATCGGCTTTATTAAATAAAAAGTACCACGTCAGCTTTTGCATTCACGTTAGGCTATTATCACTACTAAATCGTAGATACATGACCAGACCGAAATACGCAGAGTTTCTTACAGCGAATGAGTAGGTTTTTAATGTAACGCGACGAATAGCTATCTGGTATCGCTGAATGACATAACGGTGGTAAGAATAAAACTAAAAGCAGTTTAATAGCGTATGCAGCTGCACCATGCCCACAACTTAAATGAAACGACTTTATGACACGCCACCCCATTAACACTATGAAAGGTTTTATCTTTGATTTAGACGGTACGCTTGTCACCTCTAACCTTGACTTTAGGTACCTGCGGACGCTATTGGACTGTCCAATAGATCAAGACATCTTACATTTTATTGCCGATTTGCCATCACCTGAACAAGAACATGCTAATAAAATTGTTTTAGATTATGAGCTTAAAGATGCCCGCAATAGTTTATGGATCGAGGGCGCTAAGCAGCTCATTTATGCCTTACATCAGAAACAGTTTCCCATTGCAATTGTGACGCGCAACAGTAAACAAGCAACAGCGTTGAAACTCGCGAACAACCACGTGCTGTTCGACGTAATATTAACCAGAGAAGATGCCCCGCCAAAGCCCGATCCTAGCGCTTTGCTGCGTATAGCTGAACATTGGCAAATTCCAGCGCCACAATTGGCTTACGTAGGAGATTACTTATACGACATACAGGCTGCAAAAAACGCCGGTATGCTAGCTTGCCTATATGCACCGAACGAAGCACCAGATTATGCACGGGAGGCTGATTGGATATTTAATCACTTTACGCAATTAAAAGATCTTATCAGTACAGTTCGCGAGCCCCTCGCAACAAGTGAGGCAAATAGGCTCGATTAAGTTACAAACAATGAAATATGTTAGCGACCTTGCGCGCTTCTTGTTCTGTATTGTATATATGCCACGATAATCTAATGCTATTTTCTCGACGGTCAAAATAAACATTAGACTGTGTTAATTCGTTGGCTAGGCGATCAAGTAGGTTATTATTTAATGCTAAGCAAAGTGTGCCACCCGATTCTTCAAGTTTAATCGTGTTCGTCAAATAGGTCGCCGTGCTATTGAGCACAATGCTCTGCAATTTTTTACTATGAGCGTAGATGTTTGATACGCCTATTTTACGTATCTGTTGAATCCCCACCACCGCGCTGGCGTAGGGCAAAATACTGGGGGTACCACCCCAAAAACGTTTAGCCCCTTTTGCATAGGCAAAATGTTCAATATCAAACTCGAATGGATTTTCGTGTGAGAACCAACCAATATTCTTAGGCCACAGTTCATCTACGTGAGCGGGGTTAATCCATATAAAGCCAGCACCTGGTCCACCACATAACCACTTCACACATGAGCCTACCACCACATCCGCTTGCCAATCTTGCAGATCAATCGGAATAATTCCAGCTGACTGGGCAATATCAACAACAACGCGGACTTTTTTGGCGCGGCATAATTTACTGATTTCAACGATCTTCGACAATTCGCCACTATTGGAATGCACATGAGTAATAACAGCAACTGCCACATCGTCGGTCATGTGCACTTGCCACGCGTCTAAATCATTGGGAGCAATGTCTTTATCAATTAATTTAAGCGTGAAGCCATACTTTTCTAACCCTTGTACTGCAAAACCAAGAGAAGGAAATGCTGTGGCATGCATCAAAACCGTTCGCTTTGATTTATTAGGCTGTTGCCCTAGAGACTGCAAATACTGACTTAGCGCGCTTGAAATACTTAATTGTGGGCAAAAATCGGCTTCGTTAGCGTTAAAAATCATCCCTAATTCGTGGCAAAATTGCTCTATAATGCTCAACCACTCAGGCCAGGCGTCTCCGCCTTTTTGTTGCCAAGGCGTAAAATAACTCTTGGCTACAACACTGCTGGTTTGCATCGGTAAACAACCTACCGAGTGACTAAGTAAATACATACCTTTGGGCACAGAAAAAAGAGGCACTTCGTTATGCATATTACTGTTCCTCTTGGCTCACTGCTTGATGAAATGGGCAGCCTGACGAAGCATTTAGATTATCACTGGAGCCACTAATAGAGTCACGCACCTCACCATAGACTTGCCCCCAAGTATTGGTCATTTGGCTACGAATATTCCACAATTGCGGAAAGAAACGATGCTTAGCGCCGTTTTCTAGTATGGTCACCGCTCGCCCTTTTAATGACTTGGCTTCAAGCCCAATAGAGCGCTGAATTAAAAATAGATGTAAGCTGCGAAATTTTTGTAGCTGTTCGTCAAATTCTGCCAGGCACTCAGCCAACATGTAGCTATCATCGTGACTATACTGACTATCGTAAACTTGCTCGATAGATTTATTACGCCCTGCTAAATACTGTGCTTCAAAGACCTGCCAAATATCTTGTGGCATTTTTAACAACGTGCGAAAACCCGGTGACTCTTGACCACTACCATTACCGAGTTGCAGTCTAATTTGCTGATACTCCTTAGGTGACATGGTCTCTAGCAAATCGAGTTGTTGGCTCATCATGCGTTGAATAAACGAGACGCGCCTCATTAACGATACTACTCGCAAGGTATTTTCTTGCTGCATATATTCCAGTACATCAACCAAGGTGTAGATCATAAGCTTCATCCACAACTCTTCCACTTGATGCACAATTTGAAACTGCAATTCATCACCATTACACAACTCAGTTAATGGCTTCTGAGCACTGAGCAATTGCTGACAATTCAAGTAATTGCCGTAATCAAGTATCTCGGGGTTATTTAGTAGCGAATGGTATTTTTGGCGGAAATTTGATTCTGCTGCGTTGGGTATTTTCATTCATCATACTCGGTTTGATTGTTCCGCGTTTTACGCGGTTAATATCAACTATGCTAGAACATTCGCCTTTGAACATTGTTCTATTTATACTGCTTTAATGTGTTTTTTTAGAACATCGTTCCGGAATATAATTAAATGAAAAAACAGATATTAGATAACAGTGCCAAAAAGATAGTCACTGCCTTAGAGCAAGACGCACGAATGTCGTTCGCGGCCTTAGGGGAAACAATTGGTATGAGTAAAACCCCCTGTTGGAACAAAGTGCAGCAATTACAATCAGCTGGGGTAATAGAGGGCTATAGTGCGCAACTCAATCCGAAAGCGCTGGGGTTGACCATTCGCGCTCTGGTCCATGTGGTGGTCGACTTTGAGCATTATCAAGCCTTTGAACAGGCGATAATTGCCCATAAAGCCGTGCGCTCATGCCACGCTGTAACGGGTGATTCAGATTATGTTCTAGAAATACTTGCCTGCGATATCGAGGCATTCGACGAACTGCTTCGCGCGCAACTAAGCCGTCTGCCAGGCGTGCAGCGCTTTAACACTGCCATTTCCACCCGCATGGTTAAAAACAATGGACCTTATGCTGCCATGTTGCCTTAACAGGCACGCTGGTTTATAAAATCGGCGTTAGTCGCCCATACCGAAAGACTCTACAAACGCCTCAACAAAGCGTTGAGGGGATTGGGTATCCATATTGAAATACAAACTCGGCTCAATAAGCTCAATTTCAATCACAACGTATTCATCTTGATAGCGCAATAAATCAATACGCGCATATAATGCGTCGTCTGGCATAGCAGCCATAGTATGGCGCGCCTGAGTCAACATCTCTTCATCTGGCTCAACAGTTTGCATACTGCCACCGTGTTCCTCTTGCACCCTAAAATCTCCCTGCTGGGGGGATTTTAAAATGGTATGGCTGTAATGCCCATTAAAGTAAAATAACGAGTACTCACCTTGGGTTACCACGGCTTCAATAAAGGGCTGTACCATAAGAGCCCGATCGGTAAAGACCGATTTTAAGTCTTTTGCTTGGGCAAGCAATTGTTCGCGATCAAGCATGTAGGTGTAATCTGCATTAGCGCTTACCGTCGGTTTAACCACCAATCGCTCACAACTAAAATGCTCAAAACCTGCGCTGACTGCTGACAAGTCAAACGTTTCCAGCCAGAGAGTCGGTACAATACTGATCCCTTGACTAGCAATATCTTTTAAATATTCTTTGCTTATATTCCACGTCAGTAATCGCAAGCTATTAGCAAGTACTGCTGTCGACTCGTCGATACGCCGCAGGCATTGCATAAAGCCTTTGGCATGCTGTTGATAGTCCCAAGTGCTGCGCACAACTACTACGTCGTATGTGTTCCAATCCACATTTTTGTTATGCCAAGAAACCGTCTCGACTAACCAACCGACTTGCTTCAAAGGCTCATACAGCAACTCATCATAAACAAAGTAACCTTCAAGGTTATCGGTAGATAAAAAAGCACAGCGTTTCATAGGTTAATTGACCTTCACGTAAATAATAGGTTCTTATCGTGTTGGCTTGATTCATCTCTCAAGTACACCGATAAGGCTCAAAACAGATTTTTGGCTACATGGAAAAGCTCAGCCGTTTTTAAAGTAATACCTGAATAACTTTAGGTATCGTACTTGGCTCACTAACACTGACGGTTTTATGTCGATTTAGCTGTCCTTTGAGAATCGTGACCTTGGACTTTGCCACTGCGCATTGTTTGGCGAGATATTTGATTAAATGGGCATTGGCTTTGCCATCGATAGGCGGCGCCGTAATGGCAACTTTAAGTTCATCCCCATGCAAACCTATAATTTCATCTCGAGAGGCTTTGGGTTGTAAATATACACGTAACTGCAAGTTACCATCGGCTAACACGGCTGCCTTGGCTGCTGATTTTGACGTGCTGTTAGGTACGAGTGGAATTGTCACTGTTTATCCTTGGGATGACGTTTAGAAGCAGTCGTCATATGACGGCGATGACGCCTCTGTTCGCGTTTGATTTGTTGGCGTTTTCGATCTTTCATTACCGCGTATACGATACCAACCAGCATACCCACAAATACCACAACCAACGCAATACCAATCCACTGGCAGAGCACTGGATAAGCACAAGGTAAACCAATTTGAATGGCTGAATCTTCCATATGTACACTTTAACATGCAAATTAAGAACGAAAATAGACGAGGGTCAAGATTATGCTCGCATACTGCGAGCATCTAGGAGTGTTGTGTCATCAATAATCGATGCATGGCAAGTCTAGAAGGGGTTTTGACTATATCCCTGAGCCGCAAAAATAGCGTGGGCAGTCATCGCAGATAGTGCCATATCTACTCCTTCAATCATGTCTTGATTAGTTATGTTATTAAATGCAGCAGATTGCCCACATAAGACTAGCTTAACGTTATTTTTCAGCAATTTAGAAATTAGCTCATGGCTAGGGTTTTCTTTGCCATATTTAGCCTTGTACGCCTTGGCATTTAACATTTCATTGCTAGCACTACCATGCACAACTATCGCTAAATGAATATCTTTAGCTGGCACACCATTTGCCGCATGCATATTAAGAAAACGCGCCACGGAATCAAAACTGCGATTAAGTGTGCCATCTTTACCGGCTTGACTTACATCGAATACGACTTTGAGAACGGCGCCTTTCTCAAGCATCATGTCTTGCTGCACCGGCGCATGTTTGCCATAGCCAAATATAACCGGACCATCAGCAAATTCTGCCGCCATAACCTTACTTCCCATCGTGCTAAGCAGTATTAAAAAACTCACCAACGTTAATATTTTCATTTTTATTTCCTTTGCTATTTTTCTCATGCTTGCTGCATGTTAGTGCGCTAAATCAGCTTCTCGAATCACTTTAAAGTCTGAATCCATTTTCCACTTCGGCCAGTCTCTTGAATTAGCAAGTGTTTCGGTAATGTCGACCATTAATTCAATATCCTGTTCGACACCGCCTAGCGACCAATCAGCTGAAAAATCATCTTCGGCCTTGTGATATCGATGGGCAATATAATCAGGATCCGTATCGCCCAAGCTCATAAATAACAAACTTGGCACACCGCGTTTCGCCATTGAGAAATGATCAGAGCGGAAAAATAAACCATTTTGTGGACGCGGATCTAACTTCACCTGGCGATGTTGCACCTTAGCAGCCCGCACAAGGTAATCTTCCATTTCAGATAAACCGTCACCGTATTGCAGAATATAATCCACTTTATCTAGCACGTTCATGCCATCAATATTAACCAGAGCCACCATATTTTTGGTAGGGATAATTTCACCTTTTGAAAATTGTTCAGAGCCAATTAAGCCGGTTTCTTCCGCAGTGAAATTAATAAATAAAATCGAACGTTCAAATGGCTTCACTTTGTGTTTCGCCATTAAAACACGTGCCATCTCCAACGTACCACCAACACCAGAGGCATTATCTACAGCCCCGTTATAAATGATGTCGCCGCTTGGAGTGTGCTTAGTACCAAAATGATCCCAGTGAGCCCCTACCAATACATATTCATCTGGGTATTTACTACCTTCTATTTTCGCCACAACATTGTGTGATGTTGCGCGACTGATAGTATTTTTTAGCGTTAGGTTTGCACTTTGCTGCAGAGTAACAGGGGTAAAATCAGCTTGCAGTGCTTGTTTTTTAAGTTGCTGATAATTAAGACCTGATTGTTTGAATATTTGCTCGGTCGCGGCCAATTGCAACCAACCCATAATAGGTAACTTCGATTTATTTTGCTGACTGTCTACCAATGTATATTTGCTACCCGTGTTCGAGCTTTCTACCACACTCCATGGATAAGCCGCCGCTGCAGTTTCGTGCACGATCAACACGGCTTTCGCCCCTTGACGAGCAGCTTCTTCATATTTGTACGTCCAGCGACCGTAATAGGTCATTGCGTTACCGGTAAATAATGTAGCATCTTGCGTTGCAAACCCTGGGTCATTCACCAATACAATAACTGTTTTACCTGATACATCGATATCAGCGTAGTCATTCCATTGATATTCAGGGGCATTAATGCCGTAACCAACAAACACCAAGGATGAATCATCGAGTGTTATTTGTGGACTGATTTGCTCTGTACGAGCGGTAAAGTCACTGCCCGAGACAAAAGATAAATCGCCAATTTGCAATGTCATGTCTTGATTTGGCGTAATTTGCGCCATGGGTACGGCTTGTAAATACCGGTTTAAAGACGACACTGGGCCATTATTTGGGTTAGCGCCTTGCAATCCCATGGCTTGATATTGCTCAGCCAAATAATTTATCGTTAGCTGCTCTCCTTCGGTCAAAGGCCCTCGCCCTTGAAACGTGTCCGATGCTAACGTTTCAATATGCTTAGCGACACTAGGCAGGTTGACGACAGATGTTTTCTGTTCTGCACTGGTGGGCATGCCGCTTAATGCCAAGACAAGTAATGCAATGGATTTAACATAATTGTAAAATTGATAAGGTAGATTTGAACTAAACATAATAGGGTCTCGGTATAAAGTTAGTAACTCACTATGGAAACTTTCTTAGTTTCGCATACTTAAGACGTTAATTTCACTCAATTTTACGCTTAGTTACGAGACTATATGTCAGCAAAAAAACCAATAAGAGAATAGGAAAAATAACGGTTAATCGATATACTCACGTCTGTTTACAATTGGATACACTCACTGAGTGATACGTTCGATTACTATGTACGTATAACAACCAAATATAATAATAATTAAACACACAAATAAGGTTTTCCCCCCTAATGAACAATAGATGGAAGAAAGTTCTATTCCCCGCTCTTGCTCTTGTCGCCGGTTTTGGCACCATGACATTGATTGAAGTTAGTGCATCAGAAGATGAGAAAAAAGAGATAGTCGATACACGCCCGACCGTTACGGTTGAAACTGCTCACGCTGAAGACTATCAAGTTGTTATTGCCAACTACGGTGAAGTACAACCCCTTGAACGCACAATGATTTCATCGCAAGTATCTGGTGAAGTCGTCAGTTGGCATGCTAATTTTGTTGCTGGTGGCTTAGTATTGCGTGGCAGCACCTTATTTAGCATTGAGAAAGACACATATGAAGCTGCTCTTCTACAAGCCCAAGCCAACGTTAGCTTAGCCCAAGCACAACTAATAGAAGAAAAAGCCCGAGGCGATGTAGCCAAGCAAGAAGCCAAAAGCATTCCTAACAGTCAAGTTTCTGATCTGTATTTGCGCAAACCACAGTTACTCAGTGCTGAAGCAAACTTAAAGTCAGCTCAAGCAGGTTTAAAAATCGCTCAGCGCGACTTAGATAACTGTGCGGTCATAGCGCCATATGATGCCCTAGTCGTTAGCCGTAATATTGGCGTTGGTCAATTTATAGTCCAAGGCACCACAGTAGGTGAAATTTATAGTGTCGAAGCAGCAGAAGTTATCTTTCCTATTGCCGGTTTTGATCGTGAGTTTTTACCTGACAATTTAGCCGATAAAGAAGCACAAATTACCACCAATGGTTATAACCCCATTAAGCGTACAGGCCTTATTTCTCGGGATTTAGGCGTGGTTGATCAAGCCACTCGTATGAGTCAATTGGTGGTACGTGTTAATGACCCTTACAGCTTAAAGAGTAATTTACCCGCCCTTAAATTTGGTAATTACGTACAAGTGAGCTTTTCTGGTCGCACCCTTGACCACATATATCGCTTACCTCAAGCATTGGTCAATAACCAAACTGTATGGGTGATGGATAAAGACAGCAAATTACAGCCCAAAAAAGTCGAAATATTACGTGAAGAAGGTGAATTTTTACTGATCAGTAAAGGCATCTCCGACAATGACAACATCGTCACTACGCTACCTGAGTATCCGCAAATGGGTATGGAAGTGAAAGTGGTGAACGTTGCGGTTGCTAATGAGCCTCTAGCTCAGCAAGCGAACTAGGAGTCGACATGTCAACTGAAGATGAAACACCACGTCCGCACGTGCCACACGAAGAACCAAATCTAGAAAACGGTAAAGTGCCCAAGCAAACGGGGCTTATTGCGTTTTTCACTAACAACTCGGTGGCCGCTAATTTAATGATGATTTTTATCATCATCATGGGCCTGTTTAGTTATTTTACTATTCAACGCCAAATGTTTCCGAACATTGAAATTAATTATATTAATATCAATGCTGTATACCGTGGTGCCTCTCCCCAAGAAATTGAAGAAAGTATTCTGATTAAAATTGAGGAGTCATTAAAAGACATTACAGAGATTAAAAAAGCCACATCCAGAGCTTTTCGTGGCTCGGGACGAGTCACCCTCGAGATCCAAAAAGACAAGAAGCTCACGGATGTACTCGACAAGGTCAAAGCACGTGTTGACAGTATTGCTACATTTCCAGCTGAGATGGAGCCACCGGATATTTCGCAAATAGAATTCCAGCAAGACGTCATTGAAATGTCTTTAGTAGGTGATTTGCCGATTACCCAGTTAAAACCTATAGCCAAGAAAATAGAAGATGAGCTATTACAGTTGTCAAATATTTCATTGGTCAGCGTGGATGCCCCAGAAGACGAAATATCCGTTGAAATCAAACCTGATATTCTACGCAAGTACAATTTAACCCTAACTGACGTATCTCAGGCTATTCGTAATTATTCCGCTAATATTTCCGCTGGTGAGTTACGTACTGATTCAGGCATAGTCGCCGTGCGCGTTGAAAACCAGTTATATAACGGTGACGAGTTCCGCCATATTCCTGTCAAAATAAGTGAGTCAGGGGCCAAAGTTTTATTAGGCGACGTAGCGATCATTGAAGACGGTTTCGTCGAAGGTCAGCGATATTATAAATACTCAGGCGTAAACGCTATTTATATGTCGGTTAAGGCAACAAAAGACCAGAGCACTATTCCCGTATCAAAAACGGTCAAAGACTATATTGAGATGCGCAACAAAACATTGCCCACAGGTCTTCAACTGAAAGTACTGGTCGACATGACATACTACCTAAACAGCCGCTTAGACATGATGCTCAAAAATCTAGTTCAAGGCGCGTTTTTGGTTGCCTTGATGCTAACGATATTTTTGCGCTTTAGATTGGCTTTCTGGGTAATGCTTGGTTTACCCGTGTGTTTCTTAGGCGCGATTATGATGATGCCAATATTTGGCGTCACCATTAATATTTTGTCTTTGTTCGCATTTATTATGGTGCTGGGGATAGTGGTGGACGACGCCATTGTCATCGGCGAGAGTGCTTACAGCGAAATAGAAGAATCAGGCGGCGGTGCCGAAAGCGTTATCCGCGGTGCCAAACGGGTAGCAACGCCTGCTACGTTTGGAGTGCTGACTACGATTGCAGTATTTGCTCCAGCGTTATTTTCGACCGGCCCAGAGGGTCAATTTTTCTATGTAATTGCCTGCGTCGTTATCTTGTGTCTAGTGTTTAGCTTAATTGAATCAAAACTGATTTTACCGGCGCATTTAGCTCACATGAAATTCACCCCGATTAAAGAACATAGTTGGCGAGCCCGTTTTAATAAGCGCTTCTTCGGCTTTGTAAACGGCAAATATAAGCGTTTCGTTGAAAAATGTACCGAATGGCGCTGGTTTGTGTTCTGTATTTTTATCGCGGTATTAATGATCAGTTGGGGTCTGGTATCAGCTAATTATGTACGCATGATCCCCTCCCCTAAAGTGCCTCATGATTTCCCAGGTATCACTTTTGAGATGAACGAAAACGTGTCTGACGAAGCGGTCATCAATGCACTAATTTCTATTGAAAGTATGGTACTTGACGTAGACAAGCAGATTGTTGACGAATTCGGTAGCACCATGATGCGCGATATCATGGTGTTCAACCGCGGACGTACAGAGGGCCGAGTACAAGTACCTTTAGTGGACGAAGATGATCGTCATTTTGACGCATTTGAATTAGCCAGACGTTGGCGCGAACAGTTACCTGATATTCCTGGAATGAAGTCGATTACCATTATCGATGACATCAATGGAGGTGGAAACGATGACGGTGAATTTGGCTTTATGCTATTTGGCAGTGATATCAATACCCTTAATGCCGCAGGCCGTGAATTTATCTCGATGTTGCAGCAAACCAACGGCCTATTTGATATTAGCTCTACGATCGATCCCGCAAGTAAAGAAATACAAATGGAGCTACTCCCCGTCGCTTATGATTTAGGTTTGAATTTAGCCGAAATCGCACGCCAAGTAGGTGCAAGTTTCTACGGTGGTGAAGCCCAACGAGTGATTCGTGGTGGCGATGAAGTGCGCGTTATGGTGCGCTACCCCAAAGTTACCCGTGAACGTTTTGCAGAGCTAAAATACGCTGTGATTACGACCCCAACAGGTAAAGAGGTCATGCTTGGGGACGTCGTTAGCTTAACGGAGAAACCGGGCATTAACTATATTCGCCGAGAAGGCGGTTACCGTAGCGTATATGTGTTTGGTTCAATTGACGAAGAAGAAGTGGAACCGAATGCGGTTATCGAAAAGGTTGAAAAGGAATTACTCCCTCAACTTAAAGATAAATTCCCTGGGGTAAAAACCGAACTTGGCGGCACAATCGAAGAACAACAGGCGCAGCAAAGTCAGCAAATGATGTTCTTGGTGGCCGGCTTGATTATGGTTTATATCCTACTCGCCGCGCCGCTTAAAAGTTATGGCCAACCACTGATTATTATGTCGGTCATTCCCTTTAGTTTGACGGGTGCAATTTGGGGTCATTTCATTTTTGGTATCGATTTAAGCATGATGTCGACCTTCGGCATTATCGCCGCCGCAGGGGTTGTGATAAACGACAGTCTAGTTATGACCGATTTTGTTAATCAGCAACGTGCAATGGGCGTGCGCCTTAAAGACTCAGTTATCAATGCAGGGTGCGCACGATTCAGGGCTATCACCCTGACATCGATCACCACGTTCGCAGGGGTATTGCCTATTATGTTCGAAACCAGTCTACAGGCTAAATTCGTTATTCCGATGGCGGTAGCTTTAGGCTTTGCGGTTATGTATGCCACCCTCGTGACGTTGGTTCTAGTACCGTGTTTATATTTGATACTCGAAGATATAAAAGCCATGTTTATAGCAATCTTTAGTGCCATTGCTCGCCTCATAAGCCGCAATAATAAAAGCAACAGGCCAGCCACATAATGTAATGGTAAGTCCAACCAGTTAAAAAGCGCCTTTTGGCGCTTTTTTTACAAAGAAATAATAGATACTTAAATAATTTCCCCCTTAACCGATACACTTACCAACATAGACTTTAGTAGATGATAGCGAGCCTAAAATAACGTATATTCTTTACCCACAGAACGATGTGGTCTTTATAACAGGCTGTTATTAAACACATATAAAAATGAAACGTCATACTTAAGGCAACAACCTTGAGAGCTCCATTTCTGATTTCAGTGCACAAGCTGAATGAGTGGGTAAAATAAGAACGTGAACGAAAAAAAAATAATAAACATATTTTATATCGGCGACTGGCAAGTCACCCCGACGACCAACTGTGTCCGCGCGGGCGATATTGTTAAGCAACTAGAACCCAAAGCGATGGACGTTCTACTGTTACTTTGTCAACAACGCCATGAGTATGGCGCCGAGCAAGTTCTCAGTGCAGATGTTATTGCCGACAAGTGTTGGGGAAACGACATTGGTGATAATCCAGTACATAAAGCCATTACCCAGTTACGCAAAGCTTTTGACGACAAACCCAGCGCCCCAAAATATATAGAGACCATACGTAAACGGGGCTACCGTATCGTCGCCGAGCTAGACTTCCCTTTAGAAGACGTAACAAGTTCGAAACCCAAGTTGCAAAAAACCTGGCAAGGGGGGTCGCCCTTTCCAGGTTTAAGCGCATTTGAAACAAATGAAAGTGATGTATTCTTTGGTCGAAATGAACAAATTACTACCTTGCTGTCTCGTGTATCAACATTGGTCAGTGCAAAGCGCGCTTTTTGTTTAATTCTCGGTCCCAGTGGCAGCGGCAAATCCTCGTTAGTCAATGCAGGCTTGCTTGCTAGGCTGAACCGCAGAAATGGCTACGACGGCATCGGTGTGGTCAGTTATACCAGCCTTGATTTCGCGGATGTCAGCCAATCCCGCTTATTTATGGACTTAGCCTCAGCGCTGCTCGACTGGGACGTGAACGATTGCCCCGTATTCGATGGCCTAAGCGCAGACGCGCTCGCGGTCACCTTGCAAACTAATTGTCAGCACGTTATCGCGTTGTGTACAAAAGCCATAGCGTCACTAAAAGAACGACCTGAGGGTCAACAAGCGCAACATGCAAACCCTCAGTTTTTTCTATTTATCGACCGATTAGAAGTATTGCTTTCATCACCCGCCTTCACAATTGATGAACGCACTCTGTTTTTGGCAACGATTGATACACTGGCCACATCAGGTTGTATATTGATATTTAGCGCCTGTCGTAATGATTTTTACCCGTTAGTCGTCACGTACCCAACCTTGATGGCAGGTAAAGAGCAAGGTGCGCATTTCGATTTACTTCCCCCGACCCCCAGTGAGTTGAGTCAAATGATTCGCTTGCCTGCCCAGGCAGCAAATTTGAGCTGGACGGTTGAGCCAAATAGCACGTCCCCCCTTGATGAAGTGTTATGTTATGAAGCGGCCAATCATCCAGATGCCTTGCCGATGTTGCAGTACACCTTGCAAGAGCTATATGAACAACGCAGTGATGATAACGAAATGCTGTACTCAGTTTATCGTAAGCTGGGCGGAATAGAGGGTGCCATCGGCAAAAAAGCGGAACAGATCTATCTTCAATTATCCACTGAACAACAAGCTCAACTAGAATTTATACTGTCATTGCTCGTCACGCTCAACCCAGACGGCGAAACTATCACGAGTCGGGCCGCACGTTGGTCACAACTCGACGACAACCCATTAAAACATTCAAGCCAACATCAATTTGTACAAGCCATGGTAGAAAGTCGCTTGTTCGTATCGCATCTGCAAAATGGTGAGCCTTGCTTTAGCTTGGCACATGAAGCATTGCTACGGAAATGGGCCAGAGCAGCGAAATGGATAAGCGACCATAGAGAAGGATTACAAATCAAAAGTCGCTTGCAGCAATTAGCAGGGCGCTGGCAATTTGAGGATAAAAACAAAGCCTATTTACTCGCAGAAGGTAAGCCTTTGCAGGAAGCCTTAAGCTTGCAACGCAGCTTAGTATTTACGCTTGAAGAAAATGAGCACTCGCTTATAAGGGCATCGCAAAAAAGCGGGAATATTAAACGCTGGTTAAAGCGCACCACAGTGACGTTACTGTGTGTACTCACCTTCACGGCTCTTTTTATGAGCGTTAAAAGCCAACAAGCAGAAAGCTTAGCCCAGCAAAAACGTTTAGAAGCCGAGAGCTTATTAGGGTTTATGGTAGGGGAATTTGCCGATAAATTGCGTAGCGTAAAACGCATGGATTTGCTCGATGGTATTAGCAACAAAGCCTTGGAATATTTCAGTCAACAGGATGAAGACAATGGAGCATCGTCGGTATTTTCATTTACAGATCCCGAACAGAATTTTAAGACCCGTTTTCAGCATGCTCAAACTTTGGGTGCTATGGGAGAGGTTGCTTATTCACGCAATAAAAATGACGAAGCTCAGCAAGGATTCACGTCTGCTAAGGTCATACTAGAGACGTTGTTCAAAGAAAAACCAGAGAATACCGAACTATTAAAAACCCTAGGCGCAAACGCATTTTGGTTAGGACAATTAGCCTCAGATAAAGCTGAGTTTACTGTGGCAAAACCTTATTTTGAATCATACCTGAAGTATAGCCAGCTAATGAACGAGCTGGCATTAGAGGACAAAGAAGCGTCAGAGGCCAAACTCGAATTATCTTATGCGTATTTAGCTATTGGGGCCATTAACAGTAAAGTACAGGATCACAATGCAGCACAAGAAGCATTTGAAAGAGCTTTAGCTATTCAATATCAGTTAGTCAAAGACGTCCCCCAGACTGATATTTCTCATTTGAAGATCGCAAATACACTTGAATGGCTAGCGGAAACTGAAGAGCAATTAGGAGACCTAAGACAATCCGTTCGCTCCCGTGAAAAAGTACAAAATATTATCACTAATTTATTAGTTTCTCACAGCGGCAATGGTAACTTAATCGAAAGCCTTGCTTATTCCTACTTGAATAATGCTAATGTATTGTATTATCTAGGGCAGTATACAGCAGCAAATCAAGCTGCTTTGTCCTCTAAAGCGAACCTAGACACGCTGTTACTTCAAGACCCCTCAAATGAACTGTGGCAACTCGACTTGCTCGGCGCTCATGTTTTTAATAGCTACTTAACGACTTTAATTCACCATCGTGCTTCAACTCAAAGTATTTCGTGGTCTGACTTTCAAAGAATATTAGCGAGAGCTGAAAGATTCTATTCATCAATTCCCATTATTATTAAGAGCTATCAGCTTAAGAGTGATTGGGATTTAGCCTACCGTGCAATTACGTTAGCTAAATCAAAATTACAACAATTATTGATTGAACATCCCTCAAACCAGCTACTTCTGAGCGCCCTAAGCAATGTTTATTTACTAGAAGCAAAACAAAAATTGCAGACACAAAGTCAGGCAGGCAGCCTATCTACAACCAATACGAATAAACTAGAAGCCTGTAAGCGGGCAATTACCTTGTTGCAACCCATTGTGACTGATAACAGTAGTTACGAGGTGCTGCTACCTTATGTACAAGCTCACGAATGTTTAAGAAAGCTAGATAAAGTCGGACATTTCGTCGAAAAATTAGCTCTGATGCAGATAAAAAACTATAACTTCTAGTACAACCATCAACCTATAAAGGAAGACACATGTTTCCCCAAATAAAAAAAATAAAAACAAGAGTCAATGCCATAAAAGGCGCAAAGCCGGTCGTTGAGTTTTTCATTCATGAGCAAAAAAGCTGGAATGAGGAAGTGGTGCTCGATTTTAGTCGCTCAGGCATGGCGCTTTTCACCTTAGATACTGATGATAAAGAAGATCCTTATATCTTCTTTGGAGCCTTGCAAAAAACTGAAGATGGCTGCAATCCGGATACCAATTGGGATTTTATGATCAACGGTGCCGGCAATATCATCTGTTTTAACAATGATTGTAAAAGCCCACAAAATATCTCAGTTAGACTGACGTTGATTCAACGAGGCGACGATGATTTCAAAAACGCCATCGTCAGCGCTGATCCTATGATTAAAAATCGCCCCACTTAAATTCCAAAGTAGCGGCAATCCATCATATAGCAGCTTCGTCAGTCGAAGCTGCGTATTGCCGAATAAAAGCGCCGGACATTTCACAATATACGCTTTTTTTCGCTCAATTGAATATGGCGCAACGCCAGTGCATTTCGTCTAGGTTTTATACTCATACCAACTCCAGTAAATAATTAACCACTCAGCGAAAACTTAAAAGAACTTAATCAAGGCGCTTGAATGAAGTAATAGCGGTGCTCTTTCAAGTTCGAGCAACACAGAGTAGGTCCTTTTAAAATTTGCCCGAAGGGAATTCCCCAGCGGGTTCTGTACTACGTTATCGGTATTTAAAAGGGAACAACCATTACTGCACACCGACGCCTTGTTCAAAACGCGCTGGATGAATTCTGAGAGGGCAATTATTTATTGGAATTGGTATCACGATGCAGAATCGTTAAAATATCTTCGCCTATGCATTCACTCGTTCAGGTCTTTACGCTATCGTAGTGTAAAACACGCAGCAAGATAAAAGTGATGCCCCTTCCAACAGAAAAGAAAACTTGGTTAGCCGCCGCGTTAACGATTATTAATGCAGATTTTAATCGCTCATCTGACACCCATTTAATCAAAGTCGACTTACCATGCTTTGTTGATGTGTCACTGTATCTCAAGGATGAATCCACCCATCCCACTGGGAGCCTTAAACACCGCTTGGCGCGTTCGCTGTTTTTATATGGCTTGTGTAATGGGGTCATCAATCAAAATACAACTATTGTTGAGTCATCATCCGGCAGTACGGCTATTTCTGAAGCCTATTTTGCTCGCCTACTCGGCTTGCGATTTATCGCCGTTGTCCCCAAAAGCACCGCCAGTGAAAAAATCAAACAAATTGAATTTTATGGTGGTGAGTGTTTTAAAGTTGAACCACACGATCTGTACGCTAAGGCTCAGCAACTCGCCGACGAATTAAATGGCCACTACATGGACCAATTTACGTACGCAGAGCGAGCAACCGATTGGCGAGGTAACAGCAATATTGCCGAAAGCATTTTTGATCAAATGGCGCTGGAATCACATAAAATACCTAGCTGGATAGTAGTCAGTGCAGGCACTGGGGGCACATCAGCCACCATTGGTCGCTATTTGCGCTATAACCCCGCATTGCATTTAAAAACCCAGTTAGCCGTAGTCGACCCCGACAATTCAGTCTTTTTCGATTACTACCGAGACCGTAATAGGGAGCTCACCAACAAAAAAGGCTCGCGCATCGAAGGTATAGGTCGTCCTCGGGTTGAACCCTCATTCTTACCCGACGTTGTTGACCATATGATTCAGGTACCGGATGCGGCGTCTATTGCGACCATTCGTTGGCTAGAAAAGATTCTTGGACGCAAATGCGGTGGCTCAACCGGCACCAACGTTTATGGCGCCTTGCAACTTATCGCACAGATGATAAAAAATAAGCAACAAGGCAGCGTGGTCAGCATGATCTGTGATTCGGGGGAGCGCTATCTAAATAGCTATTACAACGACGAGTGGGTCACACAACAACAATTGGATTTAGCGCCTTATACTCAGCAACTAGAAAATTTTATGCTAACAGGGGAAATGTAGTACTTATAAGGGCGCTGGTCGTTCTGTCTAACGGCTATTAGCTTTCCCCTACCCTCATACGATGGTAACTCACAGCAACAACCGACATTTTTATATGGCGGTTAGGGTAAAACAAGCAGTTAAAAAAATGGCCCCTACCAATTTTATTGATAGGGGCCATTTTTATTCGCACTCCCGCTGAGGGCGATGAAGCATTCGTTTATACTTCTACCTCGTCGTCGTTTAACGATACGACTTTGGTTTTGCTAATTTTATGGCGATAAATTTCACGCAAGTATTTGATTGATTTTTTCACGCTCTCTCGTGTTAATCGAATATCATTTATCGAGACAAACTTGTCTTTTTCACGAATAAGTTCACGGTACTTTTTCTCGTACATTGGCTTAATAGCGTACCAATTAGTATCGAGAATTTTCGCGGGGTTTTCGAATTCTTCAAGCATCAGATCCAGCGCGGCTTCATCAAACACTTCGGCGCGGATAAATTCAAGCATGGCTTGATCAAGTTTTTCATCGAAACGATAATTGTCTTTGGCGAAGCAGCGCTTAATATAGGCCACAATTAAGGTCAAAAAGTCGTCACTCAAACAGGGACTTTTTGCAATTAGCGTGGTTAGCGATATATTCGCCGAAGCACCAATAACCAATGCATAGCGTTTTAGCGTAGTGTTAGGGAACAGCGCATTAAGATGTGATTTCAAGCGATTTAAATCCATGTAAGAAAGCTTGTAATCTTTTGGCAATGAGATGATGGACACAACTGAAGAGCAATTCTTGAAGAAATGCAGATCTTTTAGATGTTTCGCATCATAGCCACTTTTTAGATATTCACTTAATCGCTCTCTGTAGCGAGACGATTCAATGGGTAACAGACTTATTCCTTCGATTGCTTGTGTTATCTTATTGAAATGAGGCAAATCGATTGAGCGGAAGAACAGGTCATCGATATCTAAATCATTCCCGCCCCTATCAAGAATTTTAATTCTATCTACGTTCGAAACGTTTTCAACCGGCACGACCGACTCAGCATAAGCCAAAGCAACAGGCCCAGCTAAGCTCATAAACAAATCGTTGGCATCTAAGCGTATCGTTTCACCTATATCAATACCTGCACGGCGGAAGTAATTCTCGTCGTAGTCAGTAGTGACCGCTTGTGCAGTTAGAATGTTGAATATTTGCTGAGAAATATACTGATTGGCGTGCTTTTCCATTGCGTTAACGTCTATATGCTGAATACCGCTGTCGTCAGTTTCTTCCGCATAGCGCATAATATCGTTAGAGATCAACATCATGGCATTCCAGGGGCGAATACGATGCATGGCGCTGGCATCACTGCTGTCTTCTTTATCGAAGTTATAGGAGAAATCCCATTCTTCAGCCATGTACTTACATAACAACCGACCTGCGTTGATATGTAAGGCTTCTGACATCTCAACACCATGATCAGAAATATTGGGCAATATACAAATACCACTGGTGAAAATGGGCTCAAACACAAAAGAATGTCCGCGATTATCTTCGGTTTCACTGAGCACTCTAGTCTCAAATGTTTTGCTCATGTAGGCGTACTGCTGAGCCAGACCAAATTCAGATGCCATACCTGACCCGGTGCCGCCCCCCGCACTAAAGATATAAAAGTACAACCGAGATTGGTTTGCTTTAATACCACATGAATCAATTAGATATGAGTGGATATTCTTCCATTCTTTATTAGCAAAACGCTGGGTGTCTTTGTTGAGTATAATTCTGGCTAAGTACTGACCGAGAATAGGCGCATTACCTGCTCCACCAGCATGTACCTCAGACAAATCCATGATTTTCATCTTCGTGTATTCTTGTAGAAAACTGGCCTTTTCGCCCTTGTTTGAAAAGCGCACGCGGCCCTCGATATCTTTATCAAGATCGCCCAACATGACCAAAGGCTCTATCAAAAAAACTGGCTTTACATCTTGACCGCTCGACAAGTGTAAACCGCGTTTTATCCAGCGCATCGGACGATATTCTTGCTCTCGGGATTGGCGCTCTTCGTTTTCAAATTCATTCAGGTAGAAATTGCGAGCGTTATACACCAGTGATGCCACATCAAGAGCGATATTAGAACCACAACGCCCTAATCCAATTAAGCAAACTGACGGGAAGTTCTGTTGCTTACCCGCCTCAAGTTCGTTATCAAGGTTGTCTATGGGGAATACGCTACTGCGAAGAGCATCAATGTTCGCGAGAATCTTTTCTAAATCTTGTTCAGTGAAGTACATATAACGTTCATTAGCGAAGGAAGTGCTTATGGAAGACTTAACCGCCTTGTCTACTTCAGTACTTTCTGTACTTTGCGGTGAGATTTCTTCAATTGTCGACTCATCCTTCTGTATATTTTCGGTCATAGCGCACTTCCTGTTTCCGTAAGACTGATCAGCCTTTGAATTAGTTAGAATAATAATGTTTTACGTCGTTCTTTATATTTAAGTAGTCTGTCTATACTCAAATTGCAAGGCTACTACAGATCCAATTATCTAACTGAAACAATACCTTATCACTACATTCGAGTGGCAGCTAAGGCTTCAATGTACCTTGACTCAACCTCCACTTAGTTATCCGATTTCATAACAAGGTATAAATTTCCCTGTTCAGGTATTTAGTCAACCGAAAATAATGCGTTTATCTTGTCAAAATTAACGCTTCTCGTGCAATAACATTACGCTAAATGTCCCTATAAAAAGCGTATTTATTATCAATAGCGTCGTTACTCTCTTTAAATGAGCGCAGAAAAAAATTATTTATAGTGATTAAAAAATCAATTAAATCATAATGTTAAAATCAGAAGGTTAGCGGAAGGTAATAATGCCCAGTGTTATATAAAGTATTAACGTCGATTAACGCATTACCAACACATTGGGTCATCGGTAGGTAACAACAGTCTCACTACCCTCGACACAAAAGGAGCTAACATGAAAACGTTTCTACTATTACACATCGCCTTACTTTGTACTTTGGGTTACGTCAGCCAGAGCATCTTTTTTGATACCATAGGGGATGTGGTGTTTACCATAGCCAGCGTAATATGCGTACCGATTGTCAGTGCCTATGCATTGAAATGCTATTTCAGCTTTTCCTCAATGCGTCACCGTAATCATAGAACTCTCTAAGCAAATGTCTATTTCCCTTAGCGTAGTTATTGAGGTGTTTTCAGTATCCATAGCAACAAAGTTACTTAACTTAGAAAGAAAGAGCCCTCACGTTTGAAGTGAAGGCTCTTTTACAGAAACAATTAGTGCGCTATGCACGCTTTGCCATTGCTAAATGTTAATTAAAAACATCGATGGGAACTTGCTTGTCCAATAACTGAGATTGTGACAAGAGATGCCCGTTGATCATCGTCATATTTACCTTCGTCGTATTGGCAATATCGTCTAAAGGACTCGCCTCCAAAAACACGATATCTGCTAGTTTGCCCGCTTCCAATGTCCCGGCATTTAAACCGAGCGTTTTTGCTGGCACTGCAGTAGCTGAGCGCAATGCTTGAAACGGTGTTAACCCAGCTTCAGTGACATAAAAGTCTATTTCTGCATGAAGATTTAGCGCCATCACCAAGTCAGTACCAGCTGTAATCGTTGTACCTTTATCAAATAGCGCTTTTAAAGTAGTAGCCATTTTCTTGAGGGATGCTTGATACTCGGCAGGAAACTCCCGAGGATGCTTGATTCCTTTTTGTGCCCAACTGGGGTAAAGGCTTAAACGCGGATCATTAACCAACTCAGGATTTCTAACTAGATAACCGTTAATCGCACCAAAAATAGTCGGTGTAATCACCTTATCGATGAGCTGTGTGGCATCATCAAATGCATGACCATGGATGTGTTTTAAGCTATATCCTCTGCGGCTTGTCGCGCCTAAGTGCTCGATATTATCTACGCCAATAGCTGACGATGGATATACTTCATGTGAGGATACCGGTACTCCCATATCATGATGAGCGAAACCCACTACTTTTTTCTGCTGAGCATCAGGTAACCGTACGTAGCTTTTTAGGTGGTCATATTTCAGTGCTTTAGCTCTACCTAGCTCTTTTTCTAAATGGGCAGGACCTGAAATGGCGATTCCCATTTTATAATATACTCGTTGCCACTCCATCAAGTGTCCTGTCGTATATATTCTTGGACCGACTCTAACACCAGCTTCACTGGCTTCGCGGTCCTCAACACCATGGTAAGGCTGGTTACCTAAGTCGCGCACTGTGGTGACGCCATACGCTAACCAAGCTCGATGTGCAGACTGGCCTAAATCCTTTTGTGGGTGCACATGACTTTCTATCATGCCAGGCATAGCTACTAGGTTAGAAGCATCATAAAACTTTGAGGCTTTATGATTTTGCGGATTATGAGGGACGATTTCGGTAATTAAATTACCGTCGATAATAATATCAACATTCTTCTGTATGCGGTCGTTCTCACCATCAAATAAGCCGCCAACATGCACAACCAAACGTTCGTCAGGCTTATCCATCTTATAAGTAAGGGGCATCTCTATGGTAGAAATTTCGCCACTTAACACATTAACAGTTTTAAGTTTATCTTCTGACTGAAACAGCATTGTTGTGGAGTCACCAGCCCAGCTAGGGGAGTGGGCAATTTCATTGGTGATACTTCGAGGTGGGCCTAAAGGCTTTCCTTCTAAAGATACCGGCCATACATGTAAGGTTCCGCCATAAATAGCAGCCATTTTTTTACCGTCTGGTGACCAAACGGGTCCGGCTCCACCACGGGTATCAATTGACATATTCAGCTCAGGCGAATACCACTTATCACTTTGCGAGCCGTCAGCAGCGACCACGTAAACCTGATTAGTCCCTTCGCGAAAACTATGTGAAAAAGAAGACGTTCCGGCAATCGCCACTCGTTTGCTATCTGCCGACCAAGTCGGTTTCCCTGGTTGTTTCAACGAGGGCGTTAGCGTCGTAATTTTGCCACTTGCAACGTCAACCACAGCCAAGCCTGCAACGCCCCACATACCATCAACGTTCAGATAAGCGATACGTTTTCCATCTGGCGACCACGTTGCTTCAAGAGGTTGAGTCGTAATATTTGTTAACTGACGTTCTTTTCCCGTTGCTATTTCTCGAGTCCATAACTGCATCATATCTCCGCCTTGATCAGATGAGTATACTAAATACTTACCATCAGGTGACCAAGATGGATCCGCTTGCATATAGTGGTCATCGGTTAAGTTTTCAGGCTCTTGACCAATGGTCATTAAATACAAATTACCTAAGGCAACAAAGGCCACTTTCTTACCGTCTGGTGAAAGTGCTGGCCTTACAACGCCCACAGCTGCATTTTCCTCAGCTGAACTAAAGTCACGTACGCTCCTAACATACTCCTCTTTGCCCGATTTCAACTTCGCACTAAAAGGGATGGTACTAATGGACTTACTCGTCAGCTGACCGCGTTTGATTTCGCCTTCTGCAACATAATAATACTGACCGTTTTTAGTCCAACTAGGTTGAAAAGGAAACACATCATCCTCACCACTGACAATTTTTTGATCGATCAAAAGCTGCATTTTGTGCCCATTACTTCGACTATACGCCAACTTACCGGAGGGGCTCCAAGACGGGTTATTAATCACAGCCGTATCCGTCAAAATGAGCTTTTCATTTAGATCCCTTATATCAGTGCTCCAAAGCCCATACTGCTTGTCTCGCATACTGGTATACGTTATCTCTTTGCCGTTTGCTGACCAAGTAGGCATGCGATTTTCATATATATCATCGGTTATAGCAGTAAGCTCACCACTGGCCATATTCAAGGTCCAAATGTTATAGCTGGTATATGTCCCTTTCCGGTCCGAGGCGAAGGCGATTTTGCTGCCATCTGGTGACCATACGGGCTCTCTATCGTCATACGGCCCCCATGTTAATTGCTGTCGATTGCTGCCATCCGGCTCAATAGACCAAAGATCGTAGCCTCCGTCTATAAACGCAAAATACGCCAATGTTTTGCCATCCGGTGACCAAGTTGGCTGATGCGCATCATCAAATACATCTGTTATCTTAGTCGCTTCCCCACCTTCACTGGACAGCGTCCACAAGCTGCCCTGTAAATCAATCGCTAACCATTTACCATCGGGGGATACTGATACTGACATAGCAGTACCTTGGTTAACCGTAAGATTTTTATAATGAATTTGCGGCTTACTTTGTTCTTTTGCCCAGGCCGCATTAGCATTGATTAATAACAATCCAGCTAATATCGCCTTAGAAAGAATTTGTTTCATTTGATGTCCTATTTAGCATGCATAAAAAGTGCTTACTGGTAACCAGTAAGCACGATAAAAACCTAAAATTTCTTTTCTAAACTCGCGTAAACATAGCGTGAGAAAGGTAGATAAAGGTTTGCCAAATAATTACCTGAGGCATTTAAAGGAGGCTCTTTATCAAATATATTTCTCACACCAATTTCCGCGATGACACCATCTAAGATTGATTCATCGAGCTGGTATTGTGCCGATGTATTCCAAGTAACAATCGAGGGAACTTCAAAGTCTAGGCCGCTAGCATATTTACCATCGAGTACACTGCCCGTGTATTGCGCAGACAAGCGGTAAATAAAATCCTCATAGTGCCAAATAAATCGGCTGCTGCCTTTCCACTCAGGTTTTTTACCACTACGCCCAACTTCATCTGCTGTGCCAATCACGATGTAAGCATCAAGTAAACCCGCGTCTTGGGCCGCTTTCGCGTCTTGCATTTCTTGTGTTAGTGCTTGCTTGAAGTTTAGTAATTTAGACACCGCGAAATTAAATGAAAATGAACCATATTCAGTTTTCGCAGAACTCCAATCAAAACTAAAATCTACTCCTCTCGCCTCAAGAGAATTGAGGTTAGCGTAATCGGTTTGCACATACTGAATTTCTCCTACTGCATCCAAACCCGTACCGCTAAACAGCGCGATATCATCACTACTCGGGTCAGCTCTAAATACGCGAGGATCTGTCGTACCTTGTTGTGTGCGTAGATACAGATCATGAATAATCACATCAAGTGTTGGCGTGACCCCAATTTGGTCATCAATTTGGATGCGCCAAGCATCTAGAGTGAACTTCATGTTGCCCCAATTATCGGGCAAAAACTGCGGTGTAAATACTCCCCCCACTGATACGTTTTCTGATGTTTCAGGCTCAAGATCGTCATTACCTTTCATATGCCACGTCACGTCATAAGATTTGGTGCACTGAGAATAACCACTAATTTGCTCAGCTCTTACTGCAGCCTCACAGTAAATGTAATCAGGGAAAGTAAGATACCGTGCCATCTCACCTGCATTTAGCACTTCAAGGTTAGGAGCTTTAAAGCCTTCAGACCAAGAGCCTCTAAACATCAAGTCGTCCGACACTGCCCATGCTAAAGCAACTTTTGGCGTCGAAATGTCACCCACATCACTATAGCTTTCATAACGAGCGGCCAATTGCATATCTAAAGACTGCATTAGCGGAATATTAAAATCTTCGGCAATTAGCGGTACTGCAAACTCTAGATAAGCTGTTTTAACGTTTCGACTACCGTATGAATCTGGCGTGGGACTACTGCCAGCTAGGTCACTGTCATAAACAGTACCCGTATACCAATCGGTATAGGGTGCCGTGCCATCTAACAGTGGATCTCGATCATCCTTTAGTGACTCGTAACGCACTTCAATGCCAGCCGCAAAACCTAATTCACCTGCTGGTAAGTTTAGCAAGTCAGATTTATTGACTTTAAAATCCCAGGAAGCAAGTTCAGAGGTACTTTCTCGTTTAGTCCATACGGTAAAAGAGTCAATAACCGCCTGTGAATTAGCAGTGTCATCACCATAGCTTGGGTGGGTAAGTGAGCCACCAGCAAATGGATTATAAGCATCAGCAGTGGTACCGGAGAGTGCATCAACGATTTTCGATACACTATACCCTTCTGACTTATCTACCGATTTACCTTGGGAGTACAGCATGGCAGATTCCCATTCAAAATCGTTAATTGTCCAACCTTTCAAACCGACTAAGAATCGCGTCTGCATGTTATCGACATCCACTTCTCTCACACCTGCATCGGCAAATCTGTAATTACGCAATTGCACGACACTTCCCTCTTCGGATACGTTATCCAAATTGGCAATACGATTGGAGTTTAGCGAGCCATCAGCTAAATACATTGCTCCCAAAGGATTGTAATAAGCATCAGCAGGCACATAGACAGGTTGGTTTACAGAAAATAGACCCGCTCCGGTCACATATTCAGTTTTTGCTTTATACAAAGATAATTCACCAAATAGTTCCAAATCAGCCATCAACTGATAGGTAAAATTAGTAAATACATTAAACCGGTCTACCTTGGGCGTGAGGTAAGTATTTTCCTTAGACGCATCATATTTATAATCACCCGTCGCGGAGCCTGAAACAAAGCACGTGCCTTGTGAAGACTGGGTAATACAATTTTGTGAATCACCGGTTTCGGTATGAAAATACCCTGCGGAGCTAGTAAGGGCATTCCCATTCTGAAAAATCTGACCGGGGGCGATATAGTTGCCCCATGGGGTATACGTACTACGTCGGTCAAGTGCCGCACTTCCTTGAAGATCGGTACCATTTAAAAAATCTCTATGATCACTCGTTGCGGTATACCATTGATCCGAGGTGTATTGAGGCTCTCTATGTGACAAATTATACATAACTGACACATTGCCTCGACCGCTGTCAAAATCACTCCCCCAATAACCTGTCAGTTCTGTATCTGAGCGTTCAGTGCCGGGGGCAGCGCCATATTTTAGTTTGACGCCCGCGCCGTTAATCTCTTTATTTGTGACTATATTCACGACGCCAGCAATGGCATCCGAGCCGTAAATTGCCGCAGCACCATCTAGCAACACTTCAACACGATCCAAGCCGTACATCGGGATGGCATTGGTGTTAAACGTGGTTGTGGACATACTGTTGTCTACGGTCGAAGTGGTCGGGTGAATAACTGATCGACGGCCGTTAACCAATAGTAACGTGTTAGAAGCACCTAGATTCTTGAGGTTGAGCGAGCCCATATCACCTCGCGCAGCATTACTGCTGCCGGGTATCCATGACTCGTTCCATGTCATATCCCCCATTTGCGGCATACTTCTGATCAATTCATTGCCGTCACTGGCACCGATGGCATCAATTGCATCTTGGTCAAATACAGCGACGGGTAATGCCGCCTCAGTGCGTAAGTTACCAATTTTGGAACCCACCACCGAGATTGTTTCAAGTTGTTGTTCGTTTCTATTTATTAACGTGTCTTTTGCAGACTCATTACTGCTTGTCGCCACTGACGTCCTTGCTTTTTTTGCGGACGTCAGTAGAGACTTTCCCAATGATTGGCTTCCGTCAAGCTCAGAAATAGCCACGGTGTCATCACCGATAATGGTGTAGGTAAGACCGGTATTGTCCAATAGTGTACTCAGAGCATCAGACGTCACCTTCTGGCCGACGATGCCACTTATATTGACCCCTTCAATAATATTTGTTTGAACGGCTAATTGCACACCTGACTGCTTTGAAAATGCTAAAAGCGCCGCATTCAAAGGCTGAGCTGGAATATTAAATTCTATCGATTTATCTAATTCACTAGCATCCACTGCGAACACTAAGGCTGGAATCAACGCACTAACCACAATGGAGAGTCTTGTATTGAGTTTCCCTTTTCTTTGTTTTCGCATGTTATGTTCCACCGTTTTAATTATTTTGATTTATTGGGTAAGCAGATGTCATTTAACTTCAAAATTAAATAACACCTGCCTACCTAGACGGAAGAACGGACAAGATCGGAACTATAAATTTCTAATGGTCCGAATTATTTTTTATTTTAGTGGTATCGGTAACAAGAACAATATCGCCATTATTATGGGTCAAGATCTTTACCGGAAACGCTTTTGAGATACTATCAAGCCAGTTTTCTATTCTGTTGGCGTACACAGTGCCGGAATAAGCTTGGTTTGCGACGAGTTCATCTCCAATTCTGATGGGGTGCTCTGAATAACGATTAATATCTTCAACAACAAACTTCAGCTTCTCAGTTAAATACTGCAAGCTGCCTTCCTTCCATGATGTAACAGCCTTCGAATTTGCTGCTTCAACGTCAGAAATCGTATCTTTGTTATATGTCAGTTGCTGCCCGGCAATTAAAAACGTATTCGTATTACCGTACTTCTTTTTGAACGCTTTAATAATCCTAGGGACTGAAGATGGCTTGGATTTTGGCTCAACTAATACTTTGCCTTCAGCTACCGTTACGACCACTCGCTCAGACTGACGCATAATATTAAACTCTGTGCCGACAGCGGTAACGGTGCGACTGCCCGAGCCCACTACAAAAGGCCGATTGGGATCTTTAGCAACGTCAAAGTAAGCCTCCCCTCGCTCTAACAATACTTTTCGTTGATCCTCGCTATAAGCGACTGAAATTAAACTTTGCGCGCCCAACGTAATGATTGAGCCATCATCGAGCTCTATTCGTTCATGTTGGCCAGACCCTGTTTCATGGACCGATACGGCAATATCACTTTCGTTAAAATTGGGCATCTGAGCGCTCAGTAAAACAAATAACGCAAATGCCACAATTGATATGGCAAATGATGGAATGAGGTTTTTTTTAGCCGGTAATTTAAAATCTAAAAAAATGCTATACCACTTTCGCCATCCCTTTTGATTCAAACGCCACTGCTGAACACTCATTTCGCCAACATAATCATCGTCTAACAACTCATTGTCGTCCGGCCAATCAATCTCTTTCGCCTGAGTGGTCAATTGCATAAGCTGTTCAATTTTCTCAAATGCTTGCGTATTCTCATTACTGGCTTGTAGCCAAGAAAGCCAGTCGACTATTGCCTGTTCAGGTACTTCTGGATCTTTAATGGTGTAATACCATAGCGTTGCCTCATGCAAGGGCTCTAAGGTTTCTTTATCTTTCACTGACCACCTCCGGTCGCTTCTTCCAAACGCATTTGACAATGTTCAGTTGCGCGAACCAGATATTTTCTGACCATTCGGTCTGACAACCGCATTAGTTGCGCAATTTCATTAGTCGTCATATCGTGGTAACGACTCAACATGAATACCTTGCGACATTTAGCTGGCAGCTCATTCACAAATCCATTCATCAATCTCATTTTTTCGTTTACTAAGGCAACATGTTCTTCCGAAGGAGCTTCTTCTTTAAAAAATGTCATTGGCCGATACCGACTAGCCCGTTGCGCAGAGCGCAAATGATCCACTGCTAAATTCGACGCAGTCTTAAAAAGATAAGCACGTAAGTAGCTAATTGCTCCCGGTTTATCCAGATCAAGTAACCTAACATAGGCTTCTTGTGCAACTTCATGGGCATCTGAGTCCGATGGTAAACGGGCGCGTAAAAAACGTAACAGAGTATCGTTATGTTGATTAAATAAATCGGTAATTAATGCCCGCTGAGCTTCACTCAGATCGTTATCTTCTACATAAATTCGGAGATCACGGTTGTTAATATGTTGTGCAACTGACACCGTTTGTCTCCTTTTTAGTCGTATCCTATATGCCCTAACGCTTAAGACGCTAAAAACGGAACCTTAAAACAAAATTAAATTTATATTTTTTTATTAGCACTATATCCGATGACCTAAAAATATTCTTAAGCAATTGTTTAATATTGATTTTTATATAATAAATGTGAAATGTGATAGGTATTAAAAATATTACACATACTGCGTAATATTAATACGGGACGAAATATTGTCTTTTAACTACACCGCACTTTATAGCCACTTCAAATAAGAACATGACATTGCACTTTTGAGTCATTGTACCGGTTATTCTGTGCGCCAATTTATGGCGTTTTTTTTGTCTTAAAATCCTCTACCGCTACAGCATGGCCGTTTTGGTAAAACTTGAAAGCATAAAAAACAACCTGCCCGAACCAATCTAAAAATAAAATAAAACATAAAAATCAATGACTTAAAAAAGGAAGGTTAGCAGAAGGTATTAGAGACTTTAGTTTAATAAAGTGTTTGCCATCAAACATCAGCGTGGAAACGCAGAACAAGGAAGCACGATGTCAAACTCAAAAAACTCGAACGATAAAACACCTAATATATCTTCATTACTAGAGACTTTTTCGGTCCCCTTATTAAATAAGAAAATGACGGCGTTTAGCAGAATGGCAAACGTGATAGCTGAGGCCATTTTTATAGTAGATAGCGATGGCGTAATAGAAATGATAAATCCGCTTGCGGCAAAATTTTTCGGTGCACCACAAGAATCTCTTGTAGGGCAAAAATGGTTTACATTTCTACACGAACGTTATCGAGAGCAATATGAATATTTATTTTTGAATTGGAAAAACAATCACGATTTAGCTTTAAATCATGGTCCCAAGGAAGTGCTTATTACGCGCAGTGACAATACTTGGTTAGAGGCAGATTTATCTGTATCTTGCCTGCCTACGTCGATTACGCATTCAGCCCCGTTGTTTGTGGGTGTTATTCACAACTTATCTCAACACAAATCAGAGTACAGTGAACTACGCAGATTAGCGTCCACTGATCACTTAACCGGTTTAGCCAATCGTCACAACCTTGAAAAAAAATTACAGAAAAGTTGGCTCGAGTGCCTTAACAATACCCAACCCATTAGCTTAATTTTAATTGATGTCGATTATTTCAAATTATTTAACGATCAGTTTGGCCACGTCAATGGAGATAAATGCTTACAGCGAATTGCTAAGACGATACAAGACTGCCTTCCCGCCAATGACAGCTTAGCAGCACGCTATGGCGGAGAAGAATTTGCCGTTATTCTGCCGCGATTTAAGAGCGCCAGTGCTGATATTGTTGCCAAAGACATTCAACAACAGATTAATACGCTTACTTTTAGCGATTTGGGTTTGCCTGCAAATTTTAGAGTCAGTGTTAGCCAAGGCATTGCTACCGAGTTTGGCGGGCAGTTTCGAACCACTGAAGCCTTAATTTGTGCTGCTGACACGGCCTTATATCGCGCGAAAGCCGATGGTAGAAATAGAATCAACATCAGTCTTTAATATCATCAGCGTGCGCAGCTACAGTAAAAGCGCGCCTAAAGAGCAACAATATAATCAAGCACAGCAGAGCTACAGCTGCGCTTATACTGAAAAGCCCTTGGGGCGGTAGATATTGAACTGCCGCTCCGACAGCAAACCCAGCTAGCAACATCCCCATGGCGAATGTATTTTGATACAGCGCTACGGCAAAAGTGGATTCGTTAGGCAGCAAGCGTTGCAATAAATTCACGCCCAGTCCTGCCATAATTCCATACATAATGGCTTTTAAAGTTTGCAGTAAAAATAAATATGACGTGTTTTGACTAAGGGGCAGCAGCATAAAAAAAGCAATTCCGCACACACTAGCGATAATAAATAGCTGATGGTACGAAAAACGAGAAAGCAAACTAGGGCAACGCGTAATTAAGCTAATTTCAACGATGGCAGCGCTCATAAAAAGTATTCCAACCAAACTAACAGACAGTCCTTCCTTAACAAAATAGACTGGCATCAGATGTTGATACAGATTAATGGCAAAACTAAGTAAGGTGAAAAGCATGATTGGTGGCCATAAGAATGCGTAATCCGTAATATCATTCGCTTTTTTAGTGGTTAGGATAACTGGATCACTTGGATTTGCATCGCAAGTTTGCACATGCTGTTCATCAGAACTATTTGAGAATTTCGCAATAGTATTATCAGAGATGGGCAAACAATAAAACAACAGAGCCAGTAGTACTAACACAACGCCAAGGGCATAAAAAAACACGTTAAACCCGAGGTGTTCAGTCATATAAAATGCCAAACTTGGACCCACTATCCACGCGGCGCTGATTGTGGCCATTAATCGCGCATTAACCCTAGTTATCTGCTCTCGTGGAAAATATCGAAACGCTAACCCCATTAGTAACGACGTTGATGTATGAAACGGAGCGAATAGGATGCTCATGATAAACACAGCAAACAGATAATTTTGCGTATTACTTAAAAGTATTAATGCGCAGCTAGCCATCAAGCTAATACCCAGCAACCAGATTTTATGTCTGTCGAGACGCTCCACAATTCTTGCAATCACAATAGCGTAAAGAATGCTGCTTAGGGAGTACCCACCCAACAGCACACTCAGCTGCGCTGAACTTGCACCGAGATACTGGTACGCATATAAAGACATTACCGGTATCAAGCACGCCATAATGCAGGCATTAATAAAGCCGGCTAAATAATAAGGGCTGTGTTTATATTTAATGTTTACGTCGTATTTCACCACGTATGAATCTACTTCCTTATACACTGAATAAAATTAGCTATTTTTAGATCCTTTTTATCGCCCTAATCTGTTACATCCTCAATATAACAAAAATGTGTTCTGCGACATTGGGCGAAATTCAGGTAAAGCTTTGTTTATTAGGACTTTTATTTGCTCTTTTAACGCAATCAAAACTATCATTGCAATGACCAATATGGCATATAAATAAAAAATTAAACTAAATCAGTTATAAAACGTAACAGGTATATAACATTTAGTACTAATCTAAGCTATTTACATCGCATACTCGTGTAATAAAACACAAGGTTACTGGGTCTCTAAGCACAGAATCATTTATAAAGGATAAAATATGTCGACTTTACAGCACAGCTTGTTTGTTAGTGCAAGCTTAGCGATGGCTTTTAGTGCCGGCGCCCAAGAGCAAGACAACAGTGTCGAACATGTAACTGTTATCGGCTCAGCGCAACCCACTTTGATCATGTCTCCCAAAAATGCGGTGATCGACGGTCCATTCGGTAAAGACAAAAGTTTAACGGACATAGCTCGTACGCTGACCTCGATTTCAAGCGATATGTTAGAGCAGTTGTCCATTGACGACCTACAAGACGTATTAACCTTAGTACCCAACACGTATTCAGCCAGTGGCTTTGGCGCGCCGAGTTTACCTACTATTCGAGGTCAGTTAGGTGAGTTGTTCCAGCAAGGAATGCGCCGACAGGCGGGTAATAACGGTTTTGGTATCCCCTTGTCATTTAACAGTGTCGGCCAAATAGATGTGGTTAAAGGCGCACCATCGGTAATACTAGGCACCACTCAGCGTAACGGAGGCTTTGTCAATTTAAATAACAAAGTCGCTACTTTGACCGGCACTGATATAAAACTGCAAGCCAGTGCCGGTAGTTGGCAGCATTATCGTGGTCAAGTTGATGTAAATACAGCGATAGATGAAGGTAAAAGTGGTATCCGAGTTAGTGCAGAATACATAGACAACGACAGTTACTACGATTATAGCCAGTACCAGAGTGAAGACATATTTGTTGCGTATCGCCTATTACCCGATGATAAATCTAGCTGGGACATTAGCTTTGAATACTTCGATGTGGATTTTACCGATAACGCAGGCATCAATCGCCCTACGCAAAATCTTATCGATAATGGTTTGTATATCACAGGTCAAGGCGTGCAGCCTAATGGGTCGCAAGTGCCCGGTGCATTTGCAGTCGTCTCACCTACGGGTGAAGTACACATTCCTCGCAATAGGGTACTAACCGATCCAGACACCATTAATAATGCCCAAACCTACGTTTTGCACAGTACCTATGAGCGCCAGCTAAACTCTGTACACAGCCTAACGAATCGTAGTTACTTTCAATATTTAGACCGCGAGGAAATTGCCCCAAATAGCTTTGTGGAAATTATTGATGGCGCTAAAACAGCCCAAAATCGAATTGAGATTAATTCAACGTGGAGCGCCGAGCAGCAAACCACATGGGGATTGGATATTCGATATAACGACGTTTTAGGCTACAGCCAATTCACCACAGAAGCAGACTTACCCATTGATCTACTGGGCAGCTTAGAGCAGCGCCGTATTCCATTAACCAATGCACAACAAGCTCGGTTGGTGGAACTTCGCCCAGGTGTTTTCGTATCACCCGGCGCAAACTACGATGTGGACGGTGATGGCATTAACGACTTTTCGTTGTCTGATACCACTGACTCCACTGCATGGCAAACAGGTTTATTCGCCGAACAGGACAGTGATTGGAGTAACAGGTTCAGCACCACGATAGGTCTGCGCGCGGACCATTACGACGTAACTGCCCGTGATGCTCTAGCTCCACAAGGTCAAATAGCGGCCCAAGACAGCTTTAGTAAATGGTTGTACGCTGGCTCAGCCAGTGCTCGTTTTAAAATTAACAGCGATATCGTTACCTATGCGACTTATAGCTATAGCGAAGCAACGTCTAACAGTATGGGAGGCGGCACGGTACTGGGTGCAGATAACAAAATAAGCCCACTCAATTTTGCCACTGAAAATGAACTGTATGAGTTGGGTATCAAGTACTCACCAGCTAACACACCTTGGTATGCTGATGCGTCAGTATTTGAACAAACACGCAGCTTACGTAACCGTGACGGCAGCAACACAGGCATCATTGCCAAAGGCTTTGAGGCACAAGTCTTTTATCAAGGCGACAACTTATGGGCTAACCTAGGGTACAGCTACCTAGATGCGCGTTATGACGACTCAGCCAGTGCTCAAGATTCACAGCAGGTTGCCGATGCATTTGATAATTCGCGTCCCGATATCATTCAAGGTACCGGTATAGGCGCACCTAATTTTGCAGGCTTTGCAGCTTCAAACCAACGTGTACAGGGCATACCACAGCAGACTGTTTCTGCTAGCGCAGGTTATCAAATATTAGAAAACTGGGACGTTTCGGGCTCGGCTATTTACAGCAAAAGTTATCCGCTCGATTATTTAGCGACTGTGTTAATACGCGACCAGATTACGATTAATGCCAACACCAATGTGACGTTATCAGAGCAATCGAGCTTACGCTTAGAAGTAAACAATCTCACGAATGAAAAAAATTGGCGCCCCGTTTTTGAAGGCGGCTATTTCGGTTCAACCTTGGTTTTCCCTGAACTCCCACGGAATGTTCAGTTAACCTATACCTACAATTTTAAGGCCTAAATTAGACATGAATAGTAAACGTACGATATTAGTCGTAATCATTGCTGCGCTTATCGCCAGCTTTTTTATATTCGATTTAAATCAATATCTCACCCTTGAGAGTCTAAAGAGCAATCAACAGGATCTCGCTGAATATATAAATGCTAATTGGTTAGTCGCATTTATCGGCTATCTTGTCATTTATGCTGTCGCCACCGCCCTTAGTGTGCCAGGGGCAGCTATTTTAACGCTGGGTGCAGGTGCCTTGTTTGGTTTCGGTTGGGGTTTATTACTTGCGTCCTTCGCGTCAAGCATAGGTGCAACACTGGCCTTCTTAGCATCGCGCTTTTTATTGCGCGACTGGGTAAAAAGCACCTTCTCGAAGAAACTTGATTCGATTGATAAAGGCATTGAAAAAGATGGCGCATTTTATTTGCTTAGCTTACGTCTTGTCCCTATATTCCCCTTCTTTATCATAAACTTAGTTATGGGCGTAACAGGTATTAAAACCTGGACATACTACTGGGTTAGCCAAGTGGGCATGCTGATTGGCACCGCCGTTTTCGTCAATGCAGGTACCCAATTAGTAGAAATAAACCAATTATCGGACATCGTTTCCACTGACCTTATCCTATCGTTTGTTTTGTTGGGTATATTCCCTATTTTAGCTAAGTTCATTCTTAGTGCTTTGCAACAACGTCGTGTTTACAAAGGCTGGAAAAAACCTAAAAAATTCGATCGTAACCTTGTTGTTATCGGTGCAGGCTCAGCAGGTTTAGTAACAGCCTATATTGCAGCAGCAATTAAATCATCCGTGACCTTAGTTGAGCGTCATAAGATGGGCGGTGATTGTTTAAACACCGGTTGTGTGCCGTCTAAAAGCTTATTACACGCCAGTAAACTCGCCCATGTTCATCATACATCGCAAAGTGCAGGGGTGACGTATGACGCGCCTAAGATAAATTTTGAAGCGGTTATGAATAAAGTTCATAACGTAATTAAGTCTATCGAGCCTCATGATTCAGTTGAGCGTTACGAATCCCTTGGTGTAAAAGTTGCTATTGGTAGCGCGACTATAGTGTCACCTTGGCAGGTAGATATTCAAACAGAAGACGGGGTGCAGTCATTGACCACACGCAATATAGTTATTGCGACCGGAGCACGTGCATTTGTGCCAGACATTCCAGGCTTAAAAGACATTGATTATTTGACCGCCGACAACCTATGGGAAATCCGTGAACAGCCTAAGCGCTTGATAGTACTGGGCGGTGGGCCAATTGGTTGTGAATTATCTCAAGCGTTTGGCCGTTTAGGTACGCACGTTACCCAAATTGAACGCGGTGATCAGGTACTGAGCAAAGAAGACCCAGATGCAGCTAAGCACTTACAAATTCAGCTGGAAAAGGACGGTATCAACTTACGCCTGAATACCAGTGCGATGGCGGTCGAAAGCACCAGTGAAGGCAATGTGTTATTGGTTGAGTTTGAAGGTAAAGAAGAACGCATACCTTTCGATAAAATTTTAGTCGCCGTTGGCCGTCAAGCTAACCTAACCGGTTTCGGTTTAGAGAAATTGGGTATTGAAACCGACCGTACCGTAGTGACAAATGATTTTTTACAAACTAAGTACCCGAATATTTTAGCGGCGGGCGATGTAGCAGGCCCTTATCAGTTCACACATACTGCTAGCCATCAGGCTTGGTATGCTGCGGTAAATGCTTTATTCAGACCGTTTAAAATATTTAAAGTGGATTACAGTGTTATTCCTTGGGCAACTTTTGCTGAGCCAGAAATTGCTACTGTGGGTTTAAATGAGACCTCTGCTAAGCAACAAGGTATTGAAGTAGAAGTTACCCGTTACGATATTGGTGGTCTCGACCGAGCTTTGGCTGATGATCACGCCCGTGGTTTTGTTAAAGTATTGACCAAACCCGGTAAAGACAAAATTTTAGGCGCCACAATAGTTGGCGCCAATGCAGGCGAGCTATTAGCTGAATTTGTATTAGCTATGAAGCACGGCCTTGGCTTAAATAAAATACTGGGCACCATTCATATTTACCCTACCATGGCGGAAGCCAATAAAAACGTAGCGGGAAACTGGAAAAAAGACCATGCTCCGCAAAAAGTGTTAGCCTTTCTTGAGCGCTTCCACACATGGCGTCGTAAGTAGGTTGTCAGTCAATCTGGGCATGCTTATTTGAGTCTGCCTTGGGTTGTTCAGTGAATGCCGAGGCTATTAATATAGCGGTAGCTTCGACGTTGCTTTTTGTATTTAAATGAACGATTTTCTACACGAGGAATAGCATGAAGACGTCACACAGTACCTCGAAACGTTTAGTACGTTACGCTGCCACCTTTAGCGCTTTCATTTTGCTTTCTATCGCAGCTAAGCTGCATGCTGCAGAGTTTGATCACAGCTATACTGGCTTTGACCAATTGTTAAAACAAGTTGTTCAAGTTTCAAAAGATCACAAACAAACTCGAGTCGATTACCAGAAACTAGCCATGCAGAAGGAAACGTTAAACACCCTGTTGACCGTCTATTCAAATGTGACAAAAAGCCAGTACGACACGTGGAGTAAAACCCAAGAACTAAGTTTTTTAATCAATGCATACAATGGTTTTACCTTAAAACTCATCGTCGATAATTGGCAGGAATTTACCGAAGATGATGCTGAGTCTATCCGGGATTTAGGCAGTCTATTCACGACCCCGTGGGAAAAGAAGTTTTTCACCCTCTTTGGTGAGAAGCATAATTTAGACGATATCGAGCACAGCATGGTGCGCAAATGGTTCAAAGAGCCCCGTATACATGCAGCGTTAGTTTGTGCCGCAGTTTCGTGTCCGCCCCTCAGAAATGAAGCATTTGTTGCCGATCAACTGACGCTACAGCTAGATAACCAAATGCAGTTATTTTTAGCTGATAACAGCCGCAACGAAATACTGCTTGATGGTCAAAATGGCCAAGCATCATTATCGTCGATTTTTAAATGGTATCGTGGTGATTTTGAAAAAGGCGACGAGGGTTTTAATTCGTTGTTCGACTTGCTTAGTGCCTATAGCGAAGCGTTGGTTGAAGGCGACAACAATCCTCAAGAACAACGTGCGTTAATTCAACGTGCTGATTATCCCATCATATTTAAAGATTACGACTGGCGTTTAAATGATGTGGCTAACTTCTAAATCTTTGCGCTTTTTAAGCAATGTAAAATACTCCAATCCGTTAGCGGCCTTGGTTGTATTAATGGCTGTCGCTATTTTGGCATTATTACCTAACGTAAACGCACAACCACTGCCAGATACACCAACCGTTCAGCTTGAGAGCAGCCCACAATGGCAGCAAACCTTGGCTGACGCTAAAGGTGAAACAGTGTACTTCTACGCTTGGGGTGGCTCGAAGCCCATTAATGACTATTTACGCTGGGCAGCACGAGAAATCGCCAGTCGTTATAATGTGCGTTTACGGCACGTCAAAGTAGCGGACATCAGCGAGGCAGTCAGCCGCTTAAAAGCTGAAGATGGCAGTAAAAGTGCTATCGATCTTTTGTGGGTTAATGGTGAAAATTTCAGTTATCTGAAAGAGCAACGTCTGTTGCTTGGCAAACTGTGGTCATCTATCCCTAATAGCGCCTTACTCGCAACCCAAAAACTGCCACTTAAAAATGATTTTGGGGTGCCGATAGAAGGTTTTGAGGTTCCTTGGGGAGTCGGTCAATTCAATATAATTGCTGATGAGGGCCTGCTTGGTGAGTCTGAACAGAACACAGTAACATCAAGCATTATATTGGCTGCAGCTAAGCAAAACCCCGGGCGCATAAGCTATCCTCGCCCTCCCGAGTTTCATGGAACCACTTTTTTAAAACAGCTATTGGTTGATTTAAGCAATAAAGATAAACGTCTATATTCTGCAGCAACGTCCCAAGCCCAAGATGATCTATTGCCTTTGTTATGGGATTATCTTGATCAACTTCACCCGCTTAGCTGGCAAAAAGGCAATGCATTCCCAAGCTCAAACACCGAACAGCTCTCGTTATTTCAACAAAAGCAATTTGTTCTGGCAGTTAGTTTTAATCCGAACGAAATGGCAAAAGAAAAAAATGAAAAGCGTATTCCTACTACCTCTCAGCGTTTATATTTCGCGCAAGGTGCGATCACCAATAGCCACAACTTAGCCATTCCTAAAGCAGCCCAGAACTCAGCCGGCGCTAAGGTTGTGATTAACTTTTTATTAAGTGAGCTGGCACAAAAGCAAAAACTGAATGGTAGTTGGGGCGATCCGAGCGTTATCACGCCCTTGTTAGACGAAGCTTCTACCTTGCCCGCACAACAAGAATTACACAGTTCTTGGCAACAAGTTATTGAAGATAAATGGCAACAAAAATACGGCGCCTAACCCTTAGTGCGGGCTGGCTAGTTGTTGCGCTTGTAGCAGGCCTGCCCTTATTTGGCGTGATCGTTGGTTTGTGGCCGTCTGTTCCTATCTCGGAGGCAGATGTAGCGCGTTTTTTTGCCTATAACGGCTTAACATATTCCATCACCAACACCCTATTCATTTCTTTAGCTGCACCTCTGTTAGCGCTATACGTCGCTTTTATGGTTTATAGTCAATATCGTTTTAATCCTCGCTGGCAAACGCTAGAAAAACGCTTGGCTCCGTTGTTATCGCTGCCCCATTTAGCCGTCGCCTTAGGTTTAGTGTATTTGTTTAGTTCAGGTGGCATGGTCTTCAATGCTCTTTGGGGATTATTTGGTCAAACTGCTCCTGACTGGTTGGGGTTACCACGAAAAAGCCTTTTAACTATGGTATTGGCAATCAGCATAAAAGAAGTCCCGTTTTTTCTGCTTATATTAAGCGCACTGGGCCGCCAACTGGCTATCAAAGACTGGTTATTACAAGGCAAGGCTCTAGGTTACACCGAGGGGGCAAGTTGGTGGTTATTAGTTTTCCCCATTATGCTCAAGCAGTCGCGTTTGGCGTTGCTCGCTGCCATGGCCTATTCCTTATCAGTACTGGATATTAGCTTGCTTGTAGGGCCAAATATTCCACAACTTTACGCTGTCGTGCTTTATAACTGGCAAACGGGTTTTAACGCCTACGAACAGGCAAATGCTTTTCTGGGCAATCTGATGTTATTGATTATGCTTGGCTTGTTGATCGTTAGCATCTATGGGCATGAGTGGTTTACGATAAACCGTTTGCGTATTAACGCCGTTATGGCTAATCCATTTAAAATTGCTCGTCTAAGCCGATTATTTACCGCGTGGTTAGGCTTTTTCAGCTTATTAACAGTGGCCATTTTGATAACTTTTTTGCTTTGGTCGTTCGGCTGGAACACTCAAAGCACAATAAGTACCGCTAACTGGTCATTTTCCCTCTGGCAAGATGAATGGTTCTTTATGCAAGGGCCACTATTACATAGCCTAAACATTGCATTTTTTAGCAGTCTTTTAGGCGTAGCCGTCACCTTACTCGCCTTAGAATTACAACAGCAAACTAATCGTAAGCTACCTGACTACGTTTGGTTAATGGCTATATTGTTACCGCAACTGAGTATGGTATACGGTTGGCAAGTTACCCATACCGGATTATCAGGTAGCTATAGTACCGGTTGGATCATTCTGTCTCATTTGCCCTTCACATTTGCCTATAGTTACTTAGTTTTAAGGGGTCCCTTTCAAAGCCTGAACCAACATTACGAATTGGTTGCTGCCAGTTTTGGTTACACCTATTGGCAACGTTGGTGGCGAGTACGCTTCATGCTGTTGCGCCCTGCACTATTAAGTGCTTTGGCTATCGCATTTTCCGTTAGTGTTGCGCAGTATATCCCCACGCTTATGATTGGTGCAGGGCGAGTCACAACTATTACCACAGAGGCAGTCGCTATCGCTTCTGGCAACGAGCAAAGCATTACAGCAGTTTACATACTCGTGCAAGCAGCCCTTCCTTTTATCGCTTTTTTAATTGCCAGCATACTGGCTCAACGAATTAGAGGAAGTTTTGATGCTGAGCATCAGTAATTGTCATATCCATACCGATAATGGTCGTATTGAGCTACCTGATATCACCTTGAAAAGCGGCGAATTACTCGTGCTAACAGGACCAAGCGGCATGGGTAAATCTACATTTTTGCATTGGATATTGGGTGATAAAATCACGCATGCCGATATTAGCGGTGATATCGCTCTGAATGATATCCCACTTAACGGCCTTAACATTGAGCAACGTCGCATAGGCTTACTTATGCAAGACGTACATCTATTCCCTCATTTAAACGTAATAGATAATATCTGTTTCGCCTTACCCTATTCCTTAACAGGATCGAACGGTAAAAAACTGCACAAAAGCCAGCGCCGTAAAGTAGCAATTAATATGTTGGATAATATTGATATGGGCTATGTTGCCCAGCACTATCCTGACCAACTTAGTGGCGGCGAGCGCTCTCGAGTAGGCTTAATAAGGGCATTGGCTAATCAACCGAAGGCATTGTTGATGGATGAACCTTTCGCAGCGCTTGATCCAAAGACCGGCGCACTCGTTAGTCAGTGGGCATATAATCAGCTACAAGAACGTGGAGTGCCAAGCATAATGGTTAGCCACGATATAAAAAATATACCGCCCCAAGCTCAGCATTTAGATTTAGCCACCTATTATCACAGTACAAAGTGACGTTATAAGCAGGCGAGTGCTTGGTCGTAAAACCTGTTAGCAGGTAAAAATACTCTAATGAACAAGGTAAACCATGATTGACCCCATACTAAATAGGTTATTAAAAAAGCCACTTTGCAGCCTAGCTAAACAATTAATTAGGCGTGGCGTCACGGCCGACGGCGTGACATTAGTCGGTTTCATTATTGGCATGTTAGCGGTACCTGCTATTTTCTACGGACACTACATACTAGCGCTATGCCTGATTTTATTGAATCGGCTGGGCGATGGGCTAGATGGCGCCATAGCCAGAGAAACCTCGCCCTCTGATGCCGGTGGATTTTTAGACATTACCCTAGACTTTATCTTTTATTCGGCCATTGTATTTGCGTTTGTCTGTGCAACCCCAGTGGAAAATGCCATTGCTGGTAGTTTTTTAATGCTGTCGTTTATGGCTACCGGAGGCAGCTTTTTAGCCTTTGCGATTATGGCCAGTAAGCATGGTATTGACAGTCCTAATTATCCGCAAAAGAGTCTGCATTATATGGGTGGGCTAGCGGAAGGTTTTGAAACGATTCTCGTATTGTGTCTGTTTTGCTTATTTCCAAGCTACTTTGTACCGATTGCCAGCGTGTTTGCTGTTATTTGCTGGTTAACGGCGATCATACGTATTTGGGTAGGTTACAACACCTTGATAGCCACTAAAACAATCAGCTGATGGTAGTATTTTGTCTCAAATGCGTCTCGAAATGGTATTAATATCAGAATACTAATAGCGACCAAGCACTGCGTTTTTCGCCTTTAAATAAATATGATGCAACAAGCAAAACTAACACGTCACTCATTATCAAAATTCAAAACCGTTGTATCGTCGTGCTTTATATTGATTGCTTATCTAAATACATAATTAATAACAAACTTAAGTCCAAAAACTGTTACTGATAGTATCAGTTGGTTCATATATCATGCGGTAACAAAAATTCGATTTATAAAATTCGAATATTACAATAAGAACGGAGAACATCTTATGAAGACATTGGTTAGCCTTATTAGTTTATTGGCAATTTTGCTCGTCGCTTTGCCTGGTCCCTTATACAAGTTTGGTATTTTGGAATTAGGACCGGCATTTACCGCCTTACGTTTTGGTGTATACGTCGGTATTGCTGCGTTAGTCCTTATCCTTATTCAAGTGATTTTCTTACGCAAGAACATCAGCTGGGCAGCGGTTGGTGTATCGGCCGTATTAGCTATCGTTGCCGTCGGTTTGCCTATGAGCATGATGGGTAAAGCCAAATCAGTACCCCCTATTCATGATATTTCTACCGATTTGGTCAATCCTCCGAAGTTTGTCGCCATTGTTGCCCTTCGTGCCGATGCACCAAATCCAGTTGAATACGCTGGCGAAGAAACAGCTAAGCAACAACGCGAAGCCTACCCAGAACTAATTACGCAAAAGTATCCTCAAGACACAGAACAGTTATTTGATGCTGCCGAGGCCGCTGTTAACGGATTAGGTTGGGAATTGGTAAATGCTGATAAATCTCTAGGACTTATTGAAGCCACAGACACCACTGGTTGGTTTGGCTTTAAAGATGACGTTGTTGTGCGTATACGTACAACCGGAGAAGAAAGTTATTTGGATATACGCAGTAAATCTCGCGTAGGCATGAGTGACTTAGGTAAGAACGCCGAACGCATTCATACGCTTATCGATGCGATAAATAGCAAACTTTAATCCCGTACTTGGGAATATAGCACTATAGAAAACGCCCAGTGATATACATCGCTGGGCGTTTTTAGTTTGCTGTAAAGTGGTTATTAATTACCTAGCAAACCTTTCATCACATTATTCAGAATTTGTTTTTGCGCTTCAGTGGCATTCATACACTCTTCTGTTTTTGCATCTTCGCCTTTCATTAGCTTAGTCGTACATTCTGCCAATATTTCACTTAGCAACTCAGGGTCGTCTACCAAGTCTTCAACTGAGGGGGTACCACATGCGGCTAATCCAAACACCAAGGGTAGTATCAATATAAATTTTTTCATTTTTCTTCCTTAAATACCCAGTTAAAAACGCTGATCGTTCGGGCTAAAACGGCAGCTTTGCCTTCTCAACTAATTGAAAAAGCGAAAATTACATATCCGTTAACAATTTATCACGTTTAGATACTAAAAAAATATCGCAGAAAATACAACTTTTTCTATTGAAAATCAGACTCTTAACATCATCTATTAGGCGAGGACAGAAGTAGATTTCCATTTTCCGTGTTCGCTTATAGGGCGCATACACATCTGCTCTCTGTTGCTCGCTCAATCAATTTTTTTATTTAAGGAATTTCAATGAAAACTTCAAAAATTGCTTTATTAGCAGCGACCGTGATCTCAGTTCCTTCTGTTTACGCAGCATCTCCTGATTTTAATTACGTAGAAGGCGGTTACGCCAAAATTGATGTCGACGACTCCAGCTACGAACCCGACGGCTTTAAAGTATCCGGCTCGGCCTTGGTGGGTAAAAATGTGTTTTTGAATGGTTCCTATACCGATACCTCGGATGAAGTTGCTAACCGTGATATTGATTTTAACCAACTGAGCTTAGGTTTAGGTTACCGGATGGCCGCTTCAAGCAACACTGACGTGTACGGTGTAGTCAGTTATGAAGAGGCAGAACTCGAATCATATGACCAAAACGGTTATGGTTTAACAGCGGGTATCCGTTCTCGCGTCACACCGAATATTGAATTAGATGGCGGTGTTTCCTATATCGATTTAGACGATGATGACGATACATACTTGAACTTGGGTGCAAGTTATTACTTCACGCCTGAAGCGGCAGTAAGCATTTCTTATCGCACGTCGGACGACAATGACATTATGGGTATCGCCGCGCGTTACTCATTCTAATATATACCACGGATATGTAGACAAGGGCGGCAGGTAAATGTGTCGCCCCGTCTTATTACGCGTCCACCTTTAGATAATTAAAAGTTTCCTAATACGTAATCCGGTAATTCGCTTTCTGGTGGTAAGGGTGTAGGCACGCCGTTGTCGTCGATAGCCACAAATTTGAAATGACCTTGGGTGACTTTCTCACGCAAGCCAATACGATCACGCCTTACCCATGCCTCGACGTTTATCACCATTGAGGTGCGCCCTAAATGTACAACACTTGTGTAAAGGCCCAAAATGTCGCCGACTTTCACAGGGCGAATAAAACTCATACTATCAACAGACACAGTCACCACACGACTTTGTGCTCTTTGACCGGCACATATTCCTGCGGCAATATCCATTTGTGATAGTACCCAGCCACCAAAAATATCACCTGAAGCGTTTGTGTCAGACGGCATGGCAAGTGTACGAGTGGTAAGTTTACCAATGGCTTTTTCTTCGGGCATATCGCTACCTTTATGTTAATTTTAAGCGGGTTAATAAGCGCTGTAGCGAGATTGTAGCACTCTTTTATCTTGTCAGCTGGTACCAAAGCGAGCTGTCAGACAATGGTGTTTTCGAAGGAATAAGTGGGTTCGGCAAATCAATAACTTTGCGTCCATTCAACCCGCCCCTTTGAATAAACCATTCATTGTGTTTTAAAAACATCTGTTCAAATGAACCATCTTTAATGGCAATTTTTAAGCCTCGTTCTATGTCATCAGCTAGGGCTTGATTGTCCTTACTCACAAAAAAATACATGGCCGTGGGATAGCGCAACAAAATAGTCTTTTCAACGGCGAGATTATATTCTGGCCATGCATCTAACTCATTCCATATTTCGATAATAGAGCGTGGGAAAAAGTCAAACCGTTCGTTATCAGACATATCAAACAAACGCTCATAACTTGAAGATGTCATCACATCAATTCCACTATCGCTCAAAATGTAATTATCTGGCCAATCGTGACCTTGCCCAGCAGTCAGGTGTTGTAACTCAGTCAAGCCCGTTACGTGATCAAATTTGCTCTGTTGAGTGGCATGGATCAAAAATAATCGCCAACCAATTAATCCTTTGTAAATTGGAATACGAACAGGAATATAGTTTTGCTCTCTTTCTTCTGTGCTCATGGTCCAAACAACATCCGCGGCCTTCTGTGTGCCGACCATACGCAACGCGCGGCCTTGGGTCATTTGTACCTTGCTGGGTTTTAAGGCATAGGGTTTATCGAGTTTACTCAGTGCAAGTTGCAACAAGCGTAAAGGGTAAAGAGGTCTGTGGTCTTTGATAGAAAGAGGTTTAGGGTAAAGAATCGTCACTTGAGCGCCTAACGTCGCCGTAGCAGTCATTGAGAATAATACCCCGAAGGTAATACCAAGGAAGACGCTGGCACGCTTTGTGAACTCAACCAATATGCGGTAAGCACTTTTTACGAAAAGCACGGGATAGCGGATTCCGTTCAACGTTCCTTCTCCTTTCCATATTAAATTAGCCTAGTTGAGTTGCAAACGACATAACCAACTGATTTTTAATCAGTTGGTCTATAATAATTTAGTCGTAAAATGAAGGAACATCAATAAGCACGAGAAATTAAACACCCTATTAACCCTGGGGAGTCTTATTGAAACTATCCTCTTCAGATTGCCTATTCGCTGAGCCTTGAAGTGCGGGTAATAGTTTAAAATCAGAACCTGCTATGGATAGAGTAAAGCATCCAGACGGCTAGGTAATGTTTATCAACGTGACGACTCGTCAAAAAACAAAACCCAGTCTGGGGGTCAAGGAGGGTCTTCTCAAAAGGCCAAGATTTGAAACCTTTTTTCGATTTGTAAATGAACAGTCCTCAATGTTACTTATTAAAATAAACTGACTGCGTTTGCAGACTTTAATACGCTTGCCTGAACTGGTGACTAGCGCTTTTTTCCTTCATTTTACCCGAATAGATATCGTTATCATCGGTATGAAGGGGACATCGCAACAGATCTTATGCATATTGACATAAGAGGTATTCGCACATTGATTACTCTTTATCCATACCTGGCTTTTGCCATACGCGCACGTACTCGATTTCAAAATCGACCACGCCATCATCCTTTTCAGCGTCAGGACTATTCGCTTCTAGATCAGCTTTAGATTCTGGAAAACCACGCCAAGGAAACGTTTCTTGGTCTAGCCACAGGTGCATACCTTTATCAATAACGTAACCTTTTTTGAATCCACGCGCTTTAGCCCATTGTTCAATCGTCGCTTTTGACGCTTCGCTGAAAAGCTGACCATCAATGAAGTAACGTATACCTGTGTCGGTCCACTCAAAACCGTAGGTGTGGAAGTCGTCTGCCATCCTAAAACCAAGATCTTTGGTTTCTGTGTATGTGACATTTTTTCCATTTTCCTGACCTAAATTCGGGTTCCAGTCGTGCAGCGACCACCAAAGGTCGCGATCTCGATGGGCTTGCCCTTTGATACGATGACTGCCGAAATGCTCAAACATATCCAGTTCAAGCTCGCTGTCATTTCGTTGACCATTTTCAGTTTCATGACGCGTCATCCAAAAAGCACTAGACACTTCGGCATCAGCTGCCTTCGCGCGAATTTCCATGTAACCATACTTGAATATTTTTCGGTTAATGAGTGCCGCGGTAGTGATATTTTCATACTTGCTGACAACTTGATCCGCGCCCCATGGATCACTCGCTTGATCACTAAAAGGAAAGTCTGGCTCCCAACGCGTTTCAAGCATCAACTTACCCTCTTCTAAACGATAGTTGCGTCCAGAAAATTGCGACGGCGCACGACCAATCCATACTTCACGGTTAGGATGATCAGGGTCTTTATATACTGGCTTACCATCTTCAAATTTACCCACGACATACCATCTATCTTCATCAAGGGTATTGCCGTCAAATTCATCACTGACTTCTGTATTTAACACCCAACCACCTGTGTTGCTTGGGTCAGAATGAGGCATAACATTGGTTTCAGTAGCACCAGATATAGCACTAAATAATAGCCCTGAGGCAAGGGCACTTAAGCCTATAAAGGATTTGGACCACTTCGTAGATTGTGTATGCATAATGACGTTCCCCATCACAAATTAAGATTTAGCGACATAGGTGATCAATATCTACTTGTGTTTTATTTTCCACTTAGTTCATAACAGCACAACTACAAACAAGAAAAAGAACACTCATGTGAGAGTATTTGACCACCAACATCAAACATTACAAGTAATTAAACATATGATGTTTTATTATGCAACTAAATGTTACTTATTTGTTATGCAGAGTTAGAAGTTACACCACCTGTCCCGCTACCCAACCACTGCTCCAGGCCCACTGGAAATTATAGCCCCCTAGCCAGCCTGTCACGTCCATGACTTCGCCGATAAAGTATAAGCCTTCGACGTCTTTAGCCATCATAGTTTTAGAGGACAAATGGTCGGTGTTCACACCGCCTAATGTAACTTCTGCAGTGCGGTAGCCTTCCGTGCCGTTAGGTTTTAATTGCCATTGATGAAATGCTTGCGCGACATCGTTTAGACTTTTGCCTTGATATTGCTTGAGCGGTTTATTCTCGATGCCTAGATAAGGCAAGACTGTTTGCACATAACGCTTCGGATAAAATGCTGACAGGGCATTGCTAAGTAATATATCCGGTTGATGCTGTTGCGTTTTTTGCAATTGCTCATATAAATCGCCATTGGGATATAAGTCAAACTCAACGTTTTGTCCGGGCTCCCAGAAGGATGAAATTTGCAACACCGCTGGACCACTTAATCCACGGTGGGTAAACAGAATATTTTCATTAAAACTGCTGTCATTGCAACTAGCCCTAGCATCAAGAGAAATACCACTTAACTCGGCCAAAACACTTTTGTCTCGGTCGTGTAAGGTGAAAGGCACTAAGCCTGCGCGAGTCGGCTTAACCGTTAAACCAAATTGCTCAGCTATTTTGTAGCCAAAGGGGCTTGCGCCAAGTTTGGGCATAGACAAACCACCGGTGGCAATGACCAGTGATTCACACTGGTATTCGCCTTTGCTGGTGTGCAACGTGAAGCCTGTAGCGGTTTTTTCGATGCTCAAAACGTCACATTGATTGGTCACACTCGCCCCAGCTTTTTCGCATTCACTAAATAACATATTGAGTATATCTTTAGCGCTGTCGTCACAAAATAGTTGGCCTAGGGTCTTTTCATGATAAGCAATACCATACTCAGCAACCAAACCGATAAAATCCCATTGGGTATACCGGCTTAGCGCTGACTTACAAAAATGTTTATTGTCACACAGGAAATTCTCGTGAGTGGCATACATATTAGTGAAGTTACAGCGCCCTCCACCAGACATAAGAATTTTTCCGCCGATGCGTTTAGCATGGTCGAGTACCGCCACACTACGCCCACGTTTGCCAGCCTGGGCAGCACAAAACAATCCAGCTGCGCCAGCCCCTAATACAATGACATCTACTTGCTTAATATTCAGAACCAATACTCTTGTAAAAATACATTCAACCAGCAGTTTTCATTGCCGACTATTATGGTCGGCAATTCTAGCAGTTTCTTAGTGATTTTGGTTTTATCGATTTAGGCACGCGAGTACGTGCATAAATAAATACTGAGAACCGAAGATTTATTGAGCCTTTTGCAATGCTTCGATGCGTTTCTCTAACGGCGGGTGGCTAGAAAATAGCTTTTGCACCTTACCTGCACTAATGGCAAAAGCGGCCATTTCCTCGGGCATAGGAGGTGCATCTTGATTTTGTTTTAAGCGCTTAAGTGCCGCTATCATATTGCTTCGCCCTGCTAAGCTTGCTCCCCCAGCGTCAGCCCTGAACTCGCGGTAGCGGGAGAACCACATAACTATCATTGAAGCAAAAATGCCTAAAATCACCTGGCTGATAATGGATATAATCCAAAACGCTGGCCCGTGACCTCGTTCAACTTTAAATACCACTCGGTCAACAATATGTCCTATCACCCGAGATAAGAACACCACGAAAGTGTTTAATACCCCTTGGATAAGCGTCATGGTGACCATGTCCCCATTTGAAACATGACTGATTTCATGGGCAAGAACGGCTTCTACTTCACTTTGGGTCATGTTTTCAACCAAGCCGGTGCTAACGGCAACTAAGGCATTATTTTTATTCCAACCCGTGGCAAACGCATTTGGACTAGCATGCACAAATATGCCTACTTCAGGCATACCAATATTGGCTTGTTTAGCCTGATGCTCAACAGTACGTAGTAACCATCTTTCAGTGTCATTTTCAGGCTGCTCGATAACATGCACACCCATGCTGCGCTTAGCCATAAATTTAGACAGTAACAGTGAAATAATCGAACCACTAAACCCTATTACCGCCGAGTAAACCAGCAGTGCTTGCAAGTCTAAGTCAACACCATTTTGTGCCAACAAACCTTGAAAACCAAACAGGCTAAACACCAAACTAATCAATACCATTACGGCAATGTTAGTGGCCAAAAACATCATTATTCGAAACATACTAATCACTCCATAATTGTTAAGGCTAATATGTAGCCAATAGACGATTAGCACAATGGCTATTCTTGAAAATTAGATTATTCAAAGTTGAAAAAGTTGACGTTAAGTCTCGCATATTCACACTCGCTAATAACCAAACACCTTTAGCAAAGTCTCATAAGGGCGGCATTTATGTTTTACAATGATGTTTTAACAGGATCTAACCGAGGTTTGCAGGCTATATCCTGCTGACATCCCACTTACTTCCAAACCAAACTGGCGCATACTAGGTAAGAGTATTAGACTCATAGTTCATTTTTACTAACCTTACATAATCATTAAATGAATCAAGACGTTGAACGTAAAACAAAACTGCAGGCGTTGATTTATCTACTCAAATATTGTTGGATGGTGCCGCTGGCGAGCGAAGAAGCAGCAGCCAAATTCCGTAGAAGTCAATTTCTCGCAGTGTTGCAAATTATACCGCTAGCCAGCTTCGCAACGTATTTGATTATTGCCTTAGCTTTCTTTACTGCGTCAGACCTTATCAAACCAGTTACATTCATTTTTTGCGCCACAGGTCTGACTTTTGTTGCGACATGTAATTTGTTTTTTTGGCGACGTTTTATCATTAAGCGACGGTGGGCTAGCTATAATAAGCTTTTACATCATATATTATCTCTTAATTTAGGCTTTGCAGCGTTACTGTACGCTTATCTTTCTTTACATTTATTTGACCAATTTGATGATCACCAAAAAATAATACTCGTAGGTATCATCGCAGCCTTTGCGGCGACAGGCTGTTGGATGTTTGCCTGTATGCCATTAGCAGGCTTGCTCTGGAGCTTTTTACTCTCAGGTGTATTCGGCGTCAGCATATTAATAAACTCACCTGATTTTACCTTCCTTGGTTATTTAGCTATTGGTTACAGTTTATTCCTGTGCGCGACGGTACTAATAACCTCAAATCGCTTTATTCATGCGCTAGTGACCAGAAAAAAAATGAAGCAACAAAGTGAGTTAATCAGTTTATTACTCAATGACTTTGAGGAAAACGCCAACGACTGGCTCTGGGAAATAGACAGTCAAGGTCGAATGCAACACGTATCAATTCATTTAATTAACGCTACTGGGAAATCAGCAAATGAACTAGCCCAGCATGATTTTATTGCTATTTTGACGAGTATTATTGATACACCAACCGAAAACGGCTCCTCTGACTTAAACAAGCTACGCCAACGATTATCTTTACCACTACCTTTTAACGATCTTCGCATACAGGTACAAATACAGGGTGAAACTCGATGGTGGGCGTTTACTGGTAAACCCATAATCCACCGTCATCAAAACACCAAAGGATGGCGTGGTATTACTACGGACGTTACTGAGCAACATCAACGAGAATTAGAAATGATCAGGCTCGCCAATGAAGACTCATTGACCGGGCTAGCTAATCGATATCGTTTTATTAATGCGTTAAACACCATAGCTGTGGGCATTACCAACCCGCAACCGTGTTTTGTGATGATGCTCGATTTAGACAATTTTAAGCACGTTAACGATTCGATGGGGCATCATGTAGGTGACCAGTTACTGTGCGTAATAGCTAGGCGCCTAGCTAATATCTTACCATCAGACGCGATTTTAGCCCGCTTAGGAGGGGATGAGTTCGCGATATTAATTACCCACAACGTTACTCAAAATTGGGCTCGTAAGCTCAGTCATTTAATACAAATAGTACTCGCAGAGCCAACGATTTTAAGTGCCCATAGCTTAGATATACGGGTCAGTATCGGCGTTAGTTTTGCCCCACAGAATGCCAACACTGCTGAAGAATTGCTTAAAACTGCAGATATGGCGCTTTATCATGCAAAAGAAGAAGGGCGTAATAGAGTCTGTGTATTTACCTCAGCCTTAAAAGAAAAATCACTACACAAACAGCAGTTACTTAAAGATTTAAAATCAGCGATTAAAAAACAGCAGTTTTTCCTTATGTATCAACCGCAATTTGATCTGCAAACATCTCAATTAGTGAGTTTTGAAGCACTAGTACGCTGGCAACATCCTACGTTGGGTTTGGTGTCCCCAGATGACTTTATTTCTCTGGCAGAGAGTAGTCAGTTAATTATCGAGCTAGGCGCCTGGGTATTAGAACAAGCATGTCTAGATTGTATGCAGTGGCCCGCATCCATCAGCGTCGCAGTAAATGTTTCAGGCGTGCAACTGGAGAATTCAAATTTAGCTGAAACTGTTAACAGCACCTTGGAAAACACCGCTTTGCCCCATCATCGGTTAGAGTTAGAGCTGACGGAATCATCGATTATGAGTAACAGCAGTAAGATATTAAATATGCTCAGTGACTTTCGTCTTGCTGGCGGTCGAGTGGCAATAGACGATTTTGGCACCGGTTTTTCGTCGTTTTCATATTTACATAACTTCCCACTAGATAAACTGAAAATAGACCGTTCCTTTATTAATTTACTTGATGCAGGTATCCCCGGTGACAAAGCACATGCGATTGTGCATTCCATTATTCAACTCGGTAAAATCCTGAAATTACAAATTACCGCCGAAGGAATAGAAACCCAAGACCAGTATCAGCAACTGCAACTGTTGCAATGTGATTTAGGGCAAGGCTTTATGTTAGCAAAACCGTTAGATGCCCAACAAGCCTTGGACTTTATTGCTGATTATCAAATTAAAGCGTCTTAAATTAACAGCGACAACGATGCAGTTGCTGTTAACAACAAAACCTACAGTTTCAGCTTCGATTATAAATGCAATATTGTTACGTTACGTCTATCCCAGATTTTTATAAAATATATTTCAACGTCAAAACTGCTCAGTGTCCGAAACGAAAATTTTTATTACCCCGTGGTCAGATACATAAATGCACTTCAGCAGCGGTAGAATAGATTGGTATAAGGGCCACATAATGGCTACATCAACTGCGCCAGAGAGGAACGCTCTGGCGCACCGACAGCTTATTTAACCAAGTAACGCGTTAAGGAAAATACGCGGCAACTTTAGCCAGCCTGGAGTATGTTGGAATTGCGTTAGTAACATGCCCACCTTATGCTGTTTTTTATTGGTCACATACCATGGCGGCTTTGGCAATAATGTTATATCCCCAGACAACAAATTACGCGGAAACGGTCGCCAAGGCGCCCGCACAATAACGCGCTCGGGTTGGTCGAACATAAAGGTGTTATGCGCGAAACCTATGCCGCTTTGCACGTCTTGCAATGTATGACCTGGAAACGCTCCCCAAGGGCAAGCAGTGGTAAGGAAACCAAGCCCGCTCCAGGTATTAATAGCAATAGTGCCATAACGCAATTCAGCAATAATTGACTCAAAACGCTTTTTGCCAATCTGCTTGATGGTTTTAGGGTGAATAACGATGTTACTGCCCAGTGTACCGTAGAGCTTTTCGTTGGAAAACGTAATGGCAGCCCGCAGATAAGCCTCTGGATCCAAGATGTCAATTTCGTGGGTGGCAAGGGCAGGAGCAAAAACTTCTGTCATGCGATATTTATCATCCGTAGACTCTGTCTCGCTGCCAACCAAGCAAGCTCGAATCGCCCCGCGGTCAAACTTAGTCACATTGTGTGCATAGCTTTCAAAAGCAGATAAACGATCATCTGCCCCTGGGTAATATAGCTGCCGCGGATCCATGTTACCGATAGTCTCTTCGATCGTTTTAAGCAGTTTTGGCTTTTTGTCCCATTGTTTGGGCAAAATAAGCATCTGGCAGGCAACGCAGTTAAAACCAGAATTATGCATTTTTTGCGTGGCGATATTCTCAGCTTGAAACGTTAAGTCTGAGGCAGTCCATGGTCCTGGCACAACAATCGTTGGGCAAACCGCGCCCAGTTCCGATGTAATAGGTTTAGCGAGCTTGGGCGTTCCAGCCGCCTTGTTACGTTGACCTTCTTCCCCCGCCCCCCAGACAATCACATCATGAGATGCACCAGAACCTGTGATATGGATTTCGTCCACGTCACCATGCTCACATAGGTACCCGCCAACATCGGCACCGCCTTTAACAATGCGCAATACATTGATATCAATTAGAGGCTTAAACGTGTCGTTTAAAAAATCCGTAAGATATTCATTCACCGGGTTCATCTTCAGAATGACCACCTGATGTTCGCTAAAGAGTTTATGCAATACATCCAACGGGGCAATTGCTGCGATATTGCCTGCCCCCAAAACGAGCGCAACTTTACCATGGCGTTGATTCGCTGGCGTGTTGTAAGCGCTTGCTGTGTGCTGAGCAAGGTTATCGAGGGTAACGCCATCTTCCATCCAAACTTCTGCTGAAACGCCAGACAAAAGCAGATGATCCCAAATGGTGTGTGGTAGCACTCGCACCGCTGTTTGCCCGCTTTGAGTTTGGCGTTTTTTCAACGATTTAAGAAAGCTCTTTCCTTCCATTTTCGACAATGTCTCTACTAAACCATTACAGGCAGACATCAAGGGATAGGGGCCAGAAATCCACTCTTCACCAACCAGTGCGGAATCTTCGGGGATCCCTTTCATACGACTGGCTGTTTCGGCCCAGTCCTTCGCGATTGGTAAAAGGCGGTCTTTGATTTCAAGTAATATAGCGATACGCTTTTCAATGCTTGTTTGCGCCCATTCGTCCTTGGCGGCAGATAGCTCAGCAAGCGCTTGATCCAACGGAATATTACGAGGCGCTTCGGTAAAGGCATCATCTTTAATTGCCGTATTAACCATTGTTTTTTCCTTTTTCTATCAGGTGTTCACCAAACTGTTTACGCAGTTCAACCTTTTGCACTTTTCCAGTGGCACCTATAGGCAATGTATCGACAAAAATAACAGCATCAGGGATCTGCCATGATTGAATTTTGCCTTTGTAGAAGGCCAATATATCGGCCTCAACAGGAGAGGTATTTGGCGCTTTTACCGCAACAACAATGGGACGTTCATCCCACAACTCATGGCGAGCAGCGACGGCAGCGGCATTAACGATATGAGGATGAGCAATGGCTATATTTTCCAATTCGACTGTTGATATCCATTCACCACCCGACTTGATAATGTCTTTGGATCTATCGCGAATAACCATATAGCCGTCTTCATCGATCGTTGAAACATCACCGGTATCGAACCAGCCATCATCAGTTAACGCGTCACTATCTTTACCAAAATAGCGTTTAACGACCCAGTGACCGCGCACCTGAAGATCACCTTGCGTCTTACCATCGTGTGGCAGTAACTGTTTGTTTTCATCCAGCAAACGTAATTCGACACCAAATAAGGGTCTACCTTGATTAGTGCGTAGATCGGTCTTTTCTGAGTCAGACAGCGCACTGTGACGTTGTAGAAATTGGTTTATTGTGGCAACAGGTGAGGTTTCAGTCATACCCCAAGCATGCAGTAACTCCACTCCGTAAGCAGCGAATTTGGGGATCATTGATGGTGGCAATGGTGCCCCACCGACCACAGTTCGCTTCAGGCTAGGTAATGTGGACTCTGATGCCTCAAGCGCCGTAAGTAGATTCATCCAGATTGTCGGTACACCCAGTGCCATGGTTGTTTCGGTCTCATCAATCAAGGCCAAGATGCTTTCGCCGTCAAGATTAGGACCCGGAAGCACAAGCTTACAACCATTAGCGGCTGCGATATACGGCACACCCCATGCATTCACATGGAACATTGGAACCACAGGTAAAACCGTATCTTGCGCCGACAGCGCAATGCCATCGGGCTGATTACCCACAAGCGTGTGCAATAGCGTAGACCGATGTGAATAAAGAACCCCTTTGGGGTCGCCAGTTGTGCCTGAGGTATAACACAGACTTGATGCTGCACGTTCGTCTATATCGGGCCAAGGCGCATCTGCCTCCCCGGTTTCTAATAGATCATCGTAAAACAGCAATCCTGGGATACTTTGTGCGGCGGCGTCATCCCGAGGGCCCATAACAACAAAATATTGCACCGTTTCTAACAAAGTATGAATTTTTTCGATTACTGGTAAAAAGGACTGTTCAAAAAACAGTACTTTGTCTTGGGCATCGTTAGCCACAAACGTAAGTTGTTCTGGGGCAAGGCGTGGGTTGATGGTGTGGCACACCATACCACCACCCGAAATGCCAAAGTAACTTTCAAGATGACGTCTATTATTCCACGCAATCGTTGCACAACGATCGCCCTCAGCAATGCCAAGCTTGCCTAACGCTGAAGCAAGCTTACGGGCATGTTGTCCCACTTCCTTCCAATTGCTGATGGTACGTTCGCCGGAGGTTTCAACCGATATTATTTCGGTTTTTGGGTGATAACGCTCAGCGTGTTCAATAAGGCTGCCGATTGTTAGCGGCATCTCCATCATTTGTCCTAGCATTGCGGCTCTCCTATTAATGAATCGACGGGGTTTTACTTTTTATTTAAAGCATTCCCGTACAGGTATTTATTTAAATGATTATTGGCTGTGATCAAAGGGTATTTCCCAGCACAGACGCCTTATGAAACGGTATTTACCCAATACGAGTACCCTTGCCGCAACTCTAATAAATTAGCAGTTGGGCAAGGGTTTTGTAGACGTTATGCCCTGCGAATTAAATCTGCACATTTCTCACCAATCATGATGGTAGGTGCGTTGGTATTGGCGTTTATGATTGTCGGCATGATCGACGCGTCAGCGACGCGCAGTCCATCAATGCCATGCACACGTAGTTCATGATCGACAACCGCCATCTCATCATTACCCATTTTGCACGTTCCGACTGGGTGATAGATGGTTTGAATATACTTATTTATGTAGGATTTTATTTCTTCGTCGGTCTGAACCGCAGGACCAGGCAAGAATTCTTTACCGCGCAAGTCATCAAGAGCTGATGCCGCTATGATCTTACGTGCGATTTTCATGCCCGCGATTAGAACGTCATAATCGCTTTCATTTTGAAAAATGTTGGGATTGATAAGCGGTTTCGTTTTCGGATCAGCAGAGGCCAATGTAACCGAACCCTTGCCCTTACTTTGTACCAGCGAAGGCAGGATCGTAAATGCGTCAGAGCCATCAGTTGGATTGCCAACACCGTCCAAAATAAAATAACCGGGCACAAAGTGAAATTGCAGATCAGGGGCTGAAGATTCCGGATTGATTTTCAAGAAACCACCGCCTTCGCCAATATTCGATGTGAGTAAGCCTTTGCCTTTACCATACAGCGCGGCTTGTTCTTCACTACCGGCTTGCGATAGGCTAATAGGCTTTGTGCAGGTGTAAACGACTGGCATCATGTAGTGATCTTGAAGATTTTGGCCAACACCTGGCAAATCGTGAATAACGGTGATGCCATGTTCTTCCAAATGATCTTTTGGGCCAATACCAGACGTCATTAAAATTTGTGGGGAGTTGATGGCACCGCCAGATAATATAATCTCTTTTCGCGCGGTCACTGTGTGCTCTTTGCCATCCACAAGAATTTTAACGCCCGTTGCACGGCCATCAGTTACGATAATTTTTAGCACCATCGCTTCGGCTTGTGCTGTAAGACGTCCAGAATCAATTGCTGGATGAAGATAGCTGACCGCAGTAGACTCACGACGACCATTTTTCTGTGTGACTTGAAACATGCCAATGCCTTCTTGCTGACCATCATTAAAATCATGATTCATCGCGTAACCCGCTTCCTTAGAAGCTTCGACCATAGCAATAGTAATTGGGTTAGGATCACTTAAATCTGACACGTTCAGCGGTCCGTCTCCACCGTGGGCTTTTGACGCACCACGAGAGTTAGTCTCTGACTTTTTAAACATTGGCAGCACATCGGCATAACTCCAACCTGGATTGGTTTTGCCCCATGTATCATAGGTTGATGTGTGGCCACGCTGGTAAATCATTGCGTTGATCGACGAGCAACCACCAAACACTTTTCCGCGAGGCATATAGAGCGTACCGCCATTAAGCGAAGCTTGTGGTTCAGATCGGTAATTCCAATCTAGTGGTGTTTTAAATAAAAGCGGGAACGTTGCAGGTATGTGAATAAAGTCGTTTGTATCCGCAGGTCCCGCTTCCAGTATCAGAACTTTGTTTGCGGCATCTTCAGAGAGGCGGGCCGCTATGGCACACCCCGCGGAGCCAGCACCAATTACAACGTAGTCGTATTCTTCAGACGACGTGGTTTGTGCGTGAGCCGCGCTCAGAAAGAGCGGAGCTTGCGCTACAATCCCGAGTGCAGCGGCCATACGCAAAAACTCGCGTCGAGAAACTTTACCTGTATTGAAGTCGTTTAATAACGATGACTCTTTTGAATTTTTCATATCTTCCTCAGCTTACGCAATATTTAGAATTTTTTCGGTTCAGACCTATATCAGACATAAACCGACAACCCAATTTGCTTTTAATTGTTTAGATACAGAAAAGCAGGATACATGCCAAGGTAAACAATTTGTTAATTTATTGAAATAGAAAGGTTTATTTTTAGGTGTTGAAGAATTTGAAGAGTGATAAATCAACTTGAGACAGGTTGTAATTAAAAGTGTATCAAGATGACACACTTTTGGCGTAATTCGCTGGTAGCTTGCGATACAGTGTGGCTCGAGACATACCTAACCATTTGGCCGCTTCACTCACATTCCCTTTACATTGCGTTAACGCCGTTGAGATTAACTTTTGCATTTCAATATCAACTTTGCCTAATGACTTTTTATTTTCGCACGCTTGTGGTGATTCAGGTAATGGGGCGACAAGTGTATGGTATTCTTCAGGCAATTCTTCAAGCGTTATCGTGTCGTCCCCTTCGTTAATTGTATCTGCATAAAGTAACGCGTTTCGAAGCTCTCGAATGTTGCCAGGCCAATCGTAGTTTTCTATTAGTCGTTTAACGTCTTCGTCTAGCATGGACTTGTTAAGGCAATCTTTACGCAAGATAACGTCAGCGATGCCAATTTTATCTACTCTTGATCGTAGCGGTAGTAAGTTTATCGAGTAACCTTTGATGCGGTAATATAGATCCTTTCTAAACCCACCTGACTCGACTAATTTCGCCAAATCGATATTCGTTGCACAAATCAGTTGAAACGATACTTCTTTCTCGATATTCGAGCCTAAAGGGTTAACCTTCCGGGTTTCTAGCACGCGCAGTAAACGGCTTTGCATAACCAGTGGCATATCGCCTATTTCATCTAAGAAGAGCGTGCCATTATGGGCTTCTGCTATGCGCCCTTTGTATCCTTTCTTATCGGCCCCGGTAAATGCCCCGCCCTGGTAGCCAAATAATTCACTCTCAATTAACGATTCTGGAATAGACGCGCAGTTGATAGATATGAATTTACCGGAACATTGGCTTTCAAGGTGTAAATGTTGGGCTGACACTTCTTTACCCACACCCGACTCGCCTAATAAAATAACAGGCAAGCGACCAATCACTTTTCTTCCACGGTCTATACTTTTGCTGATATTAGGATCGCCAAAATATACCGGGTCTACTTGGTGCTCAATGTGATCGGGAATAGATTGTACAGAAGGGTTGTTGGATATTTTAGGTTGCGCAAACGATTGAACCACTTTCGCCGTTAGAAAAACGCCTGACGTCGCCCTAAGTTTAAATATTTTTTGTTGCCTAACGCCGAAATCTAAAACATCTGAGAACGGTGTATCAAAAATCGACTGAAATTTTTGGTTACTTACGGGGCAATTATTAAATAGAAAGCGCTGGGCCGCTTCATTACATCCTACAATGCTCGTGTCTGGGCCAACACCAATGATCAAATTCGTCAGCTCACCAAATTGACCAGATGACAATGTCATTTCTATGACTAAGGTCTCGGGCATAGAGTAGATAAGTTGTTTTTGGATATTTTTGGCGCAGGCCTTCAACATAAAAAAGACGGTTGGATCATTCAACGGATTTTCGTTGGTTACATTAATCGAACCTATTGCTATACCTTTTGGACTCAATATGGGTAACGCAGCACAATTCAATCCAGTGAGTACAGTATTGTAATGTTCATTCCCATACACCCGTGTAAAGCGTTTTGAATGAATAGAGCAAGACATTGCCGTTGTACCGACATTTCGTTCGTTTAAAACCACGCCACTGTCGAAGGCCGAAAATAAGTCATCATTGACTATTTTATTAGAGCGCATGACGTGTAACGTATTACAGTTTGCGTCGGTCAATAAGACGGACCATCCAGCATCAGCAACTGAATCATGTAGGCGCTGAAGGTGATTTTTTGAACTCTCGATGAGTAAACGAGAATCGTATTTAAGCTCAGCAAAGCGGTTTTTTCTAAGGCGCTCATATTGAAGACCGCCTTTCATATCTAGTGCATTGTTTTTACATCGCAACCAAGACTCTTTGATAGGGAAGGGTAAATATTCGCTAATATTTAGCTCCCCTTCATCAAAGCGCTGTTTTAATACTTCGAATTCATAACTCATAATTTTACTTACTTCGCGTTATCAAATTAATTGCGTTACTGGGGCTTAGTCCACTGCTAAAAATGGTAGAAGGCAGACTAGACGACCAGAAGGGACGACGGCGATAGACCGCATATGCCGCTCAGACCTGAGTCGATTTAAAAAGCAGGAAGATTTGAATATAATGGTAAAGGGGGCTGGGTTCAATACAAATGGTAGTAAGATGTTAATTTTGTAAAATAACATCTTACTAGTAGCAATAAAATCAATTCAAATTAAAAGACTTTTAGCAATCTAAGATAGACTGATGAGTTCGCGAAAAAGCCATTTTCCACTGAAATACTGCGACCGTATTGCAGCTGCAGTTGCCAATCTGGGGCGACAAAATGTTGGGCGGTGATCTGAAAACGACTATTATTTAATTCATCGTTTTGTTTAATGCCTGCGACTTCAGATTCAGCACCAAAATCATGATAGTAACTAACAGATAGCTTTGTTGTGTCCGACACATGATAATTTAAATGCGTTTGCACGCCATACTGTGCATCTTGTTGCTTAGTGATGCCATTGCTACCGAAGTCATCATTGTCCCCAAAGAAAGTATATTCACCGACTAATTCATAAGAGAATTTGTTAAACATGGGAGACATATAAGCAGCTTGGGTAATATATTTATAGCGATTTTCACCTAAATTGATCCCACCTTGCTCTTCGTCGTAGCTTCCTAATGGTAGTGACACCCAGCCAGTTAGGCCAAATGAAGCTTTAGTTTCAGCATTATTGTAAAGCCAAATGGTGGCACCCACTATGGGGTCCCCCATCCCTGAAGCTGACAATTCTGAGTCGCCGGCATTTAACTTGACACTTCCAAAGGGAATAGCAAATTGCGGATCAACCACGAACCCACCTATTTCCATATAGTGTACAAATCGTGCAATGCCAATCTCAGTAGATAATGTGGGGCCCCCACTAATACGGTCACCGTCTACATAAAAGTCATCATTATCAGTATTTTGGTAATACAGGACGGCTAAATTATAGCCTGCTGGTAGCGGTTGATAATCCCCTGGATCGGTTGATACTTGGGCGGCGAATATCTCTGTTGTACAAACGGACAACGCCAATGTGGCTGCTAGATAGGATTTTTTGATTTGGAATGTCATTTTTATGCGTCCTTATTATTTTTAATTGCTCACTACCTGATATAGCAATTTACATTCCGTTAACAAAAAGGTTAATTAAAACAATCCATTAACATTATTTATGCGCTTTACGCATAAATTTACGTCTTAAAACAAAACGTTCCAAATAGACAGTTTTCTCATATTGATACAACTTGTTTGATACACAGCACTTAATGGACGCAAACCACCGCTAACAATAAACGACACTCACTATGTTCCAGTCCTTGTGTAGACTTGGCCTAAATATATAAAGGTGAAAACATCGAATTGCCTAGCTTCAAACGTCGCCAAGTGGTCATTCAATGGTTATCGTGAAAAGAACATGACGGCGATAAACTTACGAGCAGGACGGTGACCTAGGTTGGCTTTGGGAACATAAATAGGGCTGAAAATTCAGCCCTATTATTCGATTATTCCCATAGCTTTAAAACCAATGTTTTAGGAATAGACTCCCTGCTGAGTCCCCCAAGCTAAGCACTGACTTATTTACGGCTAAGCAATGAGCGAATTAATATGCCACTCAGTAGCACTAAACCCGCAGACCGAACAGGATGCTCCTGAATATGGTGCCGTAGATTGGATTGTTGCCAGCGATTGGCAATCTCTACTCCTTTGCCCGCTAACATCCGCCGACGCGAGCCTTTACCTTGACGTTGGTCACCAGTAGGTTGTGCCGCTTGGTGTAAATTCTGTTTGTCTGATTCACTCAATGTATCCGCTATGGTAGGAGACGCATGGTTATTTGTATCAACTGAATTATTCATTTTTTCTCTCCAATAGTGTGTGTAAATCACCTATATAACGCGTTCAATATGCGACTCAAGCCGACTAGTTCTGAGCATCTTGAATGTTTAAAAAAGAATGTCTCAGGTAGACTTAAGCCTGATGAAAAGTAATGGCAGCAGACACTGCCATTTACTTGTTCGATCGAAGAAGTCTTATGCTGTAGACACCTTATCGGCACCGGCTGTCTCTAATATCTTTTTGATATCATCTTTATTATCGCTGGTATACTTAACACCAACCAAAATAGAGCCTTTGTCGATTGCATCTTGATAGTATTTAATTTCGTGCTCAGGAATAAACGCACCTATAATTGCGCCAATTGTTCCCCCCGCTGCCGCCCCCGCGCCCCCGCGCCACCTGCGGCCAAAGCCGCCACCAATGGGCCCGCGATTAATAATCCACTACCGCCGGTAGCCACCGCACCGACGGCTGTAAACCCGGCAACAACAGCCGCTAGCACGCCTGTGGAGGCTGCGCCTATGATGCCGCCTTCTGCCGCTTTACTGCCTTCGTCAACGGCAAAATCTTCTTTAGAATATGAATCGTTCGCGACAATACTGATATCCGACTCCCGAATTCCCATGTTCTATAAGTTGAAAATGGCAGTGCTAGCATCGATTGATTTTTCAAATAAACCTGTAATGACTTCGCTCATAAAGATTCCTTAATAGGTAAATTGTGGATAACAACTTCTACTCAAATAACAAAATTATAAGAGCAAAATTCAGGCCCGAAAAAATATAATCATCAATTGCCCACCAAGCCTTTTGCTGCTTGGATTTAACATTAAGGAAGACAAAAAAAGGTGTAGTAATGTACTCGGGGACATGAAAATTATGCGAAAGCCAAATGTAAAAATTTCCACTCGCTGTTGTCGTATTAACTGCGCTTTAAACAATTTACTGACGCGCCATGTCAGCGCGTCATTTAGGGAAGTTTTTGGGAGGAGTAACAACCGACAATCACCTGTTACTGGGCATGATCACCCTGGGTTGCATCATCGACATACTTGATAAGCCTTATGACGGCTTTAAGTCTAATTCAAGGCAAGTGGTGAGCAGCCCCTTAATAATATCTTGTAACTGCTGCTGAATAACAGGTCCCTTTGTCAGGCTTAATTGGTAATCCCCTCGCTTAAGGCAATCGTCATCTAAGTAAGTTGCCTGAGACAGTTCTAACTGTATTGCATGAATATGATTGTTCAGCGGACCAAAATGTCGGGTAATATAGCCACCTTTAAAACGGCTGTGACTCACTTGGCTATAGCGCGAGGCAATACTATTTTGCAAGGCGTAAGTGAACTGAATATAACATGCTAGTGCGATATTGGTTCCCCGGTTGAAATCAGCTAATGACCGAACTCAGCGCTTTGACGACCTCTGCTTCAGTAGGCAATTGCTTGTTTTAATTTAGCATAAATGGGTTGCGGAGCATCGGGTAAATCGCGAAACACGTTTAGTGACGCAGAAATAGAGGTAACAGACACAGGATATTCCGCTTTGATTAAGAACAAAAATTATGCCGTGAGTCGATGAGCCCAAACAATCAACTTGTTTACACCATTGCCCCTTCGTCGTAGCACTCTAAAGTGATCTAGCCAATAGATGTTATATCAAGCCAAATCACGACCTGCTGGTGAGTACCGGAGCGAATAGTGAAGTTGAATATTTAGGAACTAAGGTGGGCAAATATATCGCTATATTGGTCACGCAATTCAGTTTTTCGAATTTTTCCAGTACCTGTCATCGGCAGAGATTGGCAGATAAAAATAACCTTAGGGACTTCGAATTTTCCGAGCTGAGCTTTGCAAAACAATTCTATTTCTGTCACATCCAGCTCTGTTTCTAACTCAGCGATAACACAAGCACATACGGCTTCTCCCCAATGCGGATGGTCTACACCAAATGAAGCGGCTCTTTGCACGCCGCTGAACGATTCTAGGATCTGTTCTACTTTTTGCGAAGATACATTTTCACCACCGGATTTAATGGTATCTTTTTTCCTATCAATAAAGAGTAACTGCCCTTTGCTGTCTATCAGGCCTAGGTCTCCAGTATGGTGCCAGCCAAATTGAGTTGCTTCATCAGAAGCCTGAGGATTTTTGTAATAACCACTCATTGCCTGAGCTCCCCGCCAGACTATTTCACCAACTTCGCCATCAGGCAGTTCATTACCAAACTCATCGATAACGGCTTGATCGACAGTACAAACTGGCACCCCCCAATAATTTCCTTGCGCAAATTGTGTTGCTGCGTTGTCGTAAAACATACACGCCACAGGCGCAAATTCAGTTTGCCCGCTACCTAGATGCATTGCACAACCAAAGGTTTCTCTGACTTTATCTAGATTTTGACTATTCATTGTTGCCATAGCGTAAACCCCTGTCTTTAGGTGACTAAAGTCTCGCTTCTCGATATCAGCTGTAACCAGCAAGGCATTCCACATCATGGGAAGAAAAACTACAGTTTCGATTTTTTCCTGCTCAATACTGTCAACAATTACGTTAGGCTCAAATGCCGCATGCAAAACAGCGCAACCGCTGCGCATCAAAATGGGATGTAAAATAGATAAAGACGCGCAATGAAACAAAGGCAAAACTAACAGCAAACGGTTTTGTTTATTGATATCTAATTCAATAACGCCGGTTAGCGCCGCCATGGTTAGGGTTAAGTGCGAGGATTCGACTGCTTTAGGTCTTGAAGTGGTGCCCGAGGTATAAATCATATGAGCGGTGTCACGATCAGCAATAATCCGATCTTCAATTTCACTGGTGCTTTGCCCTTCAATTAGCCCATCAAGTGAAACGTTCGCGCTGCCCCTTTCCTTGCCGATTTGAACAGTCAGTTTTACCTTATCGTTACCTTCAATCAAGCCCATAACTATGTCAGTAAACATACCTTGATAGACGATAGCCACAGACTCGCTATGCTCAAAATTATAGCGAATATCATCGGCACTTTGCATAAAGTTAATTGGCACGGCAACCACGCCAAGTTTATAACATGCAAAATAAACGACCACCATGTCACTTTGGTTGGTCGAAATTAACGCTAGCTTATCGCCTTGTTTTACGCCCTTGGAAATCAAGCCATGTGCAAGCTGGTTAACTCGATTATTGAGCTCACCGTATGTTATCTCGTGACGCACGCTATCAACAAAGTCGACTAATGCAGGCAGATGAGCACTGTCTCTGCTACGCCGACGCAATAAATCTCCCATTGCGACACGTTCGATTAAATTCTTTTCCAGTGCTTTATCTCTCATCTTTAGCTCCTTAGGCGATTACTTACCGTTTCATATTTTTTTATAGGCAATTGCCAAAGTAAGACGCGATAACCCGAGCAAATCGCAATACGTCTGTCGGCAACTTCAATGTCTTTTTTAACGTAATACCTCTGGTATTTCAGAACGATGAAAACCGTCGCACGTCTCGCTATTACTTGCTTTATCTTGGCTTAATGGATACATAGCTGGAGCCGAGCCCATGCTAGAGCCACCATCAACCCAAATAGATTGTCCGCTAATAAAATTAGCTCCGTCGCTCAACAAAAAACAGATAACTGAGGACACTTCAGCCTCGCAAGCAATACGCCCAAGCGGCACAGCATATTTCAAACTGCGTAACGCAATTTTCATTTCTTCTGGATAGGTATCAAGACCCGACGATGCCACCCAGCCTGGCGCAACTGTATTGACCCGCACCCCGTGTCGCCCCCATTCCCATGCGGCGGTTTTGGTGAAATTCTCAATCCCGGCTCTGGCGGCTCCGGAGTGTCCCATGCCTGGCATACCGTTTTTATTATCAGCGGTAATGTTAACAATACTGCCGCCATGAGCTTTAAAATGTTGTTTGTAGATTTCCCTTGCCATTAAAAAACCACCGATTAAATTCGTCTGCACCACAGCTTCAAAGCCTTTCTTGCTTATTGCCTCTAAGGGGGCGCGAAATTGACCACCAGCCATATTAATGAGGCCGTGAACTTGACGGTTCTTGATCAAAATAAGCCCAATTGTTTCGATCACTTTTTGCTCATCGCGAATATCTAATGGTAAATATTGCGCATCACCACCATCATCAATGATTTCTCGCGCGGTTTTTTGTAGCTTTTCAACAGTACGTCCCAATAGCACAACGGTGGCACCGAGAGACGCTAGCTCATGAGCAGTGCAACGCCCAATACCGCTTCCTCCACCCGTAATAATAATGGTCTTACCACGAAAACTATTTGCTGCAAGACTGGATTGATAACCCATAATGTTGCCTCTTTTATCATTAAACTTCCGTCGATATCATTTTAATCTACGGGTAGTAAATTGGCTTACAGTCGCCAGCTTTTGGGAACCTGAACGTTCATCGATAACAGCATCTGCGCTGCCGCTTTGCCCTGGGAATCGATTCGAAGTGACGCCGTTCCGCCGCCACCCAGCGCTTCACTCATCAGAAAATTAAAACCATTTAAACCCGGCACGTTAAAGCGCTCTACGGTACCTTCAACTTGATGAGCAAAGTAGTCTTTGAGCGCAGCTGCCGTCACTTGATGGTAAAGAATGGGTAGGTACTTGGCTTCACGTGAAATAATGCCAATATTGACGTTATTACCTTTGTCACCGCTACGCGCATATACCAACTTAGATAAGGGAACATCGACCCATTCATCTTCCGCCAGTAGGGTGTTATCTATACTACGAGGGGGGTATAAAGACCCTATCGCAGGATCGGAATGCTCAGAGCTTAAATAACACTTTTCAGATATTGGACTTTGGTCCAGCTGCACCGTCACTGGCACCAACGCCTTATCAATTAATGCTGAATGCACCCGTATCAAAGGTTGCGGTTTAGGACGACCAGCACCAAAGCCACTCATTCCAGGTGCGGCTGAGGTAGCAAGAAAAGCAATTTCACTGGCAGCAAATTGTAAAGCAGCCTTGTTATCGTGGTGCAAGCCAAATTTAACCATCACTTCGCGCGTATTTTGGGTTTTAGCATGGGGACCATAGGTCGCTTCGGAACCAATAATTTCTAGATTAACATCACGATAAGCAGGTAAACCTTTTTGAGCAAAAACACCTTCAGTGCGGTTGATAAGTGCAGCGACATTTGTCTGGGCTTTTTCGACGCTGCGCTCTCCCCCCATAAAGAAGGAGCTCATTAACTTGTAACCATCCACATAAGTGGCACAAATCTTATATTGATTACCCGGTGCCCGGCCTTTAGCCCCTGAAACGCGTACACGGTCCTTAGCCACTTGTTTGAGCTCAATATTACTAAAGTCGCAAGCAACATCAGGCAGCAAGTAATTGGCGGGATCACCGATTTCATATAACACCTGTTCACCCACAGTGGCTACGCTCACCAAACCGCCGGTATTGGGTGCAATGCACACATCAAATTCACCGTTACTGCTTACTTCTGCCACCGGATAGCTCATATTGGAGAAATCTGGTACCAGATGCCAATCGGTAAAATTACCGCCGGTACATTGTGCCCCGCACTCCAATACATGTCCTGCCAGTGCTCCTTGGGCTAACTTGTCGTAATCATTTTCACGCCAAGAGAATTCATGTATCAATGGAGCAATCACCAGCGCGCTATCCACGATACGTCCTGTCACCACAACATCAGCGCCAGCGGCCAAGGCATCAACAATAGGCCGCGCGCCTAAGTACGCATTGATGCTAGCCAAATTTGGGGGCAAGGGAGCTCTGGTTTGCAACTCCGACAAATCATAATCACCTAGCTCATCACGCTTTGCAGATAAGTCATCACCGTAAACACCGGCAATATTGAGTTTAATACCGAGTTCGGTACAAAGTTGCTTAAGCGCTGCAATGCAGCTTGGAACATTCATGCCACCAGCATTGGCAATTACTTTAATGCCCTTTTTAGCGCAATCGGCCAATACATCTTTCATTGCGACTGTGACGAAATCAACGGCATAACCGTAGTTATCATTCTTGGTGCGCGCTTGGGACAATATCGCCATAGTTACTTCGGCTAAATAGTCAAAAACTAAGTAGTCGATGTCACCACCATCAACCAACTGTCGAGCCGATAGTTGACTGTCTCCGTAAAATGCCGAGGCTCCACCAATTCTTACTGTTTTGTCTGTCATAAAAACCTACATTACTCTTGGTTGTCTTTCACTTGATCTGCGCTTATAGCCACTAAAAGCTGCTTGGACTTGACCTGTTGGCCAACTGCCACACCGACAAAATTAACTCTCCCCTTAACCGCCGCCTTCATTTGATGCTCCATCTTCATGGCTTCCATTACGACGATGATTTGCCCGACTTCAACTTCGTCGTTGTCCTGTACCAACAGATTGACAATCACGCCATCCATCGGGGCCTTAACCTCTGTACTCCCTGCGGTATCACTCGCCACGGCCGGTTTATGAGTAACATTGTCAAATTTGTAGTGACCCGTACCATCGTCTAAATACAGCACATCTTGCTGTAGTGCATAATAAAAGGCTTCACGGACGCCATCTTCAATCACCACGCACTGATTGTTATGCTGAAACATTAGCGTTAACTGGGTTTGTCCTTGATTGGTCGTCACCAAGTAGAGGTTCCCTTGCTTTGCAAGGTTCACATCGTATATCTGGCTATTGAAATCCAGTTTAAAGTTATATGCCTGGCCCGCAGCACTGCCCCAGTTATGTCTATTTGCCAACTCGTGCTGATAATAAACGGTGGCTGCACGTGCTAGCGTGCGTAGATGTGGGGTATTTTGCTTAATGCTGCTGTCATCAAATAAATGTTGCTCGATAAAGGCAGTGGTAGCCTCACCGGCCTGAAATATCGGATGTTGAAGTACTTTTTCTAAAAAGTGTTTGTTGCTATTCACACCTAATAATTGGGTGTCTTGGATGGCACTAGTAAGACGACGCACAGCGGTTGAACGGTTATCACCATAAGCAATAATTTTCGCCAGCATAGGATCGTAATGGGCACTGATTACGTCAGCGAGGTTGATACCATGATCGATGCGAATGCCTTCGCGCTGCTCGGGCGTTTGCCAGAATAAAACGTCTCCCGTTTGCGGCATAAAGCCTTGACGGGGATCTTCAGCATAAAGGCGCACTTCTATTGCGTGTCCGGTTATAATAATTTGCTCTTGCGTCAGTGGAAGCGACTCACCTGCAGCTACCATCAGTTGCCATGCCACCAGATCTTGGCCCGTCACCATTTCGGTTACTGGATGTTCAACTTGCAAGCGGGTATTCATTTCTAGGAAATAGAAGTTTTTATCTTTATCCACTAAAAACTCAACTGTGCCTGCACCGATGTAATGACACGCCTTAGCAGCTTCAACGGCAGCTCGGCCCATTCGCTCCCGCAAAGCGTCATCCACAAAAGGAGACGGCGCTTCTTCAACCACTTTTTGATGTCGTCGTTGTATCGAACAATCTCGCTCACCCAAATAAACTGTATTGCCAAAAGTGTCCGCGAACACCTGAATTTCAATATGACGCGGCCCGACAACCGCACGCTCTAAGATTAATTCGCCACTGCCGAATGCACTTTGAGCCTCAGAGCGTGCTGTTTTTATTTGATCAGCTAATTCACTTTGCTGATTGACCAAGCGCATACCCCGTCCGCCGCCACCTGCCGATGCTTTAACCATCAGAGGAAAGCCAATCTGCAGAGCCTTTTCCATCAGCACGGCATCGCTTTGTTCTTCGCTTTGATAGCCATCAATACACGGAACGCCGGCCGTCAGCATGGCAACTTTTGATAGTCGTTTGCTACCCATAAGTTCAATAGCATCGGCGCCAGGGCCAATAAAGGTGATACCAGCGTCATCACATGCACGGGCAAACGACGCATTTTCTGATAAAAATCCATAGCCGGGATGAATTGCATCGGCACCTGTTTTCAATGCTGCGGCTATAATTTTTTCCGCCACTAAATAGGAATCTGACACACTAGCCGGACCAACACACACCGCCTGATCGGCTTTAAGCACATGGCGGGCCTGACTATCGGCATCACTGTAAATTGCCACGGTTCTATACCCTAAGCGCCTAGCTGTTTCGATTATCCTCACCGCTATTTCGCCTCGGTTGGCGACCAGTATTTTGTTCAGTGTTTTCATTATCGACCCGTTATATATTCACTTAGACGTTGCTAGTTAGTTGAAAGTGCAAGCTGACTGCGATTTATCAGTCATTCCATTTTGGCTTTCGTTTTTGCAAGAATGCTTGTGTTCCTTCCTGGCCTTCTTCGTTGGTTAGTGATTGAGTAAATGTATCTGCGGCTTCATCTAATAGAGTTTCAAGCTCAACTTGACCGACTTTCAACATCAATGCTTTGGTTGCGGCATTTGCTTGGGGGGCACAACGGCGGATATGTTTGATCACTCTATCGAGCTGGTCTTGCAGTTCCTTTGGTGAATGGCTAACAAAATGTACAATGCCCAATGCCTTGGCTTCTTCGCCATCAATTCGCTCACCTAACAAAGCCAAGCGACGTGCATGGGTTAGCCCTATACGTGCCACAACAAAAGGAGCAATTTGTGCAGGGATGATCCCCAGGCCCGTTTCGGGCATTGAAAAAAATGCATTTTCAGCCGTAATCGCCACATCAGAAACACAAGCCAAACCGAAGCCGCCGCCAAGCACAGCACCTTCAAGCACACTAACGACTACTTGTGGTGCATGATTCACTTGGGTGATCATGCGGCCGAAACTCCGATTGAATTCCCAAACAGTTCGCTGTCGCTGCTCTTCATTAGCCGCATCCTTGTGCATGTCAGAAATATCTCCACCAGCACAAAAATTTCCGTCACTGCCGCGAAGAATCACAGCCCGAATATCCCTGTCATCACAGATACTGGCAAAGATCTCGGTCACTTCATTAACCAAGGCTAAATTCATCGCATTTTTCTTATGTGGACGATTCAAGGTGATGGTTAACACCCCCTTATTTTGTGCAACTAAAATCTCTTGGTAGTCTTGCTGTTTAACGGTCAACATGTAGCATATCTCTTAAAATTGCATATACGGCGAAGCCAATTCGACACTCAGGCCTTTGCTCCGTAAAACCTTTATCATTAGAAACGCGCAATGCCGAAGGTATTACCATTAAGCTTGCGATTATCCCCTTCTTGGCAGATAGCTAATGCATACGCCAACACCTCTCGAGAATCGCGGGGGTCAATGATGCCGTCGTCCCACAAGCGGGCAGAATTGGCCAAAGCGCGCGAGCGAGCTTCAATAACATCTACGGTCTTTTGTTCTAGCGCATCGAGTTTGTCTTCATCAATTTCACCGCTTCTGGCCATCTTTGCTTTTGCCACGGTTCTTAATACGCTGCCCGCTTGCGCAGGCCCCATAACGGAGACTACCGAGCGAGGCCATGCAAACATAAAGCGCGGGTCGATACCGCGTCCCGCCATGGCATAGTTGCCTGCACCAAATGAGCCGCCTACAACAAGGCTAATTTTGGGTACGGTGGTATTGGTCACAGCTTGAATAAGTTTTGCGCCATGTTTGATGATACCTGCACGCTCAGATTCGGTTCCTACCAGAAAGCCGGTAGTGTTATGCAGAAATAAGATAGGCATACTAGTTTGTTGGCATAATTGAATAAATTGGGCGGCTTTAGCTGCCCCTTGTGCGGTAATAGGCCCATTGTTGCCAATCACTCCACAAGGCATACCGCATAGTTCTAGATGCCCGCAAACCGTGCCTAAGTCATAGTCCGATTTAAAATCGAGGAAGTTTGAACCATCGGCTATTCGTGCAATAATCTCGCGTACATCATAAGGCGTTTTAGCATCTTCGGGGACAATACCTAGCAATTCTTCAGCGTCATACAAAGGTGCAACGTTGGTATTATTAGCTGGTGTTGGGCGGTTGCTATTCCAACCTAAACTATGGGTAATTTCTCGCGCTATACGAATGCCATCAGCGTCATTTTCAGCTTGATAATCTGCCACTCCAGAAACCGAGCTATGCATTTCTGCTCCGCCAATTTCTTCATCTGTGGCAATCTCACCGGTGGCCGCTTTTAGCAAGGGTGGCCCAGCAAGATACACAGTAGATTGTTTACGGATCATCACCACATAATCTGATAATCCCGGTTGGTATGCCCCTCCGGCCGTGGCACTGCCGTGCACAACGGTAATTTGCGGTATCCCTGCAGCAGATAGCTTGGCCTGCAATGCGAAGCCTGCACCGGAAAAACCAAACCAGTCGCCCAATGAAGTCAAATCACCGCCACCACTTTGTGCTAAGGCTAAAACCGGCAATTTGTTTTGCAGTGCAATATTGTACATGCGTAAGCGTTTAGTGCTGCCTAGTTGGGTGATACTGCCACCTTTTGTTAGGTAGTCATCGACCATCACCATGCAACGAGTACCGGAAACATAACCCATACCGACGATTACCCCACAACCTGCGGCCGAACCGTCGGTGTCGCCCTCTTGCATGTATCCACATAAGGTCGATAGCTCCAGAAAAGGCGCGCCGGGATCAAGTAACAGATTGAGCCGTTCTCTAGGCGGAAGTAAACCCCGTTTGATATAGCGCGGAGCTTTTTCCTGAGCATTTTGAATAACGCGTTTTTCGATACCACGCACCTCTTCTACAGCGTCGAGCATCACACCGGCATTTTGCTTGTATTGTGCTGATCGTGTATCAAGCTGCGACTGAATGATTGCCATTTTTCTAACCCGTATTTGTTGTTAGTGAAAGATAGTAGTTGATCGCCCGCTGGTTCACGTCATGTGCCTTTGGAAGTAAAAGCGGACATCTCTATTGCCCCTTGATATTCGTTTTTAAGCTGTTTCACCAATTCGGCCATAGGTAAAACGTGTTTAATTCCAGACACGCCATGCCCTGCACTCCAAAAGTCTTTCCATGCATTGCTTTCACCTAGGTCGAGGTCGACGTGTGATTTGGCCTGAAAGCTTTCTAGGTCAACTCCAGCGCGCGCAATCGAGGGCTTTAGGAAGTTACATTTCACCCCAGTGAAGGTATCGGTATAGATAAGATCTTTAATTTCTGAACAGACCAACATTGATTTATAATCAGCTTCTACTTCGGCTTCTTCTGTAGCGATAAATCGCGTGCCCATGTAACTAAAATCAGCCCCTAAAATCTCAGCGGCTCGCACACCGTAACCATCGTTAATTGCGCCAGCTAGGGCTAGCGGACCATGCCAAAATTCACGTATTTCTCTGACCAAGGCGAAGGGGTTGATCTCACCGGCGTGTCCACCCGCACCAGCAGTAACGATGATGATGCCGTCAACACCCGCCTCGATGGCTTTTTTAGCGTGATCGGCTCGAATAACGTCATGAAATACGATCCCCCCCCATTGATGCACTTCTTCGACTACCTGAGCCGGATTGCCTTGGCTGGTGATAACAAAAGGCACTTGATGCTTTTTCACCACCTCACGGTCTTTGTCTAAGCGCGTATTCGATGGATGAACCACAAGATTAACCGCAAAAGGTGCAACAGGTTTATCAGGATGTGACTTAGCGTAAGCAGTCAATTCTGTCGATATTTCGTCTATCCAACTGTCGAGCAAGTCCTGTGTACGAGTATTAAATGTTGGGAACGAGCCCACAATACCGTTCTTACAAGCACTGATGACCAACTTTGGACTAGACACTAAGAACATCGGCGCGCAAATAACCGGCAAACTTAATTTATTGTGAAAAAATGCTGGAATAGCCATATCGATTTCCTTTTTACCTTAACCAAATACCCATCTAAAAGACTTGCTGGGTTAAATTACCCAGCTAAGATGCTCTTATCTGCGCTTAGGAAATATGTCCATGTTCTTCGCGATAATACCCAACATCATTTCGTCACTGCCCCCGGCAATCGACAAAATTCGCGTATCACGATAGGCTCTTGCAACCACGTTATCCCACATAAACCCCATACCGCCCCAATACTGCAGGCAGCCATCGGTGACTTCTCGCCACAGTCGTCCAGATTTAAGTTTCGCCATAGAGGCTAGATTGGTAGCGTCTTCGCCATTCACGTGTTGATGACAGGCTTTCCACGTTAGTGCGCGAAGACACTCAACTTCAGTTTGCAATTCAGCAAGCTTGAAATGTACAACTTGATTATTTAATACTGGCTGACCAAAGGTTTGACGTTCACGGCACCACTGAATGGTGTCTTGGATAATTCGCTCCATTCCTTTAATGGCAGCGGCAGCGGCATACATTCGCTCTTCTTGAAATTGCATCATCTGCATTGCAAAGCCGCTGTTCTCTTCGCCAATCCGATAGCGCTTCGGAACCCGCACATTATCAAAAAATATTTGTGCGGTATCACTGGCGCGCATACCCATCTTGTTTAGTGGTTTTGATATCTCAATGCCCGCTGTATCCAGTGGAACAATAATAAGAGATTTATTGGCATGCACATTCCCATCAGAAGTATTGGCTAATAAACAAATCCAATCGCCTTGGGTTGCATTGGTGATCCACATTTTGGTGCCATTTATGACGTAATCATCACCGTCGCTTTTCGCGGTGGTTTTTAAACCCGCTACATCAGAACCCGCTCCAGGTTCGCTGACGCCTATGCACGCGACCATGTCTCCAGCAATGGCTGGTTGAAGAAAATCGCGCTTTAGTTCATCGCTACCAAATCGTGCTAATGCGGGGGTGGCCATATCCGTTTGCACGCCAATTGCCATGGGAAGTGAGCCACCATAGGCACGCCCAAGTTCTTCGGCAAACACTAAGTTATAACTGTAATCTAAACCTGAGCCACCAAAGGCTTCTGGCTTGTGAATGCCTAATAAACCTAAGTCGCCCATCTTCTTGAATAGAGAATGTAATGGCGCTTTACCAGCGTTTTCCCACTCTTCTACAAACGGGTCCATTTCCCGATCTACAAAATCTCGAACCGTCTTTCTTAGCGCTTCATGCTCTTGGGTATGTTGCATTGTCATTTCCAGTATCAGATTATCTTCAACCATCTTATAAGTGTAAAAAATATGTTAACAGCGTTACTCAGGACATTTAACTGGCCATTCAGGCCATTTATGTAAATAATACCGTTTTACTTAATAGGACAATTCGTAATGTTGAAGCACGTCACCCTATACGCATGTGAAAATACACTTGGCCTTAGTCTTGGCCTGACGCATGACGTATTAGCGTTTGCCTCTACGTTACAACAACGTTTATTCGGCGAGCCCATTAATATGTCGCTAGTGACGTTAGATGGTAAGCCTACCGCTACATTTAGTGGCTTGGCAGTAACACCAGACTGTTCTCTAAATGATATTCAAGAAACTGACTTAATTATTCTGCATGGTGTTTGGGGAGATATGGATGACTTACTTATTCAGCAACGGGCTTTGTATCCTCGCCTCAGAGAATGGCATAAACAGGGTAAGCCAATTATGGCCGCTGCAACGGGGGCTTACTTTTTGGCGGAGGCAGGGCTATTAGATGACCGCATAAGCACCACCCACTGGCATAAACAAGCTCACTTTGCGCGCTCATATCCAAAAGTTGATGTTCGTCCCGACCGCTACATTACGGCGACAGGAGAAATATACTGCTCAGCAGGCATGAACGCAGCATTGGAGATAATGGTCTATTTGCTCTCTCGACTATCTTGTCCGGAGGTCGGAAAGTCAGTAGAGCATGCCTTTCTCGTCGACTTCCGGCGTGGATATTCAGGGGAGTTTACATCCATAGGTCATCAAACCTACCATCAAGACGATGAAATCTTATCGGTACAGCAGTGGTTGGAAATTCACTTTATGACGCCAGTGACGATTGAGGAACTAGCGAGTAAAGCCAATATGAGCTCCCGGACTTTTAAGCGACGCTTTAAAGATGCCACTGGCGAAACGCCCCTCGCTTATATTCAGCAATTGAGAATTGAGCAAGGCAAAGAATACCTCAAGCATAGCGACAAGAATATTGAAGAAATTGCTTGGGCTGTGGGATACCAAGATCCGGGGCACTTTACGCGGTTATTCAAGCGAACATATGGCATGAACGCTTCTGCGTGGCGCCAAAATTATCGCACCCATTAAGAATAACAGCGTATTTTTCGAATGACGCGTGGGTGTGATAGAAGCAAACAAAAGAAAATATAACTATTTTTATACAGAAAAACGACCATAACATTGGCGCTGATTACATCATGCCAATAGCCTACAAAACGCCATTATATTCGTGACATAAGACAGATGCCTTGGCATTTATAACCAACCATTTTGATGGGCGATGCGCGCCGCTTCAATTCGATTTTTAGCATTTAACTTACTGCTTGCAGAAGATAAATAGTTTCGAACTGTCCCCGCTGATAGGAACAATTTGCTGGCAATTTCGTCGGTAGACAATCCTTCTTTGGCTAGGCGTAGGGCGTGCCGCTCTTTGTCTGACAGAGGATCTTTTTCCATCCATGACTCAACCATCAGCTCTGGTGCAATGGCGCTACCCCCTTGCTGCACTTTGTAAATTGCCTTTATGAGTTCATCTGACGGAGAATCTTTCAATAAATAGCCCTTCACCCCTGAGTCCATTGCCCGGCGCAAATACCCACTTCTGGCGAACGTCGTTAAAATAATGACTTTGCATTGGGCTTTTGATTCATAAAGATGCTGGGCGAGCTCTAACCCTGTCATGTCTGGCATTTCAATATCGCTAAGCACAATATCCACTTTTTGGCCGCTGGGGGATTGCATATAATCAAAGGCCAGTTTGCCTGTTGCGCAGCTATGCACTACCTGTAAGTTATCTTCCAAATCCAAAATAGTCGCTAGGGCGTTACGCAACATAGTTTGGTCTTCTGCCAGTAAGATATTAATTTGTTGCATAAAGGGGTCCCTTGTCGTTTATAGGTAGCACTATTTCAGTTAACGTGCCCTTGAAGCCACCCCCACTTTTTATCTGCACCGAACCGCCAAGCTGACGCATACGTTCTTCAATGCCTTGAATGCCAAATCCGCTGCGAGATATTTGTTCAAAACCTTGGCCATCGTCATGTACCGTCAATACTATCTGTTCGTTGAGCTTCTTTACAGTCACCGATACGTTGCTCGCCTTGGCATGGCGAAGTATATTGGTCACGAGCTCGCGTAATACGATGGCTAATTCTTTATTGGCAGATGAGACTAAATCGATGTGCTGCTCATCTAGATTGTCAAAATGGTAGGTAAAATCAATATCGACACCCGCAAATACGTTTTTCGCATTAGCCAATTCACTGAGTAAATCACTGGTGCGGTAACCCGATACCACCTCACGAACTTGGCTAAGGGCATCTCGTGCAATATCTTCCAGTTGCTTGATTTCAACCCGGGCTTTAGCAACATCTTTATCTAACAACCGACCGGCTAAATCCGCTTTTATGGTGATAACCGAAAACGTGTGGCCGATTAAGTCATGCAGGTCTCGAGCGATACGCTCACGCTCTGCTACCTTAGCAAGGCGCTGGGTTTCTTTGCGAGATAATATCAATGCTTGCTTGTTTTGTTGCAGCGCATATTGGTAGGTATTCATCAGCCCGATGATGGCGGTAAAGGTTAAGCCTGGAATATAAAAATACACACTTAATTTGAGTACAAAGCTTATCGCTACCATCCAAAGCAGTATGCTAAATATAGTGGTGACAGCAAATTTAACTGATTTTAATCGACTGCACATAGCCCCGGCATAGATGAAAAATGTGTTGGCGGTTGGGCTGAGCAAAGCCGCTAGGCTGCCGATTACTAGAATAGCGATAATATGGTGAATAAGCTGGTGATTGGGTGCCCAATAGCAACGAAAGTACACCAATAAGAATGCCAATGTAGCCAGTGCAGACCATAATAGCTCTATGGGCTGTTGATAAGTCACGGCAACTGGCACAAAAAAGAACGGCAAGTAAATCAGCAGTAAGTAAGGCGTCATTGGTTCGCTTAAGTTTCTGGGCAATAACCAATTATCTAATTTTCGCAGTACTTTATTCACCCGTGCTATTTCCTTGTATGTATGTTCGCTCAATCCGTTTATCTTTATTCTATTTATGTTGTTTTTTTCTTGATCGCTAACATAGCCGATGCGAAAAACAATATTGAGAATATCACGAGTATAAGCAGATGTTGTACGACAGAACCCCCAGCGTCTTGTCCCACCACTTTTAGCGCTAACTGTGACAAATGGTAGGGGGGTAAAAACTGGGCAAAGGACTGTAAGTAACTCGGCAAGAGGCTCAGTGGTACCCACAAACCTGAAAGGAACGACAAAGGCAAATATATGACATTCACTACCGCAGGGGCGCTTTCAGCTTTTAGCAACAAGCCAAGCGTTAGGCCCAGCAGGCAAAAAGGCAACCCACCTATGATCAAAATACCCGACAATAGCCATACTTGCCCCAGCGATAAGCTCACGTCAGCCAAGCCAAATGCAACCAGACCTAACGTCACCAGCACAATGATAGAGAATCCCATAGACACAAAAAGACGACTCACAACTTGCGCCGATGCAGGCATGGGTGATGCGTCTTTTATATCTAACCAACCTTGACCGCGCTCGACGGCTAACCCTGCTCCAAATGAAAATAGCGCAGGACCAATTACGCCAAATGTGCCATAGGTGCACAACAAAAAAGTGGCTGCTTGCGGGTTATGTTGATTCATTAACACCCCAAAAAACAAATAAAATATGGCAGGAAATAACGTCGCGGGCAAAGCAAACGCCGGGTTACGGATACTCTTTAGCCACTCAAATTTGGTTTCAAGATAGAACAACTTAGCTATTTGCTTCGCCGTCATTCGATGTGCAGCGCTGTGGTTGGATAGATGCGCGTTGGATGAAACGACAATCGTGTTTGAATTATTCATTATTGTTCCCCTTGATTATTAACGTTTTCATTAAGTTGTATAAAAGCGTCTTCTAAGCCAACACTTGAAACGGTTAGATCTTGTATATCAGCGTAAAGCGTTAATAACGCAGCTAAGGTTTGATTCGCATTACGGCTAAACAACTCGATAAACTTGCCACTGATGCGCACTTGCTCTACGCCAGCAATGTTTTGATAGCGTTTGGCTATATCGGTATTGAAGTCATCAACAGTGTTACCAGCACTGAAACGAATGGTCGTGTGGGAAGCACTGGCCTTTATCTGACAGGTTGTACCCCGCTGGATAATGTCACCTTGGTTAAGCAAAACAATCTCATCGGCTAAACTGTCGGCTTCTTCTAAATAATGGGTCGTCAACACAATGCCGGTTCCAGCGGCTTTAAGGTCTAAAATAGCTTGCCATAAGCCTTTTCTGGCCTGGACGTCCATACCGACGCTTGGCTCATCTAAAAACAGCAACTTAGGGTTGCCGCATATACTCAACGCAAACAGTAATCTTTGCTTTTCGCCTCCAGATAACTTCGTAGAGTAGCGATTTTCCATGCCCTGTAATCCTGCGTACTCAATAACGTTTTCATAAGCCATGGGTTGCGGGTAATAACTTCGAAAAAGCGCGATATGCTCTTTAATTTTTAACGTTTCAGGTAACGATGCTATTTGTAGTAAAGCGCCCGCTTGACGTCTTGCTGGTAACGAACCCGCGGGATAGCCAAATACACTCACCGCGCCCGCATCGGCGTTTAGCCTACCAAGTAAGATATTGATTAACGTGGTTTTACCTGCGCCATTGGCGCCCAAGATAGCCAGTACCTGAGCTGAATGAATATCCAAATCGATATTATTAAGAGCAATTTTATTGTTAAAGCGCTTATGAACGCCGCGCAGACTCGTAATCACCTTAGATGACGCCTCGCTTGAGTAGCTGGATACTGCACTGGTGGAGTATTGCATGGTGATACCTTTCTTCGTTTTGTGAGCGTAGAAAGAGTATGAACAAGGAAAGGGGCTGACATCACAGACAACTGTCATCAATAGCAGATGACAATTGTCACATTATACAATTGACTATGAATGCTCAGGTGAAACGAAGGGAAACCCTACAGGCTGTCTAACATCGTTTGGGCATCGCTGACTTCGAACTTGCCTGGCGCTTCAATGTTCAACGCTTTTACCACGCCATTTTCAACCAGCATAGAGTAACGACCAGAGCGCACCCCGCCAAATGTCCCCGTATCTTTGGCTAACCCTATCGCTTGGCTAAATTCAGCGCCGCCATCGGCTAACATAGTAATATGCTCAGCATTTTGCGACTTGCCCCATGCTTCCATCACAAAAGCATCGTTAACCGATAAGCAAATAATGCTATCAACGCCTTTTGCGGCAAGTTTATCAGCCAACGTGATATAACCAGGTAAATGGGTGTTTGAACAGGTAGGGGTAAATGCGCCAGGTACGGCAAACAGCACGACTTTCTTATTCGCAAATAATGCTGCGGTAGTAGGGTTACTGCCTTCGCCATTTTCACGCAAGCTAAAGGTAACTTCTGGTAAGGTATCGCCGACTTTGATCATAGTATGTCCTTTTAAAAGTGAGTGGTTGATATTGTGTTATTTTGACTGCAGCAAGTCCCATTTGTTACCAAAACAGTCTTGAAATATTACGACTGTGGCGTAGGGCTCATCTCTGGGCTGCTCTAAAAAGGTCACACCTTTTTGCAGCATATTTTCGTAATCACGTTGAAAGTTGTCTGTTTGCAAAAAAAAAGCCACGCTGCCAGCGGTTTGATTTCCTACCCATGGCTGTTGATTTGCCTCAGCTTTCATCAACACCAGCGCAGCACCTGCCTGACCAAGTTTATGATTTGGAGCGACTCGTACCCAACGGGAATTTGGGCCATTTTTGATGTCATCGAGGAGGTTAAAATCCAAAGTTTGAGTATAAAACTCAACGCCTTTATCGTAATCATCCACCAGCAGAGTGACGTTACATACGCTTTGTTGCATGAAATTCCTTACTATTATTACGCACTATTTTGTCGTTTAAAAAAATACACTAGTTAATCAAATACACGTCAAACCGGTTTGCTTTGCCCTGCATTTCAATCTGCGGTTTTTGCCCAGCTAAAAATGGCGCCCCAGCGGGACGTTTAACCACAACACGTTTTTTAGCTAACGCTAATGCCGGTGCTAACAAGGCATCGGCATCTTCATCAGGTCCTAATAGTTGCTGAAATAAGCGCATTTCTTTTTTGACTGCAGCACTTTTTTTACGATGAGGGAACATAGGATCAAGATACACTACATCGGGGGCGCTATGTGTCCAATTCCCCATTAACTCAACCGCAATACCAGGATGCAAAACCATTCTATTCGGTAGCCACGACGCCAGCGAATCACTATGCTGGGCGCGCATCAGCCCGTCGGCTAACAGAGCCGACACGACCGATGAGCGCTCTATCATATCAACACAGCATCCTAAACTTGCTAGCACAAATGCGTCACGGCCTAAGCCAGCTGTAGCATCGAGCACGCTTAACTCGGTCTGCCCTTTTAACCCGACGGCCTTGGCTATGGCTTCTTTTTTACCGCCGCCGTGTAAGCGTCTAAACGTTAGTGCATCAGAGGCAAAATCAACTAGCACTTCACCTACTTTGGGTTCATTGAGTTGCTTAAGTGCTAAGTGCGCCTCGCTTTGCATTAACACTAACCCCTGGCTGACATTTTCGGCAAATGCTAAATGCCACTGCTGCGCTGTATTCTTGGCTCTATCGATAAGCCCCTGACTTGCGCCTTTAGGCACTGTAATCACAGGAATAGATTTCACGGGATGATGATCAAGCATGGCCGTATTGCTCTTTGTGACCAAGCCACCGGTTAATAATCGCTTGGGCGTTAGCCGGGTATTGTTCCCATAATTGCACCGACAGGGTTTGTACTTGAGGAATCAGTTCAGCGTCGCGAACCAAATCAGCAATACGTAAATCGGCTAAACCAGTTTGTTTTGTGCCGAGTAATTCACCTGGTCCGCGTATTTCTAAATCTTGTTGAGCGATATAAAAGCCATCGTGTGATTCACGCAACACAGCTAATCGCTTGCTGGCGGTTTTCGATAGCGGGCTTTGATACATTAACACGCAGTGGCTTTCCACTGAGCCTCGCCCTACTCGGCCGCGCAATTGATGCAACTGAGCTAGACCTAGACGCTCTGGGTTCTCGATAATCATCAAGCTGGCATTGGGCACATCCACACCCACTTCAATGACTGTGGTGGCGACTAATAAATCTATTTCCCCATCTTTAAATTGCTGCATTAGCCGCTGCTTTTCATCGGCTTTCAAACGGCCATGCACCAAACCAACTTTTAACTCGGGCAAAGCCGACGCTAGCGCAATCGCGGTTTCTTCAGCCGCTTGTGACTGCAACACTTCCGATTCTTCAATCAGCGTACATACCCAATAGGTTTGTCGCCCATCTGCAACGGTTGCCAAACGGACCCGCTCAACTACATCAATTCGCCGTGTGTCAGGCAATACCACGGTGGTGATAGGTTTTCGCCCTGGAGGCAACTCGTCAATAACCGAAGTATCAAGGTCTGCATAAGCTGTCATGGCGAGAGTCCGAGGAATAGGAGTGGCCGTCATGATTAATTGGTGGGGAAAGACTCCCTGTTGCACACCTTTTTCGCGTAATGCTAGTCGCTGATGTACCCCGAATCTATGCTGTTCGTCCACGATTACCAAAGCCAGAGATTGGTATTGCACCGCTTCTTGGAACACCGCATGGGTACCCACCAATAACTGTAATTGGCCACTGGCCAAATTCTCAAGTGTTTCAGTACGCGCTTTTCCTTTTAACTTGCCGGCTAACCAGCCGACTTCGATTCCAAGGGGAGCAAACCAGCCTTGAAAATTATTCATATGCTGTTCGGCTAACAACTCCGTAGGCGCCATCATAACCACTTGGTAACCTGCACTGATAGCCGACAAAGCGGCCATAGCGGCGACTAGAGTCTTACCGGAGCCCACGTCTCCTTGCACCAGACGCATCATAGGTGTTGGGCGTTGCATGTCCTGCTGAATATCGTGTATAACGCGCTTTTGTGCGCCGGTTAACTCAAACGGCAGACTGTCCAGCAGTTGCTTTAATAAAGGCTTGCTAGGTGTAATGGCAAAACCTTTTTGCTGCTGACTTTGATGGCGTACTTTTAACACGCTTAGATGATGAGCGAGTAATTCTTCTAAGGCCAAGCGCTGCTGCGCAGGGTGTTTGCCCTCTTCTAGTAAGGTCAGCGTCACATCGGACGGCGGCCTGTGCACTAGGTGCAACGCCTCCACTAAGCCCACTTGATGTTGATACATACCATCGGGTAGCAATTCGGCTAAACCGCCTTTATCAAGCAATGCGAGGGCTTGCTCCGTTAAATTACGCAACGTAATCTGCTTTATCCCCTCCGTGGAGGGATAAACTGGTGTAAGTGACTCGGCTAAATTCGTCGGCGATTCAGCACTGATGGTTTTATATTCAGGATGCATGATTTCAAGACCAAACTTGCCTGGACGCACCTCGCCAAAACAGCGAATACGCGTGCCTTCTTCAAGGCTGTTCTTTTGAGCCGCGGAGAAATGAAAAAAACGCAGTGTGATCGTCCCCGTGCCGTCACTGATACGTACCATCAGCATGCGCTTACGGCCAAATTGCACATCACAGGACGTTACCTCTCCTTCTACGCTGGTGTGTAAATGAGGCATTAATTCAGCGATGGGATAAATTCGAGTGCGATCTTCATAACGATGGGGTAAGTGAAATAACAGGTCTTGCACAGTATGCAAGCCGAGCTTTTCCAGCTTTTCGGCGACCTTACTACCCACCCCCTTCAGCTGAGTAACAGAAGTTTGGGCTAGTCCGCGCATCGAATGTCCGCGCATCGAGCACCTATAGGACTAACACCAACATAAAGCCTCAATGTAGGATAAGCGATCGTATGCTCATTAGAATAATGCTGTGAAAAAGAAATAGCCGCCTACCTTCTGTCTGAATAACGCCGCGCGGGTGCATTATACTTCACGATTTACTCAAGTGGAGCAAGAACTTAACACCGATTTGTTAGATCCTTGCTAGAAATACAAGCAAACAAGGTTATAAAGAATACTTAGCGGCTTGATACAACAACTCAGGGGCTAAGCGCTGTTTATAATTAGGGTTCACATAACTAAATTTGATTATGCCTTGCTCGTCTAATATAAACACCGCGGGTGCAGGCAAAACGGCATGTCCGCTACTATCCGACGCATTTAGCTCGACGCCCTTTTTTGTTTTGTACTTAGCCGTAGTTTCCTCTGCTACATAATACCCAATACCAAACCCTCGAATGGTATTGAGTTTGCTGTCAGACAACAATTGCACAGTAAACTTGCTTTGCAATTTTTGCGCTTGTAATTGGGCTGGCGTTTCTGGAGAGATGGCTAAAATTTGATAGCCAAGTTCATCAAGAGAGCTTTCTATATCTTTCAATCCTGCGAGCTGGCGGTTGCAATAAGGGCACCATCCGCCACGATAAAATATCAACACGGTGGGCTTTTGCATGGTCAAGGCTTTTAAACTGACGGGCGCACCGTCTGCAGTTTGTAATGTGGTATTCGGTGCACTGTGGCCAACTAATAGGGGCATCACATTGTTGGCATCATTGGCTATTAACGTACGATCCAGAGCAAAGCTAGACATTGAAACAAGCGCGGCAAGCAACAACAATACACTGCCAAGTCTGATTTTTAGGTGGTAAAGCATTTGATTTCCTTAGTCAGTGAGCAATTGCAACACAAGATAGCATCGCTTTGGCTGTGCGAAAACAGTCCAAAAGCACTGGCATTCATTGTAGTTAATTAAGCAGCCTAAGGACGCTTATTTGTATAAATACGCTCATTATCGCGCAGTGTTTCTTGTTCTAATTTACGCATACCTTTGGCGGTCATTTGCATTTTTTGCCACCAGCTAGCATCCGCTACTATATTGCCGTTTTCATCTATATGAGGGTAGTCGATAGCTTTATTTTTACAGACTCGAGACAATACCGGAAAGCCACCTTCAAACAACACTCGCTGACACTCTTCTTCACTTAAGTTAATCGTGTTATACATGCCTGCAAGTTCGCGCTGGCGCTGAGCTTCGTATAATACAACGGCCGCAGCAACCGATACGTTTAATGACTGCACCATTCCGACCATGGGTATCACGATGTTTTTGTCTGCTAACGCAATCGCGTCTTCGGTGGCACCGCTTTTTTCCTGCCCCAAAATAATGGCAGTGGGTTTGGTATAATCTATCTCGCGAAAGTCCACTGAATCATCAGACAAATGCGTGACCAAAATTTGCATATCTTGCTGTTTTAAATGACGCACTGCGTCACCTATATTGGCATGCATATCTGTATAAACCCAGTTTTCAGCACCCATCGAGGTTTTTTTACGCAATCTTGCGTTGCTATCCCATACGGCATGAATTCGATTGATGCCCACGGCGTCGCAACTGCGAATAAGCGCCGACACATTGTGTGGTTTATGCACTTGTTCTAAACATATCGTTAGGGAGGGCTGGCGAGTAGCAAGTAATTTACGGATGCGCTGATAACGCTCTGCAGTCATGGAAGCTAAAGCAGTCATAGTCTTATGTTCTTATTCTTATGATGCATCTAGAGCAAAAGTCCGCATCTTATAATCAGCGCACGGTATAGGGCTATACGCGTGCGCAACACAGCGCAAATGCGCCGCCAATATTATAGCGTTAAATCAGAAATAAACGGGGTGTTACTCAGGTAACTCCATCACACCGTCAATTTCAATTTGAGCGCCTCGCGGTAATTCTTTTACACCAATCGCTGCACGCGCTGGATAAGGCTGCTTGAAGTACTTGCTCATAATTTCATTAACAGTGGCAAAGTTAGATAAATCCGTTAAGAAAATATTAACTTTCGCTAAATCGTTAGTTGTCCCACCTGCCGCTTCACATACAGCTTGTACGTTTTTAAAAACTTGTTCCGCTTGTGCTGCGAAATCGTCAGAGACCATTTCCATGGTTTCAGCTACAAGTGGAATTTGCCCTGATAAGTAGACAGTCGTGCCAGATTTAACCGCTTGGCTGTATGTACCAATAGCTTGTGGAGCCTTGTCAGTATGAATAACGGACTTAGACATAATATGCTTACCTTTTAAAGTTTATACGTTAGGAGATTTATTCTGCTTAGATTGACTATGTCGGGATACCCGCTGTACTTCGGGCATAATGCGAATTTTACGCATCACATCCGCTAGCTGAATACGATCTTTGATGGTCAGTTCTATATCAATATAATAGATACCGCTTTCTTTTTCTTCGGTTTGTAAACCGACAATATTAGAGCCACATGACGCCACATTATTGGTTAAATGGGCCAGCGTCCCTTGGTGGTTAATTAACTCGATTCTCAGAGCAGCCTTGAACTCGCCAAAGGGCTCTACATCCCATTTCATGACTAATACACGTTGGGGCTCTTCTTTGCTTAGCTTGCGAATATTGCTACATCCAGCCTGGTGAATCATCATGCCGCGACCGGGACTAAGCACAGCAACAATTTCATCCCCTGGAATAGGATGACAACAGCGAGAATAGGATACTAACAGACCTTCGGTGCCTCGAATGGCCACTTTACGTCCGCTTTCTGGTATTTCAGCCGCTTCACCTAACAAGCGTCGCGCGACAATGGCACTGAGTTCGTTACCTAAACCAATGTCTGCTACTAGGGATTCAAAATCAGAATGCTTAGTTTCTTCCAAAACACGCGCGATATCAGCTTGCGGGATTTCATCTAACTTAATTTTGCCCAATGCATGGCGCAATAAACGATTTCCCATGCTGAAAGCTTCTTCTGAACGCTGGTTCTTAAGGTAATGACGAATATGTGAACGCGCACGAGCACTGACCACAAAGTTTAACCAACTTGCGTTAGGCTTAGCTCTGGGTGAAGTAATAATTTCAACGGTTTGACCGTTTTCTAATGGCTTACTAAGCGAAAAAGTACGCCGTTCAACTTTCACGCCCACACAGGTATTCCCCACTCCGGTATGCACCGCATATGCGAAATCAACTGCTGTTGCGCCAAGTGGTAACTCGACAATGCGTCCATCGGGCGTAAATACGTAAATCTCATCTGGGAAGAGATCCGTTTTTACATTTTCAATAAATTCAAATGATGAACTGGCACTTTGTTGTAACTCAATTAACGATTGCATCCACTTGCGGGCACGCACTTGTGCAGTGGTGTCGCTAGATTCTTCATCGTCTTTGTACATCCAGTGTGCGGCGACGCCAATATCGGCCATTTTATCCATTTCACCGGTACGTATTTGTATCTCGACAGGAATACCATGGGGACCAATTAAAGACGTATGCAACGACTGATAACCGTTAGTACGAGGAATAGCCACATAATCTTTAAAGCGCCCTTCGATGGGTTTGTATAAACCGTGCATCGCCCCGAGAGCGCGATAGCAATTATCCACACTGTCGACCACCACGCGAAACGCATAGATGTCCATGACTTCGTTAAACATCAATTCTTTGTTTTTCATCTTACGATAAATAGAATAAAGATGTTTTTCACGGCCAATGGTTTGGGCGTCAATACCAAAAGCCGCTAATCGGCTTTCTACTTCTTTGCGGGTATTTTCAATAATTTCTTTACGATTGCCCCGCGCCTGCTTCACAGCGGCTTTGAGCGCACGGTGACGCATAGGGTACATGGCTTGAAAACCTAAATCTTCCAGCTCATTTTTAATATCGTGAATACCCAAGCGATGGGCAATAGGAGAATAAATTTCGAGCGTTTCACGGGCAATACGGCGTCTTTTATCAGGTCGCAATGAACCTAAGGTACGCATGTTGTGGGTCCGATCGGCAAGTTTGATCAAAATAACCCGAATATCTTGCACCATCGCCATCAACATCTTGCGAAAATTTTCGACTTGGGCTTCTTGCTTGTTACTAAAATGAATTTTTTCGAGTTTGCTCACACCCTCGACTAGCTCACCTACCGCTTCGCCAAATTGCGCACTGAGATCATCTTTACTATGGTGGGTATCTTCAATCACATCGTGTAGCAATGCCGCCATGATCGTTTCATGGTCCAGACGCATATCGGCTAGAATACCAGCAACCGCAACGGGGTGAGTTATATAAGGATCGCCGCTGGAACGCATTTGTCCATCATGGGCGTCTCGGGCTACAACAAACGCACGCTGAGTTTCCGCTACCTTGTCCGGGGGGAGGTAGGCCTCAAGCTTTTGTTTTAAACCCTCAAAAAGATACAAGTGTTGTTTATCTCAAACGGTGGAAAGTTTAAGGATACGGTGAAATAGGCGCTAAGCCAACGGCTAAAACATCTGTTTGATGCACTGCCGCTGGAATCAGGCTTTTTTTCTTGATTTACTGGTCTTGAAGGATGTTTGCCGCAGACTCAAACTGAGCTTGATCCTGTGCATGTTGATCACGCAAGTTTTCAGCATCAAGAGTCGAAGCATTTACAAAACCTTCTTCGATTTCACGTAGTGCTACAACTGTAGGCTTATCGTTACCTACCGTTACATGTGCAACCTTACCTTCAATGGCAAGTTGTCGGGCACGACGTGCTGCGACTAAAACCAAATCAAACCGATTGCCAATTTTATTTACGGCATCTTCAACTGTTACGCGAGCCATTTTGATCTCCGTCGGGTAGCTATGTTTTCAAAAAAGGTCGCATAGTGTACTTGCAAACCTCAAATTAGAAAAGATCTTTAATGATCTTAACGCTGAATATTTGTGCTAATCGTTGGCTAATAAGTTTTCAAACAGGCTTTGATGACGCATCACTTGTTTTTCTTTACGCAAACGACGACTTGATACAATAGCGTCAAGTTCGGCTAGGGCGGCCTTAAAATCGTCATTTACCACAATAAAATCAAACTCATGATAATGCGATATTTCAGATACCGCTTTATTCATGCGGTCTTGGATAACCTCAGGCGTGTCTTGCCCCCGCTCGGTCAAGCGGCGCATTAATTCTTCACGAGAAGGCGGTGCGACAAAAATAGTCGCCGTATCCGGAATTTGCGCTTTAACTTGCCGTGCGCCCTGCCAATCAATGTCTAAAAACACATCGATACCTTTACGCAAGGTTTGCTCAATTACCACTTTAGACGTGCCGTAATAATTACCAAACACCTCTGCCCATTCAAAAAATTCATCTTTACGGATGCGTTCCTGAAAGACCTCTCGGCTAACAAAATGATAATGCTCTCCGTCCACTTCCCCAGGCCGCGGGGCCCGTGTGGTATGCGAAACCGATACTTGCATTTCATTATTATGAATTTCAGTTGAATGATGATTTTGCAGTAACGCTTTGATTAGGCTAGATTTACCCGCCCCTGAAGGCGCTGCAAGTATAAATAAATTTCCGAGTGATTGTGGCATAGAAGATTTTCAGTCAAGTAAGTAGATAAAGTGAGTGTTGAGACATCTATGCAATGTTAGCATATTCCTTTATGCAATGGTGCTAATGCACAAAAACGATCCACACAAGGTGAAGTTACAATGAATGACAGCCAATACCATCAAATGGTCGATGACCTGTTGATAAATCTAGAAGAAATGCTCGACGACATAGAAACCGATATCGACTATGAATCAGCTAGCAGCATTCTTACCCTTATTTTCATTAACGGCACTAAAATCATCATTAACAAGCAACCCCCTTTACATCAGTTATGGGTAGCAACAAAGTTTAATGGTCATCACTTTAATTATCAGGACGGCCTGTGGATTGACGAACGCACAGGTGTTGAGTTCTGGCAATTTATGAACGATGCCGCCAGCAAGCAGGCTGGCGAACCGGTTTCGTTCCCCCGTCCAAAAGCATAAGTATTAAGAGAGTTATCACACCATGAGTGACAGTAATTTATCATTTGTTGAAGTAAACCCTAGCCAACCACATACCGCGGTTGTTATTTGGCTGCACGGATTAGGTGATTCAGGTAATGGTTTTGCGCCCATCGTTCCCGAGTTAAAAATGCCTGATTCATTACCCATACGCTTTGTTTTCCCCCATGCTCCGATTCGCCCCATTACCGTGAACAACAACATGGAAATGCGCGCGTGGTACGATATTACCAGCATGGATTTCAATCACCGTGCAGATCGCACCGGTGTTGAAGAATCAGCAAAACAAGTAGCGCAATTAATTGATGCTGAAATCGCCAACGGCACCCCAGCCGAACGCATTGTGCTAGCTGGTTTTTCCCAAGGTGGTGTTATTGCATTGCATTTGGGTACCCGTATTAACAAAAAGCTAGCCGGTATTATGGCGTTATCTACCTATATGTGTGATCCAGAGACATTGGCCAGTGAAGCGAGTGACGTAAATAAGCGTACGCCTATCTTAATGGCTCATGGGCAACAAGATAATGTGGTACCTGTGTTTATGGGTAACGCCGCCTTTAAAGTATTACAAGACAACGGTTATGCGGTTACTTGGCAAGATTACCCTATGCAACACAGCGTATGTTTAGAAGAGATCAATCATATCTCGGCCTGGTTGCAAGCCCGTTTTAGCTAGCACTTTTTAAATAACCAAATCTATTTAAATTAATGTTTGCCATGGTCCCAAAGCACTTCCGTGCTTTGGGACAAAAATGTGATGAAATTAATTTCCTGTATTAGCGGTTTTATTAAGTAGAACCCTTATTACCGCACTGGTAACGTCATCAATACAGGAAATATTATGTCGATTAATGCACTAGCTCATTTATCACACGTCGCAAAAACTGCACTTTTATTTGTTATTCTTAGTTTTAGCCAAACAGCTTTAGCACAAGACCCTATCGAAACGGGCTTATTTAATAACAAGGCCATATATGGTTACGACACAGTCGCCTACTTCACCCAAGATAAAGCAGTAAAAGGCAGCAAAACATTTACTACCACTTGGCGCGGCGCTGATTGGTTTTTCAGCTCACAAGCTCACCTTGATTTATTTAAAACGAATCCAGAAAAATACGCCCCTCAATACGGTGGATACTGCGCTTATGCAATGGCCACTGGTGATTTTGTTGGTATAGATGAAGACGCATTTGTGATAGACAACGGCAAGTTATACTTAAACTACAGTGCCAGCGTGCAACAGAAGTGGTTAGCCAACAAGGCTCAGTATATTCAGCAGGCTGACGCTCAATATCCTTATTAAGCAACTGAGCTTAATTAATCTTAAAGCGTATAAATTGACTGATATTAAAATAGCACCATTAACCAGCCAGCACAGTGCAGATATTTCTGCACTGGCAATGCGCGCTAAAGCACATTGGGGTTATTCAGCCGCATTCATGCAGCTATGCCGAGCTGAACTTAGCTATTCACCTGAACAATTAAACCACGAGGATTTTCATTTTGTTGGGGCTTGGTCGCCAGGTACTTCTGATATTCAATCACCGATAGGGTTTTATGCGCTTGAGCGTTTATCTGCCAAGCAATTTGAATTGCTTGCCTTGTTCGTTTGCCCCACCAAAATAGGTTTAGGCGTGGGAAGCATGTTATTACACCACGCCTTAAAATTTGCAAAAGCAAAACGATTCACCTCAATAGTTATTTATAGTGACCCACATGCCGCAGAGTTTTATGCAAAAAACGGCGCAACGCGAATAGGAAGTCAGCCGTCAGGCAGTATCCCGGGGCGCGAATTACCCGTTTACGAAATCGTCCTTTAATTTGCGCTCTAGGTTTTAGCCGAGCAATCTGCGTGTGTATTTATCTACCTTATTACTCGTATTACGCTTTTTTCACTAAAACTAGGCCTTTGTCTACTCAAAACCTTGGCAAATTCTGATAATATCCCCTTATAAACTCGTTAGTTAATAGTGAAATTTTCATGTCAGAACGCGTCATTCGAATCGCCACACGCAAAAGTGCTTTAGCCATGTGGCAAGCAGAATATGTGCAAGCCAAACTTCTTGCAGCACACCCACATATCAGTGTGGAGCTAGTGCCTATGTCGACCCAGGGTGATCGTATATTAGACACGCCACTGGCTAAGATTGGCGGCAAAGGTTTATTCATCAAAGAGTTGGAAGTGGCCATGAATGAGGGCCGTGCCGATATTGCCGTGCACTCTTTAAAAGACGTCCCGGTAGATTTCCCTGACGGCTTCGGCTTGCACTGCATATGTGAGCGTGAAAACCCTTACGACGCATTTGTATCAAATACCTATTCGAACATTGAAGAATTACCTCAAGGGGCGATTGTTGGCACGTCGAGTTTACGTCGTCAGTGTCAAATTCGCAGCGCGCGACCAGACCTAACCATTCGCGACTTACGTGGTAACGTGAATACGCGTTTAGCTAAGTTAGACGACGGCCAGTACGACGCTATTATTCTGGCTGCCGCAGGGTTAATTCGTTTAAATATGCATGAGCGCATTAAGACTTATATTCAACCAACCGTATCCTTACCCGCTGTTGGCCAAGGGGCCGTGGGTATTGAGTGTCGTAATGACGACGCTGAGTTAATTGAATTACTTAAGCCATTAAATCACCAAGCAACTGAATATCGCGTAACAGCAGAGCGCGCCATGAACGCAAAATTAAATGGAGGTTGCCAAGTGCCAATCGGCAGTTACGCAGAGCTAACAGGGGATGAACTTTATTTAAGGGGGCTAGTGGGCTCACCCGATGGCGCGGTCTTATTACATGCAGAAAAACGTGGCCATAAAGACGACGCCATAAGCATCGGAGTGGAGGTAGCTGAACAGTTACTCACCCAAGGTGCCGGTGAAATTCTTCAGGCTTTGTATAAAGACTAATTGATGTCAGTGTTAATTTTTCGCCCCGAGCAAAAATGCGTCAATAGCGTGGCTAACTTCGCTGAAGCGGGCTTGCCTGCGACTGGGATTGGTCTGATTGACACCCAAGTTTGTGAGCACGCCCTTGAGCAACTGCCCACAGCACTTGCTGCACTTAAGCAAAACGACTGTATTATTGTTACCAGCACAGTAGCAAGCGATTTACTTAACCTTCGTAATATACGCATACCAGCTAACATCAATATTTTTGCTGTAGGCGCCAGTACCGCTCATAATTTACGCGCCCAAGGGTATGAAGTGGTGGTGCCGCAAAGTCCAACCACTGAAGGTTTATTATCGTTAAAACAATTAGCCCAACTGAGCGGGCGCAACGTGATGATCATCAAGGGCGAAGGCGGTCGCCAAGATTTAGCCCAACAGCTGACTCAGCGAGACGCTAATGTTTATTTGGCTGATATTTATCGGCGGATAAAAATTGCCACTCCTAAAGCAACACAACAGTGGCAAGCTGAGCAGATTAGATGCATCATTGCTACCAGTGGTGAAATGATTGAAAGCGCGTTTGAGCAGTTTGAACCCAAGTGGTTACAGTCCTTACCTTGGATTGTAGTGAGCCCCCGAACTGAACAAATTGCAGCTAAACTCGGTATAAACACAATATTTGTAAGCGATGACGCTAGCGACCAGGCACTTATTCGCCGTGCCAAGGAATTTTTGGAGCATTAAATGGCAGACCAATCAGATACAAACAATACCTCAGGCAATAAGCCAAAGAACGAGACGTCAAACAAGGCGCAAGACAAGCCGAAGACGATAGACTCAAGTGCAGTCATCACGCCTGCGCCGCCTAAAATCGAATCAAAACCCGATACAGATAAAAAGAATCCTGCAGCTCCTTTGAAAAGCGACAACAACGTGAAAAAAACTTCCAGTTCAAGCGATAATGCTGGCGTGAATTCCGCGCCCAAAGCTAAAAACGAAAATAACAGCAAACCTGCAAAAACAGGCTTTCTGTGGTTTGTGACCATTATCAACCTGTTGATTTTACTATTAATTGTAGCTGCGGCTTATTGGGGGTGGACCCAATGGGATGAGCAAAAGCTCAATCAAGAAACGAGTCAAAGTGAACAGCAAGATATGCTTAATCGCCAAGCTCAGCAAAATCTCACGATTACCGATGAAGTTCGACAAGAAAATCGCACTTTAGAAACTCAATTACGTACTTTAGGCCAAGAATTAGAAAGCGCCTTAAGCGACGCTCAGGCGGCGAAAGCGCTATCTCAAACCAACAAGCAAATGTTGAGCACAATAGCCGGACGACGCCCAGCAGACTGGTTGCTGGCCGAAGCTGACTTTTTAGTGCGCATGGCTGGCCGAAAGTTATGGTTAGAGCATGATGTTAAAACCGCCATTGCGATGCTGCAATCGGCTGACAGTCGCTTACAAGATTTAGACGACCCAAGCTTGTTGCCAGTGCGTGAGCGTTTGGCCAACGACATTCAAGCATTGGCTCAAGTTAATCCGGTATCTTTATCGTCTATCGCCCTTAAGGTGAGTGCTTTACTGCCTCAAGTAGACGAGCTAACCCTGAATACATTTGAACGCCCTGATATCGCTGCTAACCCTGATAACGTCTCTGCTTCGGTTGACGATTGGCGCAGTAACTTGGCGCGAAACTGGCGTGCATTCACCGAAGATTTCTTTAGCTTTAAAAAGAAAGAAGCTGACGTGCAACCTTATATGTCCGAGCAACAACAATGGTTAGCCAAAGAACAACTTAAGCTGTCGTTATTGCAAGCTCAAAGTGCCGTTTTAAAAGAAAATATTGAGCTGTACCAGCAATCGCTGAAAAACGCACAACGCGCACTGACAGAAAATTTTGCGCTGGATGACGTGTCTGTTAAACAGTTCTCCCAGCGCTTAAATGAACTGACAGAGACTGATATTGAACGTGTTTATCCAAGCCAATTCAATTCAGCGCCGGCACTTCAAGATGTCATTCAGCAACGTATCGACAATGTGTTCGTTAATGGAGTTAGCCAACCATGATCAGAATACTAATGGTCTTTGTGGCCTTACTTATTGCAGTGCTTATTGGCTCATTAATATTCGATGATAAGGGCTACGTATTTATTGATTTCGCTGGTTATGTAATGGAAATGAACGTGTTTTCCATGGCAATCATGACCATCTTACTGATTGTCGGTTTATTGTTGTTCTCGTGGGTGATCAAAAAATTAATTATGATCATCTCAGGCTCAAAAAACTGGTTAGGTAACTGGGGTTCTCGTAAGAAGAAACGCGCCTTCACAGGAGGCTTAATTGCCCTCGCCGAGCAAAACTATCTTGAAGCACGTAAGCAACTTGCCAGCATTGAGCAAGAAGACTTCGACGGTTTAAATTTATTGGCCGCAGCTGAGGCTGAATTACAACTACAAAACCCCACTGGAGCGCGTGAAAACTGGCGCTTGGCGACGTCTTACCCTAAGTCGGCGTTTGCCGCCAAGTTATGCTTAGTGCGCGACCATTTACAAAACCAACAACCTGGTAAAGCCCTAGAAATATTGGGGGAGCTTGAAGACAAGCAAAAGCGCCAGAAGTCAGTATTAATCCTGCACGCACAAGCTTTGGTTCAAGCGGGAAAATGGCATGAGTTAAAAGACCGCCTGCCCTCTTGGAAAAAAGCCTTAGGGGAGCAATACGAACATTATATGCAACTCGCTTCTCAAGGTAATTTCGCTGAAATTGCCAGCAAAGAAGGCGCGAATCAGTTAAAAGAGAATTGGCATTCATTGCCTAAATCAACCCGCCGAGATCCAGCCTTGCAAGCCGCCTATGTTAAGCAGTTAATCGATCAAGGAATGCATATTGATGCCGAAGCGGCATTGGGTGAGTATAACAGAAACAAACCCCATCCTATGTTACTACCGCTTTATAGAGAGCTTAAATTGTCTCACCCTACTACGGCCTTAAAACAGCTGGAGCAGTGGATAAAGCAAGACGATATGAACATTGAACTACTATCGACCTTGGGCGCACTCGCCTATAACGCTAATGATTTAAGCCTAGCCGAGAAAGCGTTAAGCAAAGCGATTAAGCTGGGCAGTCGTCAGCAAGATATTTTACTGTTGGCTAGAATCAAAGAGTCCCAACAAGACAGTCAGCAAGCCCTGGCCTTATACAAACAAAGCTTGGCTGAGCCAAACGAACTGAAAAAAGCCAACTAATATGCACACTTCTTTATCATTAGCGAAATGGCTGTTAACCATTTCGCTTTTTACGGCGACTCAAGTTTTTGCCCAAAGCCCTAAAACTCACCAAGTCTCTGAATTAGTCACTCCAGCCCCAGCATTTGAAGTCATCGTACTGGGTGATAGCGGTGGTATCGAGGATGGCAATTTAAGTGCCTTCTTGCTGCGCGCCGTAAGCGAAGCAAACTATGTGGCATTAGATGCTGGTACCCTGGTTAACGGTATAAATAAAAGCGTTAAGCGTGGGGCATTCACTGATTTAGCCTTAGTGGATGATAAAAAATGGGGCAAGGCAGGAACAATATTACGCCGCCATATAAAAGCATATTTACTCAGCCATGCTCATCTTGACCACGTCAATGGCATGTTGGTTTCGTCGCCTGAAGATAGCGCAAAAAATATCTACGCATTGGCTTCGGTTAATAACATGATTGGCGAGACCTACTTTAATGGCAAAGCGTGGGCCAATTTTAGTGATCGTGGCATTGCGCCCACACTCAATAAATACCATATGGTGGATTTACTTCCGAGCAAAACAACGCCTATTGCTAACACGCAACTTAGCGTCAGCGCATTTAGCCTTAGCCACCCCGTTGAATCCAGCGCATTTGTGATTGAGCATAACAACGATATGTTTGTGTACTTTGGTGACACCGGAGCCGATGTAGTCGAACAACAAGGCAAATTAGCAAAAATTTGGACGTATTTGGCCAAGCAGGTTAAACATAAAACCCTACGTGGCATCATCATTGAAACTTCATTTGAAAATGAGCGTCCCCACAACTTACTATTCGGTCATTTGACCCCTGAACTTCTGATGCAAGAGCTCGGTAGTTTGGGGCGAAAAATCGGCGGCAATGCCCCCCTTAAAGATTTGAAGGTCGTTATCAGCCATATCAAATATACCCTCGCTAAAGATACCGACCCAAGAGCGATAATCGCGCAACAGCTCAATGAAGCCAATGACCTAGGACTAACGATTATTATTCCTAAACAAGGGCAAAAACTGCTGTTTTAATCTTCTTTTGGATTAACGATAAACGTAAAAAAACGCGTATTGAATGAATCAATACGCGTTTTTTTATATTAGCCGTTATTCATGTAAATCTTTACAAGCAAAGTTCTCGCAGTGGTATCGTGGCCGCACCAATGGCAACCGGAAACTTCTCGACGCCTGACACCACTATTTTTGGCATAGGACGCTTGGCCCCGCGTCTGAATTGAGCGTATACATCAATCCGCGGTATCACCATCTCGGCTAATTCTTTAGGAATATGCCCCCCAAGTATGATTGCCTCGGCATCAAGTAAGGCAGAGCAACAAGTGGCAACCAAATCGAAAGAATCCTGCACTTTGAATATCCATTCTTCGACGCCAGGCCAGTCGGGATCAAACTCTTCATTCAAATTATAAATAGAGCTGAAATTCACACCGTTTTTCTTCAAGATACGTTTGAGCAGTTCTAAATTTGGATGGGCGTATATTTTAGTGGGTAACATATCGCCCAACTCACCAGCATTGCCATAAGTACCCCGTAACACCTCAGAATTAGTCACGATACCGCCACCAAATGCTGATGAAACAAATAAATATACAAAGTTCTTATACTGGCGTCCAACCCCCGCAACACCCTCACCCGCTGCGCCAGCGGTACCATCGTTTACCACCCAAGTAGGAAGTGTGAAATGGCTAGATATTATCTCGACGATATCGACTTGCGCCCACTCTTCCAGCATATGGTGGGTATTCATCTTGCCGTCCATTGAACTAAAGAAACCGGAGATACCTACGCCAATACCCAGCACTCGTGTTTCGTCCAATTTAGCGGTTTCACAAAGTCCCGTTATTAAGGTTTCAATTGCTTCTAGTACATGAACGATACTCATGTCGTCCATTTCACACATATTCGTGGCAATCACATTACCCGCAAAGTCCATTACCGCTACACCGACAGCATCGAGCAATATCGACACGCCAAAGGTATAGGCATAGTCCGGATTCAACTCAATAGCAAAACCCGGTTTGCCTTTAGGATTAGGGATCATATTTTCGGTTTGGCGCAGCACCTTAGACTGGGTGAGACCTTTTAATAAACGAGACACGGTTTGCTGAGGAATTTTGGTGGCCGATACGAGCTGGCTTTGGGTAACACGTCGTTCCCAGAAGACAATCTTGATAATATCACGCTCAATATCTTGAAAAAGCTTATTGCCTTTCCCTAAGGTAAACCCTGAACGTAAATATTGACTGTTGTCTATTGAAAACATCTGTAATGCATCTACCTTAAAACGCTATAGCCTATTTGAATCGTGAAAATAGAACAAGAAACAAAACCTTGAGTCTGGCGTTTGCTGGCTCAAGGCTGATAGTAAGCTGGCGAATATAAGCTTAACCACCAGCCCGAAGCAAGCTGCTATTTGTCATCAGCTAAAAGCTATTCAATAATAATGGCTCTGAAATCATTAACATTAGTATTCGTTGGGCCAGTGATAACTAAGTCGTTTATAGCGCCAAAGAACTTATGACTATTGTGAGTAGCCAATAGTTCGCTTGCGTTCACACCTGCTGATAATGCTCGAGGCAATGTGGTTTCATCAATATAAGCTCCCGCTACATCTTTGCTACCATCCACGCCATCGGTATCACAGGCCAGCGCAGAGATGCCTTTCGCGCCAGCAAGCTCAAGCGCTAACGCCATTAGGTATTCTTGGTTTGGCCCTCCGTCACCGTATTCTTTGCCTACGGTTACCGTTAACTCGCCCCCTGAGAACAACATCATGCGCTGCCCTTTGGCCTTGCATGCCGAGGCCTGCTTAGCGTGTAACTTGGCAACCTCTCTGGCTTCCCCTTGAATGTCATAACCTAATACTTGGGTTTGCCACCCTTGCTGCTGGGCAACGCTAATGGCGGCATCAATCGCATGCTGTGCGTTCGCCACAATATGATATTCACTTGGGGCAGTGTGCTTTGGCGCAGCTTCAGGCTTTGCCAAGTAATTAGCAATACTGCCCACAGGAGACCAATTGTACTTTTGCAAAATAGCCAACGCCTGAGCCTTGGTTGAGGGATCAGCAATGGTTGGTCCAGAGGCGATATCAGCGGCGTTGTCCCCCACCACATCAGAAATCATCAAGGTCACGTGCCTTGATTTAGCGGCCTCAGCCAATCTGCCGCCTTTCACCTTCGACAACTGTTTACGCACGGTATTAATTTCATCGATACTGGCGCCGCTTCTGAGTAGAAACTGATTGAGCTGCTGCTTGTCAGCAAACGGCACATCGTCAACGGGTAAGCACATAAGTGACGAGCCACCACCTGAAATTAAAAATAAAATAGGCGTTGTTGCTGGGGTACTTTTTACTAGCTCAAGCAACGCCTTACCGGCAACTAAACTGTTGTCGTCTGGCGTAGGGTGATTCGCCGTCAGTACCGCTATCCTGCCCGTATCCCCTGCGCTTTCGTATCCATAACGGGTCACGACGGCGCCGTAGCATTTATCACCTAAGGTTTTATGTACTTCAGCAGCCATTTCAGCAGCCGCTTTACCCGCCCCAATAACACATATGCCATTACTGGTATCCAGTTTACTTAACTGCTGCGCCATACACGCACTAGGCTGACAAGCAGCCACAGCGATATCAAATAAATCACGTAAAAAAGCCTGATATTTCATGGAATAACCTTAAACAAACGCCGTTGGAATATACAAACAGAAAGCAATCATCGCACCGAACATGCTAAGCAATATCACCACATCCTTAACAGTAAGAATGGACAAAGAGACAGGCGCCGCGGCCAATTCCTCATCGTTAGGTTGATAAGTGAAAGGCTTAATTTTACTCATTAGCACTGCCATCATCACCGTCACAACAAAACCAATGAAGTTCCACCAAAACCAGAAAATATCGGGTGCAATAAACGATATTAATAAGTTAAACAAAACACCGCTGACTAACCCAATATTGACGTGCAGGCTTGATGTACTTTTCGTTAGCACTGCAAGCAAGAATACCGCTAGGATTGGTCCATAAAACAATGACCCGACTTTATTGATAGCTTCAATAATAGTGGGCGCAATATTGCCTGCATACAGCGACAATATTAGGGTGACAGCCCCCCAGCCCAAGCCCATGTATTTCGCCAATTTCAAATAACTTTCTTGGCTCACTTCTTTGTTGGTAATGCGGCAGTAATCTTCGATGGTCACCGCAGACAGAGAGTTGATGGCTGAGCTCAATGACGACATAGCAGCAGCCAAAATAGCCACAACCAATAAGCCAATTAAGCCATGAGGCAAGTAGTCAAGAATAAACATGGGCATCATCCAATCAGGATTGTCAGCTGGGATTTTTGCCATAAAGCTTGGCTCTGTCATGGCTAGCGTGCCCACAATTAAACCGGACAAGCAGTACAAAATAGTGATGGGGAAACGAATAACTCCGTTAGCTAAAATCATATAACGTAGGTTTTTTGGGTCTTTAGCTGATAGTGCTCGTTGCGCCTGAGTTTGGTCGCAACCATAATATGACGCGTACAATACTACGCCACCAAAAATCATTGGCCAAAAGCCAAAGCCGTCACCGCTAAAGCCGTATGAGTCAAACTTAATCGCTTCCAGGCGATTTGGATCGACATTAGCTACGAATGCGTCAATGCCACCTAGGTAGTGCAGACCGTACCCAATACAGGCGATTGTACCTAATACAATAATGATCATTTGAATGGCATCGCCGTAAACGACCGCTTTCATGCCCCCTTGCAGTGAATAAAGTACCGTAATGACACCTGTTAGCAAGATAGCTTGCCACGCTTCGATACCCATGGTGCCTTGCAGAATAAGGGATACCGCATAAATCATAATGCCGGTAGCGAACGCCCGACTAAATTGAAAAACAATACTGATCAATACCCGAGTAGAGCGGCCAAAACGGGTTTCGAGGTAATCATAAATACTAACGATCCCGGCGCGGTATAACTTGGGTAAAATAGTGGATAACACCAGCAACATAGCTAACGGCACACCTAATTCATAGGAAAGCCATTGCAAACCGCCACCTTCACGCAACCCCACAAAAGCGGGGGCAGAAATAAAACTAATAGCAGAAAGCTGAGTGGCCATGACCGACAACGCCAAGGGTTTCCATCCTAGACTTTTCCCACCCAGAAAATAGTCGCTTTTATTTGTCTGTTCTCGCAGCATAAATCCCATGACTAACAACGCCACCAAATACAATGCAACAATTAAAAAATCTAGTGTATTCATAATTTTCTTCACATATCTTCACGAACGAAAACCATACCGTTTGTGCTACTAAATTAAAAGAACGGTGAATAGTTACCCACTGGGATCTTTTCCAGTGGGTAAGCTACTCAACCTAAATGGCGCAAGCAGACACCAATACACTCAATTAAAAATCATACCGAGCGGTCAGGCTCACACGACGAGGTAATACCGGGCGTCCAATAAAGAACTCACCACCGGATACTTGGCTATTGCCTTGACGCGGAGACCCTTCCGTAATCCCTTCACTGTCAAATAGATTCCATACGCTAATGCCCAGTCTTATTTCTTGGTCGCTATTAAGCTCCCAAGAATAACCCGCATTAAAGGTGGCAATAGTGTGGCTATCTAATTCAACTGAGTTGTCGTCATTGGCGTAAGAATCACCGAAGTAACTCACGCCTAAACGTGCATCAACAAAACCGTTGTTATAAGAAACCGCTGCGTTACCGGTAAATTCAGGCTGTCTTCTGGGTTGTTTACCCACATTAGCCCCTTCGCTAAATTCAGCATCTTGATAGGTAATATTACCTTCTAGCGTGATTTCGTCAGATACATTCCAGCGTGAAATAATTTCAGCACCTGAGGTTTCAGTCGACTGCTGCTTAACCACTTCAAGCAAACCGCCTGAACCATCATTTTCGAAATCAACCGAACGACGATTATCTAGGTTGGCAACAAACAATGATGCATCTATATATAAGTCTTTCGGGAAGTACTTCACACCTATTGCGCCAAGCGTAATATCTTCGCCTTCATAGCTTTGTGGCTCACCGTTGTCGTTAAAAGTGATACTTCTAATTTGTGGGAAGAAATAACCTTTTGATGCGTTAGCGTACAAGTTCATGTCGCTGTCATCCATTTTGTATAACAGCGCACCAGAGAAAGCGGCTTCTGTGGTACCGACTTCACCATAAGTGAAACGACCGTTACCTGTAGTATTCACTTGCAGGTTAGGGGCTAATGACGGGTCATCAGATACTACAACGACTTCACTGCCTTCTGACTTAGTGGTGCCTTCAGCTCGCTCTACACGCATACCCACATCGAACGCCCAATTGTCGTTTTCGAGTTGATCAGTGACATAAAATGCGATGCGCTTGCTGGTTAGGTCTTTGTTGGTATAACTCGTACCTGGCCCTACAACCCCATTTTTAGAATACTGAACCGTTTCTCCTGCTTCGTTAGTAAAAGACAGGTCAACTAAACGTGCATTCTTACCATTACTAAAATCAGCTAAGTAACTGGATATAATGTTGTAGTCCATTTGCGAGGCGTTAATGAAAAACGTACCAATATTCACAGTATGGTCAAAGCCGCCTGCTTCTAGCTCACCTGTTACGTTAAACTCAGTGCTGAAAAAGTCACCGTCTCTTTGGCGATCCAATAAACGGTTACCGAAGACTAAATAATCGTCTGGTAAGGCATTACCTGTTTCAGACCATGTGTAATTGGCCGTGCCCAATGAACTGAGCAAATCACCATTTACCGTTCTACCTGAGTTGGTAACATAACCACTTTGTGGCTCAGGCGTATTGGCGATGCCGTCGCCATCAAGGAACAAGTTGAATTGGTGATCATAACTTGCAGCTTTCGCTTTACCGCTTATGCGCCATGTGTCGGTTAATTCTTTTTCAAAATCAACACCAAATGAACCACCTTCAGTAGATACACCGTCACGAATAGGCGACTCGTAGGTACCATCCGCAGTAGGATAACTTAGGTCAGCGGCAGCTACCGTCTGGGCAACATAAACGGTTTCACCGTCATTACCTGTTAATCGGTCACGCGATGCGCCCTCTAAAGGCAATGGTAAGAAGAATTGCACTTTGTCGTTAATCATTTGACCATGGAATGCGATATGACCATCATCAAATTCTTTTCGTATATTACCTCTAAGTTGGTAACCTTTAGTGGGTAGGCCAGTATCTAGAGGGCCTTCGTCGTAACGGTAGAAACCAGAGATAGCATAGTAAATATTGTCATCGCTTGATAACGCACCACTATTGAAAAAGTCTGTTCTAATGCGACCGTCTTCGGCAAGTTCTACTTGAACGGTACTTTCTGGGTCGTCACTTCCTTTACGAGAAATATAGTTGATTATGCCTGCCACGGAACCAGGGCCGAACAAGTTAGATACACCACCACCAACATATTCCACTCTTTCTATACCTATATCAGGGCGGTAATAAACATCCTGTGCAGAAGAGGTTAACCCAGACTGAAATGCAGGCATGCCATCGTAATTAAGGGGCGTAAACTGGAACTGCCCTCCTGAAGGTAAACCCCTTACAAATGCGTTGGTTGCCACTTCGCCACCACCACCTTCCACTTTAATACCGGGAACACTCATCAATATGTCTGCCTGACTTGAAAAACCTGTGTTCGCAATTTGGTCTTTCCCAATCAGAGTTGTTTTAGCAGGTGTATCTGCTTCTGTACGCGCAACGCTTGAACCGGTAACAATGATGTTTTCATATTCATCAGCCTTTGGTTTCTCAGTCTTTTCTTCTTGGGCAAATAACGGTGCAGCAAAAAGTATCGATACGGCACAGGTAATAGGTGTCATTTTCATGGTGTTCTCCAATCTCTTAAAGATGGTCAATAGTGTGTTCGTCATAAATGATGCGAACGTTTAACGTTATGTTATTTATTTGTTACTACAAATCGAATTTAAACACACAAAAAAAACATTTACAACCCATTATGAGTGCTTTAAGATTCATTTATCAGCTAATATCCTAAAAAGAGCACCCATTATGACTTACGATGTTAATAGAAAAGATGTTTCAGAAAATACTGCTGCATTAATAGAAAAAGCCAAAGAGACACTGATTGCGAATGATCTTGGTGGGTACACTGTGCCTACCCATGGCTTGTATCCATTCCAGTGGAACTGGGACTCTGCTATTACCGCCTTAGGTTGGAAACACTTCGACGAACCCCGTGCATGGCAAGAATTGGAAGTATTGTTTGACGGTCAGTGGGATAACGGCATGGTGCCGCACATCTTGTTTCATCAAGACTCCACGACTTATTTCCCGGGTCCAGATATTTGGGGCTCAGATAAACGGGTAAAAAGTACGTCTATTTCACAGCCTCCCGTGGTGGCAAGTGTCATCAAAGATATGCTCGACACAGCTGACGATAAAGCCTTAGCGCGCAGTAAAGCCGAATCATTATTTTCTAACTTAGTTGACTACCACCTTTGGTGGTATAAAGAGCGGGATCCACTCAATACGGGTTTAGTCGTTAGTTACCACCCTTGGGAATCCGGCATGGACAACAGCCCAGCGTGGGATGAAGCTCTAGCAGCAGTACCCTGTGTAGATTGGGAATATGAACGTCGTGACCTCGGCCATGTTGATTCATCGCAACGTCCACATAAAAGTGAATATGACCGTTTTCTGTTTTTGGTCGACTTCTTTAAGAAGCATAAATTCGACAGTGAAGTGATCTTCAATGAGTGCCCTTACAAGGTAAACGACATCGGTATCATCGCTATTTTGCACAAGGGCAGTAAAGATATACTCGCTTTGGGTGAAACATTAGGCATTAAAGATGAGCGCTTAGATATGATTGCTCAGCGCATTAAGCTTACGCAAAGTGCTATTTCAACCCTGTGGTGCCCTGAGTCAGAGTACTTCTATTGCCGCAACGTATTAACAGACACCTTGTGTAAAGTGCGTACGTCAGCCGGTATGCTGACTTTATTTGCAGGCTTAGCTGACGCGCAGCAAAAAGAAATCTTAAACACCAAGGCCAAACAGTGGAACGCAGCGAGTCAATACTGCATCGCCTCTACTCACCCAGAAGAAAGTCGTTACGAGCCACAACGTTACTGGCGTGGGCCTATCTGGTTACACATCAACTGGATGATAGCCCTAGGCTTTGAAAGTGAAGGCTTTCAAGACACCGCTGATAAACTACGTAGCGACTGTCGTGCATTAGTCGATTTGTCCGGTTATTACGAATACTTTAACCCTGAAACCGGTGCTGGTTGTGGTGGTAAAGACTTCTCGTGGACCGCGGCTATCGCGTTGCACTGGTTACTTTAGGTAACGTCAGGAGATTAAGATGACAAATAGCGCACCAAAATTTACTAGCCCTACGTTTCTGCTTGACCATATAAGCGACACGCTCAAGTTTTACGAAGCCAACGTAGATGACCCCCATGGCGGCTTCTATCAAAACTTCCTAGACAACGGCGATGTGTACGACAAAGGCACCCGCCACCTAGTGAGCTCAACCCGTTTTGTCTTTAACTATGCCCGTGCCTATCAAGAATTCGGCGAAGCCAAATATCTAGCACGGGTAAAGTCTGGTATTGCATTTATTCGCAGCGCTCATTACATACCCGAAACGGGCGGTTATAACTGGCTAATAGACGTGCAAGACGGCGTTGTCAGCGTAAAAGATCAAACCAATCACTGTTATGGCTTTGCGTTCGTGATCCTCGCTTACAGCTGGGCGTTGCGCGCAGGCTTAGAAGAAGCGCGTGAATACCTAAGTGACACGTTCGACACCATGGAAACCCACTTCTGGGATGCAAGCGCAGGCCTTTACAAAGACCAATGCAATGCCGATTTCAGTGTATGTGATAACTATCGCGGTCAAAATGCCAATATGCACACCTGTGAAGCGTTAATAGCGGCATATGAAGCCAGTAACGAACGTCGCTTTCTTGATCGCGCTATCGCCTTAGCAGACAAGATGACCAATCAACAAGCAGCGCTAATGGGCGGTTTAATTTGGGAACATTACGATCTCAATTGGCAAGTCGACCTTGAGTACAACAAAGACGATCCGAAAAACCTATTTCGCCCTTGGGGGTTTCAACCTGGCCACCAAACAGAATGGGCCAAGTTACTATTATTTATTGCTAAACACGACCAACGTCCGTGGTTAATTCAACGCGCAAAAGCCCTATTTGATAAGTCATTATCGGTCGCATGGGACAAAGAAAATGGTGGCATATTTTACGGTTTCGCACCAGATATGAACATTTGCGACAATGACAAATACTTCTGGGTTCAAGCAGAATCAATGTGCTGTGCAGCCTACCTCCATCACCACACGGGTGACGCAGTTTATCAACAATGGTACGACAAAATTTGGCAATACTCTTGGCGGCATATGGTAGATCACAAATACGGTGCGTGGTTTAGAATACTGACCCACGACAACCAAAAAATTGACGAGCTAAAAAGCCCCATAGGCAAAACGGATTATCACACCATGGGCGCTTGTTACGACGTACTCGAGCTATTACGTCGCCACCCAATGACGTAAGCCAGACCAAGAGCTTGCTGTAGCCCCTTGTAAACGCTATCAGTAAAGCAAACGCTGTAAACGGGTAGTACTAGCCTGCATGAAACACTGTGTCCCCTTTGGTTTCATGCAGGCTTTTTATTGTTTGTTTATTAGCTGAATTACTAGCCTTTACATAACATTAATATTAACCAGCAAACGTATCCCAAGGCCCTCTGATGGCTAAGGTTCTGGTGGGTGAATACAGGTTAACAAACAAGACTGAACCCTCAGGCGAGAAACACGCCCCAGCCAATTCAGTTTGCAAGTGCAAACGCGCAAAATCGTAAGCTTCACCTTGTGGCGTAACGCCGCGTAAATGGTTTTCTACTACATCAGTATATTGATCTTCACACACCAAAAGATGCCCGTAGGGGGTAACGGTCAGATTATCGCCGAAGTTGTATAACGATTCATCTTCGCTTTGTAAGAACAGCTGCAGCCTTCCCGGTGCTTCCGCCTCTAGTGCTTGCCCCTCAAAAGCAGAAGGTTGATAGCGCATAATCTGCCCTAACTGCTTGCTACCGCCATTGGTGCAGCAAAAATACAATTCGTTGTCTCCCCAGTGGATCCCTTCACCACGAGCAAACAAAGCAGCCCCGTCTTTAAAACCCCGGGCACGTAAATCGTCTTCAGGGCTTTCAGGGTTATCTAAATCTACCCACAGGGCATCTGTCCATTCTTGTAGTGACATCTGTTGCGTTTCCCAATTGCGGGTATCGTAGCCTTGGCTGCCTTTAACGCCAGTAGTACCTTTAAGAACTAAGGCTTGTAGTTGGCCACCTTGGTCGAGCTGCTCGCGCTGATTAGGGATAAATCGATAAAACAAACTGTCGCCGCGATCCTCAGTCAAATACACAATACCGGTTCGCGGGTCGACTGCAGCGGCTTCATGGTTAAAACGCCCCATGGCGGTTAATGGCTTTGGCTCAATTAACCCTTCTGCCGTGGCTGGCACTTCAAAAATATAACCATGGGATTTGGATACACCTGAACCAGCCTTAAGCACTGACTCTTCACAGGTCAACCACGTATTCCAGGGAGTCGCCCCACCTGCGCAATTACGCACTGTGCCGACCAAGGTTAAGAACTGCTCTTCAAGGGTTTTGGTTTTCAGGTTATACACCAGCTTACTGGTTCCCCCAGGTAGCGCCACACCGTTAATGTTCTGATCATAAGCTAAAGTGCTTTTGTGCTGCTTAATGCTCTGCTCAGCTTTTATTAAGTCCCGTGGATGCAACTCATGGTTACGGATAAGCGCCACGCGCTCTTCGTCCAACCCGAAACAGCCCATGCCGTCGGCTCTATCCGGCACGGTAAAGCCATCAGTCATCTTTTCCCCTAACTGAGAAATAACCTGATACTCAAATCCAGCGGGCAAATCTAATAAGTTATTAGGATCTGCTACCAGCGGGCCAAACCCATGAGTGTTTTGTAGCAAAGAAGCCGCGCTCACTTTTCCAAAGTAACTCGCCGTTAAGCCACCAAACGCCAACGCACTTGCCCCCAACGTGAACTGTCTTCTAGAAACCATAATCTCGCCCAAAATGTTTAAATAAAAACAATAAATTAAATGTTATGTTATCACATAACTTCAAATTTAATTTGTTAAATAATCAATGAGCAAAAGGGAATACCACACCAATATGACAACTTCATTATGAAATCTAGGGCTGGTTAAAACTCGAAAGTGGACTCTGAAGATAGATCTGAAAGAATAAAACTAAATAACAGTGGAAAAAGCGCTGTATTTCATTAGAATCAGCGCTCACAAAATGAAGCACCCGTAGCTCAGCTGGATAGAGCGTTGCCCTCCGGAGGCAAAGGTCATGAGTTCGAATCTCGTCGGGTGCACCATTTCTAAAGGCCTACCAAGTTACTAACCACTAACATTCTATTTCCTGTGACCAGATTGTGACCACTAGCCAAAGATGTTTTGGGCTAAAATAAAACTAATCCTGAACAATGACTCAAAAAATATCTCCCCAGTTACTAAAGATTAACTTCTTCAATTCACCCTACTAGTTTTGATATATTCACAATAAAAAATTTGATCCCTTGAAATTAATAGCTGGATTTTAAATTGTGCATTACACACACTGTGAAAATCACTAATGTACTTTGTCTTGTCGAGGTTTAGCGAAACCATGGTCAAATATATATTCGATACCAAGTTCAAAACCTTTTGCCCACACTCCCATATCGTGCCCGCCGTTTATGATATTTAATTCAGCCAAGTTTTGAATACATTGTTCTAGGTCGCCCTCCGTACTTTGAATGAGATGCTGATATAAAGTGGCTGCTTGCATCTCCATATTGTAACGAGAGGCATCAATTGGAAGATCCGTCTTCTCACTAGCATGGTTCCACTCATCATCACCTGTAATAATATATATTGGGGTTCTTTGCTTTTGTTTCAGATAAGATTTAAGTGTTAATGGATAATTTAACATTTTCCATTTTTTGAAACTAAAAGGCACTCCAAACGCACCCCGCTTAACAGCTCCTGATGTAGTCGGTGGATCACCATGCTGAATTGCTGGACTTAGTAACACTGCAGAGCTAAACAGTTCTGGGTAAGCTAGGGTATATCGTAAAGCTCCGTACCCTCCCATAGAAAAACCAAGCACTCCTCGTCCCGACCGGTGACTAATAGTACGATAGTGAGAATCAACCTCAGGAATCAACTCCTGTATGATTGAGGACTCAACAGCTCCATATTTATTCGAATCAATCCAATAACTATTACCTGTGATTGGGGCAACAGCAATTAATCGAGGGATTAATCGACGCTCAATCATGGCATCTAAAATTGCAAAGAATTTATTCCAACTTTTTTCATTCCCACCACTACCATGAAGTAGATATAGAACTGGATAGTGAATGTTCCGCTCATCATCGTAGCCATATGGTAAATATATTTTATATGCTAATGGAATGTGCTCAGTTTTGGTAATCGCTAACGACTTTCTGATGGAGGAAGTTTTTTTTTCTATTAGTCCTTTTTGTTTCGTTTGATATCTAGACACGTCATATTCGAGCTGAACAGGCTTACCGCTGTAAGCAAAAAAATATTTCAAACCTTCCTCAATCCCATTTAAATAAGCTTTTTTCACCCCGTTACCATTCATAATTCTTAGCTCAGCGGGACTAGCTGGGACGCGATCGTATTTATTAAATTGTTGTTGAAATATGTTAGTTCTATGGAGTTGCTGATAAAGCTGAACAGCCTGCATATTGTAATTGACCTGATTTGTATAAAACTGTTGCAGTGTATTTTCGTGATCTGAGCACGGTTTATCTTCACCAGCTACGATGTAAATAGGTATACGTTCTGGTTGTTCCACGTATTTGGCAATAGAATGAGCGAGTAGATATTCTTTCCTTTGATTTTCATCAAATAAGCCTGGGAAATTTAGAGTAATAACGCCTTTAAAAATATCGGGATGTGTCAGCCCATATGCAGCAGCTGCATACCCTCCTATCAACAGTCGTCCATCACGTTCTGAGCGCGAGTTATAGTGTTTATCTACATAATGGATCGCTGTTTCTACTAAATCCCGAGCATATAAAACAATATCTATTGAATCATCTTTAAGCCATTTATCTGCGCTCACGAATACTGTTATAAGTGGCTCGATAAGGACATTTTTATCCAGTGTTTTGCAAATACCAATACGCTCAATATCAGTTAACTTATCTGAACCTAATATATAAATAGTAGGATAACTCCTACTCCGATTGGCATCATATGCTTTAGGGAGATAGAGCTGATAATCACTGAGCATTGTATTCCCACCTAAATTTACATCAATACAACCCAACGCCATAACGGGAAGAAAAACAACCGTGAAAAAGACTAATTTTAATATCCGCCGCATTGAAATCATTTAGCACCACTATTAGTCAATTTCTGATTCATTGTTAAATGTAAATCAAAATCACTTCTCAAATATATGTAGACAGGATTTTTCAAAGCTATAAATACTGTCTTTACCGATAACGTTGAAAAGACTTTATGAGACATTATCAAAATCTCAGTCAGAGAGCTGAAAAAATAAGACACTGTTTTTATTAAGAATTTAAACCCAATATCGCTTCTTGAAGAGAAGAATATTTATCAATGAAAAATTTTGAGCGTTAATATAACTACTTAAGAAGAAACTTATCATTAATTTTAAAGATACTTTCGCGGGATTTTGATCTTCACATTTTTGCAGTACATTCTTCCACGGAAACATATAATTAACATTAAACTTACAGGTTGACATTTTTTTATCTATTGATTGAAGATTGCCGAACTGGTTTATGTTAAATCAAGCGCGCTCATTTTATAGAGGTTAAAAATGCATACTACAAAAATGAAGAAATTGTCAGCCATTATCATAACTAATTTGGCTATTTGGCCTTTAATACCCAGTCACTCTCTTGCAGCACAAACCGTTAACAATGCAACTAGTGATAAGCAACAAGCGAAAGATGAAGCCAGTGTGGAAAAAATAATTATCACCGGCTCAAGACAACCCAAAGCTGCGAATAAAATCCCCGGCGCTATTAATGTCATTTCACAAGAGGAAGTAAGTCGGAACCTATCTTTGACATCAGATGCAACATCCTTACTTACAAGAACCATCCCAGGGTATTCAGAGTCTACGCAACAAATGTCTAATTCCGGCGAAACCTTGCGTGGTAGAGTTGCATTAAGATTGTTCGATGGCGTTCCGCAGGGTTCTCCTCTACGTGAGGGCAATCGTGCTGGTATTTTTACTGATATGGGAATTATTGAGCGCGTTGAGGTAATTAATGGTCCTTCCGCATCTGAAGGTGTTGGCGCCGCAGGCGGCATTATTAATTACATTTCACGTACACCCAAAGTAAAAGGTACAGAGGTGACTCTGTCATCCCAATACCGTACACAATTTGAAGATGATAGTGAAAGTTGGAGGCTGGGCTTTAATGTTGCACATCTAGAAGATAACTATGACTTGGTTTTAGCCGCGTCTTTTGCCGAAACAGGTATAGGTTATGACGCTGATGGTCGTCGGATTGGCTTGGGAACAAGTGGTTCGGCAATGGATTCAGAATCCGATAACTTGTTTGTCAAAGTAGGCACTAACTTCGGTAAGCAGGACGAGCAACGACTGGAACTCTCTTTAAGTCGTTTTAATATCGCGGGCAAAGGCAATTATATACTTGTCGATGGTGATCGGGAGACAGGCCTAAGTAGCACATCAGAGCGCGGACGTCCTTTAGGGGCTAGAGCTAGCTTTAACGATTTTAGTCAGCAGAGTCTGACCTATACTCATGATGATTTATTTGGCGGTGCATTTTGGGTTCAGTATTATCGTGCTGATCAAGGAATGCGCTACGAAGCAGAAAATAGTATCGATAAACAAGATCCTTTAATTGCACCTATTGCACTGGATGAAAATGGTCTTCCAAGTAGTGATTTTCCCTTAATTGATCAATCCGAGATCCATTCTGATAAAGAAGGATTTAGATCATCTTGGACAAAATTAGACATTCTAGGCGTAAGAGATTTAGAGTTGCAGGTTGGCTTGGATGTAGTCAAAGATACGGCTCAACAACTATTAGCTCTGACTAATCGCGTTTGGGTTCCACCTATGGAATACACCAGTAAAACTCCATTTTTTCAACTTTCTTATGATTTAGGTGATGTGACTGTAACGGGTGGCGTTCGTCGTGAAGATGGCGAGTTAAAAGTAGATGACTACACCACAACTTGGTACCGAGATCGTCGAGAGGTAAGCGGCGGCAAATTGGACTATCAGGAAACACTAACTAATATCGGTGCCATTTGGCGAGTGACTGAAGATCTATCTGTGTATGTATCTACGGCGGAAGGTTTTACTTTACCCAACGTCGGTATTCCGCTACGTAATATAAGCTGCTCTAACGATACCAGTGAAGGTGGTGTGCCATTTGGCGGAACACAACCTGATGGTTGCCCTGACGATGATCCAATCTCAGTTGACGGAATTCTTGATTTACAGCCTATTGTTGTAAAAAACAAAGAAATTGGCTTCAACTGGAATGGTGAGAGCGCGAACATAGGTGCCTCGTATTATCAGTCTGATTCAGAATTTGGAGTGAGCTTAAGAGTCGATCCTGAAACTGAAGATTATATAATGTTGCGTAGACCCACTGAGATTTCCGGATATGAAATGTCCGCTGGTTATAAAGTGACAGATACCATTAAACTAAACCTTATGTATTCACATACCGAGGGGGATACTCGAGATGGCGATACAGGACCGCTTGATCGCGCGATGGGAGTTCGTGACGTTGGACCAGATAAAGTGGTGCTAACAGCAGACTGGCAGTTTTCTGATGCAGGTCGTGTGGTATTGGGGGCTCGTTCTGTGCTTGATAACGATATAAACGAAGGTAGAGCCGGTGAAGAGCATATTAAGGGTTATACGCTTTTTGACTTAAATGCGAATTATCAATTAGATAATTCCACCTTTACGGTTGGCATCGATAACTTATTGGATAAATCGTATTTTTTAAGTCATTCACAGGTTGACCAATGGAGAAACTACTTTAAAGGTCAAGGTCGTATAGTAAGTTTGGGTTATACATTGAAGTTCTAAGCCTTAAAAACTTGCCCTTGGTATATGCTGAGGGCAAGACAAATACCGCTACATATTTGATCTATCCCAATTTAAATAATTCTGTTACTCCAGTTCGTTTTACGGAGTCCAAAAAATAAGCAGCATGAGTTTCTATGACCGACAAAAAATACAACATACCAGCACCTAAGCCAATAATAGCTGAATTTGAACAACCACATACTTTACCTATTCATTTGCCTACCCCAGGCGAACCAACCCCCTGGCCATTTCATAAAATTGGTGAGTGGAAAATTGACGTAAATGAGAGTGTCGATACTTGGCGCCATGGTATGAAAGTATGGCGCCAAGAACATTTGATTAGAATGGGATATGACGATGCCCAATATCGTCGTGAAGAACTGCTTTGGTCGCAGAGTAACTATGTACACACTCAGATGATGGTTGAAGATCGTTATTTTTACGATCCTGTAGCGAGACAATATACTGTAGACAAATATCTTGATGATCTGGAGACAAGATTTGGCGGGATTGACAGTGTTTTACTTTGGTACATTTATCCAAACATCGGGATTGATGATCGCAGTCAACATGACCTAGTTGAATCATTGCCAGGTGGTATTAAAGGATTGAAACAGGTTGTTGCAGATTTTCAGCGCCGTAATGTGCGGGTATTTTTGCCTACTATGCCTTGGGACAATGGTACCCGAGATAATGGTAAAACTGATTGGCAAGCGATGGCCGATCTCGCCGCTGAAGTGAATGCTGATGGTATCAATGGAGATACTTATTTTAGCGTCCCTCATGCATTTAGAGTAGCCTCAGATAGCACCGGTCATCCGGTAGTATTGCAACCCGAAACCTGGCCTCTGTCAGATGAAGCATTGATGTGGAATAACCAAACTTGGGGTAAAGCTTCTACTACATTTATACCAGCAGTGAGCAAATTAAAATGGTTGGAGCCGAGACATTTAACGAATGTCGAGAACCGCTGGGGGAGAAATCGTACCGATGATTTTCAATATATATTCTTCAATGGTCATGGTTATAACGCCTGGGAAAATATTTGGGGTATCTGGAATCAGTTAACACCTAGAGATGGGGAAACCTTGCGTCGTATTGCAACTATTTTCCGAAAATTTTCCACTTTGCTTGTCAGCCCCGATTGGGAGCCCTATGCAAAGACACTACAGCAAGGCGTTTTTGCTAGCGCGTTTCCCCGTGAACATATGACCTTATGGACTGTGGTTAATCGCAATGAATATGAAATAGCAGCAGAACAACTTGTGGTTAGTCATCAAGCCGGTACACGCTATTTTGATATTTGGAATGGCGTTGAGCTAAAAGTCAGATTATCGAATGATAAAGCAATTATACGTTTTGATATGGAGCCTAATGGTTATGGTTCAGTATTAGCGCTAAAAGAAGGCCAAAATATTAATAGTCTAACGGCCTTTTTGCAGCAAATGCACGAGTTAGCGGCTAAGCCGTTGCAGCAGTATTCTGGTGCCTGGAAAGCGTTGCCGCAGAAAATGCTCGATATCCCAACAACTGCCGCAAAGACAGAAGTACCAGAAGGGATGGTTGCCATTCCAGCTGGTGGTTTTGATTTTAAGGTGGGTGGGATAGAAATTGAAGGGTTCATGTGGGCTGGTTTAGATTTCCAGTATCCGTGGGAAAACTTACCACGTCGTGCACATAACCAGCACATGGATATAACCTCATTCTTTATTGATCAATATCCTGTTACCAACGCTGACTATTTCAAATTTGTCACGGCTACTGGCTATCATCCACAAGATGATTTCAACTTCTTGAAGGATTGGATAGATGGCAAACCTCAGAAAGGTTGGGAAAATAAACCTGTAACTTGGGTGTCCATTGAAGATGCAAGAGCATACGCAACGTGGGCTAATAAACGTTTGCCTAACGAATGGGAATGGCAATATGCAGCTCAAGGTACGGATGGGCGTTTGTTCCCATGGGGCAACAGTTGGGATGCTGACGCAGTGCCAGCAATCAACCACCAAAGGGATTTATTGCCTCCAGCCAATGTTGATGAACATCCAAGCGGCGCTAGCCCTTTTGGCGTAATGGATATGGTAGGAAATGTGTGGCAATGGACAAATGAATTTGTTGACGAACATACTCGTGCTGCACCTTTGCGAGGAGGCTCTTCGTATCATCCTGCTACATCTCATTGGTATTTCCCTCAAGCCTATCAGTTAGATCAACATGGTAAATATTTACTTATGGCACCCTGTAAAGACAGATCAGGGATGCTCGGATTTCGCTGTGTTGTTGATGCTAATCGAGGTTAGTTGCTTGTTTTAATCAATGGCGGGAATAAACATTATGTATGGTTAGATGAAAGTACCATTCTATTTATTCTCGCTTTAAAGTCATACAAACTTACCTGATTGGGTAATCAATTTTGACTATTCTCTCATTGGATTAGTGGAGGAAGTTTATGAATTCTAAACCAGAATATTCTTTATCAACAAGATCTGGAGCTGATGGCCCTTTAAGTGGCATTCAGGTTATAGATTTAAGTGCATATATTGCAGGACCATATGGTTGTACCTTATTAGCTGATCAGGGAGCCGATGTCATCAAAATTGAGCCCCCTAGTGGCGATAATATGCGTAAATATCCTACAACCTTGGAGGCTGAGCACCGAGGTTTTCTCGGGATTAATCGTAGTAAACGTGGATTGGTGCTGGATCTTAAAAGTCAGGAAGGTCATGAAATACTGATGAAGTTGGTGAAAAAAGCCGACATATTAGTGCATAACTTTCGTCCTGGCGTACCTGAACGACTCGGTATCGATTTTGAAACGTTAAATTTAATCAACCCCAGACTTATTTATTGTGTTGTTACTGGTTATGGTGAAACTGGACCGTTGAAGAACAAGGCTGGCTTTGACCAAGTGTTACAAGCGATGAGCGGAATTTGTTCTATGCAAGGGATACGCGGTAAAACACCTGAAATAGTCAATGGTTCAGTTGTTGATTATTATGCTGCCGCATTAATATCTGGTGGCGCGTCATCTGCTTTATATGAACGTGAACGCAGTGGGTTAGGACAATATGTAGGGGTGTCGTTATTACGCAGTGCCTTAACTATGCAATCAGCTAGGTTTGTCTGGGCTGAAGGTGAACCTGCTAATATCGGACGAGATTTCCGGTCAGGGGGGATAACCGGCATCCACCCAGCCAAAGAAGGGTATTTGTATTTATCTGCTAATACACCACATTTTTGGAAAGCACTTTGTAACAAAGTTGGGCTTCCTGAGTTAGCGGCTACTGAGCGCTACGATAGTATTCGTAAAAGAGCTGAACATGCTGCAGAAATAGTACCTTTGTTACAAGCAGCATTAATGAATAAAACAGCCATTGAGTGGGAGACCCTTTTTGGTAATGACGTGCCATGTGCCGCTGCTCGACAAATTGAAGACGTATTTAACCATGAGCAGGTTGTGGCAGAAGATATGATGACCACATTTGAACATCCACTGGTGGGTACATATAAGGGAATGACCCGAGCTATAAAATTTGGTCGTACACCTGGTCCTAAACCTTTTGCGGCACCAGTGTTTGGACAACATTCCGATGCTGTGTTGGAGCAGCTCGGGTTTACCGAATTACAACGGACTAAACTGCGTGATGATAGCGTAGTGAAATAAACCTATTAATGCCTATTGCTTTTCTACTAGGCGTAATAATTCTGTCAGTCAATTATTTGTTGTATATAAATTTAAGGAAGTTTTGTGATTATTCGATATCTGGATCCTCTAGAACAGCTAGAGTTTGAAATTATTCAACGCACAGAACAAGGCGGCGATGCCAGTGAACTTTCGAATGCTTTCAAAAAAATACAGAGCCAACCGTTAGAGCTGGCCAGTCAGAATGCTCGCCAGTTACTCATCGAATTAATGGCCACTGATATACAGGGCAATACATCATCTTTAACTGAACCTGATGAATTGAACGCGATTATGGATGCCGCGAAACCAATAGATTCCTCCGAATCAGTTGCCACTCCACTTAACGAAACTGAACTATATAATCGTATTCTTGGAGGGTGGTTGGGGCGTTCTGCAGGTTGTTTACTTGGTAAACCCGTGGAGCGATATCAACGACCTGCGTTACGAGAAATGCTAGAAGCTAATAATACTTGGCCATTAGATAATTATTGGACCCAGGATGGGATGCCAGACGAAATTCTGACCAAGTACCCATGGAAAAGACGTGGAGGTTTAGCCAGTCTTAGGGAAAATATTCAATATATGCCCGAAGATGATGATCTTAATTACACTATGCTAAATTTACACGTATTCGAGACCCATGGTGATAATTTTAGTAGTGAAGATGTGGGCACTGCTTGGTTAGCGAAATTGCCGGTGATGGAATTATTTACTGCTGAACGAGTGGCTTATTTTAACCTCTTAGCAGGACATGATGCGCCTGAGTCGGGTCTCTATATAAACCCGTTTCGGGAATGGATTGGCGCCCAAATTCGAGCCGACTTGTGGGGCTATATATCCCCGGGCAAGCCACAACAGGCAGCCGAATTTGCCTGGCGGGATGCTCGCCTGAGTCACTCACGCAACGGTATCTATGGCGAAATGTTTTTTGCTGCACTGATTGCTGAAGCGTTTTATGAATCAGATATACGTACCTTAGTACATGCGGCTTTATCTTGTGTTCCTGCTGAGTCACGTTTTGCGAAAGCTATCAATATAGTGCTTGAATTTCCCCTTAAAGATATGCAGTGGGAGCAAGTGGTAGATGAAATTTATCATCATTTTGGCCATTACCATTGGGTTCACACCATCAATAATGCGGCATTAACTGTTGCTGCATTATTAGTGGGTAACGGCGATCTTGAAAAAACCATATGTAATGTGGTTATGGGGGGCTGGGATACTGATAGCAACGGTGCCACAGCGGGCTCCGTTGTGGGTATTATCAACGGTGCCAGCGCATTACCTAATAAATGGATTGAACCTCTGAATAATCGTATTCGCTCTAGTTTGGGAGGATTTGATAATGCCCAATTTACTGACTTAGCCAATAGAACTGTTGCTGTCATACAAAGTTCATCGAGCCAAAAATCAAATGCTGCTGTTAGTCAGGTAGATGATTTTTAACCCCTAGTACTGCTTCCAACTACTGCTTCTAACAATAATTGGGTTATTGACTATGCAATCTGCTTTGTGGATAGCAGTAGTCAATAACTATCCCGAGACACAAATTAATTATAAAGAAACAAAAAGTATGGTTTGAAGATAGAATACAACTATTTTGTTAAGCATAAAAATAACTTAAATTGCCCCCTAGCTCTTGTTGTATAAAGTTTCGAATGAAAATGTAAATTCTTAATTGTTAACGTTTGCAACAAATAAAACAAAACAAATATATCTTTTTAGTTAATCAATAGAGGGTAATTATGCGTAGTAAGCTTTTTGTTCCTGGTATCCGGCCTGAATTATTTAGTAAGGCATTAGCCGGGCCTGCCGACGCAATTTCTATCGATTTGGAAGACTCGGTAGTTGCTAGCCAAAAAGCCCAAGCACGGCATATTATCAGTGAATTTTTGCTGTCCGAGGAAGTTGCTACTTGCCTGAAAACTATTATTGTTAGATGCAACGGAATTTATAGTAGTTATTTTAAAGATGATCTGGCAGCCGTTATTCGCCCCAACCTAAGCATGCTTAATTTACCTAAAATTGAATCTGCCAAAGATGTCTTGGCCGCAGTTTCTTTGATTGAAAAAATCGAACGGGAAAACGCCATTGTTAACCCCATTCCCTTACTAGTAAACATCGAAACAGCCAAAGGACTGCGTAACGTAATAGAAATCTGCGCCTCCCATAAAAGAGTCGCTGGATTGCAATTAGGTTTGAATGATTTATTTGATTCAGCTGGGATCGATCGCGATGATAACGCCAGTGTGCATGCTGTAATGCTAACGCTTCGGCTCGCAGCCTGCGAAGCCGGTATCAAGGTTTATGATGGTGCATTTCCCGATATTAACGACATCCAAGGGTTTCAAGCAGAGGTCGATATGGCACGTCGCTTGGGATATAGCGGCAAAAGTTGCATTCATCCTAATCAAGTAGCAACAGTTAATCGACTGTTTATCCCAGCAGCAGAAGATGTGGCCTTGGCAGAGCAGATTGTTGAAGCTGCCGATAAAGCTGAAAGTAAAGGCATCGGGGTTTTTACTGTTGCTGGTAAAATGATTGATCTTCCCTCTATCCAGCGTGCTAAATCAGTACTCGCAGAATATAAGCGCTTCATAAACACCCAAACAACGGCTTAATCGACTTAATGGTAAGAATTTCAGGATGTACAAAATGAACCAAATTATGCCCAATAATAGTAAAGTGTCAGGTCATCGTTCCACTCTCTTTTCTATCACACTAAAGCCATTTTTAGCCTTGGTTTTCATTCTTATGATCAGTCTCGGAGTCAAGGCTGAAAATCTGGTTGCTGTCACTACCGAACAAGTCAAACCTTTGCCTGCCGATGTTGCTTTAGCAAAAATTTGGACATATCAACAAAACTTAGTGGCAGTTGATAGTCGCAATAATATTTGGGTTTTTGATCAAACAACGGATAAATGGGATAAAAAAGACGCGTCTTTTCAAGGCATTGTTAAGGGAGCTGCAATTAGCACAGATAGTACCTATTTGCTGATGGCAGACCCATCAACAGGCTGGATAAATAGAGTTGAGTCTTTTGGAACTAATGAACAAACCCAGCGTTATTCAATGCCTCAGCTACCCGAACCACTTAAATCTGCAGCAGCAAGCATTTTGGATGAAAAGCTTTTTATTGTGGGCACATCTGCACAAGGAGCTTCGAAAATGTTGGCTCTGGATTTATCGTCAGATAATGGCGTTTGGCAAAATTATCCTGTTTGGTCGGGAGAAGGAGGGCTTGTTACATCAGTCATTGCTCAAACAGATAAGTTACAAGTTACCTTAAAGCATGAGGCAAGTACTGAAGAACAAATGTGGCAATGGTTACCCAAAGACGGTTGGCAACAACGCAGTACATTACAGGGCAACGTTATTGAAGGAACTGCTCGTTCCATGGGACAAGGACATGCGCTTTATCTTGCAACCAGTGCAGATGGTTCCAGCGTAAAAGTAATGAGCTTTCAAACAATAACTGGTGCATGGGCTGAACTGGAACGTTGGGATAATCATGGCACCTTGGCCGGCACTGGATGGAAAAAAGGAATTCTGTGGGTCGCATCAGCAAATGACCAGAACGGGACACAACTAGGGCTGGCACAAGTGCAGTCTAGACAGAATCTATTATCGGTGACGGATTGGGTTATTTTAGTGGTTTACCTGATTGCGATGTTGGGGATGGGCTTATATTTCTATCTGAAACAAGGACAATCATCTGAATCCAATTTTTTCCTTGGTGGTCGTTCAATTCCTTTTTGGGCTGCAGGGATAAGTATCTATGCTTCGAATGCGAGCTCTATTAGTTATATTGCCGTACCCGCTAAAGCTTTTGCCACTAACTGGCAATATTTGATGAGCAATATGATCCTGGTCCTTGGATTAATATTTGTTGCCATCTGGATAGTGCCATTATTGCGCAAGCTCAATTTAATATCAGTATTTCATTATTTGGAGACTCGTTTTCATCCGTCTATTCGCGTGATTTCCAGCATCTTATTCATTGTGTTCCAGTTGGGTGGAAGAATGACTGTTATTTTATATTTGCCATCATTAGCCCTATCCACAGTTACTGGGCTTGATATAACGATGTGCATACTTGTAATGGGCTTTGTGACCATATGTTATACGGTACTAGGTGGCATGAAAGCGGTTATCTGGACTGATGTTTTACAGTTGTTTGTCATGTTTGGTGGCACTATTTTTGCCATCGTATTTATATTAATGAAACTTGATGGCGGCACAGCAGAGTTTATTTCCAGTGCCATGGCCGATGACAAGTTTAAAATGGTTGATTTTAGTTTCAATTTAACAGATGCAACAATATGGGGTTTTTTGTTTCTAGTCTTTTTCGACACTGTGCTTACTTTTCCTAAAGACCAAGTGCTAATGCAACGAGTATTTTCTACTTCTTCCGCTAAAGAAGCAGGGCGATCGATGTGGACGTTTTCGGCGATAGTAATTCCCGGTAGTGCAATGTTCTATTTAATTGGTACTGCCTTGTATGTGTTTTATCAAGCTAACCCTGGACGAATGGATCCTTCATTGTCGCTTGACGCAACCTTCCCATTGTTTATTTCTGCGGAGCTACCAGTCGGCGTTACAGGCTTGATAATCGCCGGCATATTTGCTGCAGCAATGTCTACCTTGTCCAGTATTTTGAATAGTGTGGCCACAGTGTCAACTGTGGATTTTTATGAAAAGTGGTTCAAATCTAGCGATGAAAAAACCAATCTCCGTTTTGCAGAGATTATAACAGTGGTTGCTGGCTTAATTGGTATTGCCCTAGCACTGTTATTGGCGAGTTATAACGTTAATTCTTTACTCGATGTAGCACTTGAACTTTGGGGTTTATTAGGTGGTGGATTCGCTGGTGCTTACACTTTGGGAATGTTCACTAAGCGTGCAAATTGGCAAGGCGTTATTGTTGGGGTTACTGCTAGCTTCATTGTGACCTTTATGGCTTGGACGGTTGATCTTGTGCATCCTTATTTTTATATGCCTCTTTCAGTATTCGTCTGCATAGTTGTTGGATATGCCTCTAGTTGGTTTTTCCCAGCCCCTGAACGTCTCGATGGATTAACAATATATGCGGATCCAGCGAAATCTAAAGTTCATGCTGCGGACCAATAGATGAGCACCGCAGGCTATTTTTGCTGTGCATTTTTTGTGATGGGGATATAAGTGGATACTAAGTTTCTTAAAACCTTCGTTGCCGTTGTAGATTGCGGTTCAATGGCTGCAGCTGCCAGACAGCTTAATCTTACTCCGGCTGGCGTGGCGCAACAGATCCGCACCTTAGAGCGTCAGATTGAAGCGCCATTGATAAGGCGAGCAGGGCGCACTGTAACTGTGACTGAAGCGGGGGTTCGAATACTCGAACGTACTCGCAATGTAATACAAAACGTCGCCGAATTACGTTCGATGGCAATTGATGACTCGGTTGGTGGTGAACTTAAGTTAGGTGCCTGTAACACTGCATTGACAGGTATTTTGCCAGACATATTAGCTCGCGTTGTAACAGATTTTCCGCAGATTGGGGTCACGATTCAACCTGGGTTGTCCATCGACTTACACCGTTCTGTTGAAAATGGTCAACTAGATGCCGCGTTTGTATTACAAGCGCCGTTTACACTATCTAAAACTTGTTGCTGGCAATTGCTTCGAGAGGAACCCTTAATCCTATTAGCCCCTGAGAGCATGAAGAACTGTGATCCTCATGAATTGCTCGCCACGCAGCCCTTCATTCGGTATGACCGAAGTTTGTGGGGCGGGGACTTAGCCGACCAATATCTCCATCAAGTTGGGATTTCACCAAATGAACGTTGCGAATTAGCTGCTCTCAATGCGATTGCCGTTATGGTGGACAGAGGATTAGGTGTTTCTCTTGTACCTGATTGGGCCAAACCATGGCCGGAGGGCTTAAATCTTACAAGGATTACTCTGCCCATCACATTTGAGCCCAGAAGAATAGGCGTGGTCTGGTCCCGTTCTTCGATTAGAAGCCGATTGTTAGAGGCCTTTATTCAAGAAATTAAGAAAGCTAATTATGGTCGTCCCTGAGCTTTTGCCTCTAGGTGAAAACCGTAAATCAAGAGTTAGTTACTTTCCGACTAATAATATTTTCCAAACTTATTTTAAAGACAAAATGAAATGAAAAAATCTCAAATTGACAACTTAGGTCGCCCCGTTAAAGTGGTTGTTGTCGGCAGTGTTAATTGCGATTTAACGACATATCTAACTGATTTCCCTTTGAAAAATCAAACTGTAATGGCCAAAAAATCTGTTTTATCTATTGGGGGAAAAGGCGTTAATCAAGCTATTGCGGCAGCTAAAGACGGTGCAAATGTCAGTTTCATAGGCTGCGTAGGAGATGATTTATTTGCAAGTAATGCGCTTAATTATTTGCATACACATCAAATCAATACCGACAATATTCGTCGTATTAAAAATCAATCCACAGGTACTGCTTCAATCTTAGTGACTGAGCAACGAGAGAATATTATTGCTGTTGCGCCGGGAGCCAATTGGCTGCTAACTGTTGAAGATGTTTACAATGCAGAAGAGCTTATACGTCAAGCCGATGTAGTTATTGTTCAGTTAGAAATACCAGCTGAAGTGGTGAAGGTTGTGTTGGAACTTTCTCGAAAACACCATGTTTTATCGGTACTTAATCCCGCGCCAGCTGCCGACTATGCAAAGTCATTATATTCACTTGCAGATATTGTTACGCCTAACGAAACTGAGGCGGCTGAACTAACAGGTATTGAAGTGAAAGATAACGATAGTGTTGTTGAAGCCGCGAATATTATGTTGTCCGAAGGGGTTAAACAGGTCGTTATTACCTTGGGAGAAAAAGGAAGCTACGTTGCGTCTAACGAAATCCAGCAATTGATCTCTCCGTTTTCTGTCGACGCTCTCGATCCAACCGGCGCGGGAGATGTATTTAACGGCGTTTTAGCGGTAGCAAGAGCGCAAAAATTGCCCTTCATTGACGCCGTGGTGCGTGCCTCAGCAGCTGCCGCGCTGTCTGTTACGAAACCTCTGGCACAAGATGCGGCGCCTGATCATCAACAGATTAATCAATTTCTGCAACTTAATTCAACTACATCGACGCAGATGTAGCATGGAGGAATAACGCTAAAAAATTAAATTACAGTAATGAATGGCTATAACACGGCTTATTAAATAAGTAATGACTTGCTAAAAAAAATCAAATAAATACGAATTTTTACGTTTGAACTAAACAGATTGGGGCAGTTAAAAGCATTTTATTTTGGATGTTTTAGCTGCTACCTACCCTAAACAATTAACCCCTTTTAATGATGGATTTGGAGAAAAATATGCTGAGCTTTTTGGATAGAGTAAAAGGAGTGATTTATGGCACTGCGTTTGGTGATGCCATTGGCGCGACTATTGAAAAGCTTACTTACGAGCAAATTTTAGAAAAATACGGCAGGGTGGAAACCATATTAATGCCTTGGCATAAGGCTGATTGGTCAGCTTCTATGCGTAATAATCGTCAACGAGGCTACGGCATTATCACCGACGATACCTTAATGACCATTGCCCTTATGAATATTTATAATGATGTGAAACGTCCTCTCGATGCATGGGATATGGCTGATGGAATGGTAAAGGAAATAGCGTTTAAGAAAACCTATATTCCAGAATTAGGCAGAGAAGATCATATTATCGAGCGATTGTTTTACCCCGAAAAATGGATTTTCCAACGTCATGCTCTCGCTAATTGCGAACCACGAGAAGGTGGGATTGGCAATATGATAAATTGTGGCGCCGCCATGTACATTGCTCCTATCGGGATAGTGAACGCTTGCAATCCGAAAGCTGCGTACGATGAGGCGATTAATTTTGCCAGTGGCCATCAGGCAAGTTATGGACTAGAAGCTGCCGGTGTATTAGCCGCATGTGTTGCTAAAGCATTTGAGCCTGGTGTGGGTATTGAAGACATAGTCGCCACAGCGTTATCGCTGGCGAAAGATGGTACTAAAATGGCGATACAGGATATGTGCGAGAAAGCACGACAACTGAAAAGTCAAAAAGATGATCATGGCTTAGTGGTAGCTGAATTCCAAAAAACAATTCTACCGTATTCACCTATGGCTGATGATGTCAGCCGAAAAATAGAAAAGATAGGTGTGCCCTCGAATCATTACGTACCAAGCCGACTGTTCGCTATTGAAGAATTACCTTTTGCACTTGCCTACGCGGTGTTACATGACGGTGACTTTAGACAGACCATTATTGGTGGTATTAACTCTGGGCGAGACACGGATTCCATTGGTGTCATGGCTGGCGTAATTTTAGGTGCAATGTATGGGTACAAAGACATAAGTGATGAAGAGTTGGACGTGTTAACTGAAACAAACAAAATACCCTTCCAAAATATTGCCGAACAATTTTCGGAAACTGCGCGGGATATGATTGAGAACAATTCAAAAATGGAACGACATAAACAAGAGCTATTAACAGGCCTTATGAAATAACGTTTCATGTTGCAATCATTCTAGTTCTTTAGTGTCGATTTTTTCTTCTAAAATCTCGGGTTTTAAAAAAATATGTCTACTTGGCAGGTGTTTTAATGTTTATAGCTTCATTGGCAATAATTATAGGTCTTGGTCTATTGGTATGGAGTGCAGACCGCTTTGTTGATGGAGCTGCTGTTTTAGCCAAACACTTTAAACTACCTCCATTACTAATAGGTATCGTCATCGTTGGATTTGGAACTTCAGCGCCAGAAATGGTAGTTTCCGCGATGGCTGCAATTGATGGTATTCCAGGGTTAGCACTAGGAAATGCGATAGGTTCAAATATTACCAATATTGGCCTTGTTTTGGGTATAACAGCAGTTCTCTGTCCTATTACAATTCATTCAAAAATTATAAAAAATGAATTTCCACTTTTAATATTCATAATGCTATTTTCTGGGTATTTATTTTTTGATGATGCCTTATCAACTTTTGATGCCTATTTATTACTCACTGGATTTATGCTTGTAATAATATGGTCAGTTACTGCTGCACTGAGGGATCGTTCTGACACTTCAAACCCAGAATGCTCCGAAGATCTGCGGTCACCCCCAATACTTCTTCGCCGTGAAATAATCTGGCTTATCGTTGGTCTAGTTGTACTCATAGGTAGTTCACGATTACTTTTATGGGGGGCAGTTGAAATTGTTTCAGCCTTTGGAGTGAGTGACTTAGTGATTGGACTGACTATTGTTGCTGTTGGTACGTCTTTGCCAGAATTAACGACTACAATTGCTGCAGTTCGCAAAGGAAATCACGACATTGCGATTGGTAATCTCATCGGTTCAAATATGTTCAATATTCTTGGGGTGGTTGGTCTTACCGGTGCGATTGCGCCGATAACATCTATTCCTGTCGAAGTCATGACCCGAGACTGGCCAATAATGCTAGCATCAACTCTTATATTACTAATGATGCTATACAGATCTAGTAAAGGTGGATATATCTTTAGAAGAGAAGGTTTTTTACTTTTAGCTATCTATTTTTCTTATAATATATACTTGCTTTACGATGTACTGCCAACAAAGTACAACACTTAAGTCCAGTTTTTTGAGAACAGTTAATTTTAGTGATTCAGATAGAAGTTAAAATTACCCTTTTTTCTTGAGTTAATATCCCTGAAGATTCCGTCCGTTTCGGATTATTTTCTGCCCCCCCCCCTCTGCTTGACACAGGGTGTAGTGGCATAGTTAATTTGGCCACCTAATAAGAGGTGTTATGATCAATTTCATAACAGCATTAGGTGCAATGATG